>NZ_KI912270.1:1940058-2586744 GCF_000243415.2 Mycolicibacterium tusciae JS617
CGGCGTAAGAATCCGCACACTCACGGACGCTAGGGAAGGCGCCAGTCGATCGGATCGGCGCCCATCTTCTCCAGCAGTTCGTTGGCGCGACTGAACGGTCGCGAACCGAAGAATCCGCGCGACGCCGACAGCGGCGACGGATGCGGAGACTCGATCGCCACGCAGTCGGCGCCGTCGAGCATCGGCTTCATCGTTGACGCATCGCGGCCCCACAGCACCGCGACCAGCGGTTGTTTACGCGCCACCAGGGCCCTGATCGCACACTCGGTCACCGCCTCCCAACCCTTGCCCCGATGTGAGGCCGGAGTTCCCGGCCGGACGGTGAGCACTCTGTTCAGCAACATGACGCCGCGCTCGGCCCACGGTGTCAGATCGCCTGTCGCGGGGGCGGGATGCCCAAGATCATCGGTGTACTCGGTGAAGATGTTGGCCAGGCTGCGCGGCAATGGGCGCACGTCGGGCGCCACCGAGAAGCTCAGTCCGACGGCGTGACCCGGTGTCGGATACGGGTCTTGGCCGACGATGAGAACCCGCACCTTTTCGAACGGGAAGGTGAAGGCGCGCAACACATTCTGGCCCGCGGGTAGATAACGTTGGCCCGACGCCAGCTCGGCGCGCAGGAACTCCCCCATTTGGGCCACCTGAGGTTGTGCGGGTTCCAGCGCGCGAGCCCAGCCGTCCTCGACGATTTCATTCAGCGGTCGTGCGGTCATCGAGGGTCAACTTAGCGTGCCTCCTGCCTCAGAACGACTGCCAGCCCGCTTCTCCGTGCCACGGCTTCCCGTCCACCAAGACTCTCGCCGGACCATCAAGCACGCGTCCGATCACCCGCCAGCCGGCCGGCGGCGGCCCCGGGAATGTCGCGACCAGCGCATGATCCTCGCCTCCCCCGAGAATCCAGTCTCTCGGATCGACCGCCAAGGCGGCGCCAGCCGAGGCGAGGGGATCGCGGTCTGCGCCCAGCGAATCCGACGACAAATTGATGCCGACACCGGACGCGCGAGCGATATGCCCGAGGTCGGCCACCAGGCCATCGGAGACATCCGTCATCGACGTCGCACCCGCGTCCGCGGCGACGCGGCCCTGACCATACGGCGGCTCTGGCACCAGGTGCCGACGGCGCAGCGCTATGAAATCTTCAATGTCGTTGAGCACCAATGCATATCCGGCGGCCGACCAGCCGAGCGCCCCGACGACGGCAACGGTGTCACCGGCACGGGCTCCACCAAGACGAACGGCCTCGCGGCCGCCGAGATCGCCCAGCGCGGTCACCGAGATCACCCATTGCGGCGCCGTCACCAGATCCCCACCCACGATGCCGGCGCCGAGTAGTCGGGCCTCGTGCCACATGCCGTCGGCCAACTCGACCGCTTGCGCGGACGGCGTGTCACCAGGCGCTCCGAATGCGACGACGAACGCGGTCGTCGTCGCACCCATCGCCTCGATGTCCGCGGCGTTCTGTGCGATCGCTTTGCGGCCGACATCGTGTGGTGTGGACCAGTCCAGCCGGAAGTGCCGCCCCTCGACGAGCATGTCCGTCGACACCACCGTGGCGCCGTCGCGGGCCAACACGACCGCGGCGTCGTCACCGGGCCCAAGTGCCACCGCATCCGGCTGATCGCGCCCCGCGACAAGCCGATCGATCACGGCGAACTCGCCCACCCCGGCAAGTGTCTCAGGGGGCTCATCGCTCGCCATGTCGCCTCCCCTGAGCTGCGGTACGTTTGGTCCCTGCGGCGTGGAGTCTATGCAGCCAGAGGGAGGGCAGCCGGGTGGTCGAGGCTTTCATGCTGGTCCAGACCGAGGTGGGCCGCGCCGAAGTCATCGCCAAACAGCTCGCGGGGCTACCCGGAGTGCTGTCCGCCGAGTACGTCACCGGTCCATATGACGTAGTGGCGCGAATCGGGGCGGCCAGCGTCGACGAACTGCAGGCGGGCGTGGTTCCCAGCGTCCAGCAGGTCGCCGGCGTCACCCGCACACTGACCTGCCCGATCGCTGACGAAATACGCCCTTAGAGTTTGGACGGTGGACACCGAAACCCGCGACGGCCCGCCCAGGGCGCTGATGATCGCGGCGGTCGTGGTGGCCGTCGCCGCCGTCGTCTCGGTCCTGGTCGTCGCGGCACTGCGACAGACCCCCGCCACGGACAGGCCCGTCGCGATCGTCTCAGTGCCTGCGCCGCAGGCCGACAGCGCCGACTGCGCGACATTGGTCGACGCGCTGCCCGAACAGCTCGGCGACCTCCAACGCGCTCCCGCGGCCGACCCCGCGCCGCCGGCGGTCGCGGCGTGGCGCACCACCGAGGACGGCGAGCCGGTGATCCTGCGGTGCGGCCTGGACCGTCCCGCGGAGTTCGTTCTCGGCAGCCCGCTTCAAGTGGTCGACGCGGTGTCGTGGTTTCGGGTGGGCGAAGCAGGGGCGGGCGAAACAGGGGCGGGCGAAGATTCAGGCGCCGACCAAGGACGCAGTACCTGGTTCGCCGTGGATCGCCCGGTATATGTCGCCTTGACGCTGCCTGCGGGCGCCGGCCCGACACCGATCCAGGAGATCTCGCGGCTGATCGCGAAGACCTTGCCCGCCAAGGCGGTTGACCCCGCGCCGGTGGGTTAGCGCAGACCCGTACCGCGCTTTTGTGCCGTGTCGACCATGGTGGCCAACAGCGTTGGATAGTCGATACCGCTGGCCGCCCACATCATCGGAAACATCGAGATGGTGGTGAACCCCGGCATCGTGTTGATCTCGTTGATGACCGGGCCGTCCTCGGTCAGGAAGAAGTCGACGCGAGCCAGACCCTGGCAGTCGATGGCTCCAAATGCCCGAATCGCTAACTGTCGCACTTCATCTGCGACGCTGTCGTCAATCTTGGCGGGCACATCGAGCTCCGCGGCATCCTCGAGATATTTCGTCGCAAAATCGTAGAACGAATCCTCGCGACCGCGGACACCCGCGACACGGATCTCTCCGACAGTGCTCGCTTCGATCCGGCCGTCAGGGAATTCCAGTACCCCGCATTCCAATTCACGTCCGACGACCGCCGCTTCGACGATCACCTTGGGATCGTGGCGGCGGGCCAGCTCAATCGCCGCGGGCAGCTGATCCCACGCCGCCACGCGGCTGACCCCGATCGACGATCCCCCACGTGCGGGCTTGACGAACACCGGCAGTCCGAGTCGTTCGCGATCTTTTTGGTTCACCGTCTCCTGCCGCGGTCTCAGCACGACCTGATCGCCGATCGGCAGCCCCTCGGCCGCCAACAGCTTCTTGGTGAATTCCTTGTCCATGCCCGACGCGCTGGCGAGCACCCCCGCACCGACGTAGGGAACACCGGCCAGCTCGAGCAGCCCTTGGATCGTGCCGTCCTCGCCGTACGGTCCGTGCAGCACCGGGAACACCACGTCGACCGCCCCCAGCACCTCTGGAGCGCCGCGGCCGAGCGAAAGCAATTCACCGCTTCGACCTGGATCGGCGGCGAGGGCCAGCTCCTTACCCGATGCGCCGGTGACCTGCGGTAACCGTCCTTCGGAGATGGCTAGGGCATCGGGCCGCGCGTCGGTGAGCATCCATGCCCCCTCGGGGGTGATGCCGACAGCGACCACCTCGAAGCGCTCCGGATCGAGATTGCGCAGGATGCTGCCTGCGGAGACGCAAGAAATTGCGTGCTCAGAGCTGCGCCCTCCGTAGACGACGGCGACGCGTACGCGTGCAGTCGTGTCGGGTTCGTTGCGGGCGGTCACAACCTAGAGACGCTACCGTCAAGCCTTCCTGCGGGCCGCTTCAATATGCTGACCTGCAGTTTCACTGCAATGCCTGTTCGAAATCGCTGATCAGGTCATCGGTGTCCTCGATGCCGAGCGCGATGCGGGCGAAGCCGTCGCTGACCGGATCGCCCCAGCGGATCCGGCGATCCACCGAGGTGTGGATGCCCCCGAAGCTCGTCGATGCGACCAGTAGCGCGCTGCGATCCACCAGCGCGTGCACGGCGGCGGCGTCGTTCAGTTCGATCGCGACCAGCCCCCCGAACCGCTTCATCTGCAGCGTCGCGATCTGATGCGAGGGATCGTCGGGCAGGCCCGGATACCGGACCGAGCGCACCGCCGGATGGGCCCGCAGCATCACCGCGAGCGCTTGGGCGTTCTGACACTGCCGGTCGAAGCGCAGGCCCGCACTGCCGAGGCTTCGCAGCACCAGCCACGCCTCGAAAGGCCCGAGGATGGCGCCCGCGAGCTTGCGTTCGGTTTCCACCGCGGCCATCAGTTCGGGATGGCTGCCCGCGACGTATCCCGCGATCAGATCGCTGTGTCCCGACAGCGCTTTGGTCGCGCTGGCGACAACAAGGTCGGCACCCAAGGACAGCGGTTGTTGGCCAAAGGGCGTCGCAGTGGTGTTGTCGACGACGAGCGTCGAACCCCTACGTCGGCAGTCCATCGCCAACCGGTGCAGGTCGACGACATCCAGACCGGGATTGGCCGGTGTCTCTGCGAGCACCACGTCGGCATCCGAGGCCGCGGCACACATCGCGGAGCTCGCCGCCTCCACGACCGTGACCCCAAGTGGTGCAAGGTATTCCTTGGCGTAGCGGCGAACCTGGTTGTAGCCGTCGGCAGGCACAACAAGTTTGCAGCCCGGTTTCGCGAGCACTCGCAGCACCGACGTGATAGCGGCCATCCCGGAACCAAACACCGATGCCGCCGCGGCTCCCTCGAGTTCGGCGAGGGCGGACTCCAGTTGCCGCCAGGTCGGATTCGAGTAACGCCCGTACTTATCGAGTGGCTCTGCCTCGTCGGGTGACAGATGAAATGTCGATGCGAGCACGGGAGGCGACACCACCGGACTGCCCGGAACCGGTTCCGAACCAACTGCTTTGACGCTGCGAGTGGAGTCGCCGTAAAGGCCGTCCATCGTCCTACTCCGACTTCGTGCTGCGCCCGAGCAGCAGCGCCACCGCCTCATACACCGATGCGCCCTTGTGGCAGACCCGATTCACGGCATCGGTGAGCGGCATCTCGACGTCGTAGCTCTCCGCCAGCGCGAGAATGGACTGGCACGACGCCACCCCCTCGGCGATATGCCCGCCCGCGGCGCGCTGCGCGGACTCCATGGTGCCGCCCTTGCCCAGCCGTTCGCCGAACGAGCGGTTACGGGAGTGCCGCGACGTGCATGTGGCGATGAGGTCGCCGACGCCCGCAAGGCCTGCCAGCGTTGCCGGCTTGGCGCCCAACGCGATTCCGAGTCGCATGACCTCGGCGAGCCCGCGAGTGATGATCGCTGCTGCCGTGTTCTCCCCAAGCCCCACTCCCGCAGCCATGCCGGACGCCAACGCGATGACGTTCTTGCACGCGCCGCCGACTTCGGCGCCGATGACATCGGCGTTGGTGTACGGGCGGAAGTATCCGGTCGAGAACGCGCGCTGCAGTGTCACGGCCCGGCCTGAGTCGCTGCAGGCGACAACGGTGGCGGCCGGCTGTTCGTCGGCGATCTCGCTGGCCAGGTTCGGCCCGGAGATCACCGCGACGCGCGATGGGTCCGCGCCGGTGACTTGCACGATCACCTGACTCATCCGCATCAAGGTGTCCAGTTCGATGCCCTTGGCCAGGCTCACCAGCGTGGCGTCGTCACCGATAAGGGGGGCCCACTGCACGAGATTGGTGCGCAATGTCTGGGCGGGCACAGCCAGCAATACGGTGCACGCACCGGTGAGTGCGTCGGCCGGGTTACTCGTGGCGCGGATCGTCTCTGGCAGCTCGGCGTCGCCAAGATAGAAGGGGTTGCGATGTGTGTTGTTGATCTCGTCGGCCAGTTCGGGGCGACGGGCCCACAGCCGCACCTCATTGCCGGCATCTGCCAACACCTTGGCCAGTGCCGTTCCCCATGCTCCGGCCCCCAGCACCGCCGCGTCGACCACGCCTTCACCCTAGCGCGGCAGGGTCTGCTGGCAGGATGACGCTCATGGGCAGGTCATTGGAGGCCGATGTCGGGCTTGTGATCGCCGTCAAACGGCTGACCGCCGCCAAGACTCGGCTGGCGCCGGTTTTCTCGGCGGCCACACGCGAAGGTGTCGTGCTGGCCATGTTGATCGACACCATCACGGCAGCATTCGCGGCGCCGGCCGTGCAGTCGATCACCGTGGTGACACCGGATGCCGCCGCCGGCGACGCCGCACGGCAGCTCGGTGCGCGGGTGCTCGCCGACCCGACGCCACCGGGCCATCGGAATCCGCTGAACAACGCCATTACGGCCGCGGAGGCAGCGGTACGCGGCGAGACGCCGAACATCGTTGTGCTTCAGGGTGATCTACCCGCATTACAGCCTCAGGAACTGGGTGAGGCCATCGCGGCAGCACGCGCCTACCCACGCAGCTTCGTCGGAGATCGGCACGGTACGGGCACTTCGGCATTGATCGCCCTCGGAGTCACGTTGGATCCGCAGTTCGGCGCAGATTCGGCTCAGCGCCATCGCCATTCGGGCGCAATCGAGTTGACCGGCGCCTGGCCCGGCCTGCGCTGCGACATCGACACACCCGATGACCTGCTGGTCGCGCGTCGCCTCGGGGTCGGCACGACAACGACGCAGGCCATCGCCGGTGCGAGATAGCAGTTCGCCCATCGGTGGCAGCGCGGCTGCCCAATAGGGGATCATCTGTGGAATGACGGAAGCCGATACCGAGACCCTCGCCACCGACTCTGCTTCGACGGCGTCCGCTCGGCCGGGGTCGCGGCACACCGGAGATTCAGCGCCCGAGGCCCCGCCTGCGGCGACGTCGCAAGCGGTCGACAATGCGCTGCCCGAGGACCGCTACGTCAACCGCGAGCTGAGCTGGCTCGACTTCAACGCGCGGGTACTCGCGCTTGCGGCCGACCCGTCGCTGCCGCTGCTGGAGCGCGCAAAGTTTCTTGCGATCTTCGCGTCGAACCTCGACGAGTTCTACATGGTCCGTGTCGCGGGACTCAAGCGGCGCGACGAGATGGGATTGTCGGTGCGCTCCGCCGACGGTCTGTCACCGCGTGAACAATTGCGCCGGATCAACGAGCGCACTCAGCAGATCTCCAATCGGCATGCCCATGTATTCCTCGACGCGGTGCGCCCCGCGCTCGCCGACGAGGGCATCGTGATCGTGACGTGGGCCGAAGTCGACGAGCACGAGCGCGCACGGCTCTCGACGTACTTCCACGAGCAGGTGTTCCCGGTGCTGACACCGCTGGCGGTCGACCCGGCTCACCCCTTCCCCTTTGTCAGCGGGCTGAGCTTGAACCTCGCCGTCACGATCCTGAAGCCCGAGGATGGCGGGCAGCACTTCGCGCGAATCAAGGTGCCCGACAACGTCGACCGCTTCGTCGAGTTGGCGCGCCGCGAAGGCTCATCCGATGTGGTGCGGTTCCTCCCGGTGGAGGAACTGATCGCGGCGTTCCTGCCGGTGCTGTTTCCCGGTCTGGAGATCCTCGAGCATCACGCGTTCCGCATCACCCGAAACGCCGACTTCGAGGTCGAAGAGGACCGTGACGAAGATCTGCTGCAGGCGTTGGAGCGGGAACTGGCGCGGCGGCGCTTCGGTTCCCCGGTTCGCCTCGAGGTGTCCGACGACATGACCGAGAGCATGCTCGAGTTGCTGTTGCGCGAACTCGACGTGGATACCGGCGATGTCATCGAGGTGCCTGGACTACTCGACCTGTCGTCGCTCTGGCAGATTTACGACCAGGACCGCCCCGCGCTGAAGGACCGTCCCTTCGTGCCGGCGACACCGCCTGCGTTCGGCGAGCGGGAGACCCCGAAGAGCATCTTCTCGACATTGCGCGACGGCGACGTCCTGGTGCACCACCCCTACGATTCGTTTTCCACCACCGTGCAACGGTTCATCGAACAGGCGGCCGCGGATCCCAACGTGTTGGCCATCAAGCAGACGCTGTACCGGACGTCGGGCGATTCGCCGATCGTCACCTCGCTCATCGACGCCGCTGCGGCAGGCAAACAGGTTGTCGCGCTGGTGGAGATCAAGGCGCGCTTCGACGAGCAGGCCAACATCAAATGGGCCCGCGCGCTGGAACGTGCGGGCGTGCACGTGGTTTATGGACTCGTCGGGTTGAAGACCCACTGCAAGACCTGCCTCGTGGTGCGCCGCGAGGGATCCACGATTCGGCGCTATTGCCATATCGGCACCGGCAACTACAACAGCAAGACCGCGCGCCTCTATGAGGATGTCGGCCTGCTGACGGCCGCGCCGGATATCGGCGCGGACCTCACTGACTTGTTCAACTCGCTCACCGGCTACTCGCGCAAGGAGTCGTACCGCAACTTGTTGGTCGCGCCCTACGGTGTCCGCAAGGGAATCATCGAGCGAATCGAACTGGAGATCGCCGCCAAGCAGTCCGGCGCCGATGCGGGCATTCGGCTGAAGGCCAACGCATTGGTCGACGAGCAAGTGATCGATTCGCTTTATCGAGCGTCGCAGGCGGGTGTCCGCGTCGAGGTCGTGGTTCGCGGTATCTGTGCGTTGCGTCCGGGCGTTGCCGGATACTCCGAAAACATCTCGGTGCGCTCGATTCTGGGCCGCTTCCTGGAGCACTCGCGCGTTATTCACTTCCGCGCCATTGACGAGTTCTGGATCGGAAGCGCCGACATGATGCATCGTAATCTCGATCGACGAGTCGAGGTGATGGCTCAGGTCAAGGATCCGAGGCTGGCTTCGCAACTGAACGACGTCTTCGATTCCGCCCTTGACCCGGCCACCCGGTGCTGGGAGTTGGACATGGACGGTAAGTGGACAGCGTTGCCACGAGAGGGCGAAACGGTCCGCGACCACCAGGTGTCATTGATGGAACGCCACCGGCACCCTTGAAACTCGTCGGCTGTGAGCTCTCCAGGACCCGAATGACCAGCAGGAGTTGACGTGCCGAGGGACAACCCACCTCACATAGTTCCGGAGGGCAAGGCTGTTTTCGCCGCAGGTGCGGTGCTATGGCGGCCCGGTGATGGTGCCTCCGCACCAGAGGTCGCGGTCATCCACCGTCCCCGATACGACGACTGGTCGCTTCCCAAGGGCAAGGTCGACCCCGGCGAAACCGAACCCGTGACCGCCGTGCGCGAGGTGGCCGAGGAGACCGGCTACGCGGCGCATCTCGGTCGACGGCTTGCCTCGGTGAGCTATCCCGTCGAGCAGAACATCAAGAAGGTGCGGTACTGGACGGCGCGCGCGATCGGCGGCGAGTTCAGCCCGAACGACGAAGTCGACGAACTCAAATGGCTTCCCGTGGCCGAAGCCGTCAAGGCGGTCGGCTACCCGCACGACCGAAAGGTGCTACGCCGCTTCAAGAAGCTGCCGGCCGACACGAAGACGGTGCTGATTGTTCGGCACGGCACCGCTGGCAGCAGGTCCCGATACAAGGGCGACGATCGGAAACGTCCGTTGGACAAGCATGGGCGCGCCCAGGCTGAGTCTCTCGTCGGACAGCTATTGTCTTTCGGTGCCGACGAGCTTTACGCCGCCGACCGAACGCGCTGTCGGCAGACGATCGAGCCGTTGGCCGAAGAACTCGGTGCCGTCATCCGTAGCGAACCGCTGCTGACCGAGGAAGCCTATGCAGACAACCGCAAGGCCGCCCGGAACCGTTTTCTCGAGATCGCCGCGGCCGGAGGCACGCCGGTGATCTGCACACAGGGCAAGGTGATTCCGGATCTGATCGGGTGGTGGTGTCAGCGCGACGGGGTACGGCCGGACAAGTCGCGCAATCGTAAGGGCAGTACCTGGGTGCTGTCGTTGTTCGACGGACATCTGGTCGCCGCCGATCACATCGGCAGTCCGCTCGCCGTCAAGAAATAGAAATCCGAAGGCGGTGGACCGCTCCGCTGCCGCTGGGCGTCGCGACACACAAACACGCCGTGGGTCGCATGACCCACGGCGTGTTTGATGCTGAACTTACCTGCGGCCCTTCTTGGCCGGTGCGCGCTTCACGGCCTTCTTGGCCGGGGAACGCTTCACCGCCTTCTTGGCTGCAGTGCGCTTCACTGCCTTTTTGGCCGGGGCCTTCTTGGCTGTCTTCTTGGCTGCTGCCTTCTTCACCGTCTTCTTGGCTGCGGTGCGCTTCACTGCCTTCTTGGCCGGGGCCTTCTTGGCTGCGGTCTTCTTGGCTGCTGCCTTCTTGGCAGGAGCCTTCTTAGCCGCTTTCTTGGCCGCGGTCTTCTTCACGGCCTTGCGGGCACCGCCCGCCGTCACGCCACGTTTCACTGCTGGTCCTTCCGACGGGAGGCGCTGTGCCCCAGAAACAACCGCTTTGAATTGTGCGCCGGGACGGAATGCCGGCACTGATGTTGGCTTAACTTTCACGGTCTCGCCGGTGCGCGGGTTACGCGCAACACGAGCAGCACGACGGCGCTGTTCGAAAACGCCGAAGCCGGTAATGGTGACACTGTCACCCTTGTGAACCGCACGCACGATGGTGTCAACGACATTCTCGACCGCGGCGGTTGCTGACCGACGATCCGAGCCCATTTTCTCCGTGAGTACGTCGATGAGCTCTGCTTTGTTCATGCAAAACCTCCGGAAACCAGTGGCCCACTTTGGGCCGACTAGTGGACACGGTAAACCCAATGGCCACTGATTTCCAAGAGCCACGCGCAATTTCACGAGAATCTAGCGAACTTTCTTGCCCCCCTTGGGCTCCTGCCGGGGGTCCGGATAACCGGATTCAGTGGTGATGATTTCGGCTCGCGGAGCCATTCCGTCACGCCTGTAAGGTGCGCGGTTTCCAGCTCGGCCGACGCGCTTCATACGAATCGATTTGATCGCATTTCCGCAGCGTAATGCCTATATCGTCGAGACCTTCGAGAAGCCGCCATGCGGTGTAATCGTCAATGTTGAACGGCACCATGACCGTTCCCGCAACGACGTTCCGATCTTGAAGATTCACAGTGATTTCCATGCCTGGATGCTCCTCAATGAGCTTCCACAACAGTTCGACATCATCTTGTGCGACTTCGGCCGCCAAGAGGCCCGCCTTGCCCGCGTTGCCCCGAAAAATATCGGCGAAGCGAGACGAGATGACGACTTTGAATCCGAAGTCCATGAGTGCCCAGACGGCATGCTCTCGCGACGAACCGGTGCCGAAATCGGGACCCGC
Organism: Mycolicibacterium tusciae JS617; assembly: GCF_000243415.2. The sequence continues at coordinate 1,951,167 of NZ_KI912270.1, forward strand.
CACCAACACAGAGCCTTTGTCGAACGGGGAAAGATTCAGCACGAACGTGGGGTCGTTGCGCCATGCCGCGAACAAGCCATCCTCGAAACCTGTTCGGGTTACCCGCTTCAAATAGACCGCCGGGATGATTTGGTCGGTGTCGACATTGGACCGCCGAAGCGGAACACCGATGCCGGTGTGCGTGCGAACTGGTTCCATGACTGGACTCCTCTACTGAGTCAGATCGGCGGGCGAGGACAACGTGCCGCGCACAGCGGTGGCCGCGGCGACGGCAGGCGACACCAAATGTGTGCGTCCACCCTTGCCCTGCCGCCCTTCGAAATTTCGGTTGGATGTCGATGCGCAGCGCTGGCCCGGCTCCAGTTGATCTGGATTCATTCCAAGACACATCGAGCAGCCGGCCTGCCGCCACTCCGCGCCGGCGGCGGTGAAGACCTCACCGAGACCCTCGGATTCGGCCTGCGCGCGCACTCGCATCGACCCGGGAACGACGAGCATCCGGACACCGTCTGCGACCTTGCGACCTTTCAACACGTCGGCGACCACCCGCAGATCCTCGATGCGCCCGTTCGTGCACGAACCGACGAAGACGGTGTCGACCGTGATGTCTCGCATCGCCGTTCCAGCCCGAAGATCCATGTACGCCAATGCCTTTTCGGCAGATTGACGCTCTCCGTCCTCGAAAATCAGCTCGGGATCCGGCACCGCCGCCGACAGTGGCACCCCCTGTCCGGGGTTGGTTCCCCACGTCACGAACGGGCTCAAGGTCGAGGCGTCGATGTAAACCTCGGTGTCGAACTCGGCGCCTTCGTCGGTCCGCAGTTCCCTCCAGGCCGCGACAGCGGCATCCCAGTCGGCGCCCTGCGGCGCGTGCGGACGACCGTGCAAGTACTCGAAGGTTGTCTCGTCGGGCGCGACCATGCCCGCGCGTGCGCCCGCCTCGATGCTCATGTTGCAGATCGTCATGCGACCTTCCATCGACAGCGATTCGATGGCGTTGCCCCGGTATTCGATGACGTAGCCCTGTCCACCGCCGGTACCGATCTTCGCGATCACCGCGAGGATGATGTCCTTCGCGCTCACACCGGCGGGCAGCTGCCCGTCGACGTTGACCGCCATCGTCTTGAACGGCCGCAGCGGCAACGTCTGCGTCGCGAGCACGTGCTCGACCTCCGATGTACCGATGCCCATCGCAAGTGCGCCGAACGCGCCGTGCGTCGAGGTATGGCTGTCCCCGCACACCACCGTCATGCCCGGCTGGGTCAGTCCTAACTGCGGACCGATGATGTGAACGATGCCCTGCTCGACGTCACCCATCGGGTGCAACCGGATGCCGAACTCTTCACAGTTGCGACGCAGCGTTTCGACCTGAATGCGTGACACCGGATCGGCGATCGGTTTGTCGATATCGACCGTCGGCACGTTGTGGTCCTCGGTGGCGATGGTCAGATCGGGCCTGCGGACCGGGCGGTTGTTGAGCCGAAGTCCGTCGAACGCCTGGGGGCTGGTCACTTCATGCACCAGGTGCAGGTCGATGTAGATGAGGTCGGGTTCGCGCGCGTCGCCTTCCCCGGGACCTAGCGCGACGACGTGGTCGTCCCACACCTTTTCGGCGAGTGTGCGTGGCTTTTCTTGGGCTGCCATCTTGACTTTCTCACATTCTGGGAAGCTAGTATCTCCTTGTGAGACAGGATAGCGGCATCGGCGTGCTGGACAAAGCGGTGGGCGTGCTGCACGCGGTCGCCGATTCGCCGTGCGGACTCGCCGAGCTGTGCGAGCGCACCGGGCTGCCGCGAGCCACCGCGCACCGGCTCGCCGCAGGCCTGGAAGTACACCGGCTTTTGATCCGTAACGGAGACGGTCATTGGCGCCTCGGGCCCGCGCTCACCGAATTGGCCGGTCAGATCAACGACCCACTGTTGGCTGCGGGCGCAGTGGTGCTGCCGCGCCTCCGTGAGATCACCGGAGAGAGCGTGCAGCTGTACCGCCGCGAAGGCACCACGCGGATCTGTATCGCGGCCCTGGAACCACCTGCCGGGCTTCGCGATACCGTTCCGGTCGGCTCGCGACTGCCGATGACGGCGGGTTCGGGAGCCAAGGTGCTGCTGGCTCACGCCGACGCCGCCACGCAACAGGCAGTGTTGTCGACGGCGAAGTTCACCGATCGGACGCTCGCCGAGGTGCGCAAACGCGGCTGGGCGCAGAGCGCCGCCGAACGCGAGCCCGGCGTGGCGAGTGTGTCGGCGCCGGTGCGCGACGCTCACGGCGCGGTGATTGCCGCGGTCTCGGTGTCCGGTCCCATCGATCGAATGGGGCGGCGGCCTGGAGTGAGGTGGGCTGCGGATCTATTGGCCGCGGCCGACGCGCTGACGCGCCGACTGTAGCTATTCGAGCCTGGACGCAGGCCCAAAGGCCTCTTGTACCCCCGATGGGATTCGAACCCACGCTACCGCCGTGAGAGGGCGGCGTCCTAGGCCGCTAGACGACGGGGGCCAGAACATTTCCGGATGGCCAGCATAGCCCAGGAGGCAATGCCGACAGAAATCCCTGAAATGGCTGGGGTACCAGGACTCGAACCTAGAATGGCGGTACCAGAAACCGCTGTGTTGCCAATTACACCATACCCCATGGGGTGCCCGTAACCGCAGGTCACAAGCCCTTTTCGACCCTACCAAGCAGTTGGCGCTGCCGCCGCGCGTTGTTCCGGGCCGACGAGCAGACTACCAAAGATTCGCGGGCCAATTTTCACGCCTGCGCCGCGACGGCGGCGGCATGGTCACGGCCAGCCCGCAGCCGCACCAGGCTGCGGTCTCGACCCAGCAGCTCGAGCGATTCGAACAGCGGTGGGCTCACGGACGCCCCGGTGGTGGCGACCCGGATCGGGCCGAACGCCTTGCGCGGTTTGAGCTCGAGATTCTCCAACAACGAGACCTTCAGAGCGTTTTCGATCTCGGCGGTGGTCCACTGCCCGACCTTGTCGAGCGCGCCGAGCGCAGCATCCAGAACCGCCACTGCGTCGGGGCCCAGTTCCTTGGCTGCGGACTTCTCGTCGAGGCCGAATTCGCCGTCGTTGAGGAACTTCAGCAGGCCCCAGGCATCCCCGAGCACAACGATTCGGGTCTGCACGAGTCGGGCGGCCTCCGCGAATTGCCCTTCGTCGAGCCCCGTGTCGTGCTCGTGGTCGGCGAAGTAGGCGGACAGCCGGGCGGTGAAATCTTCCTCGCTCAACAGCCGGATGTGCTCGGCATTGAGTGCGTCGGCCTTCTTCTGGTCGAACCGTGCGGGGTTCGAGTTCACGTCGACGACGTCGAATGCGGCCACCATCTCGTCAAGACTGAACACGTCGTGGTCCTCGGCGATACCCCAGCCCAAGAGCGCCAGATAGTTCAGCAGACCCTCGGGAATGAAGCCTCGATCACGGTGGATGAACAGGTTCGACTGCGGATCGCGCTTGGATAGCTTCTTGTTGCCGTCTCCGAGAACGCTTGGCAGGTGGGCGAACTCGGGGACCCGTTCTGCGACACCGATTCGAATCAGTGCCTGATATAGCGCGATCTGACGCGGTGTGGACGGAAGCAGATCCTCGCCGCGTAAGACGTGGGTGATCTTCATCAGTGCGTCATCGACCGGATTCACCAATGTGTACAACGGATCTCCGCTGGCGCGGGTCAGCGCGAAATCGGGAACTACGCCCGCCGCGAACGTGGTGTCCCCGCGGACCAGGTCGCGCCAGGTGATGTCCTGCGCGGGCATCCGCAGTCGAAGCACGGGCCTGCGGCCCTCGTCGATGAACGCGATGCGCTGCGCCTCGGTGAGTTCGCGGTCGTAGTTGTCGTAACCCAGCTTCGGGTTTCGGCCCGCGGCGACATGGCGGGCTTCCACTTCCTCTGCGGTCGAGAAGGCTTCGTAGGCCTCACCGGATTGAAGTAGACGCGCAAGTACGTCACGGTAGATCTCGCCACGCTCCGACTGCCGGTACGGCGCGTACGGGCCACCGATGTCGGGGCCCTCGTCGTAGTTCAACCCCAACCAGCTCAGGGCGTCAAGCAGCGCCAGATAGCTTTCCTCGCTGTCCCGCTCGGCGTCGGTGTCCTCCAGCCGGAACACGAACGCGCCACCGCAATGACGCGCGTAGGCCCAATTGAACAGCGCCGTGCGGATCAAACCCACGTGCGGCGTGCCTGTCGGCGAAGGGCAGAACCGCACGCGCAGGCCGGCGGCAGGCGCTGCCATCACGGCCATCATGCCTTCCCTTTACGTACAACCGGATTGGTCAATGTTCCAATGCCTTCGACGGTGATGCTGACGGTGTCGCCATCTTCGATCGGGCCAACTCCGTCGGGTGTGCCGGTCAGGATGAGATCGCCTGGCAGCAGTGTCATCACCGCCGAAATCCATTCCACGATGGCGCCGACGTCGTGAATCATCAACGACGTCCGGCTGTGCTGTTTGGTTTCTCCGTTGACCTCGGTGCGCAGCTCCAAATCGGCGGGATCGAGATCGGTAACGATCCACGGCCCGACGGGACAGAACGTGTCGTGTCCCTTGGCGCGGGTCCACTGACCGTCTTTCTTCTGCTGGTCGCGCGCCGACACGTCGTTTCCGATCGTGTAGCCCAGGATGTTTTCCGCGGCGCGGGCGGCGGGGACGTCCTTGCACGGCCGGCCGATGACGACGCCGAGCTCACCCTCGAAGTGCACCGGGTTGGCGCCGAACGGCAGTTGGATGGGCACGTTGGGGCCGACGATCGCGGTGTTGGGCTTCATGAACATCACCGGGTCGGGGAACTCTCCCCCGCCCATCTCCGCGACGTGGGCCGCGTAGTTCTTCCCGATGCACACCACCTTGCTGGCCAGGATGGGCGCGAGTAACCGCACGTCGGCCAGCGGCCAGTCTCGTCCAGTGAAGGTCGGTGTGCCGAAGGGGTGCTCGGCGATTTCTCTGGCGACCGCTTGATTCAGGTCATCGGGGGAACCCTCGATGCTGACGAAGGCGACCCCGTCGGGGCTGGCGATACGTCCAAGGCGCATTCACTCAGCCTAGTGGCCGCAATCCGCGGTGTTACGGCCCCTCCCGCCACGGCGACGTCTCAAATAATGAGATGAAAGTTCAGATATATGAGACGGCCATGCAAAAATCGATCGATGCCCGTCGAGACGATCAGCACCGCTCGGCGCTGGTCGATGCTCGTCATCGCACTGACCGCGACGACGAGCGCCAACGTGTTCATCAACGGTGCGGCGTTCCTCATCCCGAGCCTGCAGCGCGAACGCGGGCTTGACCTTGCGGCTGCCGGCCTGATGTCGTCGCTGCCCAGCTTCGGCCTGGTGCTCACGCTCATCGCGTGGGGCTACATCGTCGACCGCGTCGGCGAACGCATCGTGTTGACTCTCGGATCGGTGCTCATCGCCGCGGCCGCGTTCGCGGCCGCATCCGTCGACTCATTGTTTGCCATCGGTGTATTCCTGCTTCTCGGTGGGATGGCGGCCGCAAGCAGCAATTCAGCCAGCGGCCGGTTGGTGGTGGGCTGGTTCCCACCGGATCAACGCGGACTGGTCATGGGTATCCGCCAAACCGCGACGCCGCTGGGGGTCGGCTTGGGCGCCTTGGTGATTCCGAGAGTCGCCGAGTCCTTCAGCATCTCGGCGGCCCTGTTGTTCCCGGCGATTGTGTGCGCCCTTTCCGCGGTCATTTGCGCGGTGGCCGTGATCGATCCGCCACGGCCGCCACGTTCCGAGGCCCCTGCCGAGCACCTGGCGAATCCTTACCGGGCGTCCACGGTTTTGACCCGGATTCATGCCGTCTCCGTACTGCTGGTGGTACCCCAATCCGTGCTGTGGACATTCGGGCTGGTGTGGTTGATGACTGACCGTGGGTGGACAGCGGCGTCGGCAGGTGTCCTCATCATGGTGACCCAGACGTTGGGCGCCGGTGGTCGAATCGCCGCCGGACGCTGGTCGGATGTGACGGGCTCGCGACTGAGACCGATCCGCACCATCGCGCTGGCGGCCGCCGCCGCGATGGGACTGTTGGCACTGACCGATTGGCTCAGTTCACCGGTCAGCGTGGCGATGATGGTCGTCGCTTCCGTGATCACGGTGTCGGACAACGGGTTAGCGTTCACCGCCATCGCCGAGATCGCCGGACCGTTCTGGAGCGGACGGGCACTGGGTGTGCAGAACACCAGTCAACACTTGGCCGCCGCCGCTTCCGCCCCGGTTTTCGGCGCATTGATCGGCGTCCTCGGCTTCCCCGTGGCGTTCGTCGCGTGTGCGCTGCTGCCGCTACTGGCCACGCCCGTCGTCCCGGTTGAGCCAACCCGACGATGACCGGCGGATCCCTCAGTCATGTTGCGCGCGACGCGGCAGTATCACCAAGGCGGCGACCAAGAAACACAGCGCGCCGATGAACGTGCCCAGGTTGGCCAGCACGGCATCCTTGGTAACCCCGGTTTCGCTGACAAACGCGCCTAGCGCCGAGACCGCGAAGGCCACACAACCGATCATGTTGATCCACTCGCTCTGCCAGTCCCGGGATTTCAGCTCGATGATCCCGACGACGGTGCTCACCGCGACGACGCCGAGCACCCCGCTGATCAGAAATGCCATTGATCCGGTCGCGTCCGGCGCCCACACCAGGCGCCGCTCCGGCTTCACCGCATGTGCCCACAAGGCGGAACCGGTGCTGATGTTGAACAGGATGGTGCCGACGAACTGCGTAGCCGCCGACAGCCATCCGATCCGCATCGGGGGGCCGGACAGCACCAACTGCATCCAGCCCGCGGTGGTGAAGAACCAGGAGCCGATGAAGCACAGCAGGTTGGCGAAGCCGGCACCTGCTACAGCGGACACCCCCGGAATGGTCGCGAGCGCGAACAAAGACGAACCGATTGCGAACAACCAGCACTGTCGCCGCAGCGTCGCGACGCGACTAGAGATTTGACGCGATCCGCTCACCGATCTCCGTGGTGGACCGAGCCTGGTCGCCACGCGTGGCCAGATGCTCCTCGACGGCCGCATCGACGCGGGCGGCCGCATCGATTTCGCCCGCGTGGGAAAGTAGCAGCGCGACCGACATGATGGCCGCCGTGGGATCGGCGATGCCCTGGCCCGCGATGTCGGGTGCGCTGCCGTGTACGGGTTCGAACATCGACGGATTAGTCCGGGTCGCATCGATGTTGCCGCTCGCCGCCAGTCCGATGCCGCCACACACCGCGGCAGCCAAGTCGGTGATGATGTCGCCGAACAGGTTGTCGGTGACGATGACGTCGAACCGACCCGGGTCGGTGACGAGGTGGATGGTCGCGGAGTCGACGTGTTGATACGCGATCTCGACATCGGGGTATTCGGTGCCGACCTCCTGAACGGTGCGCCACCACAGCGCGCCCGCATAGGTCAGGACGTTGTTCTTGTGCACCAGGGTCAACTGCTTGCGTCGCCGCTCGGCGCGGCCGAACGCGTCGTGCACGACCCGTCGCACGCCGAACGCGGTGTTGACGCTGACTTCGGTGGCGATTTCGTGCGGTGTGCCCACGCGAATGGCCCCGCCGGTTCCCGTGTACGGGCCTTCGGTACCTTCGCGGACCACGACGAAATCGATATCCGGGTTTCCGGCCAGCGGACTGATCACTCCCGGATAGAGCCGGCCGGGACGCAGGTTGATGTGGTGGTCGAGTTCGAACCGGATCCTCAGCAGGAGACCGCGTTCCAGCAGCCCGCTTGGCACCGAGGGATCACCGATCGCGCCGAGCAGGATCGCGTCGTGCCCGCGAAGCTCGTCGAGCACGGATTCGGGCAGTACTTCGCCGGTGGCGTGGTACCGCCGCGCCCCGAGGTCGTAACTGCTCTTGTCCACACCGGGCAGAACGGCGTCGAGCACCTTGACCGCCTCGTCGACGACCTCGGGGCCGATGCCGTCGCCGGCGATGATCGCCAGTTTCACGTGAGGTCCACCACTTCGAGCAGCTTGGCGCCGACAGCCGCGGTAATCGCAGCACGGACGTCTTCGGGAACCTCGCGGTCGATACGCAACAGGATGGTCGCGCCCGGCCCTTCGGCATCCTCGCTGAGTTGGGCAGCCTGAATGTTGATGTCGGCCGCACCGAGAAGCGTGCCGATCTTGCCCAGCGTGCCCGGCTGGTCGACGTAGTTGACGATCAGATAGACGCCCTCGGCGCGCAGATCGAAGTTGCGGCCGTTGATCTGGACGATCTTCTCCACCAACTGCGGGCCCGACAAGGCACCGGAGACATTGGCGACCGAACCGTCGGAGTACACCGCACGGACGTCGACGACGCTGCGGTGATTCGGGCTCTCGGTCGCGGTACTGATGTCGGCCTCGACACCGCGCTCGGCGGCAAGGGCCGGCGCGTTGACGAACGTCACCGGGTCTTCGATCACCGCGCTGAACAAACCACGCAGCGCCGAAAGCCGAAGTATGTCGACATCTTCGGAGGCCAGCTCACCGCGGACCTGAATCGACAGCGACACAGGCAGTTCGGCGGACAACACGCCGACCAGCAGCCCCAGCTTGCGAACCAGATCCAGCCACGGCGCGACCTCCTCGCCGACGACCCCTCCGCCGACGTTCACCGCGTCGGGCACGAACTCTCCGGCCAGGGCCAGCTTCACACTCGCGGCGACATCGGTGCCCGCCCGGTCCTGCGCCTCGGCAGTCGACGCGCCGAGGTGCGGCGTCACCACCACCTGCGGCAATTCGAAAAGCGGGCTGTCCGTGCACGGTTCGGTGGAGAACACGTCGAGACCGGCGCCACGCACATGGCCGCTGGCAATCGCATCGGCCAGCGCGGCCTCGTCGATCAGTCCCCCGCGTGCGGCGTTGACGATGATGACGCCCGGCTTGGTTTTGGCCAAATTCTCCTTGCCGAGGAGGCCCGCTGTCTCCTTGGTCTTGGGCAGGTGCACCGAGATGAAGTCGGCGCGGCCCAACAGTTCCTCGAGGGTGAGCAGTTCGATACCCAGCTGCGCGGCACGGGCCGCCGACACGTACGGGTCGTAGGCGACGACGTGCGTACCGAAGGCGGCCAGTCGTTGGGCCACCAGTTGTCCGATCCGCCCGAGGCCGACGACGCCGACGGTCTTTCCGAAGATCTCGGTGCCGGAGAATGCCGAGCGCTTCCAGGTGTGCTGGCGCAGCGTCGCATCGGCGGCGGGGATCTGCCGCGCTGCCGACAGTAGGAGAGCGAGCGCATGCTCGGCCGCACTGTGGATATTCGAGGTCGGAGCGTTGACCACGAGGACGCCGCGGGCGGTGGCCGCGTCCACGTCGACGTTGTCCAGGCCGACGCCGGCGCGGGCGACGATCTTGAGCTTCGGCGCTGCGGCGAGCACGTCGGCGTCGACGGTGGTCGCCGACCGCACCAGTAGCGCGTCGGCCTCGGGCACGGCGGCCAGTAGCTTCTCTCGGTCCGGACCATCGACCCAGCGCACTTCTACCTGGTCACCCAGTGCGGCGACGGTCGAGGGCGCCAGCTTATCAGCGATCAATACAACGGGCAGGCTCACGCGGTCAGCCTAATGGGCTGTAATTGGACGGTGGACGTCACCGTGGTCGGCAGCGGGCCCAACGGCCTGGCCGCCGCCGTCATCTGTGCCCGCGCCGGTCTATCGGTGCAGGTTTTCGAAGCCCAACCGACGTTGGGAGGCGGCGCGCGGACCCTGGCGGACCCCGAGTTCGGCGACGTCTCCCATGACATCTGCTCTGCTGTGCATCCGCTGGCACTGGCCTCGCCGTTCCTGGCTGAGTTCGATCTGCCCGCCCGCGGTGTGAGCTTGCAGGTGCCCGCCGTCTCGTACGCCAATCCCCTTCCGGGCGGGCCGACGGCGGTCGGATATCACGACCTCGACCGCACGTGCGCGGAGCTGCTCCACGGCGACTCGTGGCGCCGACTGTTGGGCCCGCTCACCGACCGTGATGCCGGCGTCGTCGACTTTCTCCTCGGCGACAAGCGTTCGATTCCACGCGATCCGATCGCCGCGGCGTTCATCGCTCGAAACATGCTCGAACAGGGCACCCCGCTGTGGGGCAGGCTCGCCGGCGAAGATGCCCGCGTGTTGTTCACCGGCGTTGCCGCACATGCCATCAACCGGATGCCGTCGTTCGTCACCACCGGCGCCGGACTGATGCTGGCCACACTCGCGCACACCGTCGGCTGGGCCATCCCGGTGGGCGGCAGCCAGGCCATTCCTGACGCACTGATCGCCGACCTGCGCGCTCACGGCGGCACCGTCACGGCGGACCGAGAAATCACCGAACCACCGGGCGGCGTCGTGCTTTTCGATACCGCTCCGACAGCGCTGCTGTCCATCTATCGGGACAAGATCCCGGCCCGATACGCAAAAGCCTTGCAACGCTATCGGTTTGGTCCTGGGGTGGCCAAAGTGGATTTCGTCCTCTCCGACGAGATTCCGTGGACTGACCCGCGAGCGGCCGAGGCCCCGACGCTGCACATGGGGGGCAGCCGGGAGCAGATGGCGCTCGCCGAAAAAGAAATCGCGGCGGGCAGGCATGCCGAATGGCCGATGGTGCTTGCCGCCCTGCCACATCTGGCCGACCCGAACCGTATTGATGCGCAGGGACGTAGGCCGCTGTGGACGTATGCCCACGTGCCGCACGACTCGCCGGTCGACCAGGCCGAATCGGTGACAAGGGTTTTCGAGCGATTCGCGCCCGGCTTCCGCGACGTCGTGGTCGGGGTGCGGTCGGTACCCGCCTCGCGGTTGTCAGGCCACAATGCCAACCTCGTCGGCGGGGACATCGGTGTCGGCGGCAACACACTGATGCACGCGTTGACCGGACCGACGCCGCGATTGAACCCGTGGAGCACGCCGATCCCGAAGGTGTATCTGTGCTCATCGGCGACTCCGCCCGGCGGCGGCGTGCACGGGATGGCGGGGCTTTACGCGGCACGCACGGTGCTGCGCCGCGAGTTCGGGATCAAGACGCTGCCACGCCTCTCTCCGTAGCCGATTTTGCCGGGTTACACCCAGCGAACTAGGTCTGGCCAGCGGGCACCAGGGCAACACAGTGTGATTCGCGCGAGGTGCACGCAAGGATGATCAGGCCCGCGGTGAACACGTCGGAGAGAACGCGGCGACAAGCAGCGCCGCGGCATCACCACGCGCCGGGCGCACTGAGTCGATCGCCGTCCGCGCCGGTCTTCTCGGCCTTCTCAGAGATGGTCAACCCTGACAGATTATGACCCTGGTGCTGGGAATACGGCCATTCAATGCAGGATCGATGCCAAGTTTTCCGCAACCGGTGTCTTGCTGCACACATCGGGTATTCGTCCTCCGTGACCGAGAAGCCCGAAGCGGACAAGCCCCGGCGGCCGGCGGGGGTAGACGATGCGACGGTCGAAGCCGTCGGCGCCGTGTCTGAGGCGCTGGAATGGGTGGAGCGGGCACGCGGCCACCTGTACTCGTTCCACCAGTTGATGGGTCACGGTGATCTTCTGCTCGGCGAGGCGTGCGACAAACTGCGCGAATGCGGCCACGACGCGGTGGCCGACCGACTCGAGGCCGAAATCGTCGGCCGCAACGTCCTCAATGGGCGCTGGACGTTCCAGATCGTCGAGGAGTTCGACGACAACTACTGGTCGGTGTTTCGCGACCACGAACGACGCGTGCGTGACGAACTGCAGCAGGGTGCACGCCACGTGTTCGAAGCGGAGATGAAAGAGCGTCGCCGTACCCGCGGCAAGGCGGGCCACGAGAGCCGTCCATAGCAGTCCGTCGCGTTCCTCCCCACGAAAGCGGCCACGACCGATTACGGTTTGCCAATGGCCGATCGGGAAGAATTGTCGTGGGACCAGTTCGGTGCCGCCACACGACAACTCGCCTCCGCCGTCGTCGCGGACGGTTTCGTACCCGATCTGATCCTCGCTGTCGCGCGCGGCGGGCTGTTCGTCGCCGGTGCACTCGGATACGCGCTCGAGGTCAAGAACGTGCACATGATGAACGTGGAGTACTACACCGGCGTGGACGAACGCCTGAATGCGCCGGTACTGCTGCCTCCGCTACCCGATGTCGCCGATCTGGGTGGTGCACGGATGCTGATCGCCGACGACGTGGCGGACACGGGGGCGACTCTGCGTTTCGTCCGCGACTTCTGCGCAGACCACGTTGCCGAGGTCCGGTGCGCGGTCGTCTATCAGAAACCGCAATCGGAAGTCGATTGCGACTATGTCTGGCGCCGGACCGATCTCTGGATCGAATTCCCATGGACGCCATAGCCACTCCATAGACGGTATGAGGGGCTGGGGCCCCGCTCACATGTGAACGTGGGTTGCCGACAGGAATGTGGTCCTGGCCGGTAGAGCCACAGATGTGGGAGGCCCCAGTGAAGGTTCAGCGTACGAGTGTTGGTTTGGATGTGCACGCACGATCGGTGGTCGCATGCGGTCTTGATGGTGAGACCGGGGAGCTCTTCGAGCGGCGGTTGACTCCGGATCACGGGGGAGATTCTGGCGTGGTTGGGTGATCTGCCCGGGCCGGTTGCTGCGACCTATGAGGCGGGCCCGACGGGTTTCGTGTTGGCCCGCAGCATCAATGCCTCCGGGATCAGGTGTTCGGTCGCCGCGCCGTCGAAGTTGCAGCGCCCGGTCGGCGATCGGGTCAAGACCGATAAGCGCGATGCCCGTCATCTGGCCCGGTTGTTGCATCTGGGCGAGATCGTCGAAGTCGAGATCCCCAGCGTGGAGCAGGAATCTGCGCGTGATCTGTTCCGGGCGCGGGAGGCCTGCCGCAAGGACCTGATGGCCGCCCGTCATCGGCTCTCGAAGCTGCTGCTGCGCCGAGGGATCGTCTACTACGGCGGAACGGCCTGGTCACGAAATCACGAACGGTGGCTGCAGAGCCAGCGGTTCGACGACCCCGCGCTGGCGATCGCCTATGACACCGCCTTCGACACGGTGTTGACCACCACCGCTCGCCGGGGCCGCCTGGATGCGGCGATCACCGCGATGGCCGCCGATTCCACGTTCACCCCGGTGGTGACGCGGCTGGGGTGTCTGCGCGGGGTCTCGACGTTGACGGCGTTCGGGTTGGCCACCGAGATCGGCGACTGGCACCGGCTGAGCGGGCGTTCGATCGGCGCCTATCTGGGGCTGGTGCCATGCGAGTACTCCTCGGGAGACAACAGGGTCCAGGGCGGGTTGACCCGCACCGGCAACGGCCTCGCCCGCCGGTTGTTGATCGAGGCGGCTTGGCATCACCGGCCGTCGTATCGGCCCGGTGAGGTGATGCGGCGTCGCTGGGATGCCGCCCCACCGGCAGCGCGAGCTCGCGGGCAGGCCGCCAACCGGCGACTGCATGCCCGCTGGCTGCGGTTCAACGAACGCCGCAAGCGTCCAGTGGTGGCCAATGCCGCCATCGCCCGCGAGTTGGCCGGCTGGTGCTGGTCGTTGGCCGTCATGGACGACTGAGAACAACTGAATCGTCCAGGTGTCCGTATCGAGGTGATCGGCAAGCGTCTTGGAGTGACCCGCGGAAATCGCTATGAGCAATCATGTTGCCCTGCAACTGATCACGCTCGATTACTAGACCTGCGATCCACTCCGACTCGAAGACCCGTCCTGCGGTAACCAACCCGCGCATATCAGACTGACACGCGTCGACACGACACGCTCGGCACCCACGAACGCTCACCTGGTCAACGAAGCGGCGGCCGCAGCGACGGTTGCGGCCGCCGCTTCACCCTGCCCACTTGACAAACCACTCCCCATATCAGCGATTTCGGTGCGCGTACGGTCGCTCATCGAACGTACGCGCACCGAAATCACAGTTAGGCGGTCTCGGTGATGGGCCGGTCGACCCAGCTCATCAAGTCACGCAGCTTCTTGCCGGTCACCTCGATGGGATGCTCGGCGTTCTCCTTACGCAGTCGCTCGAGTTCCTTGTTGCCGCCCTCGACGTTCGCGACGAGTTTCTTGACGAAGGTGCCGTCCTGGATCTCGCCGAGGATCTGCTTCATGCGCTTCTTCGTGTCGGCGTCGATCACGCGCGGCCCGGACAGGTAGCCGCCGAACTCGGCGGTGTCAGACACCGAGTAGTTCATCCGCGCGATGCCGCCCTCGTACATCAGGTCGACGATGAGCTTGAGCTCGTGCAGCACCTCGAAGTAGGCCAGCTCGGGCTCGTAGCCCGCCTCGACCATCACGTCGAACCCGGTCTTGACGAGTTCCTCTGTCCCACCGCACAATACGGCCTGCTCGCCGAAGAGGTCGGTCTCGGTCTCGTCCTTGAACGTCGTCTTGATGACGCCTGCGCGGGTACCGCCGATGCCCTTGGCGTAGGACAGCGCGAGCGCCTGGCCCTCACCCTTGGGGTCCTGGTCGACCGCGATCAGGCACGGCACACCCTTCCCGTCGACGAACTGACGGCGCACCAGGTGACCCGGGCCCTTCGGGGCCACCATGCCGATGGTGACGTTGGCCGGCGGCTTGATCAAATCGAAGTGAATGTTGAGGCCGTGGCCGAAGAACAACGCATTGCCGTCCTCCAGATTGGGCTCGATGTCGTTCTTGAAGATGTCAGCCTGGGCAGTGTCGGGCGCCAGCAGCATGATCACGTCGGCCCACTTGGCGACCTCGGCCGGCGTATCCACCTCGAGTCCCTGCTCGGTGACCTTCGCGCGGGACTTCGATCCCTCCTTGAGGCCGACCTTCACCTGCGCGCCGGAGTCGCGCAAGCTGAGTGAGTGGGCATGACCCTGGCTGCCGTAGCCAATGACGCCGACCTTGCGGCCCTGGATGATCGACAGGTCCGCGTCGTCGTCGTAGAACATCTCAACTGGCATTCGTGAATTTCCTTCTCTGTGTTTGTATCTTTGAGTGCTATTTCGGGGTGACGATGCCGCGGGGACCGCGGGCCAGCGTCACCATTCCGGACTGGGCGATCTCGCGAATGCCGTACGGCTCCAAGAGATTGAGCAGCGCGGTGAGCTTACCGGGAGTGCCGGTGGCCTCCACCACCAACGACTCCGCTGACACGTCGACCACCTTGGCGCGGAACAGGTTCACCGCCTCGATGATCTGGCCGCGCGTCGACGCGTCTGCGCGCACCTTGATGAGTGCCAACTCACGCGACACGGAGTTGTCCTCGTCCTGCTCGACAATCTTGATCACGTTGATGAGCTTGTTGAGCTGCTTGGTGATCTGCTCGAGCGGAAAGTCCTCGACTGCAACGACGATCGTCATCCGCGACAGATGCTTCTGCTCGGTGGCTCCCACCGCGAGGCTCTGAATGTTGAAGCCACGCCGCGAGAACAACGACGCAACGCGCGCCAGCACGCCGGGTTTGTCTTCGACGAGGACGCTGAGGGTGTGGGTGGTGACAGTCATCAGGCGTGCCCCTCGTTGGCCGGGTCGTCGAACAGCGGCCGGATGTTGCGAGCCGCCATGATCTCGTCGTTGCCGGTGCCCGCCGCGACCATCGGCCACACCTGCGCGTCCGCGCCGACGATGAAGTCGATGAGCACTGGACGATCATTGATGGCCTGCGCCTGGTTGATGACGTCCTCAACGTCTTCGGCTCGTTCGCAACGCAATCCGACGCATCCGTACGCCTCGGCCAGCTTGACGAAGTCCGGTATCCGGTGGCTGTGCGTCGCCAGATCGGTCTGGCTGTAGCGCTCCCCGTAGAAGAGCGTCTGCCACTGACGCACCATGCCCAGGTTGCCGTTGTTGATGACGGCCACCTTGATAGGCGCGCCCTCGACAGCACAGGTGGCCAGTTCCTGGTTGGTCATCTGGAAGCAACCGTCGCCGTCGATGGCCCACACCTCGGCCTCTGGCCTGGCGAACTTGGCGCCCATCGCGGCAGGGATGGCGTAGCCCATGGTGCCCAACCCGCCCGAATTCAACCAGGTTTTCGGCTTCTCGTACTTGATGAACTGTGCGGCCCACATCTGATGCTGACCGACGCCTGCGACGTACACCGCGTCCGGCCCTGCGATGCGTCCCAGTGTCTCTATGACGTACTCGGGGCTCAGGCTGCCGTCGCTCTGCGGGCCGTAGCTCAGCGGGTAGGTCGCCTGCACGCCGCGCAGGTACTCCCACCAGATGTCCATGTTCAATGTCGACGCCGAGGTGCCGTCGCGTCGTAGCGCGCGCAGCAGATCGGTGATGACGGCCTTGATGTCGCCCACGATGGGCACGTCGGCGTTGCGATTCTTGCCGATCTCGGCCGGGTCGATGTCGGCGTGGATGACCTTTGCGTCGGGGGCGAACGACGACAGCTGACCCGTGACGCGGTCGTCGAACCGTGTGCCGAGCGCGATCAGCAAGTCACTCTTCTGGAGGGCCGCCACCGCTGCGACGGTGCCGTGCATGCCGGGCATGCCGAGGTTCTGCGGATGGCTGTCGGGGAACGCGCCACGAGCCATCAGCGTCGTGACGACGGGAATCCCCGTCAGTTCGGCCAGATCGAGCAATTCCGCAGTGGCCTCACCGCGGATCATTCCGCCACCGACGTATAGCACCGGCTTACGGGCGGCGGCGATGAGCTTTGCGGCCTCGCGGACCTGCCTGCTATGCGGTTTGGTGTTCGGCTTGTATCCCGGCAGGTCGAGCTCCGGCGGCCAGCTGAAGGTGCACTGCCCCTGCAGTACGTCCTTCGGAATGTCGACGAGCACCGCGCCCGGGCGGCCGGACTTGGCGATGTGGAACGCCTCGGCCATCACGCGGGCTATGTCGTCGCCGTCGTGAACGAGGAAGTTGTGCTTGGTGATCGGCATCGTGATGCCCGAGATGTCGGCCTCCTGGAAGGCATCGGTACCGATCAGGCCACGCCCGACCTGGCCGGTGATCGCGACCACCGGGATCGAGTCCATCTGCGCGTCCGCGAGTGGAGTGACCAGGTTCGTGGCGCCCGGACCCGAAGTCGCCATGCACACACCGACCCTGCCGGTGGCGTGCGCATACCCGCTGGCGGCATGACCTGCCCCCTGCTCATGGCGCACCAGGACGTGACGCAGCTTCTGCGAGTCGAAAAGCGGGTCGTAGACCGGCAACACGGCACCGCCGGGGATACCGAAGATGACGTCGACGTCGAGTTCCTCCAGCGACCGGATTACGGCCTGCGCTCCGGTGAGCTGATGCGGCGCAATGCGTTTGGGCGGAGCCGAGCCGGGCTTGGGCGCGGCATGTGTCCCGTTTGGCGCGGTCTCCGACTGCTCGGGCGGTCGCGTGGTGGGTGCGCTCACGATCTTCTCTCTCTGTTCCGGGTGGTTTCTAGGATCTCAAATCGGTGGTGAGGCAAGAAAAAACCCCCGTCAGCTGGGCTGCTGTACGAGGGTCGCGCGTCGATGCTGTTGGCTATGCCCAGGAGAGAGCAAGCGCGGCATCAACGCGCTTCCCAATTACTACGAGCAATCCCGGGGCCTGCATAACAGTCGACGGTAGCCTCCGCACTGGTCACGGGTCAAATTTCAGGCATCTTCCCGGCATCTACACGGTGGCCGAATTCCCGGCACCCCGGCACACAGTGCAAAAATGGCGATGTGAGTGCGGACGCCGATCAGAAGCCTGTTGTGATTCGGATCTCTCCGATGGCGCATTTCGCGGTCGGATTTCTGACGGTGGGCATGCTGGCGGTGATCCTCGCCGGTCCGCACTGGATCGCGCTGCTCCTCGTCATCCCGATCATGCTGTCGGTCATGGTGGCCAGGTACCGCACAGTGGCCGACAGCAAGACGGTGACCGCACGTTCACTGCTGAGCAGCGAGACCGTCGACTGGGATGACATCGACGGCTTGCGATTCGGAAGGTCCTCCTGGGCAACCGCGCATCTCAAGAACGGCAGCGAGCTGCAACTTCCTGCGGTGACGTTCGCGACATTGCCCCAGCTCACCGAGGTCAGCGCAGGCCGAGTGCCGAATCCGTACGCGTAATTCTGCCGGTCTGCTACCCCAGTGGGTTGCCGCCGTTGAGCAGCACCCACAACGCGACGCCGGCGCCGACACCGAGCAGCAGCCCGATGAACGAGCCGACGAACGGGCGCCGAGCCCAGCCCCGTCCGGCATCGAACCCGTATCGGCCGGGACCGGTCAGGATGAGCGCCGCGACCGCGCACGCCAGGAACACCTTGTACTCATGGCCATCGCTGAGAAACTGCGCCAGCCTGGCCTCTTCGTGCGCCGCCATTGCCTCCGCCAGCAGGCCGGTTACCAGGTATGCCAGCGCACCGGCCGCAGCCACCGGGGTGAACAGGCCGAGCACCAGAAGCAGGCCCGCGGCGAGCTGACCGATTGTCGTGATGTAGGTGAGTATGTCGGCGTATTTGAAGCCCATCGCGGCCAGCGAATCGCCCCAACTGTCCAGGCCGGGGCCGCCCAACACACCGAGTGCCTTTTGCAGTCCGTGTCCGATCAGGATCGCGCCGACGCCGAGACGCAGGACGAGAAGACCGAAGTCCTGGGTGCCCCGACGGCCTGCAGCGTGGCTCTGGGCGTCGATATCCGGTCCGTACTCCGCCGCATCCGCCCCGTATGGGGTCATGGCGTGCCGACCGCCGGGCTGGACGTAGGGCAGCGGTTCGGGCTCGTTGAGCAGGCCGTAGCCGGGTGTCTCGGTTTCGGACCGGCCGGCGTCGTACGACGGGATCGCAGTGGTCTCGAAATCGCCCGCGTAATTCGCGGACGGAAGATCGTCGTCGGGGTCGACCAGGCTTGCCGACGTGGGGCGACCGGCCGCGTCGCCGGGCCGCTGCCACGCGCTTGGGTCGTGGGGATGACTGGTCACGATTGCCAGGGTAAATGCTATAGAGCTGTGAACCGAGGATTGGCGCGGCGCTTTCGGCGCCCTATTCGCCGGCCTTGCACCTACCGCGCTGTGGCATGTGCGTGGCGCGCACTCCCGAACGATCCGTAACCTGGCTCGCATGAGACTGCGCCGGCCGATGCGGGCTGTGTTCGCCGTGGTGTGCGCGGCATTGCTCGTCGGGTCCGGCTGTGCACGATTCGACGACGCTCAATCGCAGCCGTTCACCACGGAGCCGGAAATGTCGCCCGGGCCGTCGTCGACGCCGCCGCCTCCGCCGCCGCTACCGCCCAAGCCGTTCCCCAAAGAGTGCCCGGCTCCTGGGGTGATGCAGGGCTGCCTGGAAAGCACCAGCGGCCTGATCATGCTGCCCGACAGCCAGTCGGCGCTGGTGGCCGAGCGCACGACCGGCGCGGTGAAAGAGGTGTCGGTGCGCGCCGAACCCAAGGTCAAAGTCGTCCTGCCCGTCGACGGCAGCGGCGACGGCGGACTCATGGACATCGTGTTGTCACCGACCTACGTCCAGGACCGTCTGATGTACGCCTACGTGAGCACTCCGACGGACAACCGGGTCATCCGCATCGCCGACGGCGACATTCCCAAGCCGATTCTGGTCGGCATCCCCAAGGGCGCCACCGGCAACACGGGTTCGCTGATCTTCACCAGCCCGACCACGCTGCAGGTGCAGACCGGCGATGCCGGCGACCCCGCTCAGGCGGGTGATCCTCGATCGCTGGCCGGCAAATTACTGCGTATCGAGCAGCCGACGACGGTCGACCAGGCGCCGACGACGACCGCACTGTCGGGCCTTGGCGCCGCAGGCGGTACATGCATCGACCCCTCGGACGAGTCGCTGTACGTCACCGATCGCACACCGACCGGTGACCGCCTGCAGCGCATTACCAAGGATTCCAAGGTGTCCACGGTTTGGACGTGGCCCGATCGCCCGGGCGTCGCCGGATGCGCTGCACTCGACGGCACCGTGCTGGTGAACCTCGTGAACACCAAGCAGTCCGTCGCCGTTCGTCTGGCTCCGGAAACCGGCGCTGTAACCGGTGATCCCGAAGTGGTCCGCCAGGATCTGCACGGACATGCATGGGGGATGGCGGTCTCACCCGACGGCAACATCTGGGGCGCGACCGTCAACAAGACGGCTGGCGATGCCGAAAAGTTGGACGATGTCGTCTTCCCATTGTTCCCGCAGGGCGGCGGCTTCCCGCGGACCAACGCCGACAACACCTGACGCGCACCGCCAAGTCGCGGATCACTGACTTCAGCGCTCAGCTGCAGGCGGCGAGCACCAGTTCGCGAACGCGCGCCGCGTCGGCTTGGCCCTTGGTCGCCTTCATCACCGCACCGACGATGGCACCCGCGGCCTGCACCTTGCCGCCGCGGATCTTCTCCGCGACATCGGGATTGGCGGCCAGGGCTTCGTCGACGGCGGCCTGGATCAGCGAGTCGTCTCGCACGACTGCCAGACCGCGATCGGCCATCACCTGTTCGGGCTCGCCTTCCCCGGCCAGTACGCCCTCGATGACCTGACGGGCCAGTTTGTTCGACAGCTTGCCCTCGTCGACGAGCTTCACCACGGCAGCAACCTGCGCTGGGGTGATTGGGAGCGTGTCGAGTTCGATGCCAGCTTCATTGGCCTTCTGCACCAGGAAGTTTCCCCACCAGGCCCGCGCCGCTTCGCTGGATGCGCCGTGCTCGACCGTCGCGGCCACCAGATCGATCGCGCCGTTGTTGACCAGGTCGCGCATCACCTCATCGGAGATGCCCCAGTCCTGCTGAATCCGGTTGCGGGTCAACCACGGTAACTCGGGAATGGTGCCGCGCAGTCGTTCGACGAGGTCCGCGCTCGGCGCCACCGGCTCGAGGTCAGGCTCCGGAAAATACCGGTAATCCTGTGCGGTCTCCTTGCTGCGGCCTGCCGTGGTGTGGCCGTCCTCATGGAAGTGCCGGGTCTCCTGCGTGATCGAGCCCCCTGCGTCGAGAATCGCTGCCTGGCGGCGCATCTCGTAACGCACCGCAACTTCGACGCTCTTGAGCGAGTTCACGTTCTTGGTCTCGGTGCGGGTGCCGAACTCCGTTGCGCCCTTGAGCTTCAGCGACAAGTTCGAGTCACAACGCATCGAGCCCTGGTCCATCCGAACGTCGGAGACTCCCAAGGCACGCAACAGGTCCCGCAGCGCGGTGACATACGCCCTGGCGATCTCCGGCGCCCGATCGCCAGTCCCCTCGATGGGTCTGGTGACGATCTCGATCAGCGGCACGCCCGCCCGGTTGTAGTCGAGAAGTGATGTGGTCGCACCCTCGATGCGGCCGGTGTCGCTGCCGAGGTGGGTGAGCTTGCCGGTGTCCTCTTCCATGTGCGCGCGTTCGATCTCCACGCGCCAGGTGGTGCCGTCCTCGAGTGGCACGTCGAGGTAACCGTCGACCGCGATCGGCTCGTCGTACTGACTGATCTGGTAGTTCTTCGGCTGGTCCGGGTAGAAGTAGTTCTTCCTGGCGAACCTGCCCCACGGTGCGATGTCGCAGTTCAGTGCCAATCCGATCCGGATGGCCGACTCGACCGCGGATTGGTTGAGCACCGGCAGCGAGCCGGGCAGACCGAGACACACGGGGCAGACCTGCGTGTTGGGTTCGCCGCCGAATTCGTTGGTGCACCCGCAGAACATCTTGGTGGCAGTGGAGAGCTCGACGTGGACCTCCATGCCCATCACTGGTTCGTAGCGGGCGATGACCTCGTCGTAGTCAAGGAGCTCAGAAGCGGCGACAGTCATGATTCTGAGTCTAGTGAGCGGCCTCAGCCGAAGAACTCGGCGGCGTCGTCGTAGCGGCTCTGCGGCACCAGCTTGAGCTGGCGCACCGCGTCGGCGAGCGGCACCCGACCGATCTCCTGCCCCCGCAGCGACACCATCATCCCGTACTCACCGGCGTGTGCGGCATCCGCGGCATTCACCCCGAAGCGGGTCGCCAGGATCCTGTCGTAGGGCGTCGGCGTGCCGCCGCGCTGCACGTGCCCGAGCACGGTGACCCGCACTTCTTTGCGGATTCGCTTCTCGACCTCGATGGCCAGTTGCTGCGCCACTCCGGTGAACTTCTCGTGGCCGAACTCGTCCATGCCGCCTTCGCGCATCGGCATCGAACCCTCGGCGGGTTTGGCGCCTTCGGCGACCACACAGATGAAGTGCGCATCGCCGCGTACGAACCGCTGCTTGATCAGCCGGCAGACCTCGTCGACATCGAAGGGCTGCTCGGGAATCAGTGTCATGTGTGCCCCCGATGCCAGACCGGCGTTCAACGCGATCCAGCCGGCGTGGCGCCCCATCACCTCGACCAGCATGACTCGCTGATGTGATTCCGCGGTGCTGTGCAACCGGTCGATGGCCTCGCTGGCGACGCCCAGGGCGGTGTCATGGCCGAATGTCACGTCAGTGCAGTCGATGTCGTTGTCGATGGTCTTCGGCACGCCGACGACGGGCACGTTCTCCTCGGACAGCCAGTGCGCGGCGGTCAGTGTGCCCTCACCGCCGATCGGAATCAGCACGTCGATGCCGTTGTCGTCGAGTGTCTGCTTGATCTGGTCGAGGCCCGCCCTCAGTTTGTCCGGATGCACCCGGGCGGTGCCGAGCATCGTGCCGCCCTTGGCCAGCAGCCGGTCGTTGCGATCGTCATTGGCGAGTTGAATCCGACGGTCCTCGAGTAGGCCGCGCCAGCCGTCCAGAAAACCGACCACCGACGAGTGGTAGCGCACGTCGCACGTACGCACGACCGCCCGGATGACCGCATTCAGGCCGGGACAGTCGCCCCCGCCGGTGAGTACTCCGATACGCATGGCCCCATCCTCCCCTGTCAGATCGCTGTTGGCAGCGGACCTCGTGCAACTTCATACGCGGCGCCGACCCGGTACAGCCGATCATCGGCCAGTGCTGGCGCCATGATTTGCAGGCCAACGGGCAGATTGTCGTCCGGTGAGAGCCCGGAAGGCACCGACATTCCGCAATGGCCGGCCAGGTTCAGCGGCAACGTGCACAGGTCAAACAGGTACATCGCCAGCGGATCGTCTACCTTCTCCCCCAACGGGAAGGCCGTCGTTGGGGTGGCCGGCGAGATCAGCACGTCGACCTTCTCGTAAGCCTCGTCGAGATCGCGGGCAATCAGCGTGCGCACCTTCTGCGCCTGATTGTAATAGGCGTCGTAGTAACCGGCCGACAGTGCATAGGTGCCGATCATGATGCGGCGCTTCACTTCTGGGCCGAAGCCGGCGGCGCGGGTCAGCGCCATCACTTCCTCCGCGCTGTGCGTGCCGTCGTCGCCGACGCGCAACCCGTAACGCATCGCATCGAACCGCGCGAGGTTCGACGACACCTCCGACGGCAGGATCAGGTAGTACGCGGGCAGGGAGTAGTCGAAGTGCGGGCAGTCGACCTCGCTGATCTCGGCGCCAAGTGCGGTGAGCTGTTCGACGGCGGCATTGAAGGACGCCAGTACGCCGTCCTGGTAGCCGTCGCCGCGCAACTGCTTCACGACGCCGATCCGCACGCCCTTGAGATCCCCTGCCGCCCCCGAGCGGGCCGCGCCCACCACATCGGGCACCGCGGCATCGACCGACGTCGAGTCCTTCGGGTCGTGACCGGCGATCACCTGGTGCAGCAGCGCGGTGTCCAACACCGTCCGCGCACACGGCCCGCCCTGATCCAGCGACGAGGCGCACGCGATCAGTCCATAGCGCGACACCGTGCCGTAGGTCGGCTTCACACCGACCGTCGCGGTCAGTGCCGCTGGCTGGCGGATTGACCCACCGGTGTCGGACCCGATGGCCAGCGGTGCCTGAAACGCAGCCAGCGCAGCGGCACTACCGCCACCCGATCCACCCGGTACGCGGTCGGTGTTCCAGGGATTACGGGTCGGACCGTACGCGGAATTCTCGGTCGAGCTGCCCATCGCGAACTCGTCCATGTTCGTCTTGCCCAGAATCGGGATGCCCGCCGCACGCAGCCGCGCGGTGACCGTTGCGTCGTACGGCGACGTCCAGCCCTCGAGGATCTTCGACCCGCATGTGGTGGGCATATCGGTGGCGGTGAACACGTCCTTGAGCGCCAGCGGCACTCCGGCCAGCGGCGACGGCAACGTCTCACCTGCAGCGACCAAACCGTCTACCCGCGCCGCCTCGGCCAGTGCCTTTTCTTCCGCGACGTGCAGAAACGCGTGATATTCGCCATCGGTCGCCGCGATCTGGTCCAGGCAGGCGCGCGTCGCCTCGGTCGAGGACACCTCCTTGGCCGCGATCTTGGCGCCCAGCGTCGCGGCGTCGAGCCGAATCACCTCGTTGTCGCTCATTCGGCCTCCCCCAGAATCCGGGGCACGGCGAACCGGCCGTCGACCGCCTTGGGCGCCTCGGCCAGCGCTTCCTCTTGGGTCAGGCACGGCTCGACCTCGTCGGGGCGGAACACGTTGACGTCCTTGAGCGGATTGCCGGTCGGGTCGACGCCGGCGACGTCGACGGCCTGGATCTGGCTGACGTGACTGAGGATGGCGTCCAATTGTCCGGCGAAGCCGTCCAGCTCGTCCTCGGCCAGGGCGAGGCGGGCCAGGCGCGCCAGATGGGCTACCTCGTCGCGAGAGATCTGTGACACGACTGCAAAGCCTAGTCAGGCAAGAGTCCGTGCTGCCGCGCACTGTCCTCCAACCGCAGCTGCTCCTCACGCAGTAGGCGGCTGACGTTGCGGAGGTCCCGGATCTGTTGCTCGACGCGAGCACGTTTGTCGGCAACCAGGCGGGCTCCGTCGACGCAGTCGATGCCGCGGGCGCGCAGGCTCTCGAGCACCTGGCGGATCTCGGCCAGGCTGAAGCCGAGTGACTGCATGCTGCGAAGCAACTTGACCTGTTTGGTCAGCGACTGCGGATAGTCCCGGTAATTGTTGTGCCCTCGGGGAATCTCGCCGAGCAATCCCTCGCGCTCGTAGTAGCGCAGAGCATGCCGCCCCACACCGGTTGCGGCCTCTAAATCGCTGATACGCATCGCAACTCGCTTGACTATAGATCCAAGTCGATACTTTAACATCCGGCCACCCGTCAAAAGGAGCGTGACATGTACCTACTGGCCGATGCGGCTGTCGACATCGCGCGCTCGTGCGCAGAAGCGTTCGACTATGCCTGTGACCTCGAGAATTTCGCGGCGTGGTTTCCCGGTGTCGTCGAGGTCGTCGTACACAATGACGTCCCGTTCTCCCAGCGCGGACGCGAGTACCGCGAGACGGTCGATGTGCCGCTGCGGGGCCGTCGGTCGGTGGGTATCCGGGTCGTCGACGCCGAAGCGCCGCACCGGCTCGTCACCGAGGGCGACCTGACGGTCGTGATGCCGCGCATGGAAATACATCTCACGGAGTCCTCACCCCAGGGGTGCACGGTGCAATGGCGCATGTTCAGCCGCAACCGCAACGCCCTCGCCCGCATCGCAGTGCTGCCCATCGCACGTGTCGTGATGACCAAGCGCGCTGCAACGGGCCTGCACCGGCTCAGGGAGCGCCTCGAGCGCGATCGCACCGACTAATTTGACTGAGCACCAAACGCGGCGACCGTCACAGCGACCAACCGCAAGCCCGCTCAGCTGGCGAAACGCCGCTTCTCGGGCGTCGGAGGAGCCATACGCCGGAATGCTGAGCCGCACGCCCTGTGAAACAGTGGTGCGCGTGCCTTCGTATCTGCTGCGGGTCCAGCTGGAGGATCGACCGGGCAGCCTCGGCTCGTTAGCCGTCGCGCTCGGCTCCGTGGGCGCCGACATCCTGTCGCTGGACGTCGTCGAACGCGGCACCGGATATGCCGTCGACGATCTGGTGGTCGAATTACCCCAGGGTGCGATGCCCGACATGCTCATCACCGCCGCCGAGCAGATCAACGGGGTCTACGTCGACGCCATCCGCCCGCACACCGGCCTGCTGGAGGCACACCGCGAACTCGAGCTCATCGACCACATCGCCGCGGCGCCGGTGAAGAAGAAACTGCAGGTCCTCGCCGATGAGGCGCCGCACGTTCTGCGCGTCTCGTGGTGCACCGTGGTTCGGCTGACAGAGTCCGGCCCCGAGCGCATCGTCGGAAGCCACGGAGCTCCCGAGACGCAGGCCGCCGAAACTCCCTGGCTGCCAATCGATCACGCGGAAGCTCTAGATGGCGGAGCTGAATGGGTGCCTCAGATTTGGCGCGACATGGACACCACGCTGGCCGCCGCCCCACTCGGCGACCCCGGTACCGCTGTGGTGCTGGGCCGGCCCGGCGGTCCGCTGTTTCGACCGTCGGAGGTCGCGCGGCTGGGATATCTGGCGGGCATCGTCGCGACGATCCTGCGCTGAATCAGGCCCCCGCGGGCACCGGATAGCGGTCGTTGACGTCGGCGTTGCTGTCCTTGCGCGCGCAGTGCGCGCAACAGAAGATCGCGTCGGGTGTCTCGATTCCGTGGCCCAGAATTCGGCACCCGCAATGCGCGCACTCCGGCGCCAATTGCGCCGCCGCACATTCGATGCTGTCGAACGTCGCACTCTTGTCGTCGCCCCAGGTCACCGTGAAGGCCTTGTCGTAGTCATTGCCACAGGTAGCGCAGATCGCCATCACAAACTCCTTTGCAGTCACCATCCGGGTGCCCGGTGCCCCGCGGCAACAAACGCAAGCTGCCTAGACGCCGCCGGGCCCGGCTTCCAACAGCCGGGTGAAGCCGTCCTCATCGAGAACGGGGACGCCGAGTTCGACGGCCTTGTCGAATTTCGAGCCGGGTGAATCCCCTGCCACGACGTAGGCGGTTTTCTTCGACACCGAACTGGCGGCCTTTCCGCCGCGCGCGACGATGGCTTCCTTCGCATCGTCACGGGAGTAGCGGGTCAGCGACCCGGTGACGACGATCGACAAACCGTCGAGGGTGCGCTCAACGCTGGCGTCGCGTTCGTCGGCCATCCGCACACCGGCCGCCCGCCACTTGTCGACGATCGCGCGGTGCCAATCGACGGTGAACCACTCGGTGACCGCGGCCGCGATCGTCGGGCCCACTCCCTCGACGACCGCCAGTTCATCCTCTGACGCGGACATGATCGCGTCCAACGTGCCGTACTCGGTGGCCAGTGCACGGGCAGCGGTCGGACCGACGTGACGGATCGACAACGCGACCAGCACCCGCCACAGCGGTTTTGACTTTGCGTCGTGCAGGTTCACCAGTAGCCGCTTGCCGTTCGCCGACAGGTTGCCGTCCTTGGTCTTGAACAGATCTGTCCGCAACAGATCGGGGCTGCCGATGTTGAACAGATCGCCTTCGTCGGTGATGACGCCAGCCTGCAGTAGCGCGACCGCCGCCTCATAGCCGAGGCCCTCGATGTCGAACGCGCCACGCCCCGCGACGTGAAACACGCGCTCCCGCAACTGAGCCGGGCACGACCGCGTATTCGGACAGCGGATATCGGCGTCGCCCTCCTTTGCCGGGGCGAGGGCGGTGCCGCATTCGGGACACTTTGTGGGCATGACGAATTCGCGTTCGGAGCCGTCGCGCAGATCCACGACGGGCCCGAGCACCTCGGGAATCACGTCGCCGGCCTTGCGAATCACGACAGTGTCGCCGATCAGCACGCCCTTGCGTACGACCTCCGAAGCGTTGTGCAGCGTGGCCTGGCTGACGGTGGAGCCCGCCACCTTGACGGGCTCCATGAAGGCGAACGGGGTGACCCGGCCGGTGCGACCCACATTGACCTTGATGTCGAGAAGCTTGGTGGTCGCCTCTTCCGGCGGGTACTTGTAAGCGATCGCCCACCGCGGCGCACGTGAGGTGGAACCGAGTCGCCGTTGCAATGCGATTTCGTCGACTTTGACTACCACACCGTCGATTTCGTGCGCGACATCGTGCCGGTGCTCGCCCCAATACGCGATGTGCTCGGTGACGGCATCGATGCCCTGGACCCTGGCGGTGTGATCGGACACCGGCAGCCCCCACGCCCTCAGGGCGCGATAGGCGTCGTGCAGGGTCTTGGGACGAAAGCCCTCGGAATGCCCCAGACCGTGGCAGATCATCCGTAGCTTGCGGCGTGCGGTGACGGCCGGATTCTTCTGGCGCAGCGACCCGGCGGCACTGTTGCGCGGGTTGGCGAACGGCGGCTTGCCCTCCGCGACCAGGCCGGCGTTGAGGTCCTCGAAGTCGGCGACCCGGAAGAACACCTCGCCGCGCACCTCGAGGACTTTCGGAACCGGAAATTCTTCGGTGCCGGTGAGCTTTTCGGGAATGTCATCGATGGTGCGCGCATTGAGCGTGACGTCCTCGCCGGTGCGGCCGTCGCCCCGGGTGGCGCCGCGCTCCAGCCGCCCGTTTCGATACACCAGCGCCAGCGCGACACCGTCGATCTTGAGCTCGCACAGGTAATGCGCGTCGTCGCCGATTTCACCCTTGGTGCGCGCGGCCCAGGCCGCGAGCTCGTCCGGGGTGAACACGTTGTCCAGCGACAACATCCGCTCGAGGTGATCGGCTGAGGTGAAGTCGGTGGCGAAGCCGGCGCCGCCGACCAGTTGCGTCGGCGAATCGGGGGTCCGCAGCTCCGGGTTCGCGTCTTCAAGGCCCTGCAGTTCACGCAGGAGTTTGTCGAACTCCGCGTCCGAGATGACCGGGGCGTCTCGAACGTAATAGCGGAACTGATGACCCCGCACCTCGTCGGCCAGCTCTTGCCAGCGGCGCCGCAGGTCGGCGTCGGGGGCCTCCTCGGCCTGTTCGGCCAGCGTGGTCTTCGGGTCAGGGGTCGCCTTCGGGCTCACCCTGGCAGGCTAGCCGAGGCCCCCGACACACCCGGACACCTCGCCTCGAGCGGATACCCTGGCCGCATGCCGCATCCGGTGATGTTCCGCGACGACGACCCGGTGCTGGCGAAGGTACGCACCCTCGCCCTCGGATTCCCCGAGGCGTTCGAGAAGGTGTCGCACGGCAGACCCTCGTTCTTCGTCTCGAAGATGTTCGTTATGTACGGCGGCAGCGTCAAACCGGCGACCAGGGGTGCCGACTACGTCCAGTACCCGCACTCGGTCATGGTCAAGGTCGACGAGAGCGACCGGCGGGCCCTCGAGCAGGATCGCCGGTTTTTCTTCCCCGCCTACCTGGGCCCATCGGGCTGGCTCGGTCTCGATCTGGCGGCCAAATCCGAGGTCGACTGGAACGAGGTTGCCGAACTGATCGACGCGTCGTATCGGTTGGTCGCGCCCAAGAAGCTCATCGCTCGTCTCGAGGAGGCTTGACCCACCACCGGCAGGCCATGGTTCGATCACTGCTATGAGCTTCGCGAGCCCCTTCCCCGAAGTCGACATCCCATCCTCCAGCGTCTACGACTTTCTGTTCGACGGCATCGCCGAGGCCGACCTCGACCGTGTCGCCCTTGTCGACGCGAAGTCGGGCACACAGACCACCTACCGCGAGCTGATCGACCTGGTCGACGCGTTCGCCGGGGCGCTGACCGGACGCGGCATCGGTGTCGGTGACGTGGTGGGCCTGCTGTCAGGAAACAGTTCGGAATTCGCGGTCGCCTTCCACGGCATCCTGCGCTCAGGCGCGACGGCCACCACCATCAACGCGTTGTTCACCGCCAAGGACATCGCCAAGCAGCTGACCGATTCCAACGCAAAGATGCTGGTGACGGTCACACCTCTGCTGGCGCAGGCGAAAGAGGCGGCCGCCGCGGTTGGGCTGGCCGACAGCGACCTCGTCGTGCTGGACGGTGATGGCCATGAGATCGCCGGCCACCCCAACGCCACCGACCTGATGGAGCAGGGACTGCCTGCGCCAGACGTCAGCTTCGCCCCGCCATCGCATCTAGCGGTGTTGCCCTACAGTTCGGGCACCACCGGAAATCCCAAGGGGGTGAAGCTGACCCACCGGAACCTGGTGGCCAATGTGGCGCAGATCCGGCCGCTGCACGGGATGGTCGCCGACGATGTGGTCGTCGCCGTTTTGCCCTTCTTTCACATCTACGGAATGACGGTGCTGCTCAACGCCGCTCTGCACGCGCGGGCACGACTGGTCATCATGGGAAGCTTCGATCTGGGCGGGTTCCTCGCCAACATCGCGAACCACAAGTGCACAGTCGCGTTCATCGCGCCGCCGGTCGCCGTGGCGCTGGCCAAGCATCCCCTGATCGACGACTACGACCTTGGGTCGCTCAATGTCGTCATGTCGGGCGCCGCGCCGTTGGACGCAGACCTCGGGCAGGCGGTCGCCGACCGGTTGGGGTGCCGTGTCGTGCAGGGCTACGGGATGAGCGAGCTGAGCCCCGTCAGCCACATCACCCCGTTCGACGCGGGCGCGCATGAGATGAACGCGACGGCGCCACTGAGCTCAGTCGGGTGGACGGTGCCCAACGCCGCGTCCAAGATCGTCAATCCCGAGACCGGTGACGAAATCGATGTCCCCGCAGAGGGTCTCAGTGAAACCGGCGAACTCTGGTTCAAGGGGCCGAACGTGATGGCGGGCTACCTGAACAACGAGTCGGCCACCAAAGAGACGATTGACGACGACGGCTGGTTACACACCGGCGATCTCGCCCAGGTCGACGCAAACGGCTGCGTCTACATTGTCGACCGGCTCAAGGAGCTGATCAAGTACAAGGGCTACCAGGTGCCGCCCGCCGAACTCGAGGCGGTGCTACTGAGCCATCCGCAGATTGCCGATGCGGCGGTCGTCGGCGTTGTGGACGCCGAAGGCGAAGAGGTGCCAAAGGCTTTCGTGGTCAAGCAGTCCGAGGCAGACCTCGGGGCGGACGAGGTGATGGAGTTCGTCGCCGGTCAGGTCGCACCGTACAAGAAGGTCCGCCAGGTGGAGTTCATCGACGCTATCCCGAAGTCCGCGTCAGGCAAGATCCTGCGCAAGGATTTACGAACGACGTAATCTGTCCGCCGCATGCGCGGCGCGTGCCTGCCGGTATCCGAGAATGGCGCCCGCAGCCGGGATCAGGAGGAGTCCGGTGAGCCCCCACAGCGGATCCGACCAGTCGGCATCCTGAGGCACACCCACTTGCTGCGTGAGAACCGGCGCCGACGGGGCTCGGTTCACAAACGCCGGCGGCGGTGCGGGAGCCCGAAATGCCGGCGCAGCCAAAGGCGCCGGTGGCGCAGCGGGTGCCGGTGGCAGTACCGGGGCCGGCAATCGCGGTTCGGACTCGCCTCGCCGGATGCCTTGCGTGAGCCCGCTGCCCAACGTCAGGCGCGGTGGACCGAACCGTGCCTTCGGGGCATCGGGTCCATAGGAGCCGGATCGATCGGGTGAGTCTGCGACGCCGGACTCTGCGAATACGCGCGCGTCGGCTCCACTCGAGCGCAATTCGCCCGAGCCGTCGGCAAGGCTTGGCGCCAACTCGGCGACACCCACACGGCCCGATCCAGGATCGGCGCCGCCGTCCCCAAGGCCACTCTTGTCTCCGGCAAGACTTGGCGTCAACTCTGCGATGTCGGCGAGGTCGACAGGGCCCGACCCGGACTGAACCTCCGGGCTTGGCACACTGCCCCGTTCGGCGCTGCCGTCCCAGCCGTCCCTGACGTGCCCGTCATGCTCGCCGCGCTCGCGGTTGTTGTCGATGCCGCGACGGTAGTCATCGCCGCGTCCCAACCCACCGCGTCTGTTGCCCTCGCCGTTGCCGTTGCCACGGTCAGATCTGTTGCTGTTGATGTTGCCGCGATCAGAACTGTTGCCCCGATCGGAATGCGAGCGGCCTGGATCTGCGACAGCCTCTGCTGCGGACCCGCCTAGCAGGAGAAAAGCGACGAGAACACCGACACCTGCGGTCAGGCGGGGGGTGAATCGGGCCACGGTTTCTCCTGCGGGTGGCAAAGATGAGTCGACGTCTTCGTTTAAGCATTGTTGCACGCGGCAGCCGTCATTGACCGACCTGTTCGACGAACCCGCGAAGACTGTTGCGCAGGCCCCTATTTGTCCTCGACGTAAGCGCGCAATCGGTCAATTGCTTTGTCCCACCGTTGCGACAACGCATTTAAATATTCGCTCGCATCGGTCAGTGGCTGCGGCTGCACCCGCCAGATCCGTTCCCTGCCGTGACGCTGACTGCTCACCAGCCCCACCGCTTCCAACAGCAGCAGATGTTTGGTCGCGGCCTGCCGGCTAACCGACACGACCGTCGTCACCTCGGTCGTCGAGCACGGCCCGCCGTCACACAGACGGGTGATGATGCGCAGCCGATTCGGATCACCCAAAGCGTCGAACAACGGCGCCCTGGCGGCCGCGGACGTACTCACACCTTCTCGTCGCTGAGGGCCAGGTACTTGCGAACCAGCTCGGTCTGCGCGGACCAGCCCTCGTCGTTGCCCTCGAACGCCGACTGCCGCCGCTCTGCCGGGATGGCATCAAACCCGGATTCGACGATGCGCAGCAGCACGCCGTCGGACGTATCTTCGAGGGTGAACTCCACCAGCGTCGTCGGCGCATCCGAATAGTCCGAATCGTCTTCGACCGCGAACGGATGCCAACGAAACGCCAGCCGCCGTTGCGGCTGGACCGCGACGATCTGCCAGGCGTCTGCCTTACCGGCGTGGGGCTGCTGGGCTTTGGCCACATCCTCGTCGACCGTTGTCGGTGTGATGGTCCCGATCACCGAGGTGCCCGCAACGAACGGCCCGTCGAAGCGAACGCCGAACCAGCGGCCGAACTCGTCGGCATCGCTGATCGCCCGCCAGACTCGATCCAACGGAGCCTTCAGCAGGACTTCCTTCTCGATTCGATCTGAACTCATATGCAACCTCCTGGTTGCTTTTCAAGGTAGCGGCGATCATCGTAATACGCAACCTTTTAGTTGCGCGTTCTAGATCCCGTCCGGATCATCGGCGAAACCGTCGGCCGCCTTCTGCGCCAGTTCGATGGCGATTCGAGCCCATTCCGGCGTGGCTCCCGCAAGCCCGCAGGCCGGGGTGACACCGATCTGCTCACGCAAGAGCGACCGCGCGAAGCCGAGCCGGTCGGTGATGGCGACCGCCGCCTTCGCCACCTCCTCGAAGGATGGGCGTGCAGCGGGTGCGGTCGACGGCACGACCCCGAGCTGCACGGTCCGACCGCTATCGACAAACTCGCCGATACCGTCGAGATCAACAGCGCCAAGCGTGGACACATCGATCGATACCGCATGAATAGAGCTGCGCTGCAACAGCTTCCATGGCAGATCGGCCGCGCAACTGTGCAAAACCACCTCGGCGCCGACGGCCGCGATGCATTCATCGATCAACCCGATCGCGACGGGCTCGTCGACCGGGTGCACGGGCGTGAAGCTGGTCACCCCGGTCAGCCGGCCCAGAAGCGCCGCTGGCAGCAGCGGTTCGTCGAACTGCACCACCACGGTGGTGTCCAGCCGCCTGGCGACCTCGGCCCGGTGCTGTGCCACACCCTCGGCCAGCGAGGCGGTCAGGTCACGCACGGCCCCCGCGTCTGTGATCGCGCGATGCCCGCCCGCCAACTCCAACTGGGCGGCCAGTGTGATCGGGCCCGGGGATTGCAGTTTCACCGTGCGCGTGCCGCCGCGCAGTCCGGCGTTCTCCCACGCCTCTTCGAGCGCATCGAGATCTTCATTGAGCAGGCTGACGGCCCGTCGCACCACCGCGCTGCGTCCGGGGGCGATCCGGTAGCCACGCGGCACGGTGTCGATCCCGATGTCGACGAGCAGCGCACCGGCGCGCCCGATCATGTCCGCACCGACGCCTCGAGAGGGCAACTCAACGAGGTGCGGCAGGGTGTGCAGCTCACCGACCACTATCTCGGCGGCCTCGCGGGGCGACGTCCCAGGCCACGATCCGATGCCGGTAGCGCCGGCGAAAACACTCACTCGTTGAACACTATTCGATGGGGCTAATCTCGATCAGGACGGTTGGGAGGTACGCCATGCCCCTAGCGGCCAGGCCGTGGGCGGTCTGGGGCGTGGCGGCGGTCCTCCTCGCGGGGTGCAGCCAGTCGGTCACCGGTACGGCGATGCGGGCAACCCCTGGCCTCGACGACGATTCACGGTCCCCGGTCGACGTCGAGACGATCGTGCTCGACCAGTCGCAGATGCGTGCAATCACAGGGGCGGGCGAGGACCTCTCGATTATCCCCAGCATGGACGGCAAAATCCCAGTCGACATCGAGCCATTCGTCAAAAGCGCTCCCCCACAATGTGAATGGTTGTTCGCAGAGACCCGCACCTTCGGCCCCGACGTCGAGGAGTTCCACAAGACCACGTTCCAGAATCCCCCCGACGGCGCCCAGATCTCGGAGGCCGTGGCGGCCTACCGCGACCCCGGCACGGCCCGTTTTGCGTTCGACAGTCTCGTCGGACTCGTCGATGGCTGCGGCTCAACCGCTCTGGGACAGGCGCTCGTCGGCGAATGGACGGTCGCGGTTGACACGCTGAAGACCCGCCCGGGAGCCTGCGGTCGCGACTACCGCGTGAAATCCGTGGTGCTGGTCGAGGTCACGTTCTGCCACTTCCCGGGCTCGGTACCCGACATCGTGATGACGAACATTCTCGCGAACGTGCCGGAGTGATCACCGCTAGCGCGTGATGGTCGCGCTGCCCAGTACTTCGTCACCGGCGGGATCTGGACGGTAGAGCACCATGGTCTGTCCGGACGCCACCCCGCGAATCGGGGTGCGCAGGTCGACGAGCAGCCGCCCGTCGCGCAGTTCGGCGACGCTGTCACCGATCCCTCCGTGCGCGCGCACCTGCACCTGGCATTCCACCGGGCCCGTCGGCGCAACGCCGGAGGTGAACACCGGCCGTTCGCCGGCCAGCTCCCATACATCGAGATCCGCGGCGTTCCCGACGTGCACCGTGCCGCTGTCGGCATCGATGCCCGTGACGTAACGCGGCTGCCCATCGGATCCGGGTCCGGCGATGCCGAGACCCTTGCGTTGGCCGACGGTGAAGCCGTGCACACCCTCATGCTCGGCGAGCACCGTTCCGCCCGCATCGACCACCGTCCCACGGCGAACGCCGATCCGGGCGCCGAGGAACGCACGGGTATCACCCGAGGGGATGAAGCAGATGTCGTGGCTGTCCGGCTTCTCGGCTACGGCCAGTCCCCGGCTTGCGGCCTCCTCACGGATCTGCGGCTTGGGCGTGTCGCCCACCGGGAATAGGGCATGGCGGAGCTGCTCTGCGGTCAGCACCGCGAGAACGTAGGACTGGTCCTTGTCGGCATCGACTGCGCGACGCAGCTGTCCGCCGGACAGCCGTGCGTAGTGACCTGTTGCCACGGCGTCGAAGCCCAGAGCCAGCGCGCGAGCCGCCAACGCGGAGAACTTGATTCGCTCGTTGCACCGCACGCAGGGGTTCGGAGTCTCACCGCGAGCGTAGGACGCAACGAAATCGTCGACGACGTCTTCTTTGAATCTATCGGCGAAATCCCAGACGTAGAAAGGGATGTCGAGCACGTCGGCGACCCGCCGGGCGTCGCCGGCGTCTTCCTTGGAGCAGCAGCCCCGCGACCCGGTACGCAGCGTGCCGGGCGCCGACGAGAGGGCCAGGTGGACGCCGACCACGTCGTGACCGGCATCGACCATCCGGGCAGCCGCGACCGAGGAGTCCACGCCACCGCTCATCGCCACGAGAACCCGCATCATCGTCTTCTCTTCGCGCAAGCGCTCATCGGAAATCAACCACTCCAGTGCTCGCCAGCGCCGCCTGTCGTGCCCGCTCAACCGCAGCGGGCAGGGCGGCCAGCACGACCTCGACATCTGAGTCGGTGCTCGTGTGACCCAATGACAATCGCAGGGAGCCGCGCGCGCTGGCGGGATCGGCGCCCATCGCGATCAGGACGTGGGAGGGCTGTGCCACTCCGGCGGTGCACGCCGAACCGGTGGAGCACTCGACACCCTTGGCGTCCAACAACATCAGCAGCGAGTCGCCCTCACAACCACGGAAGGTGAAGTGCGTGTTGCCGGGCAGTCGCTCCGCACCCGCTGCGCCATTGAGCTGCGCATCGTCGATGCTCGACAACACGCCGTCGATCAGGCGGTCACGCAGTTCGGTGACGCGCGCGCTGTTGGCTTCCAGACCCTCCACGGCTATCCGCGCCGCGGCGGCCATCGCTACCGCACCGGCGACATCGGGTGTGCCCGAACGGACATCGCGTTCCTGACCACCGCCATGGAGTAACGGCACACACGCCGTGTCGCGGCGCAATAGCAGCGCCCCGGCACCGGTGGGTCCGCCGAATTTGTGTGCGGCGATGCTCATCGCGGACAGTCCGCTCGCGGTGAAGTCGACCGGTATCTGACCCACGGCCTGCACGGCGTCGCTGTGCATCGGAATATCGAATTCAGCGGCGATCGCGGCAAGTTCTGCAATCGGCATGATCGTGCCGACCTCGTTGTTGGCCCACATGACCGTGACCAGCGCAACATCGTCGTGGTCGGCCAACGCTTCCCGCAGAGCCGACGGCGACACCGATCCGTCGGCTTCGACAGGCAGCCAGCTCACATCAGCACCCTCGTGCTCGACGAGCCACTCGACGGCGTCGAGCACCGCATGATGTTCGACTCCCGTGGTGACGATGCGTCGGCGGCGCGGATCACCGTCGCGGCGCGCCCAGTAGATGCCCTTGACCGCGAGGTTGTCGCTCTCGGTTCCGCCCGCCGTGAAGATCACCTCGGACGGCCGTGCACCGAGCAGCTTGGCGAGTGTCTCGCGGGCCTCCTCCATGCGTCGCCGGGCCGCCCGGCCGGTGCCGTGCAGTGAGGATGCATTGCCGACCGTCGCGAGCACAGAGGTCATCGCTTCGATGGCGGCGGGGTGCATCGGGGTGGTGGCGGCGTGGTCCAGATAGACCGGCAATGCGCCGCTAGCGCGAAGATCATCTGGCGAGGTCATAGCCGTTCCATGGTAGCCGCCACCGATCGGCCAGCCAGACGCCGTGGTCAGGCCACCAGTGCGGGCCCCTGCGCGGAGCGCGTCGGGTCACCGCGCACCGCGGACTCGCAGCGGGCGGCCAGGTCGCGGCGATCAGCGCCCGGCAACTGCAGCGATTCGACGTGCACAGCCACGATCGTGCGCTGGGCGGTGATCAGGCGCCGGATGGACGCGAGCAATGAGTCCTCGCCGACGTAGGCGGCGATGGTCGAGGTCTGGCCGTCACGGCGGTGGTAGCTCAGCCGCAGCGGTTGGACCGGCCGACCCGCGTCCACCGCGGCCTGGAACATCGCGGGCCGGAACTGGCCGTACGCCAGGCCGCACCAGGTGGTGCCTTCGGGGAAGGCGACGACCGTCTGACCGGCCCGCAACCGGCCGGCGATCGCGGCGACGACGTCGGGCAGGCGCCGCAGATCGTCCCGGTCGATCGGGATGACCTTCATCAGCCGCGCCAGGATTCCCAACCCGGGCCAGGTGATCATCTCGGACTTGGCGACGAACCGACCGGGCAGGACGGAGCCGATCGCGAAGATGTCGACCCACGACACATGGCCGCTGACCACCAGCACGCCCTCTAGATTGCGAATCGGTCCGCCGGACACCGTGATTCGCACACCCAAACAGCGCAACATCAGTCGGCAATAGCTCCGCTGGACGTGGGAGCGACCCGGCACCGGAATTGCCAGCAGCGGCACAACAGACAGCAGCAGGAAGGCGAAGGTGGCGCGGATCGCGACGCGCCAGGCGACCACCACCCGCTGGCCGGCGGGTGCCTCCGTCGCCATGACGCAGCTGGCGTCGCACGTGGCTCGCGGCAGCCAAGGACTGTCGATTCTCATGCCGTCATCCCGTCGGCCATCGCGCTCGCCGCTTCAACAGACCTCAGTCGTCTGAGGTATCGGATGTCGGCCTGCCGTTTGTCCAGCAGCGCCGGGAAGTCACCCACCCCGAAGTCCTGATCGTGGGCTGGATCGCCGCACACCTGCGCACCGAGCCGCAGATAACCCCGCAGTAGCGGGGGTACCGCCACCCGAACGGGTGGATCGAGGTCGTCGAGGCCCCTGCCGCCGACCGTCACCGGCCGGTACGGATAGACGGTGTGCTCGGCAGGAGCAGCGTGGCGGCGGCGGACGAAGTCCCGCACCCCGCGGATCTGGCTGCCGGGTGCGGTGTCGTCGGCACCGGCGACGGGCACCGACACACAACCCGTCACGTAGTCGTAGCCGCTGCGATCCAGGTAGGCCAGGATGCCCGCCCACATCAGCAGCACCACGGCGCCGTTGCGGTGATCCTGACGGACAACCGCTCGGCCCATCTCGACCAGCGACGGCCGCAGCGCGTCGAGACCCCGCACGTCGAATTCAGTTGCGGTATACAGGCCGCCGGCGGCGATGGCGCCCGGTGGCGGCAGCATCCGGTAGCAGCCGACGAGTTCCCCTGAGTTGTCCTCGCGGACCAGCAGGTGATCGCAGTGCTCGTCGAAGCGATCGGCGTCCAGGCCGGCGTGGAAGTGCGGACTGGCTCCGGTCAGCGCGAATCCTGGTTCGGAGGTGAACACGTGGTGACGTAGACGCTGCGCATCCTCGATGAGCGCGGGGTCGGCGGACAGCAGCAGGGTGTAGCGCGGTAACGATGATGAAGTTCGGGCTCCATCGGCGATTTCGTCGGGTGCGATGAGTACAGAAGCTCTGCTCATGTCTGCACGGTCGCCCAATCGCATCTCCGGATGGCGTCGGGCGCGTGACGTGTCCGTGAGCGCTAGGTGACGAGTTGGGCGTACGTGTGTGCAAGAACACAATGTTCCCAGTGGTCGGGAGAACTCAACTGTCGAGGAATACGACGTTCTCCCCGACCGGGTTACGGGGTGTCCGCAGCTGGTTGGCCGGAAATCCCGGGTCTGCGTAGCCGACCGCGAGACCGCAGAGGATCTGCAGTTCGTCCGGTATGTCCAGCTGATCGCGCAGCACATCAGGAAAGTGGGCGATCGACACCTGCAAGCAGGTTCCGAGCCCGCGTTCAGTCAATGCGAGCGCCAGCGTCTGCAGGAACATCCCCACGGCGAGGCTGTCGGCGTGCCCCAGATCGCGGTGCATGCAGACCACGCCCGCCACCGGTGCGCGGAAGAACTCCCAGTTGCGCAACTGTGCGATGCGGCGTCCTTCGGTGTCGTCGCGGGCGATGTCCATGGATCCGTACACCAGCGCGCCGATCTCCCGACGCAGGCGCGCAAAGCCTTCGGGCAGCCCCACCGTGGCGGGATATCCGGTCGACGCCCGTTCCAGTAGCGCCTCGACCAGCCGGTCGCGGCGCGGCCCCGTCGCCAGGAACAGCCGCCACGGCTGGATGTTGGAGTTCGACGGTGCGCGCATCGCCAGCGCAAGCGCTTCGTCGAGAAGGTCCCGCGGGACCGGCTTGTCGCGGAGGAACATCCGAGTGGAGTGGCGTTCCTCAACAACTTTGGCCAGTTCACTTGCGGGTTCGCTCATACCTCCAGAATGGCGCGCAGCGGTGTCGTGCGCACCCTTGAAAATCCGTAGTCGCAGACGCAAAAACCCCCGAACACTCGAGGGCGGTGTCGGGGGTCTTTACGTGCTGGGCCGAATCAGCCCTTGCGAGCCTTGACCTTCTCGGTCAGCTGCGGTGCGACCTTGAACAGGTCGCCGACGATGCCGAGGTCGGCGATCTCGAAGATCGGCGCCTCTTCGTCCTTGTTGACCGCGATGATCGTCTTGGACGTCTGCATCCCGGCGCGGTGCTGGATCGCTCCGGAGATGCCCAGTGCGATGTACAGCTGCGGCGACACGGTCTTGCCGGTCTGGCCCACCTGGAACTGACCCGGGTAGTAGCCGGAGTCGACCGCGGCGCGCGACGCACCGACTGCGGCGCCGAGCGAGTCGGCCAAATCCTCGATCACGCTGAAGTTCTCGGCGCTGCCGACACCACGGCCGCCCGACA
Source organism: Mycolicibacterium tusciae JS617 (assembly GCF_000243415.2). Next base: position 1,990,794 of record NZ_KI912270.1, read on the forward strand.
CCACGACGGTGGCCTCGGTGAGCTCTGGGCGGTCACCGGCCACGGCCGGTTCGCGCTTGGTGATTTTGGTGGCATTCTCGGCCTGCGCGGGCACCTCGACGCTGACGACCTCGCCAGCACCGTCTGCGGGTTCGGCGTCAATCGCGCCGGGACGCACGGTGATCACGGCCAGTTCGCCGGTGGACTCGGCCTCGACGGTGAACGCGCCACCGAAGATGGAGTGGATGGCCTTGCCGCCGTCCTGGACCTCCACGACGTCGGTCAGCACACCCGCACCGATACGCGCGGCAAGCCGACCCGCGATCTCCTTGCCGTCCGCGGACGCGGCCAGCACGACACCGGCCGGGCCGGCGGACTCGACGAGTGAGGCCAGCACGTCCACGTACGGGGTGATGAGGTAGTTGTCGGCGTCGTCGGACTCGGCGACGTAGATCTTCGCCGCACCCGCAGCCTTGAGCGCGTCCGTCAGTCCTTCGGCCGTGCCCGGCTTGCCCACCACAACGGCGGAGGGCTCACCCAATTTGCGTGCGGCAGTGATCAGTTCGGCGGTGACCTTCTTCGGGGCACCTTCAGCGTGCTCGACGAGCACAAGTACTTCAGCCATAGGTCTTCGATGTCTTTCTGGGTTCTTTTCGGCGTTCGGGGCTAGATGATTTTTTGAGCGACGAGGTACTCGGCAACCTTGGTGCCGCCTTCACCTTCGTCGGTGATCTTCTCGCCCGCGGTCTTGGGCGGCTTCGGGGTCGACGCGGTCACCTTGGTGCCGGCGTTGGCGACGCCTACCTCGTCGGCCTCGACACCGATCTCAGCCAGCGTCAGCGTCGTCACTTCCTTCTTCTTCGCGGCCATGATGCCCTTGAAGGACGGGAAGCGAGGCTCGTTGATCTTCTCGTTCACGCTGACCACCGCGGGCAGCGCCGCCTCGACGGTGAACACGCCGTCGTCGGTCTCGCGTTCGCCGGTGACCGTGCCGCCCTCGACCGTCAGCTTGCGTAGGTGGGTGAGCTGCGGCAGGCCCAGGTACTCGGCCACGATCGCGGGTACCGCGCCGCCGACTCCGTCGGTAGCCTCGTTGCCGGCGATGACCAGCTCCGTGCCTTCGATGGTGCCCAGCGCCCGGGCGATCGCCCAGCCGGTCTGGACCATGTCAGATCCGTGCATGCCCTCGTCGACGAGGTGCACCGCCTTGTCGGCACCCATCGACAGCGCCTTGCGGATTGCCTCGGTCGCGCGCTCCGGGCCGGCTGTGAGCACTGTCACAGTGCCGCCTGCATCCCCTTCTCGCTCCTTTATCAATAGCGCCTCCTCGACGGCGCGCTCGTTGATCTCGTCGAGCACGGCGTCGGCCGCCTCACGGTCGAGCGTGAAATCGCCGTCGGACAGCTTGCGCTCCGACCAGGTGTCAGGGACCTGTTTGATCAGGACCACGATGTTCGTCATGAGTCTGGTTCGTCCTCCTCGAAGGGGCCGATGACCGGCCCGCAATACCACGTTTCAAGCAACCACCACTATGTTACTCGTAAGTAACTTATGTTGGATCGCACGAACACCATAGCTGGTCGAAGCTTGTGTTCTAGCAGCACGTAGGCGGCGAACAGTTCGCCAGTGAGCCGTTTCACGTTAGCCTGCCTTCCAATGAGCGCATTCGTCACTGATGGTCCGGACCTCCCTTTGACCGGCGAACGCACGGTTCCGGGCCTGGCGGAGGAGAACTATTGGTTCCGCCGCCATGAGGTCGTCTATGAACGGCTGGCGCAGCGCTGCGCGGGTCGCGACGTGCTCGAGGCAGGCTGCGGCGAGGGTTACGGAGCCGACCTGATCGCCGACGTGGCGCACCGGGTCATCGGCCTGGACTACGACGAAACCGCGGTCGCCCACGTCCGTGCCCGCTACCCGCGCGTTCACATGCATCACGGAAATCTCGCCGAGCTTCCGCTTGGTGATGGTGAGGTTGATGTTGTCGTCAACTTCCAGGTGATCGAACACCTCTGGGATCAAGGGCAATTCGTCGCGGAGTGTTTACGGGTATTGCGGCCGGGCGGAGTGCTCTTGATGTCGACACCCAACAGGATCACGTTCTCCCCCGGCCGAGACACCCCGATCAACCCGTTCCACACCAGGGAGTTGAACGCCGCCGAGTTGACCGAACTCCTCAGCGACGCCGGTTTCTCAGTGGAATCGATGCTGGGGGTGTTCCATGGCCCGCGCCTGGTCGAGCTCGACGAGCGCCATGGTGGATCGATCATCGATGCACAGATTGCGCGCGCACTGGCCGACGCACCGTGGCCCGCCGAACTGCTCGACGACGTCGCATCGGTGACAACCGACGACTTCGACCTGACCGCCGAAAGAGACATCGACGACAGCCTCGATCTGGTCGCGATAGCGGTACGACCGTGACGAGCTCCGGCGACCCGGCTCCGGGCCTCTTCACGCTCGTCCTTCACACCCATCTGCCCTGGCTGGCCCACCATGGACGCTGGCCGGTCGGCGAGGAGTGGCTCTACCAGTCGTGGGCGGCCGCCTATGTCCCGCTGATGCGTGTTCTTCGCACGCTGGCCGCCGAGGACCGCCACCACCTGGTGACGCTGGGTATGACGCCGGTGGTGACCGCACAGCTCGACGATCCGTACTGCCTGACGGGGATGCATCACTGGCTGGCCAACTGGGGCTTGCGGGCCATGGAGGCGACGACCCTTGGCGATCCGTTGCGGGAGTTCGGTGTTCGCGAGCGTGCCGAAGCCGAGCGCGCGCTCGACGACTTCTCGACGTTGTGGGCGCACGGCGGCAGCCCGCTGCTGCGCGAGCTCATCGACGCCGAGACCATCGAACTGCTAGGCGGTCCGCTGGCGCATCCCTTTCAGCCGCTGCTGAATCCGCGCTTGCGCGAGTTCGCCCTGAGGGAGGGGCTCGCCGACGCCCAACAACGGGCCGCACATACACCCGCCGGCATCTGGGCACCGGAGTGCGCCTATGCGCCGGGAATGGAAATCGACTATGCCGCAGCGGGTATCGGCCATTTCATGGTCGACGGGCCGTCGCTGCATGGGGACACCGCGCTCGGGCGTCCGGTCACATCGTCGAACGTCGTCGCGTTCGGCCGCGACCTGCAGGTCAGCTATCGGGTGTGGTCGCCGAAATCGGGCTATCCCGGCCACGCCGCATACCGCGACTTCCACACCTACGACCACACCACGGGCCTCAAACCGGCACGGGTCACCGGCCGCAATATCGGCTCTGACGCCAAAGCGCCCTACGACCCGGAACGCGCCGACCACGCGATCGACGGCCACGTTGCCGATTTCGTCTCGGTGGTTCGCCAGCGCCTGATCAGCGAGAGCGAACGCATCGGAAGGCCAGCCCACGTGATCGCGGCCTTCGACACCGAACTGTTCGGGCACTGGTGGTACGAGGGTCCGGTGTGGTTGGAACGCGTGCTGCGCGCCCTTCCCGAGGAAGGGGTGCGGGTCGGCACGCTTTCTGACGCCGTCGCCGGCGGTTTCGTCGGATCTCCCGTCGAATTGCCGCCCAGCTCTTGGGGTTCCGGTAAGGATTGGCAGGTGTGGGCCGGTGAACAGGTGGCCGATCTGGTCCAGTTGAACAGCGAGGTCGTCGACACCGCTCTGACGACGGTGGACAAGGCGCTTGGTGAGACGGACTCCGCCCCGGCCCGGAACTTCGTCGCGGATCAGATCCTGCGTGAGACCCTTCTGACGGTGTCCAGCGACTGGCCGTTCATGGTCAGCAAGGACTCGGCGGCGGATTACGCGCGGTACCGTGCGCACTTGCATGCCCACGCCGCCCGCGAGATCGCCGGGGCGATGGCGTCGGGCCGAGCCGACCACGCGCAGCGCCTCGCCGACGGCTGGAACCGCGCGGACGGCCTGTTCGGCGCACTCGACGCACGAAGGCTCCCCCGACCTTGAAGATCCTGATGGTGTCCTGGGAGTACCCGCCGGTGGTGATCGGCGGGCTAGGGCGTCACGTCCATCACCTCGCGACGGCGCTGGCAGAGGCCGGCCACGAAGTGGTGGTACTCAGCCGCCGTCCTTCCGGCACGGACCCCAGCACGCATCCGTCGACCGACGAGACCGCCGAGGGCGTACGGGTTGTCGCCGCGGCGCAGGATCCGCACGAGTTCGACTTCGGCAGCGACATGATGGCCTGGACGTTGGCGATGGGCCATTCGATGGTGCGTGCCGGCTTGGCGATCAAGAGCGGCCGCAACAGGCCGTGGCGACCCGACGTGGTGCACGCACACGACTGGCTGGTCGCGCATCCGGCGATCACGCTCGCCGAGCACTTCGACGTACCACTGGTTTCCACCATCCACGCCACCGAGGCCGGCAGGCATTCGGGGTGGGTATCGGGTGCGATCAGCCGCCAGGTGCACGCCGTCGAATCGTGGCTGGTCCGCGAATCCGACTCACTCATCACTTGTTCGGCGTCGATGAGCGATGAGATCACCGAGCTGTTCGGACCCGGCCTCGCCGAAACCCGGGTGATCCGCAACGGAATCGACGCCGCCCGTTGGCCGTTCGCAAGGCGGCGCGCTCACTCGGGGCCCGCCCATTTGATGTTCCTGGGTCGGCTCGAATATGAGAAGGGCATTCACGACCTGATCGCCGCCCTGCCCCGCATCCGGCGCACTCACCCCGGCACGACGTTGACCGTCGCAGGCACCGGAACTCAGCAGGACTGGCTCGTCGAGCAGGCGCGAAAGCACAAGGTGCTCAAAGCCACAACCTTCGTCGGGCACCTCGACCACGAGCAGCTCGTGCGCCAGCTGCATACCGCCGATGCCGCCGTGCTACCAAGTCACTATGAGCCGTTCGGCATCGTGGCTCTGGAGGCGGCGGCGACGGGCATCCCGCTGGTGACCTCCAACGTCGGTGGGCTGGGCGAAGCGGTGATAAATGGCCAGACCGGTGTGTCGTTCGCACCCCGCGATGTTGCCGGACTGGCCGCTGCGGTGCGCACCGTGCTCGACGACCCCGACCACGCTCAGAGCATGGCGACCGCCGCGCGGGAACGACTCACCTCGGCCTTCGACTGGCACACCGTCGCCGACGAAACAGCTGAGGTCTACCTGGCCGCCAAACGTGGTGAGCGCGAACCCCATCGGCGTCGCACGATCGTCGAGCATGCACTCCCCGACCGCTGACCGTTAGCTCGAGGCATCAAGCCGCAGCCTCTCAGCGCCCAGCCCCTCGACTCCGTCGTAGGCGAAACGGCTCCACAGCCGGCGCATCTCCCTAGCGAGTCGATGATCCACCGGATCGGGATGCGCGCCCAGCATCGGCGCGCCCGCCCACGCATCCGGTGTGCCGAGAAGCAGCGGCAGATCCATGCAGTGGCAGGCACCCAACGGCGCGTCCGGCGGCGACCAATCCAACCGGTACACCGAAGCGCGACCCCCGCTGCTCCGCCACCGATCGGCAAGCCGCTCCGCAGGTCCGCTGAACACCTGGCGGGTCATCGCCGCCGATGCCACCCGCGCGGCAACCTTCGCGAACGGTCCCAGTGCGCGCAGCCGAGACCCCCTGGGACTGATTTCGACGAACGGGGCGGCATCGAGCTTGGTGCAGCCGACGAACAAATCGACCGTCCGCGCCACGTGTGCGACCCGGGCATTCACTTCACTGGCCACCGGAAGCGGATCGATGCCCAACATCGGCGCAAACGCCAACCCGCTGATCAGGCCGAACGGCTGCGCCGCCAGCAGGGACGCGGTTTGGGCGCGATGCAGTTGTTCGACGCTCGCCGCGAAAGGGTCTGCGCCCCCTAGCGATTCCGCGGCAGCGGTTCGCATCGCCGCCGTCATGACATCGCGGCCGTCACGCATACCCAGTGGCGAACTCTGGATGATCGCGCGCGAGTACAGACCGTCGGCGGCCTCAGACAGCAGCAGCGAGTACACCGAGTCGCCGCCCGCGGACTGACCGAACAACGTGACGCGCTGCGGGTCGCCACCGAATGCGGCGATGTTGTCGTGGACCCATCGCAGAGCCAGCAGCTGATCGCGAAGGCCGAGATTGTCGTCATCCACGCCGAGTGGAGTGCAGTAGCCGAAGATACCGAGCCGGTAGCTGACGGTGACCACCACGACGCGGCCCTGCGCGACGAGCGCGTCGGGGTCGTATTTCGAGGACTCACCACTGCCCGAGACATAGGCACCGCCGTGGAACCAGACCATCACCGGTAGTCCGTCGGCATCGTTGGGGGCGGTGATGCTGAGTACCTGGCAGTCCTCGCTTCGTTGCAGACCGTCGGTGACCGGACCCGTCACGAAGGCGAGCCGCGAGGGCAATTGGGGGCACACAGGCCCGCGCTCGATCAGCTCACGGGGATCGGTCCACGGCCTGGGCGGCGCCGCCGAGGCGAATCTGCCCGCTTCGCCGTAGGGCACACCACGTGCTCGCACCAGCGCACCGTCGTCCTCGATGAGGGCAGGGCCCGTCGATAGATCGACGCGCCGCCGCGACAGTCCCGGCTTGGTCAGCGCGCGGCTTTCTTGCGCTCGATGTCGGCCAGAGCGGCGGCAAGCTCGGCGCGCTGGGCTGCCGACGTCTCCCACGACAGCTTGCGGTTCTTGACGATCTTCGCCGGTGCGCCGACTGCGATGGAGAAGTCCGGAATCTCACCTTTGACCACGGCGTGCGACCCAAGCACACAACCACGGCCGATCATCGTGTTGCGCAGAATCGTCACCTTGGTCGCGATCCAGGTGTCGGGGCCGATCCGTACCGGCCCCTTGACGATGCCCTGGTCTTTGATCGGCAGTTCGATGCTGTCCATCCGGTGGTCGAAGTCGCACACATATACCCAGTCCGCCATCAGAACGGAGTCGCCAATTTCGATGTCGAGGTAGGTGTTGATCACGTTGTCCCTGCCGAGGACCACCTTGTCACCGAAGCGCAGCGAGCCCTCGTGGCAGCGGATCGTGTTCTTGTCGCCGATGTGCACCCAGCGACCGATCTCCATCGTCGACAGCTCGGGGGTTGCCTGGATCTCCACACCCTTGCCAAGGAAAACCATGCCGCGGGTGATGATATGGGGATTCGTGAGCTTGAACTTCAGCAGCCGCCAATAACGCACGAGGTACCACGGTGTGTAGGCGTTGTTGGCGATGACCCATCTCAACGAGGCCATGGTGAGGAACTTGGCTTGGCGCGGATCGCGGAGCCGCGAACCCCGCCACCGCTTGTGCAGCGGTGCGCCCCACATCGTCGTCATGGCCGGAAAGCCTACGCGAGCGCCACTGCCTAATCCCGGGTCGCTCCGCTCCTGCCCTCCGCTGCGGAACGGTTACCCTCACTGGGACTTCCAAGGCGTGCAGGACGGCGTGCAGAACCAAACAGAAAGGGCGCAGTGTTCCGGCGATCGATCGTGCTGGCCTCAACAGCGCTGATCACGGCCGCCTTGGCCGGCTGTCAGAACACCGACTCCTGGGTCGAGTCACACCCGGCGTCGGGCTGGCCCGCACAATACGGCGATGCCCGCAACAGCAGCTATGAACCGACCGCGGGCGCCGACACGCTGCGGCTGGAATGGACTCGATCGGTCAAAGGCGAACTCGCTGCAGCGGTCGCGCTGGGATCAGGCAGCTATCTGGCCGTCAACGCACAGACCTCCGCCGGCTGCTCGCTGATGGTGTGGGAGACCGACAACCGCGCGCGGCAGCGCTGGTGCACCCGGCTGGTGCAGGGCGGCGAAGCGTCCAGCCCTCTTTTTGATGGCTTCGACAATCTCTACGTCGGCCAGCCCGGCGCCATGATCTCGTTCCCGCCGACGCAATGGATCCGCTGGCGCCAACCGGTCATCGGCATGCCGACCACACCGCGGATCCTCACACCGGGCCATCTGCTGGTGGTGACGCACCTGGGCCAGGTGCTGTTGTTCGACGCCCAGAAGGGTGTGGTCGACGGGTCTCCGCTGGATCTGGTCGCCGGAGTCGACCCCAAGGACTCCGAGCGCGGACTCGCCGACTGCAGGCCGGCCCGCGCGCGTTGTCCGGTGGCGGCGGCGCCGGCCTTCGCGGCGCAGACCGGGATCGTCGTACTCGGACTGTGGGAGCCGGACACCGAGGCTCCTGTTCTGGTGGGGCTGCGTTATCGCCCGGGCCAGAACCCGGTACTCACCCGCGAGTGGACCAGCGATGCCGTCGGGGGTGGGCCGCTCGCCAGCCCCGTGCTGTCCGCGGACGGATCCACTGCCTACGTCAATGGGCGTGACGAGCACCTGTGGGCGATCAACACCGCCGATGGCAAGCCGAAATGGTCAGTCCCGCTGGACTATCTGGCGCAGACGCCGCCCTCGGTGTCACCCGACGGGTTGATCGTGGCCGGCGGTGGTCCCGAGGCAAAGCTGATCGGCGTCAAAGACTCCGGTGATCGAGGAGAAGTGGAGTGGACGCGTGACGACGTCGCGCCGTTGACCACCTCGAGTCAAGCCGGCGAACACGTTGCATACGCCGTGGCGCGCGACGGAGAGAACGGTCAGTCGCTGCTGGTGTTCGACCCGGCCGACGGCCACACGGTCAACAGCTATCCACTGCCCAACGCCGGCGGCTGGCCCGTCGGTGTCTCGATCGGCCATGACCGCCGCGTCGTCACCGCAACAAGCGAGGGACGCGTCTACGGGTTCGCGCCGGCCTAGCGCGACCGTTCGTCGTAGGGAACCGACCGTCCACCGTGGACTTACAGCACTGTGACTGCCTCGTAACATCCCGCAACCGCCCGCATGCAATTATCCCGGAACGTCGCATGTCCCCAACGGCGCCAGGGAGGCACTCTTGTCCGAATTCCTTGCCACGGTAAACAGCTACATATGGAGCAACGCGCTGGTGTATCTGTGCCTCGCAGCGGGCGTGTACTTCTCCATCCGGTCCCGTTTCGTTCAGGTGCGTCAAGTGCCCGAGATGATCAGGCTGATGTTCAAGGGCGAGACGTCCCCTTCGGGCATCTCCAGTTTCCAGGCGCTCACGATGTCGCTGGCCGGTCGGGTCGGGACGGGCAACATCGCGGTGTGGCCACCGCCATCGCGTTCGGCGGCCCCGGCGCACTGTTCTGGATGTGGATGGTCGCCTTCCTCGGCGCCTCCACGTCGTTCGTCGAATGCACGCTCGGCCAGATCTACAAGACGAAGGATCCACTAACCGGTGAGTACCGCGGCGGACCGGCCTACTACCTCAGTCGGGCCTTCGCCAACACCGCCGCGGCGCCCGCGATGAAGGTGTACGGCTACGTCTTCGCGGCGGTCACCATCCTGGCGATGGGCTTGCTGCTGCCCAGCGTCCAGTCCAACTCGATGGCCTCGGCGATGAACTCCGCCTGGGGTTGGTCCAAGTGGTGGGTGGCCGTCGGCATCGTGATCGTGCTGGCCTTTGTGATCATCGGCGGGGTCAAGCGGATCGCGACGTTCGCCTCGATCGTCGTGCCGTTCATGGCGATCATCTACATCGTGCTGGCGCTGATCATCGTGGCGACGAACGCCGGGGAGGTCCCGGGCGTGCTCTCACTGATCTTCTCCAGCGCGTTTGGCCTGGACTCGGCGTTCGGCGCGATCCTCGGCTCGGCAGTCATGTGGGGTGTGAAACGCGGCATCTACTCGAACGAGGCCGGCCAAGGCACCGGTCCGCATGCCGCGGCCGCTGCGGAGGTGTCGCATCCGGCCAAGCAGGGCCTGGTGCAGGCATTCGCCGTTTACGTCGACACGCTGTTCATCTGCTCGGCGACCGGCTTCCTGATCCTGTCCACCGGGGCCTACCGGGTGTTCGAGGGCGAGAGCGCCGACGGTGCGATCATCGCCGAAGGCGGAATCCTGCCTTCCAACGCCGAGGTCGGTCCGACGTTCGCCCAGGCTGGTTTCGACACACTGTGGAGCGGTGCCGGCTCCAGCTTCATCGCGATCTCGCTCGCGTTCTTCTGTATCACCACGATCATCGCCTACTGCTACATGGCCGAGACCAACCTGCGATTCCTGCTGGGCAAGGCCAACACCGTCGACGTCCCGTACATCCGGGGCACGGTCGGGTCGAACACGACGATGCTGTTGCAGGCGCTGATTCTGGTATCGGTGGCCATGGGTGCCGTCTCGACGGCATCCGATGCATGGACGCTGGGCGACATCGGCGTCGGCCTGATGGCGTGGCTGAACATCATCGGCATCATCATCCTGCAGCAGCCCGCCTACAAGGCGCTGTGGGACTACGAGAAGCAGAAGAAGCTAGGCCTCGACCCGGTGTTCGACCCGCGAGCCCTGGACATCAAGAACGCCACCTTCTGGGAGAACTACGACCCCGTCACCGGAAAGGATCGCGAGACCGCGCGAACCTGATCGCAGCCTAGAGCGCCAGCATCGGTGCGACGGCCGCGCGCGGTACCGTCGCCTGGACTGGACCCGCCGACTCGGCGAACATCTCACCCTGGCTGAAGAAGAAGATCAGCGAGTCATCGGTCAGGGCGAAGTTCTGGTAGTTGGCCGGATCCAGGCCGGGGGTCTGCGGGATCGCGTCGATCAACCCCTGCTCTTGCGTCAGGTAGCGGTTGACCTCGGGGTAGATCACGTCGAGCGGCTTGGTGCCCGGCTTGAACAACGAGTCGAACGTGATCGGCGCATTCGTTGCCATGTTCCAGTTGAACGCCTCGTAATACGTCTGCGGGTGCGCGCCGCCGACGTTCTGGTACGTCGTGAACACCACGCTGCGGGTGCCACCGTTCGGCAAGAGCGAGCGCGATCGGTAACCCACGCCCTCGGCATCCAGTTCGTACGGCAGGTTGTACGCGTCGGGGTTCTCGGCGACGTTGACGAACCCGTCCCGCGACTGAGTCAGATAGGAAACCAACGACTGCTGGTCGGGATAGTCGTTGGGGAAGCTCATGTCGATCGAGTACGTGTCGGTCTGCACATGGACCCGGCACATCTGGTCCTGCCCGACGACGCCTCGTAGATCCGCACAGCCAGGTTGCGCCGACGCCACCGGAGCGCTGATCGTGCCGGCAACGGCGCAGGCCCCCAACAGGGCAGCTGCAAACCTGAGAATGCGCATCGTTGAAAGTCCTCGCAGCCGGCACCGGGCTTTGCCGCCGACGCATCACTTCCAGCGTACGTGGCGTTTCAGCGTGACGGTCGGCAGATGAATGCCGTTGCCCGGCTTGCGGCCCCGGCGCCGATGCGGGTGATGACCACCGAGAGCTGTTGTGAGCCGCGCAGCCGAAGCCGGGGCCGCAGCGTGTCGGGGTCCACATCCACACCGCGGACCAGGATCTCGGCCGCACCGACGTCGCGACCCGAAAGCGCCTGGCGCAGTCCGCGTTCGCTGTAGGCGAGCTCCTCGAGCACCTCGAAGCCGCGCACGCCGGTCGGCAACGAATCCCCGGATAGGTAGGCGATGTCGGGGTCGATCTGCCAGAGTCCGTGCCGGGTCGCGTAGTGGCGCACCAGACCCGCACGGACCACCGCGCCATCGGGGTCCACGATCCACCGCCCGGCGCGCGCGACCACGCAGTCGTCGGCGTCGACGTCGGTGATCTCCTCCCCCGTATCGAGCATGCTGGCCCGCCGGGTCACGCCGGGGGCAGCCAACCCCGCCGACCACAGGCACGCCTCGCGCACACCACCGGCACTCGACGTCACCTCGATCTCACCGGTGAATCCCAACCGGGCGACCGCATCGAAATCGATTCCCGGCGCGCACTTTACGGCGATGTCGCGACCCCGGTAAACGTCGAGCAGCGTATCGAGTCCCGGTGTGTAATCGCGCGGATCGAATCGGCGTCTCCCGGCGCTTCGACGCGCGGGGTCGAGTAGGACCACGGCCGACGCGGTGATCGGGCGCAGCGCGTCGGCGCGGCAGAGATCCACATCGGCAACGTTGTGCCGGGCCATCGCCAACCGGACCGGATCGACGTCGCTGCCGACGAGTACGCTCGACGTGCTTCGCAGCGCGGCAAGCTCCGTGCCGATCGAACACGTGGCGTCATGCACTACCGCACCCGACAAGCGTCGCGCGCGGTGGGCGGCGACCCGTTGAGCTGTCGCCTGCTGAAGCGCCTCATCGGTGAACAGCCAGCCCCCCGGATGGTCGAACTTCGTGACCGCCTTGCGCCGCAACACCGTCGTCTCCACCAAGACGGCAGACCGTTCACCGAAACGCTTACGCGCGGAAGCGACATCGGCGACCAAGGTGGCGGCCGTCAGCGGAAGGTCAGCGACCTCGGACAGCGCGTGGCTCCCAACGTCGCTCTGCAGATAGGCGACATCGTCGAGCCGGAAATCTACGACGACAAGCCTCGACTCGTCCTCGCTCCGGTCCTCGCTCGTCCCTCGCTGCGATCCTCACTCGTCGCCGTCTTCGACGGCTTAACCCCGGTCACCATCACGTTGTAGAACCAACCCTTGGGAACCACGCGACTCCAGAGATTCTCGTCGACCCAACTCAGGGCGAGCCAGCTGTTGAAGGCGAACTTCGCGTAGCCCCAACCCAACCGGCCGGGCGGCACGGCGGCCTCGAGGGTGCGCAGCGGCCAACCGAGCATTGCAGCGGTGAATTCCGTTGTGGTGGTTGTGACGTCGACCGCGCCGGCACTACGGGACATGCGCTCCAGGTCGCCGGGCGAGAATGTGTGCAGGTCGACGATCGCTTCGAGTGCGGCCGCTCGCGACGATTCGTCGAGCTCGGCCTGCGGGCGGCGCCAGCCGGACAGCCCCGGCAGCTTGGTCACGTTCGTCACCGCGCGCCACGTCAATGTCGACAACGGGCGTGCATAGTTCTCACCCGCGTTGCTCGGCTCGCCCGCGAAGATGAATCGGCCGCCAGGCTTGAGTACCCGCACGACCTCCCGCAGTGACAGTTCGACGTCGGGGATGTGATGCAACACGGCGTGGCCGACGACGAGATCGAAGGTGTCGTCGTCGTACGGGATGCCTTCGGCGTCGGCCACTCGTCCGTCGATTTCCAGGCCCAGGTTCTCACCGTTGCGCGTGGCCACCTTGACCATGCCCGGGGACAGATCGGTCACCGAGCCGCGGCGCGCCACCCCTGCCTGGATCAAGTTGAGGAGAAAGAACCCGCTACCGCAGCCCAGCTCGAGCGCGCGGTCGTAGGGCAGGTTCCGCAGCTCGTCCTCGGGCACCGTAGCGTCGAACAAGTCGCGGGCGTAATCGACGCATCGCTTGTCGTAGGAGATCGACCATTTGTCGTCGTACGACTCGGCCTCCCAGTCGTGGTACAGCACCTGGGCGAGCTTGGAGTCGTGGCGGGCCGCCTCGACCTGCTCCGCGGTCGCGTGCGGGTTGGGCACCGGAGCCGCCTCGGCGGCGACATCAGAGCCGGTATCTGAACTCGTCATAACAGGGCAGCCTAAAGGTCGAAGGTGGCCTTGGCGGCAGCCAGTACCTGAGCAGGATGTTCGACGAACCGCTTTGCCCAGGCCAGCGCCGCGTCGTAGACACCGTCGGGGGCGACCATCTCGTCGATGAGGCCCAGGGCCAGGGCTTCCTTGGCATCGATGAAGCGGCCGCTGAACACCATGTCCTTGGCCTTGGACATGCCGACCGTGCGGGCCAGCCGCGAGGTGCCGCCCGCGGGCACCAGACCGGCCAGGATCTCCGTCACACCGAATCTGACGTTGTCACCTGCCACCCGCCAGTCGGCGGCCAGCGACACGTTCAGTCCGCCGCCCAGCGCGTAACCCGTGATCGCGGCGACGGTCGGCTTGGGGATCGCGGCGAGTGCGTCGACCGCGTCCCGGCAGAGCTGGGCCGCCGCTGTCGCTTCGGCACTGTTGAGCAGGGACAGCTCCGGAACGTCATCGCCGGCGGAGAAGATCTCGTGACCGCCGAAGAGGATGACGGCGTGGATGTCGTCGAGGCGGCCGATGTCAGCGGCGACGATTTCCAGCTCGCGATACACCTGACGGGTGAGCGCGTTGGTGGGTGGCCGCGACAACAGAAGCGTCGCGATGCCGGGGTGCTCGTCGCTGGTGTGCACCGATACGAACTCGTTCATGCCAGGGGTGTGTCCCGGCTGTAGCCGTCGGGCGCGCGGCGGTTGCGGGCGGCGTTGTACCGGTCACTGTTGAAGAATTCGATCTCCCAGTTGCCCGTGTCCGTGTCGGCGGCCAGGTGCGGCTCGACGGCCACGATCTTGCGTTCGACGGCAAGCACTTCCGCGACCGTGCGTCCGTTGAGCGAGTCGAGCTGCGTCCACGTGGGCGGCAGCAGGAACGAACGGCCTTCGGCGAACTCGTCGAGACCCGCCTGCGGAGTGCTCCAGAACGCCTGATCGGTTTCGGTGTTGTCGCCGTCGGCCCGCTGGCCCTGCGGCAGCGCGCCCACGAAGAAGAACGTGTCGTAGCGACGGGTGCGCTCCTCCTTCGGGGTCACCCAATTCGCCCAGGGCCGAAGCAGATCCGCGCGCAGCACCAGGTTCTCGCGGCGCAGAAACTCCGCGAACGACAGAGAATGGTTGGCCAGCGCCGCCCGCGCATCGCCGTAGACCGACGCGTCACCCACTATCCCGTCGGGATCGTCGGCGGGGCCGGCGAACAGCACGCCGGACTCTTCGAACGTTTCGCGCGCCGCGGCGCACACCAGCGCCTCGGCCAGGTCGGACTCGACGCCGAATCGTTCTGCCCACCAAGCGGGTTCGGGGCCGAACCAGGCGATGTCGGCGTTGCGGTCACGGTCATCGACGCCACCACCGGGAAACACCATCACGCCCGCGACGAAGTCCATCGCCGAGTGCCTGCGCATCAGGAACACTTCGATTCCCCGGGCAGCGGTGTCGCGTACCAGCATCACCGTCGCCGCGGGCCTCGGGACCAATGGATCTTCACTCATAGTCGCCTCCTGTGCGCCGCGCGGCTTCTGGCCCGACGCGCGAAATAGCGTCCTTCGGAATGGTCGAGAACAATCGACTGACCGAACGCTTTCGACAGGTTCTCGGCGGTCAGCACATCGGGAAGCAGACCTGAGTCGACGACCTTGCCCTCGGACAGGATCAGGCCGTGGGAGAAACCGCGCGGAATCTCCTCGACGTGGTGGGTGACCAACACCATTGCCGGGGAATCCGCGTCGAGAGCCAGGTCCTCCAGCCGCGCCAGCAGGTCCTCGCGGCCACCGAGATCCAGGCCGGCCGCGGGCTCGTCGAGCAACAGCAGCTCCGGGTCGGTCATCATCGACCGCGCGATGAGCACGCGTTTGCGCTCCCCTTCGGACAGGGTGCCGTAGGCCCGTTCGGCGAGATGCTCGGCGCCGACGCTCTCGAGCATGTTGACCGCCTGCTCGTAGTCGACGTCGTCGTATTTCTCCCGCCAGCGGCCGAGCACCGAGTACCCCGCGGACACGACCAGATCGCGTACCACCTCATCGTCGGGCACCCGCTGAGACAGCGCCGAACTGCTCAGACCGACGCGGGACCGCAGTTCGGACATGTCGACCCTGCCCAGTCGTTCACCCAGGACCAGCGCCGTCCCCGACGAGGGATACTCCATCGCGGCCGCGATGCGAAGCAGCGATGTCTTGCCCGCGCCGTTGGGGCCGATGACCACCCAACGTTCGTCGAGTTCAACCGACCACGTGATGGGTCCCACGAGAACCTGGCCGCCACGACGCAACGAGACCCTGGCGAAGTCGATCAGCAGGTCGGGGTCGGCTGGATCTCCTTCGGCGACTGGCACCGTCTCATCGTAGTGAAGCGATTTCGGCGTGTTCGGTCGCGCTCAGGATGACTGCGCACGCCCAAATCGCTGGCATCCGCGACCGTGGCCCAGCCACTGACGGCAAGGACGGGCTTTGGCGTGATGCGCACGAAGAACTGGACCAGCGGACCGATGCCGAATGCGTAGAGCACGGTGCCGACGCCGACGGTGCCGCCGAGCAGCCACCCCAGCGCCAGCACTGTTGCCTCGATGGACGTGCGGACCAGTCGCACCGAAAGCCCGGTTCGCACCACAAGTCCAGTCATCAGGCCATCGCGGGGCCCCGGACCGAGTCCGGCTCCGACGTAGAGCACGGTGCTGAACGCGTTGAGGACGACCGCACCGACCATCATGGCGATCCGCAATGGCATCGACGTGGGTTGATCCATCAGCAGCATGCCGACGTCGACGGTGATCGCGATGACGATGACGTTGGCGATCGTGCCGATGCCGGGCCGGTTGCGCAGCGGAATCCATGCCAGCAGCACGGCAACACCCACCACGGCCGACGCGACGCCGATCGTCATCCCCGTATGCCGGGCCAGGCCCTGGTGGAACACGTCCCACGGGTCTAGTCCCAGTCCGGCGCGCACCATCATCGCCATCGAGAAGCCGTAACCGGCCAACCCGACCAGCAGCGCCGTCCCGCGCAGGCTTCCTCGCAGCAGCGTGCCCGTCACGAGTGATGGGGGAAGCGCATCCGGATGAGCTCCACTTCACGAGCCATGCGCTCGGCATCGCGATCGGAGTAGTCGACGCAGCCCGCCGGCGCCTGCCAGCTGAATATCCTCGCCAGTTCGTGGCCCAGTTTCGAGATCCAATTCGTACTCACCATTTGATAATCGATCCAACTGGCTTGCCTATCAATAGCCAGTTGGCGCATACTGGCTCGAAATGACAGTAGAAATGCCGGCCAGAGCGCTAGATGTGGACCTCTTGGCTCGCGAACTGGGCAACTGGCGCACATCCGGCCAAAGTGGACCTGCGTACCAGGGGCTGGCTGACGCGATCCGACTGTTGATCATCGACGGCCGCGTACCGGTCGGGGCACGGTTGCCCAGCGAGCGCACGCTCGCCGACGTGTTGCGGGTCTCGCGCACGACGGTCACCGCCGCGTTCACACAACTGCGCGACGACGGCTATCTCCATGCCCGCCGCGGCGCGCGTAGCACCACGGCGCTGCCGATAGCTCCTGCGGTCCGAGCCGAGGCGATGCCGCCCACGATGAGCCTGGCCGCCGCTGCACTGTCCGCGCCGGCCGCCGCGGTGACGGAGGCGTTCGTCGATGCCACCCGCGATGTCACGCCGTATCTGTACGAACCTGGCCACGAACTCGTCGGGGTAAGCACATTGCGGCAGGCAATCGCTGAAAGATATTGCGAGCGTGGCCTTCCCACCTCTCCCGACGAGATACTGGTGACCACGGGTGCACTCCACGCGATCTCGTTGATCCTGACAACGTATGTGCAGCCCGGCGACCGCGTACTGGTGGAACAACCCACCTATCACGGCGCGCTGTCCGCCATCACGACCGCAGGGGCGCGGCCCGTCCCGGTGGCGATGACCGAGGCCGGCTGGGAACTGGACGCCGTGCAGGCCGCGGTCCACCAGCTGGCGCCGAATCTCGCGTACTTCATCCCCGACAACCAGAACCCGACGGGGCTCACCATGCCCGTGGGTGACCGGAAACGACTGGCGCGCATCATTGCTGAGACGCGGACCCGCACGATCGTTGACGAGACGATCCTCGACATGTGGCTGGACGAGGCAATGCCGACTCCCCTGGCCGCTGAGATGACGACACGACGCGACCTGGTCATGACCATCGGTTCGATGTCGAAGTCTTTCTGGGGCGGGCTGCGCGTTGGCTGGATCCGCGCCGAGCGTGCCACCATCGCGACCATCGCCGCGCTCCGACCGTCGATCGATATGGGCACGCCGGTGCTCGAACAGTTTGCCGCTGCAAGACTTCTCGCCCGTCGCGACGAGATACTGCCCGAACGCCGCGAGATCCTGCGAGTCCGCCGTGCCCTGCTGCAGTCGCTGTTGAGCCGCCACCTACCCGACTGGGAGCCCGGTCCGGGCATCGGCGGCATGTCGCTGTGGGTGCGCCTGCCCGCGCCGATGAGCACCGCACTGTCGGCGGCTGCGTCACGGCTGGGCCTCGACCTACCCGCGGGGCCGCGGTTCGGCGTCGACGGGACGCTGGAGCGATTTGTCCGCATTCCGTACGCGCTGCCCGAAGAACAGCTCACCGAGGCCATCGAACTGCTCGCCCGCGCCTGGCACAGCATCACCGGTTCGGCAGCACCGGAGCCGACGAGGGTGGTGGTTTGAACCTTGCGCGACTGCGCGCCGGGCCTTTAGTCGGGGATGTCGACGCGGCGCACCACGCCATCGCGCGCGTCGGCGGCCTCGATCTCCCCGCGGGTGATGCCCAGGATGAACAACACTGTGTCCAAGTACGGGTGGCTGATCGATGCGTCGGCAACTTCCCGCAGCGCCGGCTTCGCATTGAATGCCACGCCCAGGCCCGCGGCGGTGAGCATGTCAATGTCATTGGCGCCGTCGCCGACGGCCACCGTCTGCTCCATCGGCACCCCGGCCTGTTGCGCAAAATCGCGCAGCGCCTTGGCTTTTCCCGCGCGGTCGATGATCTGACCCACCACCCGGCCGGTCAACTTACCGTCGACGATCTCGAGCTCGTTGGCGGCGACGAAATCCATCTCGAGCTCATGCGCCAGCGGTTCGATGACCTGGCGGAAACCACCGGACACAATTCCGCAGTGAAAGCCCAAGCGCCGCAACGTCCGCAGCGTCGTCCGCGCACCCGGCGTCAGCTCGATCTGCTCGCCGACCTCCTCCAGGACGTTGGCGGGCAGACCGGCCAATGTGGCGACCCGCCGGTTCAACGACTCCGTGAAGTCCAGCTCGCCACGCATGGCTGCTTCGGTGATCTCAGCAACCGCGGCGTGCGCGCCGACCCGGTCGGCGAGCATCTCGATGACCTCGCCCTGGATCAACGTCGAGTCGACGTCAAAGACGATGAGCCGCTTGGCCCGTCGCGAAAGGCTGTAGTCCTCGAGCGCGATGTCGACACGCTCGTTGGCCGCGACCCGCGTCATCGCGGCCTGTAGCTGAGCGTAGGCGCTGCCGGCCGGCACCGACACCCGCAGCTCCAGACCGGTGACCGGGTAGTCGGAGACCCCCCGGATGAAATCGATGTTGACGTTGAGCTTCGCGACTTCGCGGGCCACGACGCCGAAGGCCTCGGCGCTGATCGGACGGCCCAGCACTACGATGGTGTGGGTGGAGGGTTCCCGCAGCACGGGCAGCCCATCGCTGCGCTCGATCGTGACGTCCAACCCGAAGCCCTGGACTGCGAAGCGCACCTCGTCGTGCAGCGCGGCGCCACCGGCGACCTCGTCAGGACCCGCAACCAGCACGCCCAGCGTCAGTCGAGAGCGAATGACAACCTGTTCGACGTTGAGAAGCTCGACCTTGTGTCGTGACAGGACCTCGAAAAGCGCCGACGTCACGCCTGGTTGATCTGGTCCGGTGATGGTGATCAACACCGAGACCTTCGGCATGCTCACCCTCGATAGTCCTGCAATACCGTCAGGTGCGGACGTTCTCGTCGTCCAGCCGCGTCACGTCGCCGTCCTCCGGCCCGTGTGCGCGACCCACGTGCGCCTCAGCGCGCATCCGGTCCACCATGTGGGGATAGTGCAGCTCGAATGCGGGCCGCTCCGAACGGATTCGGGGCAGCTCGGTGAAGTTGTGCCGCGGTGGCGGGCAACTGGTGGCCCATTCCAGCGAGTTGCCGTAGCCCCATGGATCGTCGACGGTGACCGGCTCGCCGTAACGCCAGCTCTTGAACACATTCCACACGAACGGAATCGTCGAAATGCCCAGGATGAACGCGCCGATGGTCGACACGATGTTCAGCGTGGTGAAGCCGTCCGACGGTAGGTAGTCCGCGTAGCGGCGCGGCATGCCCTCGTCGCCGACCCAGTGCTGCACCAGGAAGGTGGTGTGGAAGCCGATGAACGTCAGCCAGAAGTGCAGCTTGCCCAGGCGCTCGTCGAGCAGACGGCCCGTCATCTTCGGGAACCAGAAGTAGATGCCCGCATAGGTGGCGAAAACAATCGTGCCGAAGAGCACATAGTGGAAGTGCGCCACCACAAAGTACGAGTCGGTGACGTGGAAGTCTATGGGCGGGCTGGCCAGCAGCACACCGGACAGGCCACCGAGCAGGAAGGTGACCAGGAATCCGACCGAGAAAAGCATCGGTGTTTCAAACGTCAACTGGCCCTTCCACATCGTGCCTATCCAGTTGAAGAATTTGATGCCGGTCGGCACGGCGATCAGGAACGTCATGAAGCTGAAGAACGGCAGCAGCACAGCGCCCGTGGCGTACATGTGGTGCGCCCACACCGCCACCGACAGCGCCGCGATCGAAAGCGTCGCATAGATCAGCGTGGTGTAGCCGAAGATCGGCTTGCGGCTGAAGACCGGGAAGATCTCGCTGACGATGCCGAAGAACGGCAGCGCGATGATGTACACCTCGGGGTGGCCGAAGAACCAGAACAGGTGCTGCCACAACAACACCCCGCCATTGGCCGGGTCGTAGATGTGGGCACCGAGATGACGGTCCGCGGCCAGACCGAACAGCGCGGCGGTCAGCAGCGGGAAGGCCATCAGCACCAGGATCGACGTCACCAGGATGTTCCAGGTGAAGATCGGCATGCGGAACATGGTCATGCCCGGAGCGCGCATGCAGACGACGGTGGTGATCATGTTGACACCACCGAGGATGGTGCCGAGACCACCGACGGCCAGGCCCATGATCCACAGGTCGCCACCCGCGCCGGGCGAGTGAATCGCGTCGGTCAGCGGCGAGTACGCGGTCCAGCCGAAGTCGGCGGCTCCGCCCGGGGTGATGAAGCCGGCGATCGCGATCATGGCGCCGAACAGGAACAGCC
The DNA here is from genome assembly GCF_000243415.2 of Mycolicibacterium tusciae JS617. Next base: position 2,011,483 of record NZ_KI912270.1, read on the forward strand.
AGAACGAGAACGCGTTGAGCCGCGGGAACGCCACGTCGGGGGCGCCGATCTGCAGCGGGAGCACCAGGTTGGCGAACCCGAACACGATCGGGGTCGCGTAGAACAGCAGCATCACCGTGCCGTGCATGGTGAACAGCTGGTTGAACTGCTCGTTGGACAGGAACTGCAGCCCGGGCATCGCCAGCTCGGTACGCATGAACAGCGCCATCAGCCCGCCGATGAAGAAGAAGATGAAGCAGGCGACGCAGTACATGATGCCGATCAGCTTGTGATCGGTCGTGGTGATCAGGTTGTAGACCAGGTTGCCCTTGGGACCGAGCCGGGCCGGAAACGGACGGCGGGCCTCGAGTTCTCCTATTGGGGGCGCTTCGGCTACCAACAGATCCTCCAAACATCCAGACGGGAAATCCCGGCGGTCTTCACTGATGAATCCTAGCTCCCGGTGTACCCGGAAGTCGTGGTGGTCCTACAAACTGTCGTAAATGCTTCGCGATAGGCGCTGACCTGCCGCAAGCAGGCCGGATGTTACCGTCGGCGACGTGCTGATCAGCGGACCCCGCGCCGGCCTGGTGCCCTCCTCGGCAGCGATCGCGACAGCGCTCGCAATCACTGTGGTCACCGGTTGCGGATCGCTCGGCGGCGACGCTTCGCCCACCGGGGGTGAGCCATCGGTCATCACCAGCACCACGAGGATCGCGAGTGCGGGTGTCCTCGGTAATCAGCGCAGGCCAGACGAATCCTGCGCACCCGAACCCACCCCCGTCGACCCCGGCCCGCCCGACCGGCTGGTCCGACATGCCGCGGGGGAAACCCAGGTACGTGCGGATCCGCAGCGCATCGTGGTGCTCTCCGGTGACCAGCTCGACACACTGTGCGCTCTCGGCCTGCAGTCACGCGTGGTTGCCGCCGCGTTGCCAGAGGGCTCCAGCCGCCAACCGTCCTACCTCGGGAAGGTCATCCACGATGTTCCGGGTGCGGGTAGCCGCAGTGCACCCGACGTCGACGCGATCAAGGCGGCAACCCCCGATCTGATCCTCGGCTCCGAGGCTCTGACGCCCCAAGATTTCGGTGAGCTGTCCGCGATCGCGCCGACGGTGTTCACCGGCGCACCGGGCGTCGCGTGGCGGGACACCACGCGCACAGTGGGCGAGGCGACCGGTCGGCTCGACGCGGCCAATGCCATGCTCGACGGCTTCGAGCGGGCCGCCGACAAGACCGGCGCCGACAATGACGCGACCCATTTTCAGGCGTCGGTCGTGCAGTTCACCGACGCGACTATGCGGGTCTACGGCCCGGCCAACTTCCCAGGCAGCGTGCTATCCGCCGTCGGGGTGGATCGTCCTGCAGCACAACGATTTACCGACAAGCCGTATATCGAGATCGGTATCACCGACACCGACTTGGAGAACTCACCGGACCTCTCGGCGGCCGACGGAGACATTGTCTACATCTCGTTCGACTCCCCCGCGGCCAAAGACCGGGCCCCCCGCGTCATGGAAAGCGACGCCTGGAAGAAATTGTCCGCCAATCGCGACAACCGGATCTTCGCGGTCAACAACGAGGTGTGGCAGACCGGCGAAGGCATCGTTGCCGCCCGCGGAATACTGGCCGACCTCCCGTGGATCAACGCCCCGATAAATTAGCGTGGCGTAGATGTTCCACGTCTTGAAATCCACCTATCTGCAGCCGCCCGACGTCGTCAACCAGACCCGGCCGGCTCACCTGGAATGGCTGAAGGGCGAGGTCGCGGCCGGCCGCATCGTGCTGGCCGGCCGTCTGGAGGATGAGTCCGGGGCAATCCTCCTCACGGGCGATATCAGCGCTGAAGAGGCGCAGGCCATCGTCGAGCGCGATCCCTACACCGTTGCCGAGGTGGCCACTTACGAGCGGCTGTCGTTCAACGGTGCCTTCCGCGCCCCAGGACTTTAGGAACTAACTCACAGTTTCACGGGGAAGACCAGGTCGCCTTCGACCGTTTTAAACCAATAGGCCGCGTCGTTGCGGCGAATTCTGGTTTGTGATTACTCGAGGTAGAAGGCCGTTCACATGAGCACTGTTTCCGCATATGCCGCCACGTCGGCGGCCGAGCCGCTGATTGAGACCACCATCACTCGTCGCGATGTCGGACCACATGACGTTGCGTTCGACATCCATTTCGCGGGCATCTGCCACTCCGACATCCACACCGTCAAGGCCGAGTGGGGCGACGTCCGGTACCCGTTGGTGCCCGGACACGAGATCGCGGGCATCGTCACCGAGATCGGCGCCGAGGTCAGCAAGTTCAAGGTCGGCGATCGGGTCGGCGTTGGCTGCTTCGTCGACAGTTGTCGGGAATGTGCGCAGTGCCGTGCGGGCGAGGAGCAGTACTGCACCAACCCCGGAATGGTCGGCACCTATGGCAGCGTCGGCCGCGACGGCGAGCCGACCCAGGGCGGCTACAGCGGCGCGATCGTCGTCGACGAGAACTATGTGTTGACCATCCCGGACAACCTGCCTCTTGATGCCGCCGCACCGCTGCTGTGCGCAGGTATCACCCTGTATTCGCCTCTGCGCCATTGGAATGCCGGGCCCGGCACGAGTGTGGCGGTGGTGGGCCTCGGCGGTTTGGGCCACATGGGCGTCAAGCTCGCCCATGCGATGGGTGCGAAAGTGACCGTGCTGAGCCAGTCGTTGAAGAAGATGGAGGACGGCCTGCGGCTGGGCGCCGACGAGTACTACGCCACGTCCGACCCGGCGACGTTCGAGACGCTTGCCGACTCGTTCGACCTGATCTTGAACACCGTCTCGGCGAACCTCGACCTGAATGCCTATCTGGAGCTGCTGAAAACCGACGGCACGCTGGTCGAACTCGGGATGCCGGAACGTCCCATGTCGGTTGCGGCCCCGGCTCTGGTTAGGGCACGACGCCGCTTGGCGGGTTCGATGATCGGCGGCATTGCCGAAACGCAGGAGATGCTGGAGTTCTGCGCCGCGCACGACGTGCGACCCGAAATTGAAATCATCACACCGGATTACATCAACGAGGCGTACCAACGGGTGCTCGCCAGCGACGTGCGCTACCGGTTCGTCATCGATACCACGACGTTGCGGCGCCAGTAGTCACCACGGGGTTCAGTAGCTGGACTGGGCCCCATGGACGTTCGCCTGCAGCAGCATCCCGGTGCGCGCTAGCGTGACAACGATGACGCCGATGTTGCCCGGGTTCAACGAGTGGATGAACGGCGCTCTGACCGAGGAAGCCGCCATGGCCGGCGAGTCCGTCGAGACATACATCGGCCGTGCTGTCGCAGCGAGGATGGTCATCGAGCGGGCTCGCCGCGGTGACGCCGATACGCACGAACTGCTCGCGCGCGTCCGCTCGTCGAATCTGGACGTGCCCGGCCCCGCCGCAAACCTCGCGGGCGGCGCCGTCATCTCCGATCCGGACCGACTGCGCGCGCTGTACGACAGTGGTTTGCTCAACGCCGAACGGGCCCACAGCCTCGACCGGGTCGTCGGCATGGTGGTGGCGGCAGTGGGCGTGCCGTCTGCCGCCGTGACGCTGGTCGACCGCGACACCCAGTACATGTGCAGCGCAATCGGCCTCGCCGGGGAAGTGGCGACCACCCGAAAGGGGCCCCTTCGGGGGGCACTTGGCCGCGAGATCGTCGCCTCTGGCGAACCGCTCATCGTCGCGGATGCCCGTCAGGAACCGCTGTTGGTTGATCATTTCGCGGTGCGGGAAGGTTATGTCGTGGCCTACGCAGGCTTCCCGCTGACCGACGGACAGGGACACACGATCGGCACGCTGGCCGCCTGGGACACCCGGCCGCGGCGGTGGACGTCAGGACACACCCAGCTGATGGAGGATTTCGTCATGATGATCCGCGCGCGCATCTTCGGCATCGCTCCGGACTGAGAAGAATCGGTTCGTATCGTGATGGACTTGCGTGGGAAGACAATCTGCATCCATGACCGTTCGCGCTGACCCACACAGAGGCAGCGACAACCCAACGCCGCGCCGCGTCACCTTTTTCGACTACGCCCGCAGCAGAACCGGAAGTGTCGCGCTCACCATCACGCTCGACGTGGTGGCACTTACCGTCTCGGTGGCCGCGGTCAATCTCTGGGCAGCGAATCACACGCCCGGACCATACGAATGGTTGATCTGGCTGTTCATCCCGCTGACGCTCATCCTGTTTGCCCGCGACGGGTTGTACCGGCGCAATCTGACCCGCAACTTTCTCGACGAGGGATACCCGATCGTGAGTTCCGTCGCGATCGCGTCCCTCACGTTGCTGGGCATACTTCTCTTGGTCGACAACGCGCACCCGGGCTACCACGTGGTCTGGACCGGGTTGTGCGCCGCGATCCTGGTCCAGCTCGTCCGACTGGCCCGCGATTTCACTCAACGCCACCTCCGCCGAGCGCATAGATCGGCCTCGGCGACATTGCTCGTCGGGAACACCGAGATGGTCGACCATCTGATCGCCCACATGTGCGCCCTGCCCGAATACGGGCTACGTCCGGTTGGGATTCTGGCTTCCAAAGCGCCAGAGCCGTCCGACGCGTCGACTACGCACCCACCCGTGCCCTACGTCGGCTCTCCTGCGCAGTTCGGCAAGGTCGCGAGGTCCTTGGGCATCGAAGAGGTCGTCATCTCCAAAGGCGATAGCAGCGACGACGAGCTGGTCGACCTGATCAGCAAGGCGCACCGGCACGACATCCGGGTGTGGGTGGTGCCGCCGGTGCATGACGCCGTCGGCAAACGGGCCCGGATCGATCATCTCGGCGGGGTACCCCTGTTGGTTCTTCCCCCGGTCAACCCCGGAGGGTGGCAGTTCGCGATGAAGTACGCGATGGACCGCGTCGTCGCCGCAGGGTTGCTGCTGCTCATCTCGCCGCTGTTCCTGACGTTGGCACTCCTCGTGCGCGTGGGCTCGCCGGGCCCGATCTTCTTCCGCCAGAAGCGTGTCGGGCGCGACGGCAAACCGTTCGACTGCCTGAAGTTCCGTTCGATGCGCCCACCCAGTGCCTCCGACACCGCCTTTCAGCTGAAGGCAGGGGCGGCACCCGGCGGCGTGGAGGGCGTCGATCGGCGCACTCGGGTGGGAGCGGTGATGCGGGCGACGTCGCTGGACGAACTGCCACAGCTCATCAACGTTCTTCGCGGCGACATGAGCCTCGTGGGCCCGCGGCCCGAAAGGCCGGCATTCGTCGACCTCTTCAAAGTGCAGATCCACCGATACGGCCAACGGCATCGGGTCAAGGCGGGCCTTACCGGCTGGGCGCAGGTGCACGGCCTTCGCGGGCAGACCTCGATTGCCGACCGTGCGGAATGGGACAACTACTACATCGAGAACTGGTCCTTCTGGCTGGACATCAAGATCCTTATCCTCACGGTCGTCGCGGTGCTCAAGCGCGCGGAGTGACTCGCCGGCGCGTCGGCTGGCGACCGTCTAGAAATTGAGCGCGCCGTAACGTACGCCGCTCGCCGCGCGAAAATCATTCATGAAGTCCAGGCCTATGACTCCACGTGTCCTCAACCTCGCGGCCGCCTTCGCGCTCGCCGTGACGCTCGTAATTACCCCGGCGGCAACGCCCTTCCCGGCAGCGCAGCTTATCCCGGTGGCATCGGCGGCTTGCCCCGATGTCGAAGTGGCCTTCGCTCGCGGCCGGCAGGAACCACCCGGCGTCGGCGCCGTGGGCGATGCGCTCGTCAATGCGCTGCGCTCCAAGACGGCGATGTCAGTCGGCGTCTATGGAGTGAACTACCCCGCCGACCTAGACGCCGCCACCGGGGCCAGAGACATCGGTGCGCACGTGCGATCCATGGCGAATAGCTGCCCGAACACCCGAATTGTGATCGGCGGCTATTCCCTCGGTGCCACGGCGGCCGATCTCTTTGCCAGAGCGAATTCACTTCCGCCGGATGTCAGTCAGCACATTGCCGCGGTCGCGGTATTCGGTAACGGCACCAGGCGACTCGGCCCGCCCCCCGCCTATGCCAACAGGACGATCGACCAGTGCGCGAATGGCGACCCCATCTGTGGGAAAGGCCTGAATTGGGATTCGCACCTGCAGCCCTCTTACCTCGGTTCCGGGCTGGTGGATCAGGCCGCGGGCTACATCGCCGGCAGGCTCTAGAAGTCCCAGTCCTCGTCTTCGGTGTTGACGGCCTTGCCGATGACGTAGCTCGAGCCCGACCCTGAGAAGAAGTCGTGGTTCTCGTCGGCGTTGGGGCTCAACGCGGACAGGATCGCCGGGTTGACGTCGGTCTCATCCTTCGGGAACAGCGCTTCGTAGCCGAGGTTCATCAGCGCCTTGTTGGCGTTGTAGCGCAGAAACTTTTTGACGTCCTCGGTGAGCCCGACGCCGTCGTAGAGGTCCTGGGTGTACTCGACCTCGTTGTCGTAGAGCTCGAAGAGCAGCTCGTAGGTGTAGTCCTTCAGTTCGGCCTGCGTGGCGGCATCCGTTAGCGCCAGCCCGCGCTGGTATTTGTAGCCGATGTAGTAGCCGTGGACGGCCTCGTCGCGGATGATCAACCGGATCATGTCAGCGGTGTTGGTGAGCTTGGCCCGGCTCGACCAGTACATGGGCAGATAGAAGCCGGAGTAGAACAAGAAGCTCTCCAGCAGCGTCGAGGCGACCTTGCGCTTCAGCGGCTCGTCACCCTTGTAGTACTGCATGACGATCTCGGCCTTGCGCTGCAGGTTCGGGTTCTCCTCCGACCAGCGGAACGCATCGTCGATGTCGGCGGTCGAGCACAGCGTCGAGAAGATGTTGCTGTAGCTGCGCGCATGCACCGACTCCATGAACGCGATGTTGGTGTAGACGGCTTCCTCATGCGGCGTCAACGCGTCGGGGATCAAGCTAACGGCGCCGACGGTGCCCTGGATGGTGTCTAGCAGCGTCAAGCCGGTGAACACGCGCATCGTGAGCTGTTTCTCGTGGTCGTTCAGCGTGCCCCAGGACGGGATGTCATTGGACACCGGCACCTTCTCCGGCAGCCAGAAATTGCCCGTCAGCCGATCCCAGACCTCGGCGTCCTTCTCGTCCTGCACGCGGTTCCAGTTGATGGCCGAGACCCGGTCAATCAGTTTCACGCCGTCACTCACAAGAACCCCGTTTCACCTGGTCTTCTTCTACTTCACTATAGAGCTGCCACAGCGCCCTCAACACTACAACTGGGGTCTGACGAAGCAGCGCTATACGAGATGTTGTGTTTGGCGTGTCGCGTAACTAGACGGCTACCCGGCTGTGCGCGTCGAGGAAGTTGTACTCGGATGCGTCGAACTTGCGGGTGGCCAGCCAGTACTGCCATGTCATTCCACTCCACAGCGTGCGGTTGACTCCGTGCTCGTCCATGTACCAGCTGCTGCACCCGCCGGTGTTGAAGACCGTGCCGGCAAGGTCGTGCTGCAGCTCCTTGTTGTAGGCGTCCTGGGCGACGCGGGTCGGCGCCAGCGCCTGCGCGCCCTTCTTGTCGACGGCGGCGATCGCGTGCGCGGCGTAGCGAATCTGCGACTCGATCATGAAGACCACGGAGTTGTGGCCAAGCGCGGTGTTCGGGCCGAGCAGGAAGAACAGATTCGGCATGTCGGCAATCGTGATACCGCGCAACGCGGCCATGCCCTCGCGGTTCCACCGGTCGATCAGATCTTCACCGTCGTAACCCTTGATGTCGACATAGGTGTAGGAATCGGTGACGTGAAAGCCGGTGGCGCACACCACGATATCGGCCTCACGCTCGGTACCGTCGGAAGCGACGATGCCGGTGGAAGTGAACCGTGCGATGCGGTCGGTGATGACCTCGGTCTTCGGATCCGCGATGCCGACGTAATACGTGTCGGAGTTCAGGATGCGCTTACAACCGGCCTTGTAGTTCGGGACCAGCTTCTTGCGCAGCGCTGGATCCTTCACCGATCGGTTGATGTTCCACTTGCCCGCGAGCTCACCCAGTTTGAGCAGGCGAGGTTGTTTGGTCATCGCGAATCCGACGACCTCGTGGAGCCAGTAGATGCCCGCCCGCATCGCCGCGCGGGTGCCGGGCACGTAGGTGAACATCTGCCGCATCCACTGTGGGATCGGGTTGTTGGGACGCGGCATCACCCATGCCGGGGTGCGCTGGTAAAGCTGAAGCTCCGCAACGTCTTTCACGATCTCGGGCACGATCTGGATGGCGCTCGCCCCGGTGCCGATCACCGCGACGCGCTTTCCGGTCAGATCGACGCTGTGGTCCCACTCCGCGGAGTGGAACACCGCGCCCTTGAACTCGTCGAGCCCTTCGAATTCCGGGATCAGCGGAATGTGCAATCCCCCGGCGCCGGAGATGAGGAACTGCGCGACGAATTCGCGGCCGTCCTTCGTGAAGGCGTGCCAACGCATTTCGTCGTTGTCCCAGTGCGCCCGATCAACGTGGGAGTTGAACTGGATGTAGCGCCGCAACCCGTACTTGTCCGTCACACCCTGCAGGTAATCCTGGATTTCGGGCTGGAACGACCACATGTGCGTCCAGTCGGGCTTGGGCTCGAACGAGAACGAGTACATGTGCGACGGGATGTCGCAGGCGCAGCCGGGATAGGTGTTGTCGCGCCAGGTGCCACCGATGTCGTCGGCCTTCTCCAGAATCAGGAAGTCGACGTTCTGCTGCTGAAGCGCGATGCCCATCCCCAGCCCGGAGAACCCCGAGCCGATGATGAGCGCGCGGGTGTGCACCGGTTTGGGTGCCGTCACCTCGAGTTTGTCCTGCGCCACCGTCATGTTTCACAAGCCTTTCCTGGGAACGCCGGTACCGGATACTTTAGCCAGTGTCCGGATCGCGGTCCAGGGTGTCAACGCACGAGGTGGGCGCGGAGTTGCGACGGGTCAACTCTTAGGCGTAGGCCAAATCACGTTCGGCCCTGCGGTGCCGCTGCGGATCGAAGGTCTCGAAGTGACCCGATCCGACCATTCCGATGCCACGCTGCGGCATGCGGAAGTCGCCGAGGCGGGCTTGTCGGAGCAGCGGGCCGCTGGGCCCCAGGTCACGACCGCCCAGGATCGCGCGCGAATCCGCGACGACCCATAACTGGGTGGGGGCCATCATGTAGCACTGCCCGTTCGGTGCACGACCTGTCAGCCGGATGTCACCGACACCGAGCATCCGTTGCGCCACAGCGCCCAGCCGACGCAGAGCCTTCGGGTCCGCCCAGGCCGACTGTGGCAGCTTGCCGCCGATCATGCCCATCAGCCGGGTGGCCGCGACCGCTTGCAGATCGACGGTCCACTGCAGCAGTCCCGGGATTTCGACGTGCATTGATTCCGGTCCTGTCCAGGCGACGTCGATATCGCATTGCACAGCGTCATTGGGGGTCGCCGAGCTGAAATACCTTGCGCAACTTTGTTGTCCGGGTGTGGTGGCGTAGAACGTCCAGTTGCAGGACGGGTCGCGGTGCCACACCGAGACGTACGGCGGTGCGAATGTCGTCGCCGGAATCTGTCGCATGGCCAGGTAGTGCCCGTTGGCAAAGGGCAGGCCCATGATTCCGAATCCGACGAACCGCTCGTCGTCGCCGGGAGGTAGGACCGGGTCGGCCAGCACGGCAGCCACGGCATCTCGGGGGGTGGTGTGTTGTTTCGTCATGCGCCAATAGTGTTCGGCGCCATGGCCTCACGACATGAGGCGTCTGCCTCAAATCAGGCGACTGGTTGCTGCCGACGGACCGCGGTGCGGATCGGCTGATCGGCATCGATCTGGATACTCAGCACTTCGGCAGTGCCGTTGATGGCGCCGACCATGATCGTCGTCAGATGTGCGATGAACTTGTCAGCCGGCATCCGTCGGGGGCTGTCGTCGTCGGCGCCCAGCCACCAGTCCGTCGCCGACGCCGCAGTTCCGAAGATTGCGAACGCCGCCAGTTCGAACGCTTCCGGTTCCGGCGCCAGGTCTTCGAGCTGGGTGCTGATCATGTCGGCGATGGCGAGGGTGATCTCACTGCCCTTGTTGACGGCCGTCATCGCGGCCGCCGACTGGTCGGCGAACCGACCCTGCAGCAGGAACCGCACCACGTTCGGGTGTTTTTCGACGAGTTCCACGTAGTGCTCGACACCACGGCCGACGATCTGGCGCGCGGAGTCCGTCTGGACGTCGACCGACGGGATGATCGCCGCCCACAACATGTCGCGCATCCGCTGACCGATCTCGGAGAACATGTCGGACTTGTCAGCAAAATGTCGGTAGATCTTGGGCTTGGCGGTACCGGCCTCTTCGGCGATCTCGCGCACGCTGACATTGGGGCCTAGGCGATCGATTGCACGGAAAGCCGCGTCGACGATTTCCGAGCGCACCTTCTTCCGATGCTCACGCCAGCGCTCACTGCGGGCGTCCACCTTGACCCCCGGCTCAACGCTGGAATGTGATCTGGACCCTCGTCGCACCCGATCACTGTACCGCCCAGACACCGCTGACCTGCTCAGACCGGGCCTGACTCGCATTAATTACCAATGTATTAGGGCAGTTCGCTGGATGAGAGGGGTGACCACAGTTTGGGTATTCTCTCTGCGATAGGCGATTGAAGAGACGAGGACGATGACGCAGCGTTACGACCTGATCATTGCAGGTGGCGGGCCTTCTGGCGCCGCAGCGGCGTGGCAGGCCGCGCAGACCGGCGCAAAAGTGGTGGTCTTGGACAAGGCCGAATTCCCCCGCGCCAAACCCTGCGGCGATGGGCTCACCGCCCGCGCCGTCAGCTACCTGCAGAAGATGGGCCTGGCCGACGAGGTGGCCACCTACCACCGGGTCAACCGGGTAACGGTGTTCAGCCCCTCGCAGTGGGAACTGTCCTTCCCCAAGCGCCCCGGCATGCCCGACCACGGGCACACCGTCAGCCGCGAGCACCTGGACACCGTGCTGCTCAAGCATGCCGAGTCGGCGGGCGCTGAGGTCCGCCAGAGCGCCGAGGTGGCGGGCCCCGAGCTCGACGCCACCGGGCGCGTCGTGGGCGTGACGCTCAAGGGCGGCGAGAAGGTGTACGGCGACGCCGTCATCGCAGCCGACGGCGCCTATTCGCCGATCAAGCGGGCGCTGAAGATCGACTCGGAGTACAACGGCTACCAGGCCATCGCGATCCGGTCGGAGATGCACGCCAACCGGGCCGATTCCGACAGTCTCGACATTTACCTGAAGCTGGCTTTCCAGGGCGACCAGCTGCCCGGATACGGCTGGGTGTTCCCGATGGGCAATGGGGTTTTCAACATCGGCCTCGGCTATGTGAACAGCTACAAGAACTGGCAGTCGATCAACGCCACTCAATTCCTCGGCGAGTTCCTCCGCACGCTGCCTGCCGACTGGGAGCTGCCCGCGATCGAGGAACTGAAGAAGAACAAGAGCGTGCGGGCGTGGCGGCTGCCGATGGGCTTCACCGCATGGCCCCCGTGGCGGCCCGGCGTACTGTTCACCGGCGACGCGCTGGGTGCGGGCAAGCCTGCGTCCGGTGCAGGTATCTCCAAGGCGCTCGAATCCGGGCTCGCGGCAGGCGAATGCGCGATCGCGGCGCTGCAGAATGGTGGCCCCGACGACTTCACCAATTACGCGCAGCGCATGGAGGCGGCGTGGGGTCGCGAGTATCGCCGCGGCCGCTACTTCCACAAGCTGCTGGGACAGCCACGGCTAGCCAGTGCCGGCGTGAAGCTCATCGACAACGCCGGGTTCCGCGACCGAATGCTCAAGGCGCTGTACAAGAAAGCCCAGGGACCGCAGCACACGCCGAAGTAGTCGCCGAGTGATGGGTTATGTCACGGTCCCGCCCAAGAAAGCGTGACAATGGCCGACCCTCGGCATGCGTCAGCGACGACCACGGCCTGGCTTGCGCGCGACCTTGCCCGCAGCGGCGCGGGCGGCCTGCTTGGCGAGGGTCTTCTCCCGTGCGGTGCGTTTCGGCACTGGCTCTGCCTGCGCGCGTGACGAACCAGGTTTGCGGCCCCGCACAATCCCGATGAAGTCCTCGACCAGCGCGGACTGCGGCCCTTCCGGGACGGCGAGCGCCACCGGGCAGGTGGGCGCGTCGACGATCGGACGATATGTGAGGTCTCTTCGGTGATGCAGGCGTGCCAGCGACTGCGGAACGATGACCAAGCCGCTCCCTGCGGCGACGAGTTCCATTGCACTCTCGGTGGTTTCGGGCCGGTGCTCGACCGGGACGCCGGGAGCGTCCGGCCAGTAGACGACATGGTCGAGTGGGATCAAGATCGGCTCGCCGTCGAAGTCCGCGGCGGTGAGTTCGTCGGCTGCGCTGAGGACGTGATCTTTCGGTACGACAGCCACTGTGGTCTCTTCGTAGAGCGGAATGACCGCCAGTCCGGATGTGTCAGCCGGCAATCGGAGGACCGCCAAGTCGACGCCGCCGGTTCTCACTTCGGCGGCTGCATTCGCCGCCTCGATGGTCCGCATCCGCAGCGGCACGTCGGGGTGGCGCTCCGCCCAGATCCGAGCCCACTTCGCGGGCGTCCCGCCGGGGACGTAACCGAGGGTGAGCGCGGCGGGCATCGCATCAGGCTACCGATAAGCTTGTTCCATGAGCAGGCCGAATGCGCAGTCCATGAAGCCCGCCACGGCGGCGAAGAAGCTGGACGTGTACCTGCCCGCGACACCCGCGGAGTTCCAGGACAACCCGATCACCCGCGGCGAGCTCGCCGCCCTGCAGGAAGATCCGCCCCAGTGGCTTCAGGATCTGAGAAAAAACGGGCCGCACCCGAAGAATCTCGTCGCAGCCAAGCTGGGCGTCTCGATCGCGGGTCTTGGACGTGGCGGCGTCGTTGATGCGCTGACCACCGAGCAGATCAATGCACTGGTCGAGGAGAGTCCGCCCTGGCTGATCGCCGAACGCGAGAGCTACCAGGCGGTGCTCACCGAGCAGCGACGCCTGAAAGCGCTACGCGCAGAAGGCTAGCGCGCGACGACCGTCAGCAGCACAACCGAGTCCTCCAGTGCCGCAACATTGTGCCGCTCGTCTGGTATCACCAGAAAGTCCCCCGTAGTACCCTCGACAGTCGCCGTTGCCGTGCCGAGCCGAATTCGACCTCGGAGCACCAACAGCGTTGCCTCACCGGGACTTTCGTGATCGTCGAGCCCGTGTCCCGAAGCCAGAGCCAGGATCGTCTGGCGAAGCGCGTGTTCGCGACCACCGTAGATCGTGTGCGCGGCTCGGCCGGCGCGAGCCGCGGCGGCGGCGGCTATCTGCTCGTCGCCGACGGCAGTCAGCGACAATACTTCGACCGTGTTCACCGGTCTCACCTCCACACTGATTGGCTTACTTCTTGGGGCTGAGTATCAAGCAGACTTCGCAGGAGCCGGCCCGCGGATCCGGTGTCACGGCAACGCGATAGGAGGCACCGATCCCGTCGGTGTTGAGGTCGACAACCTCTTGAATGAGACCCTGCTGAATGCCTCTGACCACCTCGGGTGCGGTCGCCGCGACCTCGGCCAGCGGACAGGTGCAGAGCTGAACCGTCACCTCGCCGAACGAATTCAGCACCGAGCGCACCTGAAATCCGAGTTCGTTCAGCGTCGCCACCACGAGGTCGGTGATCGTGGATTCCTCTCGCTTCCTGGCCAGGTGCACCCGGTGGGCCAGATCTGCACCAATGCTCAGCGCCCGGCGTTCCCGTTCCTCGGCCGTCCCGCCGAGATGGGCGGCGAAGAGCGACACGATGTCCGCGTAGTCCAGCCTCGGCGCCATTTCGTAGGTCAGCCGGGGCCGCCCCGCGCGTGCGACTTTCGCCCCGCCGCCGCGCCGGATGTAGCCCTGATCCTCGAGCGTCGTCAGGTGGAATCGGGCGGTGGTGATGTGTATCTGCAGTGAGTCGGCGACGTGCTGAGCGTCGACCGGGCCCGGCGCGTTCTGCAGCAGGCCGAGCACCTTCTGCCGCTGCTGACCGACCGCCCGGTCCCGCGGCGAGCCTAGGTCGTGGCGCTGCACTGGCACCCCCTGAGTTTGTCATGACGAGGGCACGATGCCGACTGCCGCGACCGCAGTGAGGGAGCGGCGGTACCGGTGAAAGGTCATCCTCATGCCGATCACCCGCCGCCGCGCGGCCCCGCGAACGATCAGGTTGCCGATGATCCGCAACGCGCCGAACAGCCCCTCGTCGGCCAGCACGCGGGCCGGGTTGAGCAAGGCCATCGGGGCGTAGTCGACGCTGACGTCCTCGAATCCGGCATCGGTCAGCAATTGCACCCACTCCGCCGCAGTGAGTGGACGCGCGTTGACCTTGATCGATCGAGCCAGATCACGCCTGATGTCGTCTTTGGTCTCCTGGGCCATCGAGTCGGGCTGCAGACCCAATTCGTGAATTGCGTAGCGGCCACCGGGACGCAGGATGCGGTACGCCTCGGCGATGATCGCGCGTTTGGCCTTGTCGCCCTGCATCGTCAGCATGGCCTCACCGACAACGACGTCGACGCTGGCGTCGGGAAGCCCGGTCACCGCGGCGTCGGCGACGATCACCGACCCCTGGACGGGACTCACGACGTCACGCACCGATTCGGTCGCTGCGGCCGTGTCATCGACACCGATATACGACCGCGGCCGCAACGCGACGATGTCGCGCGCGGTGCGGCCCAGCCCGGGACCCAATTCCACGACATCGGCGCCTCCGATCCCCGCGGCAGCGAGCATTCGGGTGGTCAGTTCGAGGCCACCCGGGCGCAACACCCGCTTGCCCAGCCTGGCCAGTAGCCAGTGCCCCGGCATGTTGGCGTCGGATCGCTCTGCCAGCGGAAGGGCTTCTCTGCCTGTCATTTTCGAATCGTCCTTTCGGCCACGGTGACCATGAAGATCGCACTGAACACTGCGCATGCGTAGAGCAGCGCGGCGTCTTTGTCCCACGGTGGGGTGAGCACGGTGTCCTGTCCAGTCGCGTACACCGCGTTGAGCAGAGGCATGAAGCGTTGCAACGATGCCCCGCTGGGTAGATAGCCGGCGGCAGACTCGATGACGTACGCCCACAACAGGATCGCGCCGACGGCTCCGAGGGGCGAGCGGATTAGCGCACCGACGCCGACACCCGCGCCCGCGGCGAAGAACGCGAGCACGGGAACCGTCCCCAGCAGACGCAGGCCGACCGGGTCCGCGATCGACACCGGCCCGTACACCAGCGGTGAGATCAGAGGCAGCAGCACGACAACCGCGATCAGCGTGACGGCGGCGATCACGGCGCCGACGGCTCCGTAGAACAGCCACCGACCGGCCAGCACCGGCCATGGCCGAGGAAAGGCCAGCCGCACGTATTCTCCTGCTCGATAGCGGCTTTCGGATGCCTGCCCGTCCGCAGCTGCGACGGCAACCAGCACAATCGTGATGGTGATGACCCAGTACGCAGCATTGGAGGTCGACACGGCCAGCACCGACAGTTGTCCGGGGATGCGCGCGAATGCCTCTGCCACAGCGGCGATCCCGAAGCTGATGACCATCGGGACCGCGACAGCCGCGGGCACGACCACGGTCCAGAGCCGGCTGCCCCCACATGAGCGGATGTGCTCTGCGTACATACTGCGCACGACCTGCGCGGGCACGGCGTTCATGCACAATCCAGCAGGGTGTTTTCCAACCATGCGCGGGCATCCTGCCCCGCCGGGGTCAGGCTGTCCAACGCGCCGATCGTCTGTATCCGACCGTCGACGAGCAGCGCGATCCGGTCGGCGGTGAGCGCCACTTCACCGAGCAGATGGGTGGCGATCAGCACCGTGCACCCTTGGGACGCCAGTCGGCGTAGAAGTGATCTGAACCAAACGATCCCGGGCACATCGAGGCCGTTGAGGGGCTCGTCGAACAGCAGCGCTCGCGGCTCGCCGAGCAGCGCCCCGGCGATGGCCAGCCGCTGGCGTGCACCCAGCGACAGTCTGGCGATGCGCTCGGACCGTTGGTCGCGCAGTCCCGTCTCGTCGAGGACCGCCTCGATGTGCGCGGGACCGATCCCAGACAGCGCTGCCAACCACGACAGGTGCCTGCGCACGGTGTGCCCCGGATTCAATGCGTCGGGACCGAGGTGGACGCCGAGCAGCCGTCGGTCATCAGAGTGCTGACGGCATACGGTGATCGTGCCGTTGTCGGGCTGGTCCAGTCCCGCAAGCAGACGCAACAGCGTTGTCTTTCCGGCGCCGTTGAGGCCGAGCAGAGCGGTGACGGAGGCGGCGGGAAACTCGGCAGTCACTCCGTCGACGGCGCGTTGGCTCCCGAAAGACTTTGTCAATGCTTTGGTTTCGATCACAGCGCGATCACTCGAAGTTGCAGGGAATCGGGAGCCCGAGCGTCTTGATGCCACTGCACAGTGACTTGCTCGCCACCTTCCAGCGACCATCGATGCGCCGCCACTCGGCGTTGATCTGAACGGTGGGGGCGCCCTGTCTGCTGGCGTTGATGACGGCAGTGTGGCGATCGGGCTCATGGGTCTCGGGACCGGTCACCAGACTCGACCCGCGAGGCGGACGGAAGAATCCGATCCGATAGACCATCTTCGGCGCGATCACCGCACGGTTGCCGCCTTCCAATTGTGCGGCTTTGACCCAGTCGGGCGCCGGGGTGCCGACAAGCAGTCGAATCTGGGCGTCGAGTTCGCCCAGTGTCGGAACCTCAGAGGTGATCGCGAAATTTTCGTCGAAACCCGGCACGGCGTTCGCGTGCGGAACGGTACCGACCGTGGCCACCGCGACAGCGACCGCCACCCCCGCAACGACTGCCCTACGCGCGAACATCAACCGGCTCCTATTTAGAGGAAGGATTTCCGGTTAATCTAGATCAGCAGCCCGATTAAGGCAAGCCTTACCTTGATTTGAACCCTCAGAGCGCCCAAGTGAACACAGCCCTAGCGGGGAGGACTCGATACTTCTTCTCTGGCGGTTGTGTCCTCCGCTAGAACTGGCCGCTCATTGTCAGGTCCGAACTTGGGGCCCTACAGCATGCAGCTGACGCAATTTTCCACCTCGGTGCCCTCCAGCGCCATCTGGCGGAGTCGGATGTAGTAGAGCGTCTTGATTCCCTTGCGCCACGCGTAGATCTGCGCCTTGTTGACGTCACGAGTGGTCGCGGTGTCCTTGAAGAACAACGTCAGACTCAACCCCTGGTCGACGTGCTGGGTCGCGGCGGCGTAGGTGTCGATGATCTTCTCGTAGCCGATCTCGTAGGCATCCTTGTAGTACTCGAGGTTGTCGTTCGTCAAATAGGGCGCCGGGTAGTACACGCGGCCGATCTTGCCTTCCTTGCGGATCTCGATCCTGCTCGCCACCGGGTGGATGGAGCTCGTCGAGTTGTTGATGTAGCTGATGGACCCCGTCGGCGGAACGGCCTGCAGGTTCTGGTTGTAGATGCCGTCCTTCTGCACCGACTCCTTGAGTCGCGTCCAGTCCTCTTGCGTCGGAATCCGAATGCCGGCTTTTTCGAACAGCTGCTTCACCCGGTCGGTCTTGGGCTCCCACACCTGCTCGGTGTACTTGTCGAAGAACTCCCCCGACGCATACTTCGACTTCTCGAAACCCTTGAAGTGCGAGCCACGTTCGATCGCAATACGGTTCGATGCCCGCAGGGCGTGATACAGCACGGTATAGAAGTAGATGTTGGTGAAGTCCACACCCTCTTCGGAGCCGTAGTGCACCCGCTCCCGCGCCAGGTAACCGTGCAGGTTCATCTGCCCCAGGCCGATCGCATGGGAGTCGTTGTTGCCCTGCTCGATCGACGGCACCGACCAGATGTGCGTCTGGTCGGACACGGCTGTCAACGCTCGGATCGCCACCTCGATGCTCTGCGCGAAGTCCGGCGAGTCCATCGTCTTGGCAATGTTGAGCGAGCCGAGGTTGCACGAGATGTCCTTGCCCACTTGGGAGTAGGTCAAGTCCTCGTTGAAAACCGACGGCGTGGACACCTGCAGGATCTCCGAGCACAGGTTGCTATGGGTGATCTTGCCGTCGATCGGGTTGGCACGGTTCACCGTGTCCTCGTACATGATGTACGGGTAACCCGACTCGAACTGCAGCTCGGCCAGCGTCTGGAAGAACTCGCGCGCCTTGATCTTCGTCTTGCGGATCCGCGCGTCGTCGACCATCTCGTAGTACTTCTCGGTGACAGAGATATCAGCGAACGGCAGACCGTAGACACGCTCGACGTCGTACGGCGAGAACAGGTACATGTCGTCGTTGTTCTTGGCCAGCTCGAACGTGATGTCGGGGATCACCACACCGAGCGACAGCGTCTTGATGCGGATCTTCTCGTCGGCGTTCTCGCGCTTGGTGTCCAGGAAGCGGTAGATATCGGGGTGATGGGCATGCAGGTAGACCGCTCCGGCGCCCTGCCTCGCGCCCAACTGATTGGCGTAGGAGAACGAGTCCTCCAACAGCTTCATGATGGGGATGACGCCCGAGCTCTGATTCTCGATGTTCTTGATCGGTGCGCCGTGCTCGCGAATGTTGGTCAGCAGCAAGGCAACCCCGCCGCCGCGCTTCGACAGCTGCAGCGCCGAGTTGATGGAGCGCCCGATGGACTCCATGTTGTCCTCGATGCGCAGCAAAAAGCAATTGTGCACGACCGTGCCACGAATCGTGTAGGTGTGCGTGCCCTCGACGTGAAGGTTGTACACCTTCTCCGGAACTTCATGCGTACGTTTGACGTCGCGGACACCGTATACGTGGCGCCCATGGACGACTTGGTATGTCTTGCGGGACGTTCCCTTCTGCCCCACATAGTTGTGCAGGTTCTTGCCGACGTCGAAGATGAAGTCCTCGTTGGCGCCGGGCAGCCCAGGCACGAAGACCTGCCCCGTGATGTTGCCGGCCCGGTTGGTGTACTGGCGAACTCGGGACATGATGCCGACCCGGCGCAGAAGCAGTTGCACCTGATCGATCAGTTCGGGGTTGACCAGATCGAGCACCATCCCGCCGGTCGTACTGCAACCGTCCCCGCGGAACAATCCGTCCAACAGACCACGCTGAAATTCATCGTCCGCCGTCAGGACCTCGTGGGACAATCGCTTCAGGTGGTATCCAGTGCCAACCATCGAGAGGAAGAGCGAAGCCACGGCCTTGCTATTGCACACCATACGCACCGACTGGTCCGAGGCGCTCTGGTGCACGGCTAGGTCAGCCGCGAACACTCGCTTGAAGGCCGCAGCCAACTCCTGCTGGTACTCGAGTTCGTGAGTGCCGATCGTGAAGTGGATACCGTTGGGCGTCGTCGGGCCATCCGGCCCCGACCGCTTGGAGATGTGGCCTTCGGCGACATACCAGCCGAGGATGAGGCCGAGGTCGTAGGACTCCTCGACGTAGCGATTCACCGAAACGAACCGCATGCTGTGGCGCTGCTTGTTTCGGTGTTTCAGGTCCGTGTTGACCTTGCAAAGGAGCCCGTCGACCTCTTCGTATTCACCTTTGCCGATGTGTTCCATCAGGTCGTGCACGCGCCGCTCGCGCACTTCCAGCGGCGCAGCGGTCACGATGAAGTCCGAAGGATGAATGTCCTTTGCAGCCAGCCACACGAAACCGTTGAACGGATCGGAACCGTCACCATCGATCAGGGATTGCACCTCGCGGGTGCTCCAAACCAAGATCGGATGCTCGGGAGTGCAGAGGATCGGTTCCTTATGTCCGAAGTGTGAGATGCGAAGCAGCGCTTGGTCATTCGGATTCTCGATGACGGACTCGACGACGGAGAACGAACCGTCGTGCGACAGTACACGGTCACCGTTCTTCAACGTCTCGATCGCCTTCGGCCCCTCGGGCGTGTCCACTGGAGTTCCGGCCGGGAAGCAGCTCACCGGTTCGCCGCGCTGCTTCTTACCCGAATTCAGGAAAGTCGGGGTGGCAGGCTGAAACCGGCCGTCGATGATTTCGTCGACCAACTTTTCAGCTAATGATGTGTCGCCCGAGGCCAGGGTCAGCGCCACCATGACAACCCGGTCCTCGAAGCGCTCCAGATAGCGCTTGCCGTCAAAGGTTTTCAGCGTGTAGCTGGTGTAGTACTTGAACGCGCCGAGGAACGTCGGGAACCGGAACTTCTTGGCATAGGCGCGACTGAAGAGGGTCTTGACGAAGTTGCGCGAGTACTGGTCGAGCACCTCGCGCTCGTAATAGTTCTCCTTGATCAGATAGTCGAGCTTCTCGTCCTGATCGTGGAAGAACACGGTGTTCTGGTTGACGTGCTCCAGAAAGTACTGGTGCGCTGCTTCGCGGTCCTTGTCGAACTGAATCTTGCCGTCCGCGTCGTACAGATTCAGCATCGCGTTGAGCGCGTGGTAATCCGTTTCGGCGGCAGCGGCCGACGGGGTGACTACAGGCTCTGCAGCTGTGGCGGTTGGTGACACGTCCGGTCCTTCCAAAAGTCTTCTAAGCCCACACGGACGGCTTCCACGTCGTCGGGGGTTCCCATTAGTTCGAAGCGGTAGAGATAAGGCACGCGGCACTTCGCAGATACCACATTGCCGGCGTAGGCGAATTCCTCACCAAAGTTGTTGTTGCCCGCGGCGATGACTCCGCAGATCAACGACCGGTTGTGCTCGTTGTTCAAAAAGGCGATGACTTGTTTGGGGACATAGCCCCCACTGTTGATGTCCGGTGTGGCGTGCCCACCGCCGTAGGTGGGCAGCACCAGGACGTAGGGGTCGTCGACTTCGATGCGGCCGTGCAGCGGAATTCGGATAGCGGGCAAACCCAACTTGGTGACGAAGCGGTGGGTGTTCTCGGACACGCTGGAGAAGTAAACGAGGTTGCTCATTCGTTTCCTATCTCCTGGTGTCTGGGTTCCCTAAGCCGTGGCCGCGACCATGCCGAGCGCCTTGATGCGATCGGGCCGGAACCCGGACCAGTGGTCGTTGCCGGCCACCACGACCGGAGCCTGCAGGTAACCGAGTGCCATGACGTAGTCACGGGCTTCGGAGTCCAGGCTGATGTCGACCGTCTCGTAGGCGATGCCCTGCTTGTCCAGCGCCTTGTAGGTGGCGTTGCACTGCACGCATGCGGGCTTGGTGTACACGGTGATCGATGTGGGATTCATCTGCGGTACGACTCCTCTGCGACCTATGACTGGCAACTGATCTTTGTACTACGTCTCACTGAAGTTCAGCGGCCCGGCGACCCTCAAAATTCCTGCCGTACGGAAGCCTTGGTCCGTTGGGTCTGCGAGCCGACACCGGTGGACTTCTGGACTCCGGCCGACCCGTGGAGGCTTTGAAACTGTGGGGGTCTGTCGGTGTTCGAAACACTACACCTGGTGTCCGACATTACGAAGGGATACAAGATGTTCTGAATAACAATCTTGAAATTCCCTGGTCGCAAGCGTTTGACGGACACGGGCCCCGGCGTGTCGCACGTCACACCTTGGGGTGTGTCGCGTCTGCTGTTGACCTCGCCTAGGTCTACCACTCACCACCGACAAGCCGCGCCGCCGCCAACTGTCACAGTGACATAACAGCAAAGCCGTCAAGCGGTTACGAAAGCCGCCCGACGGCATCGGCGTCGCGCCTACCCCGCAGAATCCCCTCGATGTTGCGCTCGGCGAGCGCGGTGATCGACATGAAGGGATTGCAGCCGATGTAGCCCGGGATCAGCGAAGCATCGTTGACGTAGAGGTGGTCGTAGCCTTTGACCCGCCCGAAGCCGTCGGTGGCCATCCCCCGCACCGCGCCACCCAGCGGGTGCACGGTATGCGGGGCAAAGACCTTGCCGTCGAATATGTCGTCGCGGTAGTCGACCCCGTTGGCGCCGACGATCCTGTCGAACACGATCTTGGCTCTGGCAGCCTGGTGCTCGGTGTGGCCCTCCGGCCAGTCGATGTTGATCGAATCCGAAGCGCTGTCATAGGTGATGTCCGCGCGGTCGTCGGTCTTGACCATCGCGTAGTAACCGAGCGCATTGGTCTCCACCGGAAGCGGGATCGAGAACACGCTGGCATACACCGGGTTGTCCGGGTCGTCGCGGCCGTCGAGGTTGATCATCCCCATCAGCGACTGTTGGGTGCCCGTCGGATCGTTGGTCATGTGCGAGACCATGACGTCCCCGTTGTTGCCGTATCCGCGGCCGATCTCCTCGCTGAGATCCGGCAGCGCTCCGGTGTCACGGGCCCGCAGAAGAATCTGCGAGGTACCGAGCACGCCCGCGCTCAGATAGAGGTGATCGCAGCCCAGTTCATCGCGTGCGACCTCGGTCCCCCATCGGTCGATCTCACGGATGGACACCACGTATTCGCCGGACGGCTCGCGACGGATACCAGTGACTTCGGTCAGGGGCCGCAGCGTTACGTTGCCAGTTGCCAGGGCTGCGGCAATATAGGTCTCATCGACGCTGCCGAAGCGGCCGAAGTTGTTGCCGTACTGCTGCTCGAAGTCGAGCGCGGAACGCCGAACCTGGCCCGCTTCTTCGGCTTTCATGTAGTCGAACGAATACGCGCTGGCGTTGTAGTCGATGCCATATCCCGCGGCCCCCGCGTACTCGCGACCCACTCGGGCGTACTGAAAGTAGGGCGTCCGCTCGAACCAGTCCATGTCGCGACGGTTGATCCGCAACATGTCTGTGGCACGCCCTATGTAGGTGCCGAGGAAGAC
The DNA here is from genome assembly GCF_000243415.2 of Mycolicibacterium tusciae JS617. Next base: position 2,034,022 of record NZ_KI912270.1, read on the forward strand.
GTCGGCAGGGATGTCGGGGAAAGCGGCACGAACCTGAGCCGCGGTCGGTACCGCAGCGATGGCCGCGTTGATCATCGATCCGCCGCCGACGGCGATGCCGCGAAACACACTGTGCGCGCCGTGCACCGACTTGTCACAGATGCCGGCCTGGACCGGCTGCGGTGACGGGTTGCTGAGGGCCACCTGGTCGACCGAGATTCCCATGTACGACGGCACCAGGCTCGGCGGGACGTCGGTGAACCAGCCGGCTCGAGTATCGGCAGGCAGCATGCGGGTGAATCGTCTGCCGTCTTCGTCCGGTGCATTCCAGTGTCGACCCTTCTCCAGAATCAGTGTCTGGGTTCCGGCCTGCCCAAGCCGCAGTGCGGAAACTCCGCCGCCGTATCCACTGCCGACCACGATCGCCGGGTAGTGACTTCGCGAGTTTTTCGCCGGCGGGCGGTTAGCGAATTCGAGGAACCCGGCACCGAGCGCGGCACCCGCGGCGATCCCTGCCGAGGCACCGAGAAAGTGCCGCCGCGAGACGATCGCCGGAGCGCGCCGATGCCGTGCACCGGCCGCGCGCCGGACCAAAAACTTGTCGCTCTTGTGCGATTCTGGCGAATTTTTCATTATTTTCTAGACGCGTCAATTTTCAATACAGACGGCCTCGGAACGACTGCGGACCACGAAGTCGAGCTTGTCGCGGACACCACAATCGGGGCAGTTCCAGTCGTCGGGAACGGCGCTCCACGGAGTACCCGCCGGGAATCCTTCACGCGGATTAGCTGCAGTTTCTTCATATTGGTAGCCACATTCTGGGCATTGAGCCGATATCACGATCGCCCTCCGTTCATCTGCCTGCCCACCGCGCCCGGAGCGGTTCCAGCAATGGGTTTTTACGTTCAGGTTGAAAACGTTAGCTTTATTTTGTAGTTTGCGATAGTAGATCTAGCAATTAATAGGAGTCATGAAGTCGACATCGAGAACGGATAATCGCCGGTGCAGTGAACCCGGTCACAAAGCTGTTTCGGACGGTGGTTGGCGAGACCGAAAGCGCTACCTCTGGTTACTTGCGCCGATCGTGCCGTCGCTTGTCGCCGAATCGTGGTTCCTGGTACAGGTCACCGGCCAGGGGTTGTTCTGGTGGTTCGGACCGATCCTGACGTTCTTCGTCGTTCCGGTGCTCGACCATCTGGTCGGAGCCGATGTGGAGAACCCGCCAGACAGCGCATTGGCCTGGCTCGAGAACGACCGCTTCTATCGGTGGGTCACCATGCTCTGTCTGCCCGGCCAATATCTGTCGCTCCTCTTCGCCTGCTGGATTTGGGCAGGTGGCGGCTGGATCGACATGTCGATGATCGACAAGCTGGGGCTGATGTTCACCACCGGCATCGTCGGCGGGATAGCGATCAGCACCGCCCACGAACTCGGACACCGGCGCGCGGGCCTTGAACGCAAATTGAGCAAGCTCGCGCTCGCGCAGTCGGGCTACGGGCATTTCTTCGTCGAGCACAACCGGGGGCATCACGCGAAGGTGGCCACGCCCGAGGACCCCGCGAGTTCGCATCTCGGCGAATCGCTGTACGCGTTCATTCCACGCTCGGTTGTCGGCGGCGCACGTTCCGCATGGCGACTCGAGCGTGCACGATTCGAACGGATCGGGACCTCACACCGGAGCCTGCGCAACGACGTGCTCAACGCCTGGGTGCTGACCGCGGTGCTGTTCGCGGTTTTGGTCGCATGGTTCGGAGTCGTTGTGCTGCCATGGCTTATCGGCCAGGCCATAGTCGGCTTTTGCATGCTCGAAACCGTCAACTATCTCGAGCACTACGGCCTCCGGCGACAGAAGCTCGCCGACGGACGGTACGAACGTGTACGCGCCTCGCACAGCTGGAACAGCAATACGATCGTCGCCAATGTGTGCCTGTTCCACCTCCAGCGGCACTCCGACCATCACGCCCATCCCGTGCGCCGGTACCAAACGCTGCGTCACGCCGAAGAAGCCCCGCAGCTCCCGTCCGGTTACGCCACCATGATGCTGATTGCGATGATCCCGCCCTTGTGGCGGCGCGTCATGGACTCGCGCGTCGTCGACCACTACGGCGGGCACAAGCACCTGGCGGCGTTGGGCCCGCGTTACGCGAACCCACGCAGGCGCGGCATCTACCGCGAGGTCATCCCGCCGCTGTAGGCACTAGCCGACTTCGGCGACCAGCTTGCCCACGATGTCGCGCAGCTGCCCGGCCACCTCAGCGTTCTCGCGGGGATGCTTGCCGTCAAAGACCGTGGACCGCAACGAAAGAGTCAAATCGTCGACGACTTGCGGCCCCGCGATGCCGAACGACTTACGCGTTTCGTCATGTGCCCACACTCCGCCGTACTGACCGAGGGCGGCGCCGATGACCACCATCGGCTTACCTTTCAGCGCGCCGTTTCCGAACGGCCTCGACAGCCAGTCGATCGCATTCTTCAGTACGCCTGGAATGCTGCCGTTGTACTCGGGCGTGATCACCAGCGCGGCGTCGGCTTCGGCCGCGGCCTGGCGCAACGCGACGACCGGCTCGGCTACGTCGGCGTTGTCGATGTCCTCGTTGTAGAACGGCAACTCCCCCAGCCGGTCGAACAACACCAGGCTCGTACCGTCGGGAGCCGTTTCGATCGCCAGCTCGGCGAGTTGACGGTTGACAGACGCCGCGCGCAGGCTGCCCACCAGTACCAGCACCTTGATGTCGGACACGTGCACTTCCTTTCAATCGGCCTATGGATCCTCGCACTGTGTAACCGGACCTTGGTCCGAATTCATCCCTCTGAATTAAAGTGGTGACATGCCCCCGCACGCGCTGCCGCTTTCGGATGACGTGCCGCAAGAACGGGGCGACGCCGCTCGTAACCGCACGCTACTGCTCGAGGCTGCGCGCCGGTTGATCACCGACCGCGGCGCCGACGCGGTCACCACCGACGATATTGCCGTGGCGGCGGGCGTGGGCAAGGGCACACTGTTTCGCCGGTTCGGCAGCCGCGCGGGACTGATGATCGTTCTGCTCGACGAGGACGAGAAAGTCCAGCAGCAGGCCTTCCTCTTCGGACCGCCACCGCTCGGGCCGGGTGCTCCACCGCTGGAACGACTGCTTGCATACGGCCACGCCCGGCTGGAGTTCGTGACGGCACATCAGGCGCTGCTGTCGGATGCCAACCGTGACCCTCAGATGCGTTTCAACGCCCCCGCCACGCTGCACCATCGCCACGTCACGGTGCTGCTGGAAGACGCGTCCACCACAGGCAACCTCGATGCCCAGGCCGCCGCGCTGCTTGCGCTGCTGGACGCCGACTACGTGCACCACCAACTCACCGAGGGCGGCCAGACGCGCAAGACCCTCGGCGAGGCGTGGGAGACGCTGGCGCGCAAGCTCTGCGGCACGTAACGCGATGAGCACGCGCTGGGTCTTGCACGTCGACCTGGATCAGTTCCAGGCCGCTGTCGAGGTGCGACGAAATCCCGACCTCACCGGACTGCCGATCATCGTCGGCGGCAACGGCGATCCGAACGAGCCCCGAAAGGTCGTCACCTGCGCGTCGTATCCGGCACGCGCGTTCGGCGTCCACGCCGGGATGCCGCTTCGCACTGCAGCACGCAAATGCCCCGACGCGACCTTTCTCCCGTTGGACACCGACGCCTACGACGAGGCCTCCGAAGAGGTGATGAGCCTGTTGCGCGACTTCGGACATCCGGTCGAGGTGTGGGGCTGGGATGAGGCCTACGTCGGTGCCGACCTGAAAGACACCGAAGATCCGTTCAAACTGGCCGAACAGATTCGTGAAGTCGTGGCGGCGGGCACGGGATTGTCGTGTTCGGTCGGTATCAGCGACAACAAGCAGCGGGCCAAGGTGGCAACCGGTTTCGGCAAGCCCGCCGGAGTCTACGCCCTCACCGAGGACAACTGGATGGCGGTGATGGGTGACCGCGACGTCGACGCGCTATGGGGCGTCGGCCCCAAGACGGCGAAAAAGCTTGCGGGCATGGGCATTATCACCGTCGCCGACCTGGCCGCCACCGATGCGCAAGTGCTGACTTCGACGTTCGGTCCCACCACCGGCCTGTGGATTCTGCTGCTGGCCAAGGGAGGCGGCGAAACCGAAGTCAGCGCCCAGCCGTGGGTTGCGCGGTCGCGAAGCCATGTGACCACCTTCCCTCGCGATCTGACCGACCGCGCTGAAATCGACTCGGCCGTCGTCGAACTGGCCACACTGACGCTCGCCGAGATCGTCGACCAGGACCGCGTGGTCACCCGAGTGGCGGTGACAGTTCGCACCAAGACCTTCTTCACCCGCACCAAGATTCGCAAGCTCGCGTCGGCAGGCAACGACCAACAGACCATCGTGGCCACCGCGCTGGACCTGCTGCAGCAGTTCGAACTGGGCCGCCCCATCCGGCTGCTCGGTGTGCGATTGGAGCTCGCGCCCCCCGATGGCGGCTACTAGTTCCTGCTCGACGTCTTCGGTCGCAGCGCGCGGGTGAACAGCACGTTGACCTGGCGCATCGCCACGCTGTAGGGCCACCACATCGTCCGCTTGAACATGTAAAGCGCCCGGATGTCCGGCGATGTGTAGATCAGGAACCGGTTGCGCCTTACGCCGCGCAGTATGCGGTCGGCGACATGTTCCGGTGAAACCGCGTGACCGCTGAACCGATCTGTCCAGCGTTTTACACGTGGGTCGTCTCGGTCCACGCCCGCGATCTGGATCGTCTGTACCAGCGGGGTTTTCACCGCGCCCGGCACGACGACCGATACCCCGATGCGGTGTCGAGCCAGGTCGAACCGCAATACCTCGGAAAGTCCGCGCAACCCGTACTTGCTCGCGCTGTAGGCGGCGTGCCACGGCAACGCCACCAGACCGGCGGCGGAAGAGACGTTGACCAGATGCCCACCCCTGCCCGCCGCGACCATCGGCGGGACGAATGACTCGATGATGTGGATCGGCCCCATCAGGTTGATGTCGATCATCGATTTCCAGTGCTGGTGCGTGAGAGTCGAGACGGTGCCCCAGGCAGACACACCCGCGATGTTCATCACTACATCCATCGCCTGGTGTTCGGCGTGAACGTCAGCGGCGAATTGGTCGACGGCGTCGTAGTCGGAGATATCAAGAACACGGTAAGCGCAAACAACCCCGCCCAGCGCGCGGGCATCGGCGACCGTCTTCTCCAGGCCCTCGGCGTCGCGGTCGGTGAGAAACAGTTCGGCGCCCTCGGCGGCCAGCCTCAGCGCGGTCGACCGGCCGATGCCGCTGGCGGCTCCGGTGAGAAGACAACGCTTGCCGGCGAAGCCGCTTCCCTGAGAAACGCGAGACACCCCGGCCATGCCGCTGACCCTACCTAGTCGTCTTCGGGTCCGATCCGCCCCACATGGAGTTCAGCCACAACTTCTCGACGATCTCGACTGCACGCGAGGAATCCTGCCCGCGGCCGATGAACGTGCTGTCTTGCGTCAACGTCATGGTGGTCACCGCCGCCATCGTCCGCACCAGGGCGGGCAGGTCATCGGCGATCGGTCGCAACTCGGAGTCCTGCTCGAGAAGGGTGATCAGCTTGTCGATGATCCCGTCGTAGAAGTCGTCCATCATCTCGCGGATCTGCGCATCGGTGTTCCGCGCGACCGCACAGGCTTTCAAGACGGGGTCGTCGTTGGCGTATACGGCCGCGGCGCTGCCGACCATCCGCTTGGCGAACACCGAGGGCGTTTCTCCCGGCTCGCGCGGCGCGAAGTGGTGGGTGAGGCTGTCGAGAAGTTCACCCGCGTCAGCGAGGATCACCGCGAGCACGGCGTACTTCGAGTCGAAGTAGAAGTAGAAACCCGACCTGGCGACGCCGGCGCGTTCGCTGATGGTGCTGACGGACAAATCGGCGAACGACCGCTCGTGTAGAAGCTCCCGTACCGCGGTCACTATCGCATCGCGCTGCCGGTCGCCCCTGCTGCGACGGACCTCGGGGGAGGTGAACTCAGCGGTCATGGGTGTAGACCTTCGCACCGCGACACGCTCGATCCAAACTTGACATGCGTCAAGTCTGCCATTCAGGATGAGGATAGGAGTGACAACGCCCACAGTCAGGCCACAGTCAGCTTTTGCTTGAGGAGCCCAGATGCCGACGACCATCAGCACCAAGGACTACCTACTCGACAAGGCGAAGCGGCGGTTCACCCCGTCGATCACCAACTTCCCCGGGCTGGGTGCCGTCGAGAAGCGGCTACTGGTCCGCGAATGGCCGCAGCACCCGTTGGCCGAGCCACCCGCGGGCAGTGGCCTCAAGCCGGTCATGGGCGACGCCGGACTGCCGATTCTCGGCCACATGATCGAGATGTTCCGCGGCGGTCCCGAGTTCCTGCTGCACTGTTATCGGACCCGCGGACCTGTGCTGTTTGCCGACTCTCCGGTGCTGCCCGCAGTCACCGCACTGGGCCCAGACGCCGCGCAGATCATCTATTCCAACAAGGGCAAGGACTACTCGCAGGAGGGCTGGATCCCGGTGATCGGGCCGTTCTTTCACCGCGGGCTGATGCTGCTCGACTTCGAGGAGCACATGTTCCACCGGCGGATCATGCAGGAGGCGTTCGTCCGCACCCGCCTCGTCGGCTACACCGAGCAGGTCGACCAGGTGGTGTCCAAGGTCATCGCCCAGGACTGGGTCGCCAACGACGCCCGCTTCCTGCTCTACCCCGCGATGAAGCAGATGACGCTCGACATCGCCTCGATGGTGTTCATGGGCCACGAACCGGGCACCGATCACGAGCTGGTCACCAAGGTGAACAACGCCTTCACCACGACCGTGCGTGCAGGCAACGCGATCATCCGCACCAGCGTGCCGCCGTTCACGTGGTGGCGCGGCCTGAAAGCCCGTGAGCTGCTGGAGAATTACTTCCAGGCCCGGGTGGCTGAGCGCCGCGGTGCCGGAGGGTCCGACCTGCTCACCGTGCTGTGCAACACCGAAGACGAGGACGGAAACCGGTTCTCCGACGACGACGTCGTCAACCACATGATCTTCCTGATGATGGCGGCGCACGACACGTCGACGTCGACTGCCACCACCATGGCCTACTACTTGGCGGCCAACCCCGAGTGGCAAGACCGTTGCCGCGATGAATCCGACCGGCTTGGGGACGGGCCGGTGGACATCGAGTCGCTGGAAAAGCTGGAAACGCTCGACCTCGTCATGAACGAGTCGATCCGGCTGGTGACCCCCGTGCAGTGGGCGATGCGGCGCACCGTGCGCGACACCGAACTCCTCGGCTATTACCTTCCCAAGGGCACCAACGTCATCGCGTATCCAGGCATGAACCACCGGCTGGAGGAGTTCTACCCCGATCCGTACACGTTCGATCCGGGGCGGTTCGCCGAGCCGCGCAACGAGCACAAGAAACATCGCTACGCGTTCACGCCGTTCGGCGGAGGCTCGCACAAGTGCATCGGCATGACGTTCGGCCAGCTTGAGGTCAAGACGATCATGCACCGGCTGCTACGCAAGTACCGCCTCGAGTTGCCGAAGCCCGGTTACAAGGCCACCTGGGATTACGGCGGGATGCCGGTCCCGATGGACGGTCTGCCCATCGTGCTGCGACCGCTGCGCTGACCGGGTCCGTGCTCTAGGCGAATCCGCTCAGGCAGCGGAGAGCAGCCGATTGGCGCACGCGATCACTGCGCGCAATGCCGACTGCGTCGGATCGTCAGCGAGGCCCATCGCCCACTCGGAATGCCCGCCGTCGGAACCGCAGATGAACGTTGCAGTGTTCTCGCCGGCGGGCAACTGGTGAAAGGCGGTCATTTCGACCGCGATCCCCCGCTCGTAGAGCATCTCCGTCAGCGCGGCGAGGGGTCCGGACGCCTTGGCCGACGACGTGCTGATGCGGTCCCCGACGGCCAGCGTGGCTTGGTAGTTGCGCGCCTGTGGGCCCAACCGGGTGGCGGGACGCTCAGCGTCGGTGCAGTCCCATTGGCCCAGCCGCAGAGGTCCGGTGCTTGGCGAGTAGTGATCGAGGAACGTTTCGAAAGACTCGAAAGACATCGCATCGGCCTCCTCGCGCAGACCGCGGGGCATGGGTCCGTTCACATAGGTCGCGAACGATGCTGCGCCACTTGAGGGCCCTGCGCTGATTGCGGGTTCGAATGTCATGTGCCGGTCTTCTCAGTTGAGAGGATGTGACCGACGAGGTAGCGACGACCCACAGCGAGGGGTCGGTCTGGATCAGACCCCGCTGCGGGTTGCTACTACGAGTCGCCTCGGCACGCTCGCGACTCTAGACGCCTGTCTTCAAAGGTGCAAACACTTTCAGCGGACCAGTCGCCGAAGCAGCGACGACGCAACAGCCACGCCCACGATTGCGGCCACGACCAGCACCGCGATATCGAGCGCGGCATTGGTCGGCGTACCGATGAGGAGCCCACGCAGCGCGTTGACCTCGTAACTGAGCGGGTTGACGGCCGACAGCCACCGCAGCCACTGCGGCATGACGTCGACCGGGTACAGCGCGTTGGACGCGAAGAACAGCGGCATCGTGATCGCCTGTCCGATGCCCATCAGGCGGTCGCGATTGCGCACCAGCCCCGCCAGTGACATCGACAGACACGCGAAGAACGCCGACCCGAGTACGACGACGCCCATCGCCCCGAGGATGCGCAGCGGGTTGACCGTCATGTGCACGCCCAGGAGATACGCGAGCGCCACCACGCCGATGACCTGCACGACCGAGCGCACTCCGGCGGCGAAGGCCTTGCCGGTCACCAGCGCCGACGCGGGCGCGGGCGTGACCATCAGCTTGGCGAGAATTCCGGCGTCGCGGTCCCACACGATCTGGATGCCGTAGAAGATCGAGATGAACAACGCCGACTGCGCGATGATGCCGGGCGCCAGAAACGCCAGATAGGGGACGCCACCGGTGTCGATGACGTTCAGCCGCGAAAACGTCTGCCCGAAGATCAGCAGCCACAGTGCAGGCTGCACCAGGCGGGTGAACAGCTCGGTGCGGTCATGGCGCAGCTTCTGCAGCTCGACAAGCGCGAAGGCGCCCGCCCGCACCGCCATGCCGCGGACCCGGCGCCAGCCGCGTGGAGCGCGAACGAGGAGTATCTCGGCACGAGGCTCAACTGACACGGCGCGCCGTCCTTCGGCTCGAGCGCACGTCCCGGATTCCCGTCTGGGTTGCGTCTTCGGCGAAATCCGCTCCCGCGTAACGCCGGAACACATCCTCCAGGGTCGCCTGCGGCGAGACGGTCTGCTTCAGCTCGGCCGGTGAACCGACTGCTTGCAGCCGACCGTGATGCATCAGCGCAACACGGTCGCAAAGCGCGTCGGCTTCCTCCATGTAGTGCGTGGTCAACAGGACCGTCATGCCGAACTCCTGTTGCATGCGCCCGACCTGCGCCCAGACACCATCGCGGGCGATCGGGTCGAGACCGACCGTCGGCTCATCGAGCAGCAGCAGCGACGGCCGATTCACCAGGGCCTGGGCCAGTTCCAGGCGCCGCACCATTCCGCCGGAATAGGTGCCAGCCAACCCGTCCGCGACGTCGAGCAGACTCATCGCTTCGAGCGCGTCGTCCACCCTGCGCCTGCGTTCATGGCGTGGAACGTCGTAAAGCCGTGCGAACAGGTCGACGTTCTGGCGTCCGGTCAGCGCCGACTCAATCGAAAGCTGTTGCGGCACATATCCGATGTTGTGCCGAATGTCCATGGTGCGGCGTCGTGTATCCATGCCGAAGATCTCGACGTGGCCGCCTTGCACCGGCGTCAGGGTCGTCAGCACCTTCACGACTGTCGTCTTGCCCGCCCCGTTAGGACCGAGCAGGCCCACCGTTTCGCCCGCTGCGACCTGGAGGCTGAATGCGTCGACGGCCGTGAAACGGCCATAGGAGTGGCACAGATTGCGGCAGTCGATCGCCGGCTTTTCGAGAGCGGTCATGGTTGGTCCTTCTGCAGCATTTGTGTCATTTCGCGCAGCACCCCTAGTCCGCTTTCCAATCGTGCGATCTGCTCGGCGTCCAGGTCGCCGAGCACCCCGGCCAATGTCGCCCTGCGAGCCGCGCGCGTCTGGTTCGCGAGGCGTTGAGCGGGTGCGGTGAGCCGCAAGCGTCCAATCCTGCGGTCGTCGGCGTCCGTGTCGCGGATCAGCAACCCATCCGCCGAAAGCTTGCTGACCAAGGTGGACGCGGTGTTGGGAACCAGGCCCAACTCCTCTGCCGCCTCTCTGACCGAGATGGCCGGCCTGCGACCGACCAGTCGCAACAGCTCGGCCTGGGACTGCGTCAGACCGTTGGCGTCGAAGCCCCGCCCGGCCGAACGGCGCAACTGGCGCCGGAATCGTCCGATGACATCGAACAACTCACTCGCGAGATCGGCCCTGGTGTCCACCCTGGACACAATACCTCTGTTTCAGAGGCATCTCACCCAGCAGATGCCTCCACGCGCACCGCGAAGTAACGTGTGCGCGCGATGACGTGGTGGGATGCGGCCTTTCTCGCCGCGGCGGGTGTGCTCGGCGGCCTCACCGGCAGCATCGCGGGACTGGCCTCGGTGGCGACATATCCCGCACTGCTGTTGGTCGGCCTACCGCCGGTGACCGCCAACGTGACCAACACGGTGGCCGTGGTGTTCAACGGGATCGGGTCGGTACTGGGCTCACGCCCCGAGCTCAGGGGCCAGGGCCCCTGGCTCAAACGCATCGCCCCGGTCGCGGCGCTGGGTGGGTTGGTCGGCGCCGCCCTGCTGTTGACCTTGCCCGCTGAGGGTTTCGAGAAAGTGGTTCCCCTCCTTCTCGCGTTCGCCTCGGTAGCCATCCTCATCCCGGCCCGCCAGCGCAAAGATGCGACGGTTGCGAGCCATCGACGACATACCGTGACCTTGGCGCTCGAATCGGCAGCGATCTTCGTAATCTGTATCTACGGCGGCTATTTCGGTGCGGCCGCGGGTGTCCTCCTGCTCGCGATACTGTTGCGCGCGGGCGGGGCGACACTGGCGCACGCCAATGCGGGCAAGAACGTGATCCTCGGTATCGCCAATGTCGTCGCGGCCGTCGTCTTCGTCTTTGTCGCACCCGTGCAGTGGTCGGCGGTCGTTCCGCTCGGGCTCGGCTGCCTCGTGGGATCCCGGCTGGGTCCCATCATCGTGCGTCATGCACCCGCCAAGCCCATGAGACTGGCGATCGGCGCAGCCGGTTTTGCGTTGGCCGTCAAGCTCGGCGTCGACGCGTACGGCTGAGGCTTTAACCGAGGTCAAACGGGTTGTCGCCCTTGACCACCCGGGTACCGACGTCGATCAGGTTCTGTGCGCTGGCATGCAACGCCTGTCCCGCGTCGCGACTCGCCATGCCCATCAGATAGCGCGACCAGGTGCCCTCGATGACGACGCCGAGCTTGAAGCACGCCATCGCCATGTACCAGTCCAGATGCGGTGTCTCGCGCCCGCCGGCGTTCCAGTAGGCCTCGAGGAGTTCCCGTCTGCTGGCGAGACCACCGTGCGCGGCCAGTGCGCCCCCGGCGGTGATCATGCTGGTGTCGAGCGGCCAGGTGATCAGCATCCAGCCGAGATCGAGCAGGGGATCACCTACCGTGCACATCTCCCAGTCGACGAATGCCGCCAACTCCGGTCGGTCCCGACGCAGCAGGACGTTGCTCAGGTGCGGATCGCCGTGCATGATTCCCGGTTCGCTGTCCGGAGGGAGGTTGGCCTGCAGCCAATCAGCAAGGTCGGTGACCGCAAGCGATTCGGGATCGTAGTCCTGGTGCCGGTAGCTCTCCAGCAGCCGGAGAAACTGCGGAACCTGGCGCTCCACAAAAGATCCCGGCCGTTTCAGCTCGGCGAGCGGCTTGCCTTCCCATGCGGCGTTCCCCAGCCGCGCAAGGCTCGCCGCGTAGGACGGGCCGACGTCATGTCGCAACGTCTCGTCGCGGAGGTAGGCCTCCGACACCTCGCTGCCCGGATTGAAACCGTCGATCTCTTCCATCAGGTAGAAGACGACCCCGAGCACGTCGAGGTCTTCGCAGCCTGCGATGAAGCCGGGATGCGGGACGTCCGTACCCGCGAGCGTGCGCAGCGCCGCCATCTCACGAAGCATTGTCTTGTCGCTCGTCGGCCTCGGATGAAGGGGCGGGCGGCGCAACACCATCGGGCGCCCGTCGATGTGCAACCGCACCACGATGTTCTGCGTCCCGCCGGTAAGGGGTTCCACGTCGGTGACGGCCGATCCCAGCCCCTGCTGTTGCGCCCAGCGCTGCACCGCAGCCTGGTCGTCGTCGCTCAGTGTCGGCAGCTGCAGCGCGTGATCGGACATGCCTACATGGTGTCAGGTCGGACGCTAAGCCTGATAGTTCAGGCAGGATTCGGCGCCGTTGATCACGCCTTGGCGGTACGCCTCGACCCTGGCCCAGCCTGCACCCTGACGTTCGACATCACCGTCACCGCGGAACACCAGCAACGCCTTGATGCCTTCGTCCAGGTCTCCTGGCGAGATGTGGTAGGTGCTGGTCTCGGGACGGTTGTAGAGGATCACGCTCGCCGTGTAGCCGCCTGCCAGGCAGTCGCCGCGCAACGTCGAGGTCTTCACGTCGGACTCGTCGCCCAGCCTGGTCAATGCCGCCAGTCCCCATTGGGTGGCGAGTAGCGTGACGACCGCGTAGTCGCCGCCCTGTTTGTAGACCTCGGGCATCGCGTCGACGTTGTCCCAGCCCACGTAATCCTCTGGTACGCAATAGAACAGCGCATATCCCTCTGCCGACTGATCTCCGCACATCGGCGGATTGGCCGGGTCGAACGGCTCGATCGCATGCAACGGCACCCACTGCTGGCCGTTGGAGATCTCCGGGTACAGCTGGGTGAAGTAGTCCTCGATGTCATACGGCACTCCGTTGATGATCGAGTCGTAGGGAGAGTCTCCCCCGCGCGACGCATCCTCCTGATCGTTGAACGGAAGTGCGAGCACCATCGGCTCGTCGTCACGGTAGTCCTTGCACCTGCCCAGCCCGTTGTCGTAACCGTCCTGGAAGGCGCTTACCCGGTCGAACCCACTGCCGTGGGCGTCCGGGTCGATCTTGGATGTGCCGGGCGTATCACGCAGGTCGAGAACACCCGCCAGGGCGCTGTCCAGATCGGCGGCGTTGACATCGAACACCTTGTCGTCCTGCGCATGTCGTGACCATGCGCCCGCGAAGCAGTCGGCTTGCAGTTCCTTGGTGACGGTGCGGCCGGTGAAGTTCGAGCGCGCCTGAACGGCATGGCCCCATTCGTGCGCCATCACCACCGCGATGGTGAAAGGCCCGAACTTGTCCTGCAATTCGGGCAGCAGCTGCTGGGCGTCCCACGCGACGACGTCCTCGGTCGAGCAGTAGAAGGCGTTGCCCGCCACCTCTTCCGGCGAGGTGGTGCACGGCGGAGCAGGACTGTCAGCGGTGACCGCGTAGTAGCCGCCGGAGATCTGCTCGAACTCCTTGTCGTAGAGCTGTGGGTACTGCTCGGCCCAGTATTGCTCCAGGTCCGCAATGGCCTGCATTGCGATCTTGTTCACCGGCGCCGACGCGTCACCGTCGATCGTGACGTTGCTGATGTCCGGCGGCGCCCCGGCCTTCGTCTTCTCGCCCTGTATCGACGGCCCGGCTTTCGTGCCACCCCCGCAGCCCGCCACCAGCAGGACAACAGCCGCGGCCGCGGCCACCCTTATGCGCATGGGCAAACATTAGCGGCCAAGATCAGAATTTGGGCAGCAAGTGCGCGTTCAGTCCAGAATGCGTCGCGCCACGTTCGTCGTCGCCAGGTCGAGGAGTTCATCGGCCCGCCCCGCGAGAATCGTGCGGATCGCGTACAACGAGAAGCCCTTCGCCTGTTCAACCGTGATCGCAGGAGGAATCGACAGCTCCTGCCTGGCGGTCACCACATCGATGAGTGCGGGCCCGTTGTATTCAAACGCGTCGACCAGTGCCCGCTCCAGATCGGCCGGTTGCTCGACGCGTCGGCCGAAAATTCCCATCGCCTGTGCAACGGCGGCAAAGTCGGGGTTGACCAGATCGGTACCGAAATTCACGATGCCCGCGGCCTTCATCTCCAGTTCGACGAAGTTCAACGAGGAGTTGTTGAACACGATCACCTTCACTGGCAGCCGGTTCTGGATCAGTGTCGTCAACTCGCCGAACAACATCGTCAGCCCGCCGTCGCCGGCAAGCGCGACCACTTGGCGGTCGCGGTAGGCCGTTTGTGCGCCGATCGCCAACGGCAGGGCGCACGCCATGGTGCCGTGGTTGAACGACCCGATGAGTCGTCGGCGGCCGTTCATCGAGAGGTATCGAGCCGCCCACACCACGGGCGAACCGACGTCGGCAGTGAACACCGCATCGTCGGCAGCCAACCGATTGGCAAGGCCGGCAAGGTATTCGGGGCGGATCGGCGTGCGATCGCGATCGTTGACCGCGAGGTCATCCATGCGCTTGCGGGTCTTGGAATAGTGGCGCAGCGCCCGGTCCAGGTGGTCGCGTTCGGTCTTCTGTCTCAGCAGTGGGGCCAGCGCAGCGACGGTGTCTTTGACGGTGCCCACCATGCCGAGGTCGACCGGCGTGCGACGGCCGAGGTTGCGGCCACGGACGTCGACCTGGATGACCTTGGCGTCGTCGGGATAGAACTGCTGGTACGGGAAGTCGGTGCCCAGCATCAGCAGCGCGTCGCACTCCTTGATCGCCTTGTATCCCGAGGCGAAGCCGAGCAGTCCGGTCATGCCCACGTCGTACGGGTTGTCGTACTCGATGAACTCCTTGCCGCGTAGCGCATGCACGATCGGCGCGTTCAGCGTCGCCGCCAGCGCAACCAGGGCATCGTGTGAGCCGGCGACTCCGGCGCCACCCAGAATAGTGACGGCCTTGGCTCCGTTGAGAATCGCGGCGGCGCGCTGCAGCGACTCGTCATCGGGGCGCACCACCGAGGACGTCGCAACGACCGGACGTGCGCTCCATCCGGACGCGTCAGCGCGCTGCAGGAAGATCTCACCGGGGACGACGACGACCGCGACGCCGTTCTCCTCCACGGCCGCGCGCATCGCCATCTCGAGGATGCGCGGCAACATCTCGGGGGTGCTGACGAGTTCGCAGTAGACGCTGCACTCGCGGAACAGGCTCTGCGGGTGCGTCTCCTGGAAGTACTCCGAACCGATCTCGGTGCGCGGGATGTGCGCGGCGATCGCCAGCACCGGGACGCGGCTGCGCTGCGCATCGAACAGCCCGTTGATCAGATGCAGGTTGCCGGGGCCGCAGCTGCCCGCGCACACGGCCAGACCGCCGGTGAGTGCCGCATCCGCTGCGGCCGCGAACCCCGCGGTCTCTTCGTGACGGACGTGCTCCCACGTGATTTCGCCCGAGCGGCGAATCGCGTCGGTGAAACCGTTGAGGCTGTCGCCGGGTAGGCCGTAGACACGCTGAATGCCACTGATCCGCAAGGCCTCGATGACGTGATCGGCAACAGTCGCCATTGCGCCCACACTATGCGATTTCGGTGCGCCAGCAGTCGCTCAGCGGGTTGTTTCGAAATGGCGTGTCGGTGTGAGTGCCTGATTTGTTGGTCGTCGAGAATGTGTTGGTGGCCAAGGGGTATCGACCGGTAGTGCGTGATCAGCAGTTCTTAGTTCCGCCGGATATGCGGGAGTGGCTGCCTGCGGATCATTCGGTGTGGGCGTTGATCGGGATCGTGGAGGGGTTGGACACCTCGGCGTTTCACCACCAGCGACGGACCGGTGGTGTCGGGCGGGCCGGGTATGACCCCGACATGTTGGTGACGCTGCTGATCTGGGCGTGGTCGCAGGGGGTGCGGTCCTCGCGTCGGATCGAGCGGGCGTGTGCTGATGTGGTGTCTTATCGGGTGATCTGTGCTGGTGATGGGCCTGATCACGTCACGATCGCGCGGTTTCGCGCCGAGAACCACGCCGCGTGTGAGCAGTTGTTCACCGAGGTGTTGATGTTGGCTGCCGGGCTGGGGTTGGGCCGGCTGGAGACTGTGGCACTCGACGGAGTCAAGATCGCCTCGAACGCGTCGCTGTCGGCCAACCGCACCACCTCGGGGCTAGCCAAGGCCGCCGCGGCGGAGGCGGCCCGAATCGCCAAGGCTGCGGCGGCCGCACACGAAGCCACTGATGCCGCCGAGGACGAGATGTTTGGCGACGATAACCCGGGGTCGGTACCGGCCGAGTTGACCGATCCGGCGGTGCTGGCTAAACGCATCGCCGAAGCGCTGGCACGGCGCAACGCCGAGGACACCGCCCAGGGGCCCGCCGCCGATGATGGTGCACCGGCTGCGGAATCGGTTGAGCTCGAACGGGTTGCCCACGACCGATCGGGGCGCATCGCCCAAGCCCAGGCCCGCATCGACGCCGAGATCGCCGCCGAACGCGCCGAACGCGACGCCTTGGTGGGCAAGTATCTGGCGCGCATCGCGGCCGGGGAGAAGATGACCGGCCGGATCCCGGCCGGCGCCCAGGTGGCGATGGCCGAGCGGGTGCTGGCCGCGGCGGTGGCCAGGTCGCAGGCCAAACACCAGAGTTGGGCCGCACGCGGCGCGGTCGGCGCCCGACGTCCGGGGCGCTCACCGGCGCCCGTCGAGCAGAACGCCCGGGTCCGTCAGGCGCGAGCGCGACTGGAGCGGGCCCGGGCCGCGCAGGTGGCTGCCGCCCAGGCCGCCACCAACGTCGAACGCACGGCCAATCTCACCGATCCCCAATCACGGATCCAGCCGTTGCGCGGGGGTGGCTGGCTGCAGGGCTACAACTGCCAGGCAGTCACCGCCGCTGACGGGCTGATCGTGGCCACCGGGGTGGGCACCAGCCCGGTGGACAACCAGTACTACACCGACATGATCGACAAGGCCATCAAGTCCGCGGACCTGATCACCGGCCACCGCCGCGATGACACATCAACCACGGCCACCGCCTCCTCGATCGCGATGGTGCTCGCCGACGCCGGCTACTGCACGAACGAGAACCTGACCGCGCCAGGACCAGACCGGCTGATCGCTACCGGCAAGGCCCGCGACGTGCACCACGCGGCCACCGAACATCCCACTCAAGGGCCACCGCCCACCGACGCCGATCCGATCGCGGCGATGGCTCACCGGTTACGCACCCCGCAGGGAATCATTCAGTACGCCATGCGATCTCACATCGCCGAGACACCATTCGGACATGCCAAGCACAACCTCGGATTCCGCCGATTCACCGGCAGAGGCCTGGCCCGAGCACGCAGCGAATGGACATTCCACGCCGCGGTCCACAACATCGGCAAGATCCTCAACCACCTCGCCAGCACACCACTGCCCGCCTGATCGGGCGGCCCCAGTACTAACACTCACCATCGATCCAGCGACGAACTATGCCCGTCGATCCAGCGAGAACTTCAATTCGAGACAGCCCGTCAGCGGTGATTACCGCACCGAAACCACCTACTTAGGGGCGAAGCGCTGACCCGCGTCCAGGCGCAGGCACTGCCCGTTGAGCATCGGGTTCTCGACGATCGCAGTCACGAGCTTCGCGTACTCCTCCGGCTTGCCGAGGCGCTTCGGGAACGCCGCGTCCTTCGTCAGCGCCTTGGCGAACTCGTCGGGGATGCCCTCGGTGAGACCCGTGGCGAACAGGCTCGGCGCGATCGCGAGTGCGCGGATGCCCAGGCTGCCCATATCGCGGGCCATGGTGAGGCACATCCCGGCGATGCCGGCCTTCGACGCGGTGTACGCGACCTGCCCGATCTGGCCCTCGAAGGCGGCGATCGAGGCGGTGTTGATGATGACGCCGCGCTCTTCCTGCTCGTCATCGACTAGGTCCTGCTTGCTCATCTGCCATCCGGCCAGCCTGCTGATGTTGAAGGTGGCGATGAGGTTGAGGTCGACGCTCTTACGGAAGGCCTCCAGGCTGTGCGGGCCGTCTTTCTTGACCGTGCGCTCGGCGGCGCCGCCGCCGGCGGTCGTAACGATGATGTGGAGTCCGCCGAGCTGGTCGATGGCCTGCTGCAGTACTTTCTCCGTGCCCTCGAAGTCGGTGACGTCGACCTCGTGGAACGAGCCGCCGATGGCGTCAGCGACTTCCTTGCCCTTCGATTGCGGGCGGTCCAGCACTGCCACGCTAGCGCCGCGCTTGGCCAGCAATTCGGCCGTGGCCTTGCCAAAGCCAGACGCCCCACCGACGATGATGGCCTTCTTGCCGTCGATCTCCATTTGAGCTCCCTTTCCAAAATGTGCCCGGACTGTAAAGCAACCTAGCTGATGTCACTTTTCGGTAAGCCTTTCGGGTCGGCACGTGGGTAGCTTGGCGTCATGACCGCCCGTGGCGCCAAAGCGATGGCAGGGGTCGCTGCCGCGGCCGTCGCGCTCGGCGTGGCCCAATTGCTCGCCGTTTTCTTCGGTCCCGAGGCCGACTCCCGCAACGCCGTCGGATCAGCCGTCATCGACCTCACCCCCGGCCCGGTGAAGGAATGGGCCATCCAGACCTTCGGCACGGCCGACAAGCTGTTTTTGACCGTGGCGGTAGTGGGGGTGATCGCGGCGCTGGCAGCGGTGACCGCACAGTACGAAACGCGCCGCGTTCCGGTGGGCAGCGCCGCGATCGTGCTGGCCGGGATCGCGGGCAGCGCAGCCGTACTGTCCCGTGCGGGGGCCACCGCCGCAGACATCGTGCCGACGGTCATCGGCACCGTGTGCGGCGTCGCCGTGCTGCGGCTGCTGACCTCCGGCCGGTTCACCGACCAGCCCGAAGTCGACCCCGCGGCCGACGCCCCCGATCGCGGCAGACGACTGTCGCTCGTCACGCTCGGCTTCCTGGGAGCGGGAGCGCTCACGGGGGTCGGTGGTGCGGTGCTGTCGCGGCTGACGACCTCTGTCTCGGGCGATCGCAAGGCTTTCGAGCTCCCGAAGATCGATGTGGCCGCACCGGCGGTCCCGCCGGCTGTGCAACCGCAGGGCGTTGCACTGCCGTCCTTCATCACCGGCAACGAGGATTTCTACCGGATCGACACCGCCCTGTCGGTGCCACAGCTGAGCCGGGCCGACTGGGAACTGAAGATCCACGGCATGGTCGATCGCGAGATCACCTATCGCTTCGACGATCTGGACTCCTTCGAGGTCATCGAGAAGCTGGTGACGCTGACGTGTGTGTCCAATCCCGTCGGCGGTGACCTGGTCGGAAACGCGGCGTGGACCGGTTATCGCGTCCGGGATCTGCTGGCGAAGGCGGGCATTCACTCCGATGCGGACATGGTGCTGTCGACGTCGATCGACGGGTTCACCGCGGGCAGCCCCGTCGAGGCGCTCACCGACGACCGCGACTCGCTGCTCGCGGTCGGCATGAACGGCCAGCCGCTGCCCACCGAACACGGCTACCCCGCACGTCTGGTCGTCCCCGGCCTCTACGGCTACGTGTCGGCCACCAAGTGGGTCGTCGACCTTGAGCTCACCCGGTTCGACCGCGCGCAGGGGTACTGGACGCCGCTGGGCTGGTCGGCGCGCGGGCCGATCAAGACGCAATCCCGCATCGACGTGCCACGCAGCGGCGCGGACGTGGCACAGGGCGCGGTGACATTCGGTGGGGTCGCGTGGGCCCAGGACCGCGGTGTGCGGTCAGTCGAGGTGCGAATCGATGAGGGCGACTGGGAGCAGGCCGACCTCGGCGCGAACTACGCCAACGACACCTGGCGGCTATGGAGTTTCGGATGGCAGGCCACCCAGTCGGGGCTGCACACGATTTCGGTACGCGCGACCGACAACACCGGCTACATCCAGACCGCCGAGAGCGCCGACCCGGTTCCCGACGGCGCCACCGGCTGGCACACCGTCTCCTTCGCCGTCAAATGATTCACATGCTCCCCTCGAGCGAGCGTGAGCTTGTGCACGAGATTTTCGCTGGATCTCGCACATAAGCTCACGTTCGGCGGAAGGACAGGAGAAACCCGTGCATCTGCTTGACGTCGTCACCGCGTCGACGGAGGTCGGCGCCACCTCGGCCCGGCTGAAGAAGATCGGCGTCATCGCCGACCTGCTGCGCCGCACCGGTGAACAGGGAGACGCCACGCTGGTCGCGGTGGTCGTCTCGTGGCTGTCGGGAGAGCTTCCGCAACGCCAGATCGGGGTCGGCTGGGCGGCGCTGCGGACGTTGCCGCCCCCGGCGCCGGAGGCATCGCTGACAGTCTTGGACGTCGACGCCCGCTTCAGCGAAATCGGCGCCGTCGCGGGCAAGGGCTCCCAAGCGCGCCGCGCCGAGATGGTCTCAGGACTGTTCGGACAGGCCACCGACGCCGAGCAGACGTTCCTGCGCCGCCTGCTCGGCGGTGAACTCCGTCAGGGAGCGCTGCTCGGAGTGATGGCCGACGCGGTCGCCAAGGCCGCCGATCTTCCGGCGCCCGCGGTGCGGCGTGCGGCCATGCTCGGCGGCGATCTGCCCGCGGTCGCTGCCGCGGCGCTGACCGCGGGCGAGGCTGCGCTGGAGCAGTTCACCCTCAAGGTAGGCCAGCCCGTCGGACCGATGCTCGCCCAAACCGCCACTAGCGTTGCCGATGCACTCGAACGCATCGGCGGCACAGCGGTTTTCGAGGCCAAGCTGGATGGGGCGCGAGTGCAGATTCACCGTGCCGGCGATGCCGTGTGGATCTACACGCGAAGTCTCGACGACGTCACCGCCCGGCTGCCCGAGGTGGTAGATGCGACGCTGGCGCTGCCTGTCACCGATTTGATCGCCGACGCCGAGGCGATCGCACTGCGCCCCGATGGCCGTCCACATCGATTCCAGGTCACCGCGTCCCGATTCGGGCGTTCGGTCGACATCGCCGCGGCAAGAACCGCCCAACCACTGTCGATGTTCGTGTTCGACCTTCTGCATCTCGACGGCACCGACCTGCTCGATCTGCCGACGAGTGAACGTATTGCGGCTCTCGACGCGATCGTTCCGAAGGAGCACCGCGTCGACCGGCTGATCACCGAAAGTACCGAGGCGGCACAGGACTTTCTCGACGTGACACTGGCGGCGGGCCACGAAGGCGTCATGGCGAAATCGCTGACGACACCCTATGAGGCAGGTCGCCGCGGCGCGGGCTGGCTGAAGGTCAAACCGGTACACACGTTGGATCTGGTGGTGTTGGGCGTCGAATGGGGGTCGGGCCGCCGCACCGGGAAGCTGTCGAACATCCATCTCGGCGCCAGGGATGACGCGACGGGCGAATTCGTCATGCTCGGAAAGACTTTCAAGGGCATGACGGATGCGATGCTGGCGTGGCAGACCACCCGCTTCCTGGAACTGGCCGACGGTCCGACCGACGGTTATGTCGTGAAGGTGCGGCCCGAGCAAGTGGTCGAGATCGCGCTCGACGGTGTACAGACCTCGTCGCGCTATCCCGGCGGGATGGCGCTGCGCTTCGCGCGGGTGCTTCGCTACCGCGACGACAAGAGCCCCGCCGAGGCCGACACCATCGACACCGTCCGCGCCCTCTACCAGCGCGGAGACTGAGCCTTAAAAAGTCCCACCAAACGGGGCCTTTCGTCCCTAGTCCGTCGCTCCCAGCTCCGCCGAGTATGGAAGTTGTTCACCAACACGAGACGGAGGGCGCACGGATGAACGCTTACTTCCCGGATCGCGACACGATCCGAACTGTGTTGTCGCTTGCTATCCGAGCGCCGTCGATCCACAACTCGCAACCATGGCGGTGGCGGGTCGGCGCCGAAAGTCTGCATCTGTATGTCGATCCGCAGAGGCATCTGGCCAACACCGATCCGGATAGTCGGGACCTTCTGCTGAGTTGCGGCGCGTCGCTGCACCACGCTGTGGTCGCCTTGGCGGCACTCGGATGGCAGGCAAAGGTTCATCGCCTGCCCAACCTCGCGGATCCGGAACACCTCGCCGCAATCGAGTTGCGCCCCAGCCCCGCGAGTGCACTGGATGTCACGCTGGCGGCCGCGATTCCGAAGCGGCGTACGGATCGCCGACTGTACAACGCCTGGTCGGTGCCGGACGCCGACATCGCCATGATGGGGGCGCGCGCTGCACGCGCAGGGGTGTCGGTGCGCCAAGTCGCCTCACTACCGAAGCTGGAGCAGATCGTCAGCCAGGCTGTCCGCCAGCACGCGGCAGATTACGACTACCTGAATGAATTGTCGGTGTGGAGTGGACGGTACGCATCGGTGGCGGGTGTTCCGGCTCGAAACACACCGCAGTCCGATCCCACGGCGCCGCTTCCGGGCCGTCTGTTCGCCGGCCCGGTATTGACGCAGCCGCCCGACATCGATCCGGCAGACGACGCCGCTGTGGTTCTGGCGCTCGGGACGAATGACGACAGCCCACTGTCACGATTGCGCGCAGGTGAGGCCACGAGCCTGGTGCTGTTGTCGGCTACCGCGTTCGGACTCGCCAGCTGTCCAGTGACCGAACCTCTCGAGATCGCCGAAACGCGGGAAGCCGTAAAGGCAGAGGTATTCGGCGACAGCGGTGTTCCCCAGATGCTGTTGCGTATCGGATGGGCGCCCGTGAATGCCGATCCACTTCCGTCGACCCCGCGCCGGCCACTCGCGGACGTCGTTGATTGGCTGGCTGATTGATGCCTACGCTAGCGGTGCTGACCACCGCAGCAGCGTGCCGCCGGTGGCGCCACGCTCCACCTTGAACACACCACCGGCCTGCTCTGCACGTCGACGAAGATTGATCAAACCACTGCCGGTAATATCGGCTGGAATACCGCGACCGTCGTCGACAACCTCGATGGACAAGTCGTCTTCGACCTTCACAATCACGCTCAACGTCGTCGCTCCGGCATGTCGTACTGCGTTGCTGACGCCTTCTCGCACAACCGCTTCCGCATGATCGGCCAGGCCGGCGCCGATGACCGACAGCGGACCGACGAACTGAACCGTCGTCCGCAATTCGGAACTGGAAAACTGCGCGACGGCCTGGTCCAGCCGTTGACGCAGCCGCGTCGCCCCCGAAGGAGCGCTGTGCAGGTCGAAAATCGTCGTACGAATCTCCTGGATGACCTCTTGCAGGTCGTCAACACATTCCGAAATCCGTTGTTGCACTTCGACCGATTGGGCGCGTGGGATCGTTCCTTGTAGCGTCAGCCCGGCGGCGAAGAGGCGCTGGATGACGTGGTCGTGGAGGTCTCGGGCGATCCTGTCGCGGTCGGTGAGAATATCGAGTTCGCGCATCCGGCGCTGCGATGTGGCGAGCTGCCACGCGACCGCCGCCTGGTCGGTGAACGCAGCCATCATCTCGAAGTGGTCGGCGCTGAATGGATATGCGCCGTGGTGCCGCAACGCGATCACGACGCCGGCAACACTTTCTCCGGTGCGGAGCGGAAGCACAAGCGCCGGACCGGGCCCGAGGCCGACGCCGAGGACGACGCCGAGGTCGACTCCGAGGTCGAGATTGTCGAATTTGCGTGGTGTACCGTCCTCGAAGGTCTGCCCGATCAGCGTTGCACGTACCGGAATCGTCGCGTCCCCCATGCCGGCGGCTGCCGTCCCCGCCGTTGCCACCACTACCAACTCGACGACGTCGGAGCCCGGGACATCAAGGTCGGCCGGTATCGCCACCACCGTGGCATCGGCGCCGGTCAGTTTCAGTGCTTCATCCACGACGAGCCGGAACATCGTTGCCGGGTCGGCGCCGGACAGCATCTCGGTGGCGATATCGCGAGTGGCCTCGATCCACGACTGGCGGGCCTGAGACTGCTGGTAGAGGCGCGCATTGTCGATCGCGATGCCGGCCGCCGCGGCGAGTGCTTCGACCAGCACCTCGTCGTCTTCGCTGAACGGACGTCCATCGGCCTTCTCCGTCAGGTAGAGGTTGCCGAAGACTTCGTCACGGATGCGCACCGGCACGCCGAGGAAGGTCCGCATCGGAGGGTGGTTCGGCGGGAACCCAACTGAGGATTCGTGGTATTGGATGTCATCCAGCCGAATAGGTTTGGGCTCATCGATCAGCACGCCGAGGACGCCGCGTCCTTCGGGTAGATGACCGATCAGTTCACGAGTCTTTTGGTCGATGCCCTCATAGACGAACTCGACCAACTCATGACCCTCTCCGCGCACGCCCAAGGCCCCGAATCGGGCATCGACCAGTTCGATGGCCGTGTGAACGATCGTCCGCAGGGTGGCATCGAGCTCGAGTCCAGACGCGATGACAAGCATGGCGTCGACAAGCCCATCAAGACGGTCACGACCCTCGACGATCTGTCCGATGCGGTCTTGGACCTCGCTGAGCAGCTCACGCAGCCGCAGCTGCGAAAGTGTCTCGCGCAGGGGACGTGCTCCGCGATCCGGGTCGGCTCGGTCGGTCACGCCATCATCGTGGCATCGGCGCAACGGGCGGGGCGAGGATTCTGCATGACTAGTCGATCCGACGATGTTGTTGTTGTTCCAGCTTGGAGGCGAACACCGCCGCCTGGGTACGCCGCTCCATCCCGAGTTTGGCCAGCAGCCGGGACAGGTAGTTCTTCACAGTTTTCTCCGCGAGGAACATGCGGGCCGCGATCTGCTTGTTGGTTAATCCTTCTGCGAGCAACCCAAGCAGCGTTCGCTCCTGGTCGGTCAGCCCGGAGAGCGGGTCCGGAACTTCGGTGGCGCCGCGCAGCTTCGCCATCAATGCTGCCGCGGCCCTGTTGTCCAGAAGTGATTTGCCCGCGCCGACGTCCTTGATCGCCTGCGCCAGCTGCATTCCCTTGATGTCCTTGACGACATACCCGCTAGCGCCCGCCAGGATTGCGTCGAGCATCGCTTCATCAGAGGTGTACGACGTCAACATCAGGCAGCGCAGTTCCGGCAGATCCGATAGCAGGTCACGGCACAACTCGATGCCGTTTCCGTCCGGCAGACGCACGTCCAGCACCGCGACGTCAGGTCGTAGCGCGAGGATCTTGACCATTGCCTCGCCTACCGAACCGGCTTCACCGATCACTTCAAGCTCTGGGTCTGACCCGAGCAGGTCGACAAGGCCACGGCGGACGACCTCATGATCGTCGACCAGGAACACCCTCACCATTGAGAGTCCTTCCGCCGAAGGTCTGAACGCGTACGCATCCAACATGCTCGTCATGACGTCGTCTGACAAGTCCTGTCAGTAGCGAATCTCCAAGACTTCCCGCAACGACCGTCTCGGTGTCGGCGCTGGTACGGTCTCGATCGAGGGGGCAATTCCGACTCGAATCAACGCCTGGGGCATCGATTTTCGCCCGGTGAGCTGCCGGATGACAGCCTGGCTTGATTCCAACTCGGTGATATGGGTCATCGGGCACGTCGCGAATCCGGCTCTGGTGCAGGTCAGGAGCACCGCTGAAAGAGCCTGGCCGCAGTTGACGGCATCTTCGCGCGTGTCGGCCGCTGTCGAGAGCACGAGCACCCTGGCCTGGTCCTGCAAAGTCGCGGTCCGGCGATCGCCGTATCCGCTCGACGGGAACCCACGGTTAACCGGGACCCGCTGCCGTTCCGATCGGGATATCAGGGCACTCGGTGGGACTCCTTCGGATAGCCTGAAAGGCGCAGTCCACCAAGCTAATTCAGCGTGATAGAAATCGTCGTATCGGCGCAGCGACTCCGTGAGCCGAGAGGCTTCGGCCAGATACGGGCGAGCGTCGTCTTCCAGAACGTCGAGCGACACCACCTCACCACCGATTCGCTCGCGAAGCTCCTTTTCGAACGACGCCCAGTCGCCCGGTGCGCGGAAGGGAAGCCGATCGGTGCGCCGATGAAGTATGGCGTCGGCCAGGTCGCAGACGTCCTGAGTCACCGACTTCAGTGGAGCAAAGGTGATGGACGCGATATGGTCCGGCTTGTCCTCATCGGGGAACTGCTCGACGGTCGCGTTCCAGCCTGCGGCGGCCGTTGCGATTTTGAAGTGATCGAGAGCGACTCCACAACTGATCAGCGCCTCGCGACCACAGCCATCGTGGGAGCGCACCATACGGTGAACATCGGCGTGCAGTTCAACGACGGAACCTCGAACGGTCCACCGCCACGGCTGGCTGTTGTGCAGCGAGGGAGCGCGGCAGGCCAACTCAACTGCGTTCGCAATCACCTGATAATCCAACGCACGCGTGGTCATGGCATTGTGCTCCCTCTAATCACCGGCGGCATTGCGGTACTGCGGCAAACCCGGTTCACGGAAGCGACGTCCGGTGATCTTCTCCGTCCGGATCCGGACGAAGTGGTCCCGCCGGCCGTCAACCCACGGCTGCAGGAAAGTTCCTGCGAGTTCGACCAATTCGTCGATGTCGGTGATCGGCTGCGCGTGCCCGACCACGGTCACACTCCATCCCGTGCGAAGGTCTGGGTCCAACTCGTCTGCCTCGAAGGCGACGACGAGGTTGTCAGCGGCTGCGGCCAGTTTCGCGCCACCGGCCACACGGATCACCAGATCATCGCGCCATAGCCGGAAATTGACCGGCTGCACGGCCGGCAGTGCGTCCTCGGTGAAGACCAGACGGCCCACCCGAACCTCTTGCAACAGATCGAGACATTGCCTGCGGTTCAGGACATCGAGTTCTTGAGCTTTCGACATCGCGATCAACCCCCTTGTACCAGTGTGAGCGTTCCCACGGGCGTGGAGCGCGAATGGCCTGCGCTGACGGCGGTCAATCGTGCGACTGCACGCTTGATCCCGCGTGCGAGTTCGTCGACGTCTGGCGCAGCGTCGTAGTCGCCGATGATTCCGAAGGCGAGGTGGTCGGCGTAGCTCATGATTGCTATGCCCGTGCGTAGTTGTAATGCCAGCGGAGGAATCGGAAGCAACCGGACAACCTCCCGGCCCATGAGCCGCAAGCGCTTTCGTGGTCCTGGCACGTTCGTGGCCAAGGTGACGACACCGCGTTGCGGTAGCCGAGTCAACGTCCGCACCGTCCACGCCGTTACCGGGAAGGGGATGGCCTTCGCCGCGGATAGGAAGATGTTGCCGGCTTGACGTTGTCCGCTTCCCTTGGCTCGAGTGAGTCGCGCGTGCACAGCTTGGAGCTGGGCGACAGGATCGGCCTTCTCCACCGGAAGGCACGGCAACATGACCGAGACACGGTTGTCCGTCTTGTCCGCAGCGTCGGCCGATCGCACAGAGACCGGCACCAGAGTGCGAAGTGAATCGGGCCGTGGTCGCTCTCCGCGACGGAGCAGCATCGTGCGGTAGCTGTCTGTGATCGCTGACAGCGCAACGTCGTTGACGGTCACCCCGAACCCAGTGCAGATCTTTGCGACATCGTCGAGCGAGACCTCGACCGCGGCGTAGCGCCGCATGTTGGTCAGCGGTCCGGTGAGCGACGACGACGACGCGGGACGCAGCAGACCGCTCGCGATCTCGGCGGCTCCCTGTAGGGCGTGCGATGCAGCGGACGTCACGCCAAGCGATGTGCGCCACGCTCCGGCGATCCATTCGATCGGGTTGAGTGTGAGCGCTGGAAGTCGCCAGCCGCGCACCGACTGGTGCGCGGCGCGGATTTCAGTTGCGAAGGTGTCGTCCACGCCGTCGTCGCAGATCCGGTAGAGCATGTGCGTCGCCGCGATACCGTCGGCGACGCAATGGTGGACCTTCATCAAGATTGCCCACCGATTGTGCGCCAGGCCACCGACGACCCAGCATTCCCACAAGGGCCTGTCACGATCCAGACGGCGCTCCATGATCTCGGCGACCCAACGCGACAGTGCTGCATCGTCTCCAGGGTCCGGTAGCGCCGCCCGCCTGATGTGGTGGAAGATGTCGAGGTCGGTGTCGTTTACCCAACGCGGAGCTCCGAGGTCCAACGGCTGGGTGTGCAGGACTTGGCTGAACCTCGGCACCGACATCACGCGCTCGCCGATGGTCGAGACCAGCGAATCGAAGCTGGGCATCGGGCCGGCAAGCACGGCGACGGCGCCGATCGCGAGGCTCACGTGGCGGTCGGAGTCCTCGGCCTGGAGGAACCCCGCGTCAAGCGTTGTCAATTGCTCCATGAATCCACTGTCGGCCTTCTTTGAGCGCAGCGGCAGGGGCAAAGGTCCCTACTTGGCAGGCAAGTGGTCGTCGACTGCCGTTCCGAATCGGAAACGCCGGCCGCTGATTTGTGATGGCTCCACGCGTACGTACCGCGGCTTGGCCCCCGCCGTCCAGGGCAGCAGTTGTGCTCGCTCGGCTTCCTCGATCTCAGCGCTGGTGTGCAGCACCTGCGCAATGCCCTTGACGATCACACTCCAACCGCCGGAGACGTCGTGGTCATCGGCTTCGAAAGCCACGTGAGCGTTCATCACGACGGTGAACAGCTTGGTCGCGAAGTCCGCTGTGCGAAACAGCACGGTCCTGCGTTGCACGACGAAATTGACGGGAAAGATCTCTGGGCTGCCCTCGACGCAGGTGACCAGACGGCCCAGCGTCCTACTCGACAGCAGGTTCCAGCTCTCGTCTATCGAGAGGACGTCCATCGGTTTGCCGGCCATGAAAGCAGTGTAGGGACCGAGGGGTTCAGCTGGACAACACTAGAATTCCACCCACGATCAAGGCAACGAGCTTGACGGCTTCCAGCGCTACGTAGACATAGTGCGCACGAGACCGAGCGACGTTCTGCCCGGCCAACACCGCATCGGAGCGACGCGTCAATTGTGGTCGCACACCGGCCATCTGGACTGTCAGGGCGCCGAAGGCAATCGCATACGTCACGACGATGCCGCTTCGCGGATGGCTCACGCCCAGCGCGACGGCGATACCGACGGCGATCAACACCTCGGCGCTGTTGAGGGCGCGAAAGACCAGTCGGCCGATGCCCAGGCCGATCGGGAGGGTGACCCCGGGAGCCCGGAACTTCAGCGGCGCCTCGAGGAAAGAGATGGCCAACACCATGCCAAGCCAGACGAACGTCAGCGCGGCGGCGACGGCTGGACCCGAGCTCATGAGGTTGGCCTTTCCATCGTGACGTGGGCCAGGCACAGGTCAGGCTCGACGAACGGCTCCAACTTCTCGACAGTGACGGGCGCATTCCACGCGTCCAACGCGCCCTGCATGAGTCCCAGGTGGATCGGGCAGATGATGGCCGACTTGTCCGCGGCCACCTCGAGGAACGGGCAATGACGCAGTCCGACTTGAACGGCGCCGTTGGCTTCCAATCGCTGCGGCGCAAATCCCAGGTCGTCGAGCAGGGCGATCAGCCGCTTGATCGACTGACGCACACCTGGTGGGTTACGCGTCGGGTTGGTGACCTGGGTTGCCCACGCGCGGCCGGCCTCGAGCGCCTTGACGCTGGCGTTACGTTCGCCGGCCAGCGCGAGGGTGAGGATCTCGGCGAGCAACCGGTAGCGTCGCGAGCCGCCGGGGTCCATTCTGCGAACCGCGCGGTACATCAGCGGTGGCCGGCCTTGGCGCCTCAGATCCGGTTCAACCTGCTCCACCCTGCCATCGGCAACTAGGCGATCGAGGTGAAACCGTACGGTATTCGGATGCACCTCAAGCTCTTCCGCGAGATCCGCGATCGTCGTCGCGCTGGCCGCATCCCTCAACGCCGCCAGCACATCGTCGCGGCGGCCGGCAGGCTGTGACCGGGATCGCGCCGCCGCCGTCTTCGACATACGCTAGAGTTTATACAAATGCTCTTGTAAAAACCAAGGGGGCTTCGATGACCGATCTGGCTACCCGCGACGACGTCGACGTGCTTCTGCGGCGCTTCTACGGTCGGGTGTTCTCCGACGATGTCTTGGCCGAACCGTTCAGCGAGCTACGCGCAAAAGGGCTGGAGTCCCATCTGCCGGTGATGTGCGACTTCTGGGAAACCGTTCTGTTCCGCGCCGGGCTCTACCATGGCAGCGCCCTGCTGGTTCATCGCCAACTCAATGAGCAACATCCGTTGTGCGCCAACCATTTCACGCGCTGGCTTGCACTGTGGGAGCGCACGGTCGACGAAATGTACGACGGTCCCGCCGCGCAGCGGGCGAAGGCTCAGGCCGCCAGGATCGCCAAGTCCATGCACCGACGTCTCACCGGCAGCGACGCACCGGAACTCGACGCGTTGATCCCGCACTGATCCCGCGTCACCAGCCCCGGCGCCGCGGGTGTGAGCCCACCAGCTCGTCGGAGGCCGCGTCGCGGGTGCGGTAAACGATGTAGGGCCGGAACAGGTATCCGATCGGTGCGCTGAACACATGCACCAGCCGGGTGAACGGCCACAGGCAAAACAGCACCAATGCGATCATCACGTGGATGTGGAACCACAACGGCGCCTGCACCATCAGATCACCGCGCGGCTGCAGGATCCAGATGGACCGGAACCACGGTGACACGCTCTCCCGGTAGTCATGCTCCGCGCCGACCGGCGTCGCCCCGATCAGCGTGCACGACAGACCGGCCACAATCGCCAGCACCAGCACCAGATACATCACCTTGTCGTTGACGGTGGTCGCCAGAAACACCGGACCCGTGGTGCGACGGCGAAACACCAACAGCGCGATACCCCCCAGGGTGGTGACGCCGGCGACGGCACCGAGAACCATAGCCTGAATGTGGTACACGTGATCGGTCATGACCAGGTCGGTCCACGACTCGGGGATGACCAAACCGATGATGTGGCCGGCGATGACCACCAGGATGCCGAAGTGAAACATCGGGCTGCCGATGCGCAGCAGTCGCGATTCGTAGAGCTGCGACGAGCGGGTGGTCCAGCCGAACTTGTCGTAGCGGTAGCGCCACCAGATTCCGACCGCGACGATCGCCAGGGTCACATAGGGGACGACATCCCAGAAGATAACCCATCCCGAAATCATCTCAATCTCCCTGTGCGCGTCGCGGTGGCACGGTCAACGTGAACGGTTCCAGCCCAACCGATTCGGCCGGCGGCCCGGCCGTGGCCAGTCGCCGAGCGCGCTCGATGTCCCGGTCGGTCGCCGTCGGCAGCGTCTGACACACCGCGGCAACAGCGTGCGCATACGGCGAGCCCGATCGTTCCAACGCGTCGCGCAATACATCGATCGGCACCCGGTGCTCGACGAGCAATCGCCGGCCCGCCTCGGGGTCGACGGTAGCGGCGAACTCAAGCACCACCGGCAGATGGTCGGGCGCTTCGCCGTGCGGCGGCCCTACCCCGGCAGTCCGATAGGCCCGCGTGAAGGCCAGCATCTGGCTGCCGCGGTTGCGGGTGTCGCCGGCGGTCCAGTACGTCAGATACATGGTCGACCGGCGCCGCAGGTCGAAGGTGTCGACGTAGTCGGTGGCCGCACGCATCGGATCGGCGTCCCGCAATGCCACCACAGTCCGGCCGAGCAGTTCGGCCGGGCTGCCTGACACGTTTGCGAGCAGCTCATCGACGGTGGCCAACCGTCCGATGTGCTGCTCGTCGGGGTAAGCCAGCAGCAGCGAGGCTGCCTGCCACACCAGCCGGTGTTCAAGGGTGCATCCGCGTTCGCGCCTGAGCAGTTTCATTGCTGCGGCCCGCCACCGGGGAACATGCCACCGGGCACCCCGCGCCCGTCCCAGTTGAGCAGGTTCACCCGCGACGGATCCTTGGCGGTGACCGCAATCCCGTCGGTGGTCTGCCGGGTCCGCAGGGCGTGGAACGTCTCAACAGCCACCGGTACCGGGTCGCCGCTGGCCTCACCGAACGGCCCCGACTCGTACATACCGGGGCCCCCCTCGAACGAAAGCGAACAGCCGGGCTCCTCGAGCGACTGAGATTCCAGCGCATGCGCGTCGGCGATGTATGCCGTCGGTATGACGTAGCGCTCGTCGTATTTGGCCAGTGCGAGCAGGCGGTACATCTCGTAGATCTGCTCCTCGGTCATCCCGACCGCCTGCGGAATGTGCGGCTGGGTTTCGCGGCCGAGGTTGATGTCGCGCATGTAGGAGCGCATCGCGGCCAGTCGGCGCAGCACGCCCTCCACCACCGCGGTATCGCCCGCGGTGAACAGCCCGGCGAGGTACTCGATCGGAATCCGCAGCGCCTCCAGCGCGCCGAACAGGTTGCCCAGCTCCTCGCCGTCGTGGCCGTCACGGGCGACGGCGTCGACCACCGGAGACAGCGGCGGGATGTACCAGACCATCGGCATGGTCCGGTATTCGGGATGCAGCGGCAGCGCCACCTGATAGTTGTGGATCAGCGCGTAGATCGGTGATCGCTGCGCCGCCTCGATCCACTCCTCAGAGATGCCCTCGGCGCGTGCCCCGGCGATCACCGCTGGGTCCTTGGGGTCCAACAAGACAGATTTCTGCGCCTCGTACAGGTCGGTGTCCTTCTCCACCGACGCTGCCTCCAACACCCGGTCGACGTCGTAGAGCACCAGGCCCAGGTAACGCAGCCGGCCGACGCAGGTTTCCGAACACACCGTCGGCAGACCGACCTCTATGCGTGGATAGCAGAACGTACACTTCTCGGCCTTGCCGGTCTTATGATTGAAATACACCTTCTTGTAGGGACATCCGGACACACACATGCGCCAGCCGCGGCACCGGTCCTGGTCCACGAGCACTATGCCGTCCTCGGCGCGCTTGTACATCGCGCCGGACGGGCAGGATGCGACACACGACGGGTTCAGACAGTGCTCGCAGATGCGGGGCAGGTAGAACATGTAAGTCTGCTCGAGCTCCAGCCGGACCTTTTCGCTCACCTGCGCCAGTACCGGGTCGCCCGACAGGATTTCCGGTGAGCCCCCGAGGCTATCGTCCCAATTCGCCGACCACTCGATCTTCATCGGCTCGCCGCTGATCAGGCTGCGCGGCGGTGCCACCGGCATGTGCTCACCGAGCGGCGCGTTCGTCAGGTTCTCGTAGTCGTAGGTCCACGGCTCGTAGTAGTCGTCCATGCTGGGCATCTTCGGGTTGGAAAAGATATGGAACAGCTTGCTCAGCCGACCGCCGTCGCGCAGCCGCAACCGGCCCTTGCGGTCACGCACCCACCCTCCGCGCCACCGCTCCTGATCTTCGTAGGTGCGCGGATACCCTTGGCCTGGGCGGGTTTCGACATTGTTGAACCAGACGTACTCCATGCCGGGCCGGTTGGTCCAGGCCTGTTTACAGGTCACCGAGCAGGTGTGACACCCGATGCACTTGTCGAGGTTCATCACCATCGCCATCTGGGCCATGACTTTCATCTAGAACACCACCTCTTGGCTGCGACGGCGAACCACCGTCACCTCGTCGCGTTGGTTACCGGTGGGACCGAGATAGTTGAACGCAAACGCGTTCTGCGCGTAGCCGCCGGCCAGGTGGCTGGGT
Source organism: Mycolicibacterium tusciae JS617 (assembly GCF_000243415.2). The sequence continues at coordinate 2,067,183 of NZ_KI912270.1, forward strand.
TTGATCAGCAAGCGGGTCAGCGAATTGTGGATGCCGCCGCGCTTGCCGGTGGTCTCCGACAGTGGGACGTCGATAGTGCGCTCCTGGGCGTGGTAGACGAACACCACCCCCTCGGGCATGCGGTGAGATACGATCGCCCGTAGCACGATCACGCCGTTGCGATTTACCGCCTCGACCCAATCATTGTCCTGCACTTCGATTTTCGTGGCATCTGCCGGACTCATCCACATGGTGGGACCACCCCGGGACAATGACAGCATGAACAGGTTGTCTTGGTACTCCGAGTGGATCGACCACTTCGAATGCGGTGTCAGGTACCGCACTGTGATACCGATCCCGTCCGCTCCGCTCTGACCCACCGGGGCCGCGCCGAACAGCCGCGACATGTCCAGCGGTGGCCGGTAGATCGGCAGCTGCTCGCCGAGTTCCTCGAGCCAGTCGTGATCGAGGTAGAAGTGCATCCGGCCGGTCAGCGTGTGAAACGGCTTGAGCTCCTCGATGTTCACCGTAAAGGGTGCGTACCGGCGCCCACCGGTTTCACTGCCCGACCATTCCGGGCTGGTGATCACCGGCACCGGGCGTGCCTGCGTGTCGGCGAATGTGATGCGGCGCTCCTCGCTGCCCTCGGCCAGGTGCGCCAACGGCCGCCCGGTACGCCGCTCCAGCTCGCGGAACCCTTCGACGGCGAGTCGGCCGTTGGTGGTTCCCGACAGCGCGAGGATCGTCTCGGCCATGCGCTCCGCGGTGGTGATCGCCGGACGTCCCGCAGCCACACCGGTGTTCATCACACCGAACTTGGCGGCGAGTTCGTCGACCTCCTTATCCGGGTGCGTGGTGACCCCCTTGGTGGTCAAACCCAACCGCTCGACGAGCGGTCCCAGCGCCGCCCATTGCTCGGCCACCCCCGGGTAGTCGCGTTCCACCACCGCCAACGGGCCCATGGTCTTCCCGGGCACCGGTTTGTCTCCTGTGGTGCGCCAGTCCTGTTCGACGCCACCGGGATAGGCCATCGCGCCGGGAGTGTCGTGCTGCATGGCGCCCATCACCACGTCGGTGCGCACACCCAGATGCTTTTTCGCCAACGCCGAGAACGCCCGTGCCACCGCAGCGAATGCCTCGAAGTCGGAATGAGCTTCCCAAGGCGGGTCGACGGCCGCATTGAACGCGTGCACGTAGGGATGCATGTCGGTGCTGGACAGGTCGTACTTCTCATACCAGGTGGCCGCCGGCAACACCACATCGCTGAGCAGCGTGGTAGATGTCATCCGAAAGTCGATCGACATCATCAGGTCTAGCTTTCCCTCCGGGATATCATCCGGCCAGGCAATATCGTTGGGGCGCAATGCTTCTGAAGCGGGTATGGCCTGCAGGTTGGAGTCCGTGCCGAGAAGGTGGCGCAGAAAGTATTCGTTGCCCTTGCTCGAGGAACCCAACAGGTTGGCGCGCCAAACCGACAGCACCCGTGGCCAATTCGCGGGGGCATCGGGATCGGTGACGGCCAGCTTCAGCTTTCCGGACGCCAACTGCTCGGCGACGTAGCCGGGGATTTCTGAGTTTTCGCACCCGGCAGCCGCTGCCTCGTCGGCGACGTCGAGGCTGGAGCGGTCGAACTGTGGGTAGAACGGGCTCCAGCCCATCGCCGCAGCCGAGGCCAGCACGTCCATCGTGTGTCTGCCGCGGAATCGGCCCCGTCCCAGCGGGCTGGCCAGCGCGTCGGCCCGGTAGCCGTCGTAGCGCCACTGATCGGTGTGGACGTACCAGTACGAGGTTCCCGGCGCCTGCCGCGGCGGCCGCACCCAGTCGGTGGCCATCGCCATCGCCGACCACCCGGTGACGGGCCGACACTTCTCCTGCCCGACGTAGTGCGCCCATCCCCCACCGTTGCGACCCATCGCGCCGGTCAGCAACACCAGCGCCAGCACCGCCCGGTAGGTGGCGTCGCCGTGGAACCACTGGCAGATTCCGGCGCCCATGATGATCATCGATCGTCCGCCGGATTCCTCGGCGTTGCGGGCGAACTCCTTCGCGATCCGGACCGCTTGTGTCGCCGCCACCCCGGTGATCGATTCCTGCCAGGCCGGCGTATAGGGATGGTCCGCGTCGTCGTAGCCGGTGGGCCAGTCCCCGGGCAATCCGGGGCGGGCCACTCCGTACTGAGCCAGCATCAGGTCGAACACCGTGCAGACCCGGTGCTCACCCACCTGGCGTACCGGCACACCGCGCGTCAGCGTTTCGCCGTGCCCGTCGAGACTGTCGAAGCGCGGCAGCGCGATCGATGCCGCCGCACCGCCCTGCGCGCCCAGCACCGTCAGCGCCGGCACCAGATCACCGAGTTCGAGGTTCCACTTGCCCACGCCGTCGTCGCCGAAGCGGAATCCCAGCGAGCCGCGCGGCACCACCACCGAGTCGGTCGCCCCGTCGACCAGCACCGGCTTGAACGCGGCGTTCTCCACGTCGGCCGCATCGCCGCCCAGATCGGCCGCAGTGAGCATTTTGCCAGGCACCAGGTTGCCGTCGCGGTCCTCGAGCTTGACCAGAAACGGCAGGTCGGTGTACTGGCGCACATAGTCGACGAAGAACGGAACACGTTGTTTGACAAAGTATTCCGACAGCACCACGTGGCCCATCGCCATGGCCAGCGCGCCGTCGGTCCCCGCGGCGCAAGGCATCCACTCGTCGGCGAACTTGGTGTTGTCGGCGTAGTCGGGGCTGACGCTGACGACCTTGGTGCCGCGGTAGCGGACTTCGGTCATCCAGTGGGCGTCGGGTGTGCGGGTCACCGGCACGTTGGAGCCCCACATCATCAGATACGACGCATCCCACCAGTCGCCGGACTCCGGCACGTCGGTCTGGTCGCCGAACACCTGCGGTGAAGCCACCGGAAGATCGGCATACCAGTCGTAGAAGGAGGTCATCACCCCGCCCAGCAGTTCGATGAACCGCGAGCCCGCTGCATGGCTGACCATCGACATGGCCGGGATGGGCGAGAAACCAGCGACTCGGTCGGGGCCGTAAGTCTTGATGGTGTGCACATGGGCGGCGGCGATCATCTCGGTGGCCTCAGCCCAGCTCACCCGAACCAACCCGCCCTTGCCGCGGGCCTGCTGATAACGCCGTCGGCGCTGCGGGTCGGCCTGGATGTCCGCCCACGCCAGAACCGGATCACCCAGCCGCGCCTTGGCTTCGCGGTACATCTCCACAAGCACGCCGCGCGCGTATGGGTAGCGCACCCGCGTCGGCGAGTACGTGTACCAGGAAAATGCCGCGCCGCGCGGACAGCCGCGGGGTTCGTACTCCGGTCGGTCCGGACCCACCGACGGGTAGTCGGTTTCCTGGGTCTCCCAGGTGATGATGCCGTCCTTGACGTAGATCTTCCACGAGCACGACCCTGTGCAATTCACGCCGTGCGTGGAGCGCACCACCTTGTCATGACTCCAGCGGTCCCGGTAGAAGACGTCGCCTTCGCGGCCGCCGCGACGGGTCACCGTGCGTAAGTCGTCGGAGAATTCGCCGGGGGTGAAGAACCGCCCGCTGCGCGCGAGGAGCTCCTCGATCGGCCCTCCGGCACGCGATGCTGTCGACGTCATTTCGAGTCCTTGATGTGCTGAGCAACAGGTTCGTGTGCGTGCAGCCGCAACGCCGTGTAGCCGAGGGCGATGAGTGCGGTGGCTACCAGCAGCAGCAGCCCGATTGTGTAGTCGTTGTCGACCGAGTCGTAGCTCGCGCCCATCACCAGCGGCGGGAAGTAGCCACCGAGCCCGCCTGCCGCGGCGACGATTCCGGTGACCGCGCCCACCGATTGTGCCGGTGCCCGCCGAGCCACCCATGCGAAGACGCCGCCGGTGCCGATTCCGAGGAAGATCGCCAGCGTGATAAACGTCGCCGCCGACCACATGTCCGGCGGCGGCTGGAACACTGCCACAAATGCCATCACCGCGGTGCCTGCGAACGATGTCAGCACCACGTACTTCGGTGCGATCCGGTCGGCCAGTGCTCCGCCGATCGGCCGGGCCAACACGGCGGCCAACGCGAAGCCTGCGGTGCGCGCGCCCGCGTCGACCGCGGTGAATCCATAGATCGTCTTGATGTAGGTGGGAAGGTAGTTGCTGAACGCGACGAAGCCGCCGAACACCACCGCATACAGGAACGACATCTCCCAGGTGACCGGCAATTTCGCGGCGGCAATCAGCTTGGGCACCACGCGCCCGGTGTTGGGGGTGAAATTCGGCGAGTTCCGCATTACCAAAACGCAGGCCACCGCCGTCAGCGCGAGCGCGACCGCGACGATTGCGTGGGTGGTGAAGAGGCCGAACCATCCCACGAACCGCGGGGTGAAGAACGCCGAGAGTGCGGTCCCGACCATTCCCATGCCGAAGACGCCGGTCGCGAAGCCGCGACGCGAGGCCTCGTACCAGCTGTTCGCGAACGGGATTCCGACCGCGAATATCGTTCCGGCGATTCCCAGGAAGAAACCACATACCAGCAACAGCGGGTAAGACCCCGCCCTCCCGGCCGCTCCGACGGCCAGAACCGGCACGATCGAGGCCAGGGATACCGCGATGAACATCGTGCGGCCGCCGAATCTGTCGGCGAGCGACCCGATCACGATGCGGCCCAGAGACCCGACGAGGATCGGCGTGGCGACGAGCATGGACGCCTCTGCGCTGCTCAACGAGAGGTCACCCGCATAAGTCGTCGACAGTGGCCCGATCATGTTCCAGGCCCAGAAGTTGATCGCCGAGACCCAGGTGGCCAGCACCAGGTTGACAGTTCTGCTGGTGCCGGTGTCCGGCGTGGGCGCCGCGTTCACGTTCTCAGACAACCATCTCGACCGAGAATGGGAAGTGGCTTTCGCGGAAACGATTGCAATTAAAGCAGAATCATGATTACCCCGAGGCTGGGTCACCTCGGGTGACTTAGGTAAGCCTGACTGAGCTAGGGAGTGATGACTGTTTCTGGGTCTGGCTCGCCTACAGAATCCAACGAGGCGTCCTTGGTTTCGCGCATGACCAGAATTGCAATAAAGCTCAAACACGCCGCAATGAAGAGGTACAGGCCCACCCAGCCCACGCCGTAGGACGTGGCGAGCCAGGTGGCGATGAACGGCGCTACCGCGGCCCCCAGAATGCTCGCGACGTTGTAGGAGATTCCCGATCCCGTATACCGCACATTCGTCGGAAACAGTTCGGGCAGGACCGCGCTCATTGGGCCAAAAGTGAAGCCCATCAATGTCATTCCAATGATCAAGAAGAGCAGCATTGTGCCTTCGGAGGCACTACCGGATCCGAGCATCGGGGCGAATAGCGCACCGTAGGCCATGATTCCGGCGGTGACGACCAGCAACGAGCGCCTGCGGCCGAAGCGGTCGGAGACCAAGCCCGACAAGGGCAACGTTGCCGCGAAGAACAGCACGGCGATCAGCTGTAGCTGCAGGAAGTCGACGTAGGCGAACCCGAGGCCCTTGCCGTCTGGCGGCCGCTGCCCAGTGCCGAAGCTCAGAGCCCAGGTCGTCACGATGTAGAAGATCGTGTAGGTCGCCAGCATCACGAAGGTGCCGATGATCAGCTGGCGCCAACTGGTCCGAAATACTTCGGCCACGGGTGCTTTCACTTTCTCACCACGCTCGACGGCGCGGGTGAACACCGGTGTCTCGACGAGGCGCAACCGCACATACAGGCCGATGGCCACCATCACGGCGCTCAGCAAGAACGGTATGCGCCAGCCCCACGTCAAGAACGCCCCGTCCAGATCGGGCTTGACACTGCCGTGACCGAGCCACAGCAGCAACCCCACGAAAAGGCTGTTGGCCAACAGGAATCCGAACGGCGCCCCGAGTTGCGGCCACATCGCAGCCCAGCCTCGCCTACCTGGCTTCGCAGTCTCGGTGGCCAGCAGCGCCGCCCCGCTCCATTCGCCGCCGAGCGCCAACCCCTGCGAAAAGCGCATGATCGCCAGCAGCGCGGGAGCCAGGATGCCCACCTGGGAGTAGGTCGGCAACAGCCCAATCGCGAAGGTCGCAATCCCCATCACCAGCAGGGAGGCGACCAGGGTGGCCTTGCGGCCCACTCGATCGCCGAAATGACCGAACAGGACCGAGCCCACCGGGCGGGCCACAAAGGCGAGACCGAAGGTGGCCAGCGAGGCCAAAAGTGCCGTCGTCGGATCACCCTTGGGGAAGAACAGGTGCGGGAACACCGAAACCGCGGCGGTGGCGTAGATGTAGAAGTCGTAGAACTCGATGGTGGTACCCACCATCGAGGCGATCACGATACGGCGACGCGGAATTCCGCCGACCAGATCGGGGTCTGACGTCTCGGTGCTCATCTACGGCGCCTCTCTGCCGGGGTTTGGCAAAGGCACATCATGCCAGCGCCCAGTGCGGTTTGCGGCTCGTACGTGGAGATAGGTTGGCGAGCTGTCCGGGGCGGACCAGTCATAACTACCCGGATGCAACAACGCCTTCGGAATCCCACGGCGCCAGAGGCGAATCCGAGGTGGACCGAAATGCGTCGGGCACGTCGGCGGTGACGCTCCACGTCGCCGCCAGCCGGCCCATGCCCACCGCATAGGCGCAGTGCACACCGAGTTCGACGAGCTCCTCCTCAGTGAAGTGCCTGCGCAGGTCGTCGTAGACGCTGTCGTCGATCGCCAGGTGATTGGTGGCGAACAGGTCGGCATATCGCAGCGCGCTGCGTTCGGCCGCAGTGAGGTCGTCAGCCTCGGCCGGTTGTTCGAGCGAGCACACCAGGTCCTCGGTGAGCCCGTCGTCGATGGCGCTCTGGTAGCGCACCGACATGCAACTGCGGCACTGGTTATGGAAGGCGATCCGCAGTCTCACCAGTTCGACGAGCCGCGGCGACAGCGTGCCGGTGGAGACGAGCGCCGCCTTCAATGCGCCCAGAGCACCCGCCACCTCGGGCCGATGCCCGAGTATCGACGCCACTCCGAGGTTGATCCGGTCGCCCTGCCCGAGGTCATCCAGCGGGATCGACGAGAAGGCCGCAGAAGAGGCAATCCGGGGCTTCGTCACAACAAGTCACCTCACATCGCCGTAGGTTAGCGCTGAGGAACACCGTAACGCGCGGGACTGCGACAGCTGAACTCTTGGTCATTCGATAAGCAACTACAGAGGAGCGCCGCCGTGAACAACCACGACATGATCCTCATCAGCGTCGACGATCACATCATCGAACCGCCGGACATGTTCCGCAACCATCTAGCCAAGAAGTACTTGGACGAGGCGCCGCGGTTGGTGCACAACCCCGACGGGTCGGACACCTGGCAGTTTCGCGACGTGGTGATTCCGAACGTGGCGCTCAACGCTGTTGCGGGCCGACCCAAGGATGAGTACGGCCTGGAGCCCCAAGGCCTCGACGAGATCCGACCGGGCTGCTGGCAGGTCGACGAGCGCGTCAAGGACATGAACGCCGGCTGCATCCTGGGCTCCATCGATCCGTTCAGCCACATCGCCAAGGGGCGGGCGACCGTCGGGGCGCTACGCGAGGCGGCAGAAGGCCACGACGTTTCCATCAAGGCGCTGAGCAAGCACGAGCAAGGGGGGTCTTGGGGCGAATTCACTTCAAGCGCAACTGGATAGGGCCACCGCTCAACAGAAGTGACAGCTCAGGTCATCGCAGCGAATACCTGATCGGCAGGTGCTTGGGCCCGCCGACAAAGATTGTCGCGGTGTACGCCGGATCTCCGGTCAGTTCTACCGAGTCCAGCCGGGGTATCAGCTCAGAGAAGAAGCTGTTGACTTCCATCCGGGCCAGCGCTGCGCCCAGACAGAAGTGCACGCCATAGCCGAAGGCGTTGTGCTTGTTGGGTTCGCGGCCCACGTCGAATCGAAACGGTTCATCGAAGACGTCCTCGTCGCGATTCGACGAGACATAGGAAAGCAGCACCGACTCCCCCGCCGCGATTCCGACACCGCGCACCTCGGTGTCCTCCCGAGCGGTGCGCATGAACTCCTTCACCGGCGTGACCCATCGGATCATCTCCTCGGTGGCCGTTGGCATGAGGTCCATATTCGCGCGTAGCCGCTCGCGTTGGTCTGGATGGTCGATGAGCGCGTGCATTCCGCCTGAGATGACGGCGCTGGTGGTGTCGTGCCCCGCGGCGGCGACGATCGCGTAGTACGACACGGTTTCGATGTCGTTGAGCGGTTCACCGTCGATGGTGGCGTTGGCAATGGCCGACGCCAGATCGTCGGTCGGCGCCTCACGGCGTGAAGCTGTAACCGCCGTGAAGTAGGCGAACATCTCGAGCAGAGCTGTCATCTGCTCCTCTTTTGTCGTACCGCGCTGCAACTCCGCATCGTCGTTACCGAACAACTCCTGGGTGTACTTGAGCATCTGCGGGAAGTCCTGCTCCGGAAGGCCGAGCATCGACATGATCACGTACAACGGATAATTCACCGCGACCTGCTGCACGAAATCGCACTCCGGTCCTGCTGCCACCATCTGGTCGACGAACCGCTTCGCGAGCTCATCGACACGAACTTTGAGCGCCCGCATGGCCTTCGGGCGAAACCAGTCTGCGCCGATCGCCCGCACCACACGATGTTGGGGATCGTCCATGTGGATGAGCGTGTTGATGCCGACGGCGGCCTGCTGCTCATCGCCTTCCTCCGTCATCAACACTGGACGCGGCGAGTTGGTGAAGACGTCGTTGGCCCGTTCGATCGCCATGATGTCGGCGTGTTTGGTGATGGCCCAGAATGGCCGGTAGTCGGGCACCTCGACCCATGACACCGGCGCATGGGCTCGCAGATGTGTCAGTGCCGCATGCAGAGTCGCCTCATTGGTATACGACGCAGGGTCGGCGAAGACCTTCGCCGCTTCATCCATGATCCGGGTATCCATTACCGGTTCCTCACTGTGCAGTCGGCTCGCGCAACTCTTTCAATACCGCCGAGATTGTTGATTCCGAGATCGAGTTCGGGAAACCCACCATGACCCGGTCGATCAGGCCGTCGCACCGGTCTCGAATCTTGCCCGCCAGCTTGTCGATTGGAGCCACCACCGCGAACGTGTCGAGGATCCCATCGTCGATGAGCGCGCCCATACCGTCCCAGTCGCCTTTCAGCGACAGGCCGTGCAGCTGGTCGTGCAGCTCTCCCCAGCCGTGCAGATCGAGGACCTTCTTATAGGCGGGTGTCGAACCGTAGAACGCGATCTGCTTTCGGGTGCCGACCGCGGCGGCATCCAGCTCCGACTCGTCGGAACCCGTGACGACGAACAGTGGGCACGACACCTGGAAGTCATCGCGCTGCCGGCCCGACTTGGCCATCCCGCGCGTCAGCGCGGGCATGGTCACCTCTTCGAAGTAACGCTTGGTCGTGAAGGCATGCGCGAGAATTCCGTCGGCGACTTCACCCGTCATCTCGGTCATCGCTTCACCCACTGCTGCGATGAACACTTTCGGCACACCGTAGGCATGCGGCTCTGGCGTGAACATCGGCGTCATCAACTTGTGTGTGTAGAAATCGCCCTCGAACCGCAACTTCGAACCGTCATGCCAGCATGCCCAGATCTCGTGCAACGCCAGCACGAACTCCCGCATTCGGGGCACCGGCCGGCTCCACGGCATGCTGAAGCGCTTCTCGATGTGCGGTTGGATCTGAGAGCCCAGACCCAGGTTCAGCCGGCCCCTCGAGTAGTCCTGGAGATCCCAGCCGACGTTCGCGACCGTCATCGGGTTTCGCGCAAACGCCACGGCGATGCTGGTGCCCAGTTCGATGGTTTCGGTGTGCTCGGCGGCGAGCGTCAAAGGCAGGAACGGATCGTGGTTCACCTCGGCGCTCCAGCAGCCGTCATAGCCGCGCCGCTCCAAGGTCACCGCCGCGTCGACCACGGCATGGAGCTGGCTGAAAACGCCGCCGTCGACCTTGAGGCCGGCGCCGGTACCCATGCCCGCAGACGCTACAGTAAGCAATTCAGTATGGTCAACGTGAACATGCCGGTGCGACGATCGCCTTTCAACGACAGGAAGAGCGCATGACGAACGAGCAGGGCTGGAAGGAGACGCTCGAAGATCTCGATCTTCGGCGTGAGCGTTCGCGGGCGATGGGCGGCTCCGAGCGACTGGCCAAGCACCACGGCAAGGGCAAGCTCGACGCCCGTGCGCGCCTCGACCACCTTCTCGACAAGGGCACCTTCCGGGAATTCGGCACCCTCGTCGGCGGTGAGATCGCCGCCGACGGAATTGTCGCCGGCTCAGGTCTCATCGATGGATCACCGGTGATGGTCGGGGCGGAAGACTTCACCACGCTGGCGGGCAGCATCGGCCCCGGAGGGAACGCGAAGCGCTACCGGCTTGCGGAGCTGGCGCTGCGGGACCGGATTCCGTTGGTGATGCTGCTCGAGGGTGCCGGCTTCCGACCCAGCGGCGAGAACTACGGCCGCACCCCCACAGATCTGCTCGCCCAGGCACAGTGCTCGGGCAAGGTGCCGATGGTCGGCGGACTGCTCGGCCCGTCGGCGGGCCATGGCGCACTGGTCGCTCCGGTCTGCGACTGGACCGTCATGAGCAAGCAGGGCGCGATCTTCACCGCCGGCCCGCCGGTCGTGAAAGAGTCTACGGGCGAGGATATTTCGAAGGAAGACCTGGGTGGACCGTCGGTGGCCATCGCCAGCGGGGTGATCCACAATCTGGCCGAGGACGACGAGGCGGTCCTCGACGACATCCGCCGGTATCTGTCGTACTTCCCGCCGAGCGCGTGGTCGTATCCGGCGTCGCTGCCCTCAGACGATGCGAGCGAACCGCGCTCGACGCCTGAGCTGCTCGACATCGTGCCGCGAGGCAACCGGCGCGTCTACGACATGCGCGCCGTACTCGACGTGGTGTTCGACGAGCGTGGCTGGTTCGAGGTGCAACCGAAATTCGGACCGGCGATGATCTGTGGGCTCGCCCATCTGGGCGGCCACCCCGTCGCCGTGGTGGCCAATCAGCCCAAGGTGATCGCCGGGTCCATCGACGCCGACGCCGCCGACAAGGCAGCACATTTCATCAACGTCGCCGACTCGTTCCATCTGCCGATCGTGTTCCTCGCCGACAATCCCGGCATGCTGCCGGGTAGCCGATCGGAGAAGACCGGCGTGCTGCGCAGCGGTGCCCGCATGTTCGCCGCCCAGACCGCGGCGACGACGCTGAAGCTGCACGTAACCCTGCGCAAGGCCTACGGTTTCGGGTCGATGGTGATGTCGCTGCTGGGCTTCGACAATCAGAGCGCGACGTTCGCCTACCCGGGGGCGACGATGGGCGCGATGAGTGCCGCTGCGCTCAGCAAGGCCTCCCACGCTGGTGAGGACATGGAGGCCAAGCTGCGCAAGGCGGAGGTGGAGGCGTCCTTCCGGTCGGCGGGCCATCTCGGCTTCGACGACCTGATCCACCCCGAGGAGACGCGCAACGCCCTGCTGTCCGCGCTGCAGCGCGGGATCTACAGCAGGCAGGCCGCCGCAGAACCGGTGAGCCGCACCGTCATAACGCCCTAGCCCTTTGGCGATTTCGGTGCGCGGACGATCGCTCGTCCGCGACTGTTTGCGCACCGAAATCACACTGTGGCGCGGTATTCGGCGACGATCGGTTCGAGCTCGTCGGGCGTCGCGCCGTGCATGATCACCGCGTCGGCGCCGTAGTCGAACTCCTTTCGGATGCGGTCCACACATTGCCGCGCCGAACCCGTGGCCGACGGCTCCAGCCACTCGTCGGGGATGAGCGTGGCGATATGCTCGATCTGCTCGGCAGTGGCCTTGTGATCGATGCCGCCGCCGATCGATTGGACCACCTGGTCATCCCTGAAACGTTGCAGCACTGAGAGATCCCAGCCGTTGGTGTTGATCAGGAGTTCGCCGTAACCCTGCAGGTAGGTCGCCAGTCGCGCCACCGTCTTCTTCAGCCGCAGTTCCTCGGGCAGATGGTCGCCGACCGTCGCGAAGCACGACCATACCTTGACGTCATCGGGGTTGCGGCCGGCCTGTTCCGCGGCGTCCTTGACGGTCTTGACCGCGCGTTGCAGGGTCTCGGGCGTGAAGTAGGTGTGCAGGATGACGTCGTCGAACTCGCGACCACCCAGCGCCAGCGTCTGCGGACCGAATGCCACGATCGCGAGCCGGATGTCCTCGTTGAAGTCCGGATCCAGGAACAGCAGCTGATACTTGCCGATCGGACCGTCGTGGTTGAAGACGAGTTCACCGTGCCAGAGCCTTCGCATGACCTGCGCGAAGTCCTCCATCTGCGCGGTCGTCACAGCGGGCACACCGAAGGCCCCGTACACCGCCGCGATACCGCGACCGATTCCGAGCGTGAAGCGACCCTTCGACAGCCGGTGCATGGTGGTGGCGTATGACCCGGTGATCAACGGATGGCGGGTGTTGTGGTTCGTCGCAGCGGTGGCGATCTGCATCCGGTTGGTGACCGCCAACGCGGCGCCGGTCAACGACGACGCTTCTTTGACGTTCCATCGCTCCGAGATGAATCCCGTACCGAAGCCCAACTCCTCACCGCGGCGCGCCTCGTCCATCAACCCGGCCGGTCCCTCGCCGCCCGCTCCGGCGAGCAGGTAGTAGCCGAGTTCGTCCAATACGCGTTCAGTCGCCGTCATTGCCAGATCCCTTGTTTGTAGCCGCAATTCCACACTTCGACGATCCTGCCGTCGACCACCCGGAAGATCTCCATGCTGCCGACGTCGGTCTTGGTGCCGTCCTTCAGTTCCATCGGTGACTGGTAGACGACGGCGACGTGCTCACCGTCATCACCCGCCACCACCAGGTTGAGATCGAAGCGAATCGTCTCGAACATCTCCCAGTGGTCCACGATGCGCGCAACCGCCTGCGCATGGGTGAGCACCGTCGACTCTCCGACGTCATGGCGAATCACGCTGTCCCCCATGAGCTCCTCTGCCAAGTCGAACTTGCGCTCGTTCCAGACGACGAGGTTGTAGAGCTCAACCACTTCTCGGGCTGATCGGGTCATTCGAACACCTCCAGTGCGTCGATCCCGTCGATGGCGGCGACTGCGCGATCGGTGAGCGTGAGGCATAGTTGGCGTGACCGTTCAGGCAGCGCGTCCCAGCCGTTGAGCGTGATGACGGGCAGAACCATCAGATAGACCGCAGCGTATCTGTAGTGCCGCCACGCGTCGTCGAACGAATAGTCCGTCACGCCCTGCGCGACAAGGTGATCGAGGTACTCCCGCACAAGGAGTTCGTCGTGGCCTTCACGGGCCTCGCTACGCAAACCTTGGGTGACGAGGTAGGCGATGTCGGCCGCGCCACAGCCGCGAGCGGCGAACTGGAAGTCGACCACCTTCATCTCGTCACCGTCGAAGAACAGGTTGTCGGCCCGGATATCGCCGTGCAGCAGCATGTCGCGTTCGGTCAGCGCAGGCAGCGCCGCCATCGCTCGCTGCGCAAAGTCCTCGGCGAACTGCCCGACACTCGCCGGGACCGAACCGGCGCAATTCTCGAGATAGACCCGCCAGCCCGGCGCGAAGGCGGGCACCAGCAGATCCCGCGCAATCGGCGTGTCAATGCTCGGAAACTCCTGCAACGCCGCGGTATTCGCGGGGTTGGCAGACCAGGCATGGAGTCCGGCCAGCTGTTCGATACACAGTCGCGCTCGACTCATCGAAAGTCCGGCGAGGTGGTCGGCGTTGTCCCAAGCCTGCAGGTCTTCGAGCAACAGGATGAAGTCGACGGAGTCCGGTTCCATTCGTGCCGCGTAAACCCTCGGCGTCGCGATGGGCGCGTGTCCGGCGACATGCCGATAGAAGGCCAGCTCGCGTCGGTAGCCGCCAAGCAGTTCCATCGCTCCGCGCGCTTCGGATACGGCGGGCAGCTTCGCAATCAAAGTCGGCGGGACACCATCGCCGGTGAGGTGCAGCCGGTACAGCAGTGACGAGAAACCGCTGTCCATGGCGATCTGCTCGACACGGACATCGGTGACGTCGGAGCCGAGCTCGGAGGTCAGCCAGTCCGGCGTCAGCGCGTCGATGGCGTCGGGAACCGCCGGATGTCGCCGGCGGACCGGCTCCGAGGTCGTGCCCGCACTCACCATCGAGTTCCTCCACGCCTTATTTGACGAAATGCAACTAACTTAGTTGTCGCACGTCTAATATGCAAGAGTGCCCTCACCTGCTCGTGGCCTGACGCAGCCGGAACGAGTCGAGATCTCCAGTCGGCGGCTGGTCGAGGCGGCGGCTGAGTTGATCGTCGAAAAGGGCTGGGAGGCAACTACAGCAGCGGAGATCGGCCGTCGAGCGGGCTACAGCCGGGCCATGGTCCACGCCAGGTACGGCAGTAAAGATGCGATTCTCGACGCCTTCTTTCTGCACGACTACGTCAAGCAACTCAGCCCCGAACCCGATCCTGATGCCACCGGCCTGCAGGAGGCAGTCGGCCACTTCGACCGGGTTCGACGGCTCTTCTCCGAGGACCAAGACTTTCTGCGCGCGATGTTCGTTGCCACGTTCGAGGGGGTCAAGACGACTTCGCCACTGCGCCAGCGCGTCCAGCGTTGGCTCCAACGCGGCATCGACAAAGTCGAGGCCGGGCTGCGACGCGGCATCGAGGACGGATCGGTTCGCGCTGACGTCGACATCGACCGCGCGACCAGCGATCTCAGCGCTGCCATCTTTGGCGCCGCGTACCTGTGGACCGCGCTGGCCGATGGCTATGACCTCGATCGCGAGTTGTCCTACGTCCGCGACCGGTTCATTCGCGACTACGGCTCGACTGCTCGCTGACTCCGCGGAGGAACTTCTCCGAGGCCTGCTGGACCCCGCCGGCGAAGAGATGCCCGACATGGCTTCCCAGATGCCAGTACAACTCGCCGCCCCACCGCTCGTGCAACAGCTGGGCGGGCTCGCGCATCGCCATCCGATCATGCCAGGCGCCGACGATGAGGCGCTTCGACGGGGGCGGGGTCGGTTCGACGTCGCAGTGATCGACAACCGAGGCGACGGATGCCACGGTGTCGGACTGCAGCAGCTCGATGGTGTCCTGCACCGACGCTCCCCATCGGCCGAGGTGCGCGGCGATCATCGCGTTGAGTCCGAAGATCGGTGTGTAAACCGCTACGCCGTCGACCTTCTCGAGATGTGCAGCCAGCGCGGCGACCGGGCTTCCCATGGACACCCCGGATACGGCGATCGCGCTGGACTGCGGCCGCAGCCACCGGATGACCGCGCGAACCTCGGACACCACGCGCATCATGCCTGCGACATTGTTCAGCGGATCCATGTCGGGATAGGTGGGCCAAGTGTCGCGGCGGGCACCGTGGCCGGGCTGTACCGGCAGCGCGATGTTGAAGCCCAGTTCATCCTGAAGTCGACGGGCCCGTGAGAACAACATGTCGATGGGTTGGCCCTGACCAGCTCCGTGCACCCACACCAGCCAGGGCCGCTGGTCGTCACCGTTGCGGCAGAGGTGCACCACCGCCGTAGCGGGACCGCCGAACCCCTCGCTGCTCAGCGACTGCGGCAGTCGCGGATCGTGGTCGAATGTCATCTGTTCGTACACCTGGCGGCCGATCCGGCGTCGCCGAATAGAGGCGACCCGCAACGGTTCCGGCTCGGAGTTGGCGTCTGCCACACTGAGCCCCGACAACTCATCGGCCGCTGCTGCGCAGGCGTCCACCGTGCGTTCGAGTTTCGGCGGCGGTGCGGTCAACGTCATGCCCGACAGGGCGAGCTCGTCGAGCACCACCTCACCAAGTTGACGGGCTCCGCGCTGCGACATCGGCTTCCAGTCACCGGAGTTCGCCAAGGCGGCGTGCGCCCGGGGCAGCACTCCGGCGAAATCGCGGCCGATGAGCCGGGCGCGTTCGGAAGCCTTCATGCCAGCTTGAAACCGGTGTAGCCGGCGTCCGCGATCTCGTCGCACCGCCTGCGATACTCCGGGATCCCTGCCGTGTAGCCCATGTACATCCGTTTCTTGCCTGGGACGTTTCCGCCGTTGTACCAGGAGTTGCACGACGGATCCGCCAGTACGGTCGGCTCCACGAGGGCGGTCGTGTGCTCGATCCACTCGCGTTGCGCATCTGGCAGCGCCTCGATGCTTCGGTAGCCATTGTCGCGCAGGTATGCGATGCAGTCGCCAATCCACTCGACGTGCTGCTCGAGGGCAGCGACGAAATTCGTTGCCGCCGAAGGGCTTCCCGGCGCCTGAACGACGAACAGATTGGGAAACCCCGCCACCGCGATCCCCAGGTAGGTGTACGGACCTTCAGACGTCCAGAAGTCGGCCAACGACATCCCCTCGCGGCCATGGACATTGATTCGGGTGAGCGCGCCTGTCATCGCGTCGAAGCCGGTGGCATAGATGATCACGTCAAGGTCATGATGCGCCTGCTCGGTGCGGATCCCCGTCGGCGTGATTTCGACGATCGGAGCCTTGCGCAGATCGACCAGTGTGACGTTGTCGCGGTTGAACGTCTCGTAGTAGCCCTGGTCGATGATCGGGCGTTTACACCCGAAGGGATGGCTCGGAACAAGCGACGCTGCAGTCTCGGGGTCCTTCACGATGCGGGCGACGGCCTCACCGTAGAGTTTTGCGGCCATGCGATTGGCCTCGATGTCGAAGAAGACGTCGCCCCAACTGAGCGCGCCGATCACGCCGTTGTCCTCGATGGCCCGCAGCTGGTCTTCCCGTGACGCGGCTTTCAGCGGCGGGTTGGCCATCATCTCGAACATCACCGAGAAGGCACTCAGCCGCGCCGCTCCGATCATGTGCGCCCGCTGTGCGGCCCGGATCTCGGCGTAGTTCGCCTTCAGCTCGTCGAGCTCGCCGTCGTCGAATGCACGCACCTCCCACGGCAGCGTGTAGGCCGGCGAGCGCTGAAACACCGTGAGGTGCTCCGCCTGCTGTGCGACGACCGGGATCAGCTGCACGCCAGTCGAGCCGGTGCCGATGACACCAACCCGTTTGCCCGACAGGTCATGGCCCTCTTTCGGCCAGCGGCCGGTGAACAACGACGCGCCGGTGTAGGTGTCCATCCCGGGAAAGTCGGGGTCCAGCGGCACCGACAAGATGCCCGATGCGGCCACCGCGAAAGACGCGACGAACGTTTCGCCGTCCTGGGTTTCGACCACCCATTCGGCGGCGACCTCGTCGAAGGTCATCGCGACGACTTTGGTGTTGAACTGGATATCGCGGCGCAGGTCCAACTTGTCCGCGACGAAGTTGAGGTAGGCCTCGATCTCCGGCTGCGCGGGCATCGTCTCCGTCCACACCCACTCCTGCTGAATCTCGTCGGAGAAGCTGTAGGAGTATTCGATGCTCTCGATGTCGCATCGGGCTCCGGGGTAGCGGTTGAACAGCCAGGTGCCGCCGACGTCCTCGGCCGCCTCGAGCACCAGCGTCTGCACGCCGAGTTCGCGTAACCGGTGCAATGCGTACAGGCCGGAGAATCCGGCTCCGATGACGATCGCATCGAATCGCGAAGAACTGGGCTTGGTCACGTGTCGGCACCTCGTGTTCGCTCCGACGGGAGATACTGTAACGATTACAGTATCAGGCGTGGGCGATGACCCGATCGGATGCCGACAAGCGCATCGCGGTCAGTGACCCGCAGACGCACCCGCTCCCGCCAGTCGTTCCTCGCGACGCCGGTCGTAGTGCGCGGCCTTGTCCTCCACGAGGTCGAGGAAGGCGGCCAGTTCATCTCGCGCACGCGCCCCGTCTCCGTCGAGGTCATCGCGTTCGAACACTCGCCAGAACCGCAGGACAGGCCGCACGACGTCGTCCAGATGTGAACGGAGGTCGTAGATGCCAGCCTTGGCGATCTTCAGGGCGTTCTCTGCGAAGCCAGGCATCGTGCTTCCCGGCATCTGGAAGTTGATGACCTCGTGGGCGATCGCGGTCATGGTCGCGTTCGGAGCGATCTCGAACGCTGCATCGACCAGGTTCCGGTAGAAGACCATGTGCAGGTTCTCGTCGGTCGCCACGCGGGTGAGGAGTTGTTCGGCGAGCGGGCACCCCGACGCCCTGCCGGTGTTGCGGTGACTGATCCGGGTGGCCAGTTCCTGAAATGACACGTACGCCAGCGCTTCGAGCATCGACTTGTCACCCGAGTCGTAGCCGGCGACCATGTGCACCATCCGGCCACGCTCGAGCTCAACGGGATCGATGCCGCGCGTCACGATGAGGTAGTCGCGGATGGCAATGCTGTGGCGCGCCTCTTCGGCAGTCCACTGACCGACCCATTGCCCCCACGCGCCGTCGGGACCGAAACGCACCGCGATCTCGCGGTGGTAGGACGGCAGGTTGTCCTCGGTCAGGAGGTTGACGAGCATGGCGGCCCTGGCAACGTCGTCGAGCGGCGAATCCTCCGGGACCCAGTCCTCGCCGCCGAGGAATGCGAAGTCGCGACCACGGCTCCACGGCACGTAGTCGTGCGGATTCCAGGGCTTCGCCGACGCGAGGTGGCGGTTGAGATTGGCCTCCACCACCGGTTCCAGCTCTATGAGCAATGCACTTTGAGTTGTCGTCATTCGAGACTCTCCATACTTACGGCTGCGTAACCTACGCTACCGTAGGTTGACGGAAAATCAAGCCCCGAACATGGCGAGGAGCCCGAAGTTCGATTCGCCTGATAGACAGGCTGTTTCGCGTCCGCCGCCAAAGCGGATCACCCGCAGATTCCGCTCGCCCACAGCTGTCGAAACCTCTACTGTAATATCTTCCGTTAAATACGCTGGCGGCATGGGAGGCGACGTGTTGGTCCCGTTCACCTGGAAAGTCACCGGCTGGTTCATGGTGGGTTGGTCGGCCGAGTTTCCGCAGGGCGAGGTCCGCCCGCTCCGCTACTTCGGCGAAGATCTCGTCGCCTATCGCGACGACACCGGTGAACTGCATGTGCTGCAGGCGCACTGCAGGCATCTCGGCGCGCACATCGGACACGGCGGCAAGGTCGTCGGTGACTGCGTCGAGTGCCCGTTCCACGGCTGGCGATGGGGCCCCGACGGCACCAACCGCTACATCCCCTACCAACCGGACCGGCCCAACCGCGCGCTCAAGCTTCGGGTGTACCCCGTCAACGAGCAGTACGGCTGCGTGTTCGTCTGGCACCAACCCCAAGGCAAAGAGCCTCAATGGGAGATGCCCGACATCTTCACGTCGTTCCCGCAGTTCGAGACCGACCCGTCGGCGTACTACCGCCCGTACCCGGAGTTTTCACGCCGAACCGAGAACGAGCCGGTCCATCCGCAGATCGTGGCCGAGAACGGCCCGGACAGCTCGCACTTCCATTACGTACACGGCGCCACGGTGACCCCGGTGAACCTGGAGTGGAAGATCGTCGACGAGCAGTGGCAGTTCCTCACCGGCTGGCCGGACGCACGCAGCGACGATCCGAACAAGATGGCGCTGCATATACACAGCCACATGTTCGGCCTCGGCGGTGCGATCAGCGTGTTCGAGGGGTCGTCAAATCACCGGCTGATCTTCGCCGTCTCACCCGTTGAGGACGGACTCTCGACGATGTTCTACTCGATCTGGTGGCCCAAGGTTGACGGCGAGACGTCCGACGTACCGCCGGACGAGGTGCGAGAACGAGTCGAGAAGCAGTTCCTCCGCACGGTCTGGGAGGACCTGGACATCTGGCGCTATCAGGAGTACATCGAAAATCCGCCGCTGGCCAAGATCGATGCGAAACCCTATATGGCGCTCAGGAAATGGGCGCAGCAGTTTTATGAAGTCCCCGGATCCGTATGAGAATCGACCTCGCTGACCTCGCCGCGCCCTCGCACACCGCGGTCGTCACCCAGGAGTGTCAGGGTGCAGTCGTCGGACCGAACGCCGGCCTTGCCGCACTCGCCCACGAGGCACGCCGGGAGGCTCTCCCGAACATCGAACGACTGCTACCGGCCGCGAGGGGTGCCGGCGTCAAGGTCGTGCACTGCCTCGTCCAACGCCGACCCGACGGGCTCGGCGGCAACCGCAACGCGAAGATCTTCGCCATGGGCGACGGCTCGGGGGGCGAGATCGCCATCACGCCGGGCACCCCTGGTGCGGAGCTGCTGCCTGAACTCGGCCCGGCGCCAACCGATCTCGTGCTGCGGCGCTGGCACGGCATTGGCCCCATGGGCGGCACCGACCTGGACGCCGTTTTGCGCAACCTGGCGGTGACGACGATCGTTGCCGTCGGCGTCTCGGTGAACCTGGCCATCACCAACCTCTGCATGGATGCTGTGAACAAGGGCTACCGCGTCGTCCTACCGCGCGACGCCGTCGCCGGTATCCCTACCGACTACTCGAACACGATCATCGACAACATGCTTTCACTGCTCGCGACCATCACGACTACCGGCGACCTGATCGAGGTGTGGAATCAGCCGTGACCGAAACCAGCAGTCAAACCCCCGCCGAGAGCACGGCCTTTCCCGAGATCAAGCCCGTCGTCGCCGGACCCGAGCTGGGCCGGTTCATGACCGCCATGCGGCGCCTGCAGGACATCGTCGTGTCGACCAACCCGGACAGCGCACTGTGGGCCGACGGCGCCGATCAGATCGAAGAACTGTGCGCGCGCCTCGAAGACCACCGCGCGCCCCAAGGTGTCGCTCCCGCCGGTCGCGGGCCCCACCTGCCGGGGCTCGGCCATCCTTTGATGCCGCCGTGGACGATGACGGACTTCGGGGCCGACGGTGTGGTCATGAAGGGCCACTTCAGCCGCTTCCACGTCGGCGGTAACAACGCCGTACACGGCGGCGTCATACCGCTTTTCTTCGACTGGCACTTCGGGATGATCGTGTCGGCCGCGGGGCGCGCCAACAGCCGCACCGCCTACCTGCACGTCGACTACCGAAAAATCACGCCGATTGACCAACCACTTGTCTCTCACGGTCGGATAGATTCGATCGATGGGCGCAAGGCGTTCGTCACCGCGACGATGACAGACTCTGACGGCAACGTCCTCAGCGAAGCCAACGGCCTGATGATCCGCCTGCTCCCCCACCAGCCATGAGAGGCACGATGTCCGATTCGCTCCGTACGTCCGCGGTGTCCGACTCCGCACCACAGTTCACTGTTCCTGGCGCCGCCGACGCCGTCGCCGCCGTGATCGGTGACCGCGACCTCATCGTCCAGGGCAATCGCCGCTACACCTACGCCCAGATCGTGGAGCGGTCCAATCGGTTGGCGTCCTACCTACACTCACGCGGGTTGGGCGTTAAGACCGAACGTTGCGAGCTCGCCGGTCATGAGGTGGGTCAGGACCTGCTGGGCATCTACGCGTACAACGGCCCCGAGTACGTCGAGTCCATGCTCGGTTCATGGCGGGCCAGGGTTGCGCCGTTCAATGTCAACTACCGCTACGTGAAGAACGAGCTTCAGTACCTGCTCGCGGATTCCGGTGCGACCGCACTGATCTACCACGCGACGTTCGCGCCCCGCGTCGCCGACGTCAAACGCGCGCTTCCGCGTCTGCGTGTCCTCATCCAGATCGCCGACGAGTCGGGCAACGACCTCGTGCACGGCGCGGTCGATTACGACTCGATCATGAAATCGGGATCGTCGCAGCCACCGCCGGTCGAGCCGTCCCCCGACGACCTCTATGTCCTCTACACCGGCGGCACGACCGGTATGCCCAAGGGCGTGCTGTGGCGCCAGCACGACATCTTCATGACGTCGTTCGGCGGTCGCAACATGGCCACCGGTGAACTCACCCAGTCCTACGACGAGATCGCCAAACGCGTCCAAGAGAACCCGGGCACCAAGATCTTCACGCTTCCACCGCTGATGCATGGTGCGGCACAGTGGAGCGTGATGACCGCGCTCACCACCGGGCAGACAATCGTGTTCTCCGAGACGCCCAGTCGATTCGACGCCGACGAGGTCGTCGCGACAGTCGAGCGGGAGAAGGTGCTCGCCGTGCAGGTGGTCGGCGACGCGATGGCGCGCCCGCTTGCCGACGCCCTCGAACGCTCGTCGGGAGATCTGTCGTCGATGGCCGTCGTGGCCAACGGCGGCGCGCTGCTGACCCCCACTGCCAAACAACGGCTGATCGACGTCAAACCCGGCCTGATCATCATGGACGGCGTCGGATCCTCGGAGACCGGAATCCAGATGAATCACATGTCTGCATCCGGCGCCGTATCGACCGGCACGTTCAACGCGGGACCGGACACCTTCGTCGCCGCCGAGGAACTCGACTCGATTCTCGAGCCGGGCCATGACGGCATCGGTTGGCTGGCTCAGCGAGGCTTTGTGCCACTGGGTTACAAGGGCGATGCGGCCAAGACCGCCAAGACATTCCCGGTGATCGATGGCGTGCGGTTCTCGATTCCGGGTGACCGCGCGCGCCATCTCGCCGATGGCGGAATCGAACTGCTGGGCCGCGAGTCTCAGACCATCAATTCCGGCGGGGAGAAGATCTTCGTCGAGGAGGTCGAGACCGCGCTGCTGTCTCACCCCGCCGTGGCCGACGTCGTGGTCTCCGGCCGCCCGAGCGAACGGTGGGGGCAGGAGGTCGTCGCGATCGTGGCCCTGCTGGACGGCGCCAGCGCCGACGCCCAGGAGTTGATCGACCACGCGTCGGATTCCATCGCGCGCTACAAGCTGCCCAAGGCCGTGGTATTCCGGCCCGTCATCGAGCGCAGCCCTGCGGGCAAGGCCGACTACCGCTGGGCGCGTGAGCAGGCAGTCAGCGGGAGTTCTTGAGCGACGCTTGCGAGCGAATCATCGGCTCCGTAGCCGACGGCGGGTGCGGTTGCGCGCCATCCGCAACGCCAGACGCGAAGCTGTCTGCATCGACCCACTGAAGGGCGCGGCCGCGCGCCCGGTGATGGTGAACGGCGAGGCGGGCTGGCCCGCTGTCCAGCTGATATAGTCTACTGTAAGATTTACAGTACAGTTCGCAGGACCGACCCGGACCCGGAGATGCTGGAGCAGTTGTGGAGAGCTCAGTGCACAACGTCACGGTGGAGGAGGCGGCTGACCTCGTTCGTGACCCCTATCCTCTGTTCGCGCGGCGGCGGCAGCAGTTCGGCGTCTTCAAGGGCAGTGTCATGGACTGGTCCAAGACACCCGAGTCCATGCTCCCCGAACACCTCTATGCCGCAGTCTCCTTCGATGCGGTCAACCGGGTGTTCCGTGACAGCAAGGTGTTCAACTCCCACATCTACGACAGCACCATCGGCCTGTTCATCGGCCCGACGATTCTGGCCATGGAAGGCAAGAAGCACTGGGAGCATCGCAATCTGGTGTCCGCGGCCTTCAAGACGCGATCACTGTCACGGTGGGAGCCCGAAATCGTCCGCCCTGTCGTCAACGGGCTGATCGACGAGTTCATCGACGTCGGGAACGCCGATCTGGTCAAGCAATTCACGCTGGAGTTCCCCACCCGGGTGATCTCGAAGCTGTTGGGCCTTCCCGAAGAAGACCTGCCCTGGTTCCGCAAGCGCGCCGTGGAGTTGATCAGCTACACAGTGAAGTGGAAGCGGGCGTTCGAGGCGTCCGCGGAGCTGAAAGACTATTTCCTGCAACAGATCGAGCAGCGCAGGAGCAAGCCGACCGAGGACATCATCGGCGACCTGGTGACCGCCGAGATCGACGGCGAGAAGCTCACCGACGAAGCGATCTACTCGTTCCTGCGGCTGCTGCTGCCTGCCGGGCTGGAGACCACGTACCGGTCGTCGGGGAACCTGCTGTTCCTATTACTCACCCATCCCGAACAGTTCCGCGCGGTGCAGACGGACCGCGACCTCATCGGGCCCGCAATCGAGGAGGGCCTGCGGTACGAGACTCCGCTGACCACGGTGCAGCGCTACGCCGCCGAGGAGACCGAGATCGAGGGCGTCACCCTTCCGCAGGGCGCGGTCATCGACGTGTGCATCGGCTCGGCCAACCGTGACGAGCAGCGGTGGGAACGCTCCGAGGAGTTCGACATCCACCGCAAGCGCGTGCCGCACATATCCTTTGCCGCGGGCGAACACACCTGCATGGGGCTGCATCTGGCCCGGATGGAGACCCGCGTTGCCGTCGAATGCCTGCTGGATCGGCTGACCGACATCCAACTCCTCACCGACGACGACCCCTACATTCACGGTCAGCCCTTCCGCTCCCCCACCGCCATTCCCGTGACGTTTGCGGCGGCCGGTTGAGTTGTGGGCGCCAACACGAACTCCGACACCCGCAAGCGACGGGACAGGGGTTCGATCAGTGCCGACGAAATCATCAAAGGCGCCTTTGACGTAGCCGCGCAGGTGTCGATCGACAACTTGAGCATGCCGGTCCTGGCCAAACACCTCGATGTCGGAGTCACCAGCATCTACTGGTATTTCCGGCGCAAGGACGATCTGCTCGACGCCATGACCGATCTCGCGCTGGACCGGTTCGAGTTCACCGTGCCGACCATCGACGCAACCAATTGGCGTGAGTCGCTTCGCGATCACGCAACCACGATGCGCGCACACTTCCGTGACAATCCGATCCTGTGCGATCTGGTTCTCATCCGTAGTCAGTTCGGCGGCAGCGCGGTGCGCGGAGCATTGCAGAAGATTGAGCAACCGATCGCGGCGCTGATCGAGGCGGGACTGGATGCTCAGCAGGCCATCGCCGTATACGGAGCGATCTCGGTGCACACCCGCGGGTCGGCGGTGCTGCAGCGCATCCAGGACAAGACCGAGAGCTTTACCGCCCAGCCTTCAAATGGTCAGCGCTACATCGGCTTTGCCGACGACATCGATTACGACTACGTCCTGGACAGCATCCTCGATCATGCCCAGACCCTTATCGACGTGCCCTCGTAATCAGCGATTTGGGTGCGCTGGCGTTCGCTCAGCGGGTTGTTTCGAAATGGCGTGTCGGTGTGAGTGCCTGATTTGTTGGTCGTCGAGAATGTGTTGGTGGCCAAGGGGTATCGACCGGTAGTGCGTGATCAGCAGTTCTTAGTTCCGCCGGATATGCGGGAGTGGCTGCCTGCGGATCATTCGGTGTGGGCGTTGATCGGGATCGTGGAGGGGTTGGACACCTCGGCGTTTCACCACCAGCGACGGACCGGTGGTGTCGGGCGGGCCGGGTATGACCCCGATGGCGTGCCCTCTGTTCTCCGGACTGCGGACCAAATAGGGTCCGACTGGAAAGGATGAACGGCATTGGCGAAGAAATATCAGAAGTTCTCACCGGAGTTTCGGGAGGAAACGGCCCGACTGGTGGTGGACGGGCAGAAGTCCATCGCCGAGGTCGCGCGCGAACACGGGCTCAGTGATACCACTGTCGGCAACTGGGTTCGGAAGTATCGAGAAACGCATGCCACCGACGAGCCGCCGCTGGAATTATCTGAACGTGCTCGGCTGCGTGAATTGGAACGCGAGAACCGAGAAATGGCGATGGAACTCGCCTTCTTAAAAAAAGCAGCAGCGTACTTCGCGAAGGAGCCACGGTGAGCCAGAAATACGCGTTCATCGCCGCGGAGCACGCTGACGGTGCCACCTTTGCGGGCATGGCTCCCACGATCGTGCAGATGCTGAAATGGCTGGGGGGTGTCGAAAATCGGGGGTTCTACGAGTGGTGGGGCCGGCCGGCGAGTGCGGCGATGTGCCGCCGCGAGGAACTCAAGCTCAAGATCGCCGCACTGTTCACGTCTTTCGGCGCCGTGTACGGGTATCGGCGCATCCACGCCGAGTTGGTCCGCGCCGGTGAACGGGTAGGCCCAGAGTTGGTGCGCACACTGATGCGCGAGTTGAATCTCGTTGCACTGCAACCGAAACCTTACAAGCGGACCACTATCGCCGGCGAGTCCGCCACCGCGGTGCCTGATCTGGTGGCCCGTGACTTCACCGCGGATCGGCCCGGGGTGAAGCTGGTCGGTGACATCACCTATATCCGGACCTGGGGCTGGGTGGCTGTATTTGGCGACCGTGATCGACTGCTTCAACAAAGAAGTGATCGGTTACGCGATGGCCGATCACATGCGTACCGAGCTGGTCACCGGCGCCCTGGAGATGGCTGCCCGCAACCACGCCCTGGAACCGGGATGCATTATGCACACCGACCGCGGGACGCAATACACCTCGACCGATTACGCCATTAAAATCGCCGACCTTGATATGAGAGCCTCGCTGGGGCGGACCGGAATATGTTGGGATAACGCGCTCGCAGAATCATTCTTTGCAGCCCTGAAAAATGAACGTGTGCACCACATGGTGTATCCGACGCGGAAGAAAGCAAGAGCTGATATTGCCCGCTATATCGAACTGTTCTATAATCGGCGCAGACTTCACTCCGCGTTGGGCTACCGCACGCCGCATGAAGTCCGCATCGAATACATGAATTCACAGCTCGCGGCATAATTCCCGCGAAATCCGCAGTCCTAAAAGCGCGGAGCAGGCCACGACATGTTGGTGACGCTGCTGATCTGGGCGTGGTCGCAGGGGGTGCGGTCCTCGCGTCGGATCGAGCGGGCGTGTGCTGATGTGGTGTCTTATCGGGTGATCTGTGCTGGTGATGGGCCTGATCACGTCACGATCGCGAGGTTTCGCGCCGAGAACCACGCCGCGTGTGAGCAGTTGTTCACCGAGGTGTTGATGTTGGCTGCCGGGCTGGGGTTGGGCCGGCTGGAGACTGTGGCACTCGACGGAGTCAAGATCGCCTCGAACGCGTCGCTGTCGGCCAACCGCACCACCTCGGGGCTAGCCAAGGCCGCCGCGGCGGAGGCGGCCCGAATCGCCAAGGCTGCGGCGGCCGCACACGAAGCCACTGATGCCGCCGAGGACGAGATGTTTGGCGACGATAACCCGGGGTCGGTGCCCGCCGAGTTGACCGATCCGGCGGTGCTGGCTAAACGCATCGCCGAAGCGCTGGCACGGCGCAACGCCGAGGACACCGCCCAGGGGCCCGCCGCCGATGATGGTGCACCGGCTGCGGAATCGGTTGAGCTCGAACGGGTTGCCCACGACCGATCGGGGCGCATCGCCCAAGCCCAGGCCCGCATCGACGCCGAGATCGCCGCCGAACGCGCCGAACGCGACGCCTTGGTGGGCAAGTATCTGGCGCGCATCGCGGCCGGGGAGAAGATGACCGGCCGGATCCCGGCCGGCGCCCAGGTGGCGATGGCCGAGCGGGTGCTGGCCGCGGCGGTGGCCAGGTCGCAGGCCAAACACCAGAGTTGGGCCGCACGCGGGCGCGGTCGGCGCCCGACGTCCGGGGCGCTCACCGGCGCCCGTCGAGCAGAACGCCCGGGTCCGTCAGGCGCGAGCGCGACTGGAGCGGGCCCGGGCCGCGCAGGTGGCTGCCGCCCAGGCCGCCACCAACGTCGAACGCACGGCCAATCTCACCGATCCCCAATCACGGATCCAGCCGTTGCGCGGGGGCGGCTGGCTGCAGGGCTACAACTGCCAGGCAGTCACCGCCGCTGACGGACTGATCGTGGCCACCGGGGTGGGCACCAGCCCGGTCGACAACCAGTACTACACCGACATGATCGACAAGGCCATCAAGGCCGCGGACCTGGTCACCGGCCACCGCCGCGATGACACATCAACCACGGCCACCGCCTCCTCGATCGCGATGGTGCTCGCCGACGCCGGCTACTGCACGAACGAGAACCTGACCGCGCCAGGACCAGACCGGCTGATCGCTACCGGCAAGGCCCGCGACGTGCACCACGCGGCCACCGAACATCCCACTCAAGGGCCACCGCCCACCGACGCCGATCCGATCGCGGCGATGGCTCACCGGTTACGCACCCCGCAGGGAATCATTCAGTACGCCATGCGATCTCACATCGCCGAGACACCATTCGGACATGCCAAGCACAACCTCGGATTCCGCCGATTCACCGGCAGAGGCCTGGCCCGAGCACGCAGCGAATGGACATTCCACGCCGCGGTCCACAACATCGGCAAGATCCTCAACCACCTCGCCAGCACACCACTGCCCGCCTGATCGGGCGGCCCCCAGTACTAACACTCACCATCGATCCAGCGACGAACTCTGCCCGTCGATCCAGCGAGAACTTCAATTCGAGACAGCCCGTCAGCGAATGTTTGGGCACCCAAATCACGTTATTTCGGCCGCGGTATCCGGCATCCGATGGTCTTGGTCTCCAGGTACTGCGAAAAGCCCTCGATCCCGCACTGCCGTCCCACGCCGCTGTTCTTGTAGCCACCGAACGGGGCGTCGGCGCCGTAGAACATCCCGCCGTTGACCCCGAATGACCCGGTGCGGATGCGGCGAGCGATGTTCATGCCACGCTCCATCGATCGTGAGATGACCGCGCCTGCGAGGCCGTACGTGCTGTCGTTGGCGATGCGCACGGCGTGGTCGTCGTCGTCGAACGGCATCACGATGAGCACCGGACCGAAGACCTCTTCCTGTGCGATCGCCGCGCTGTTGTCGATGCCGACGATCACCGTGGGTTGCACGTAATGCCCGCCCGCAAGGTGCTGGGGCAGATATTGGACCGCACCTCCCCCGGTGGTGATCTCGGCGCCGTCGCGTCGCGCCCGTTCTATCGCCGTCAGAACCCGATCCTTTTGTACAGCGCTGATCACCGGTCCGACAAGGGTTTCCGGCAGCACCGGATCGCCGACCGGCACGCCCTGGTACGCGGCGGTGACGGTGGCGACGGCCTCGTCGTACAGCGACCGGTGCACAAGCATGCGGGTGGTGGCCGCGCACGCCTGGCCGGCGTGCACGCACACGCCGATTGCGGCTCCCAGGATCGCGGCGGGGTTGGCGTCGTCGAGCACGATAGCCACCGACTTGCCCCCGAGTTCCAACAACATCCGCTTCATCGTGTCGGCGCCCTGACGCATCAGCAGCTTGCCGACGGCCGCCGATCCGGTGAAGGAGATCATGTCGATGCGGGGGTCGGTGCCCAGGATTGAAGCGACGCCGTTGGACGGGGTCGTGACGACATTCAGTACGCCCGCGGGAATGTCGGTGTGCTGGGCGACGAGCCTGCCCAGTCGGGTTGCGTTCCACGGTGTGTTCGGATCGGGCTTGAGCAGCACCGTATTACCCGACGCCAGCGCGGGTCCGAGCTTGTTGAGGATGACCTCGATAGGGAAGTTCGATGGAGTGATCGCTGCGACGACGCCGACCGGTTCCTTGACGACGGTGCGGACGTTGCGGTCGCCGAACAACCCGCCGCCGTCGAGGCTGCGTTCCCATTCGAAGTCGTCGATCAGGCCCGCCGGGTAGCGCAGCGATTCGGCGAGGGGCCAATCCAACTGTGCGGTCTGCGTTGTCATCGCCGGACACCCGACCTCGGCGATCAGTTCCTCGCGCAGGTCTTCCTTCTCGGTCTCGATCGCCGACTGCAATTGCGCCAGGCACCGCTTGCGAAACTCGCCGTTGGTCGGCCAATCGGTCTCGTCGAACGCTCGACGGGCGGCCGCGATGGCGCGACTCATGTCGTCGGCGCCGGCGGCGGCCGTCGCCCCGAGCAGCAGGCCGGTGGCGGGGCTGACGTTGTCGAAGGTGGCGCCGGAGGCCGCGTCCACGAGATGGCCGTCGATCAGCATGCGGGATTCGGCACGCGCTGCCGCCCGGGTGCCGACATCGACGCTGGTTTCTATCGGCTCTACTTGATCTTTGATGGAGCTCACCATCTACCTCGTACAATCAGAAACAATGCTGGGCGCTCAACTGTAATTATTACAGTAGGCGAATACAACAACGGAGAAGTTGACTTGATCAAGGTGATGGACGGCGTTCGTGTCCTCGAGGTTGCACAGTTCACGTTCGTACCGGCGGCCGGAGCGATCCTCGCCGATTGGGGCGCGGACGTGATCAAGGTCGAGCACCCGGTGCGCGGCGACACTCAGCGCGGGTTCGTCAACATGGGCGGCTTCCAGTTGGACCCGAACCGGCACCCCCTCATCGAGCACCCCAACCGCGGCAAGCGCAGCGTCGGCATCGACGTGTCCACACCGGACGGCCAGGAGGTGCTCTACGAGATCGCCAAGACCGCGGATGTGTTCCTCACCAATTACATGCCCGCGCAGCGGCAGAAGAACAAGTTCGACGTCGAGCACATCCGCGCGGCCAATCCGAACATCATCTACGCGCGCGGCAGCGCGTACGGCGACAAGGGCGTGGAACGGGACACCGGCGGATTCGACGGAACCGCGTTCTGGACCCGCAGCGGCGTGGGCCACGCCCTGACACCAGAAGAGCTCGGGGGCGCTCTGCCGCAGGGCATTCCGGCGTTCGGCGATTCGATCGGCGGGATGAATATCGCCGGTGGGATCTCGGCGGCGCTGTTCCATCGGGAGCGTACCGGCGAGGCCCTAGAGATCGACGTCTCGCTGCTGAGCACCGCATGGTGGGCAGCCGGCGCCAGCGTCACCCAAGGTATGGAAACCGGGGAGACCATGCGCTCGCTGATGCCCGGCACCACCACGTCGGTGAACCCGTTCATGGCCAACTACCTGACATCGGACGGCGGCACCATCAACCTGTGCATCGTCAGCCCTACCGGATACATCCGGGATGCGTTCGAGCATCTCGGACTGCCCGAACTCGCCGACGATCCGCGCTTCTCCGACGTCATGCCGCTGATCCAGAATGCCGAGGCCGGTGTGGAACTCATCGCCGAGGCGATCCGCAGCAAGCCGTTCGAGTACTGGCGCCAGCACCTCAAGACCATGAAGGGCCAGTGGGCGCCATTCCAGAGCCTCATCGACCTCGCGTCCGACGAGCAGGCGATCGCCAACGACATGATCGTGGAAGTCGAAGCCAGCGACGGCGGACCCCCGTTCAAGGTCGTGCGCGGTCCCATCCAGTTCAACCACGAACCGTTGGAGACGACGCGGGCCCCGCAGGCGTCCGAGCACACCGAGATCGTGCTCATGGAACTCGGGTTGGACTGGGACCGCATCGAGGCGCTCAAGGACTCCGGCGCCATCGCCTGAGTCGTTGACTCTGCGCTGAGGGCGTGAGCTACTCGACTTTCTGCGCCGCAGACGCAGAGTCAATGCGCTCGACGCGTATGGGTACGCCTGTCAACCAGGCCATCCCGGACACCGACTCGACGTCACCGGGCTCACTCGACGTCAAACGGTTCACGTTCGCCCCGCCGGCGCGGTTGGCCAACTGCCAGCCGCCGGTGCCCTTGTGACCCCAGCCGTGCGGTATCGCAACAACCCCGGCTACGAGATCCTTCGTCGAGGTGACCGGCACGGTGATCTGACCGTATGGCGAGCTGATCGCCACGACGTCACCGTCGGCGATCTTCAACTCGGCTGCGTCGTCGACGTGCATCAGCGCGTGGTGGCGACGCTCGCCGCGCATCAACAACGGCGAGTTGTGCATCCACGAGTTCTCCGAGCGTGGCTCTCGCATGCCGATCATCCGCAGCGGGTACCCCTCGGGATGTCTGCTATGGGACAGCTTGGCGACCTCGTCGGTGATGTCGGAATGGACCAGCCGAATCCGCCGAGACAGATAGGCCACTGCGTCACGCAGTACGCCGGTGCGAACATGCGGTGACAGCACGACACCGTGTGGGTGCTGTTCGGTCAAACTGCGCAACGACAATCCACCGCGGCGAAGGCCGAAGCGGTCACCGCCCTCCGACATCCGCACGAGTGCATCGATCATGATGCGCGGCGTGAGAGCGGTCCCGAAGGTGCTCAATGCTTTTCGGGCCACGCCGAACGCCGCGAATGCCGGCACCTGCCGCCCGAGTCGACGCGCGAGGTCGTCGACGATGTCCCACTCCGAACGCGACTCGCCCGCGGGTGCGACCACCGCCTCGGTGGCTTGGCGAAACGGCGTGGCCTGAAAGGCCTGGAACGTATACGGGAAGTCGTCGCGTTCGTACATGGTGGTCACGGGCAGGATGTAGTCGCATCGCGCCGTGGTCTCAGTGACGTAGAAGTCAAGAGCCACCGACAGATCAAGCGTTTCGAACGCGGCCTCGAGTTCATCACCGTTCGGCACCGACAACACGGGGTTGCCCGCCGAGACGAACATCGCCTTGATCTGGCGATCGCCCGATGTGGTGATCTCCTTGGCCATCATCGCGGCGGGCTCGGAACCGATCGCGCTGCGAATTCCGCTGACGCGCGACCGCTTCCGCCGCCGCGAGCGCCGCATCACGGCGCCCATCATGGTGTTCTGCCACCTCTGGCCGACAGTCTGCATCGAGTTGAAGACCGAACCGCCCGGCGCGTCGAGGTTTCCCGCGACCAGATTGACCGCGTCGATCAGATAGGTGGTCAACGTGCCGTATCGGCCGACGCACGTGCCGAGTCTTCCGTAGATCGCGGCGCGCGGTGTGCGCACGAGATCCCGCGCGAGCGCCCTGACGCTCGCAGGATCGATACCGGTCTGGGCGGCCGTCGTCTCCGGCGTGAACGGCCGGCTCAGCGTTCGCAGCCAATCGACGCCGTCGGCGACCCGGTTCACCCGGTCGACGTCGACAAGGTGCTCGGAAAACATCACTTGCAGGAGCGAGAGCAGCAGAAAGGAATCCGTGTCGGGAACGATGCCGAGCCATTCGAACGCAACGGCGGTCTCGGTGCGGCGGGGATCGACGACCACCACGCGACCGCCACGCTTGACGATGTCGTGCATGCGGTCCTTGATTCGGGGCGCGGTCAGGAAGCTGCCATGGGAGACAACCGGATTGGCGCCCATCAGCACCAGCAGGTCTGTACGCGTCAGATCGGGGATCGGAACCGATGTCGGCACGCCGTAGAGCAGCTGGCTGGCGATCAGCCTGCTGTTCGTGTCCTGCGACGAGGCCGTGAAGTAGTGACCGTGCCGTCCGAGGCCCTTCATGAACAGCAGTGCCGCGAAGGTGTGCGCGTAGCTGAACGCGCCAGGGTTGCCCATGTACCAACCGACGCCACCGGAACCGTCGCGACGCAGCACCGCCGAAAGGCGTGCGGCGATATCGGACATCGCCTCATCCCAGGTGACCGGTTCGAATCCGTTCGGTCCACCTTCATCCCCTGGTCCAGCCCGCCGGCGCCGCAGTGGGGTCGTCACCCGGTCCGGATCGTTCTGCACCTCGGTGAAGGCGATGCCCTTCTGGCACGCGAAACCCGCCGACAGCGGGTGTTCCTTGTCGGGACGCAACGCGATGAGGCGGCCGTCCTCGACGGTCGCGATCATGCCGCACAGCGGCTCACAGATTCGGCAGAACGTGGGCTTGTGTTCGATCACCGGTGCCACGCCGACCAGGATACTGTAATAGTTACAGTTGGGATAGGCTATTACTCCGACTAGGGAGGATCACCCATGCAGAAGGCGCTCGCGCCCGATATCTCGACCTGGCCGCAAGACAATCTGCAGCTGATCGGACGCTGCGCATGCTGCGACGGAATCGTCACGTTCGCGATCCAACCGGTTTAACCGAAAGGCTTCAGTCATGACCAACGACGTCGCCATCATCGGTGTCGGGCTACACCCATTCGGCCGCTTCGAGGGCAAGTCAGCGATGGAGATGGGTGTTGACGCCATCTTCGCCGCGGTCGCCGACGCCGGCGTCGAATGGAAAGACATCCAGGCGGCCACCGGAGGCAGCTGGACCGTTGCCAACCCCGACGCCATCGTCGGCATGGTCGGCCTGTCCGGAATCCCGTTCACCAATGTGTTCAACGCGTGCGCGACGGCCGCCAGCGCCGCCAAGGCTTGTGCGGACGGAATCCGGCTGGGCGACTACGACATCGGCATTGCGATCGGTCTGGACAAACACCCCCGGGGCGCATTCACTGAGGATCCGGCGCTGGTGGGGATGCCGAGCTGGTACGCCGAAAACGGCCAGTACCTCACCACGCAGTTCTTCGGGATGAAGGCCAACAAGTATCTACATGACCACGGCGTCTCCCACGAGACGCTGGCCAAGGTCGCGGCCAAGAACTTCCGCAACGGCGCGCTGAACCCGAACGCGTTCCGCCGCAAGCCCATCGCCGAGGAGGACATTCTCAACTCGACGATGCTGAACTATCCCCTCACTCAATACATGTTCTGCGCGCCCGACGAGGGAGCAGCGGCTGTGGTCATGTGTCGCGCTGACATCGCGCACAAGTACGCCAAGAAGCCCGTGTATCTGAAGGCGGTCGAGGTGCGGACACGGCGGTTCGGCGCCTATGAGGTCAACACGACCTTCGCCCCGGTCGCCGAGGACGTCGCGCCCACGGTCTACGCCGCACGATCCGCATTCGAAAAGGCCGGTGTGGCACCGGAAGACGTCGATGTCATTCAGCTGCAGGACACCGATGCCGGCGCGGAGATCATCCATATGGCCGAGTGCGGGTTCTGCGCCGACGGGGATCAGGAGAAGTTACTGGCCGACGGCGCCACCGAGATCGGTGGCGCACTACCGATCAACACCGATGGCGGGCTGATCGCCAACGGCGAACCCATCGGAGCATCGGGCCTGCGTCAGATCCACGAGTTGGTGCGCCAATTGCGCGGTGAGGCGGGCGACCGGCAGGTCCCCGGAGAGCCGAAAGTCGGCTTCGCCCAGCTCTACGGTGCGCCCGGCACCGCAGCGGCGACCATCCTCACGACTTAACAAGCGCGGGCAGACGCAAAAGTCCCCGACACGCCAACGTTTTGGAGCACTTTGCGTCTGATCGCCTCAGGGACTCAAAATTTTCCCGAGCACCCGCAGGACGCTTCATAAATGACAACGCGCGGCGATTCATGGGGTTGCCGATCGCGAACCCGGATCCCGAAGCGGTCAAGCCGCCTGCAGTGTCGAACGTTTAGCCGGACATATCGCCGCTTGGCGGGCATGCTGGACCCATGCCCACCATCACCACCAATGACGGCGTAGACATTTACTTCAAGGACTGGGGTTCGGGTCAGCCGATCGTCTTCAGTCACGGATGGCCGCTGTCGGCCGACGACTGGGACACTCAGATGCTGTTCTTCCTGCAGCACGGCTTCCGTGTCGTCGCGCATGATCGCCGCGGCCACGGCCGCTCGTCCCAGGTCGCCGACGGCCACGACATGGACCACTACGCCGACGACCTCGCCGCAGTCGTCGAACATCTCGACCTGCGCGATGCCGTGCACATCGGCCATTCGACCGGTGGTGGTGAAGTCGCCCATTATCTCGCCCGGCACGGCCAGGATCGCGCCGTCAAGGCCGTGCTCATCAGCTCGGTGCCGCCGCTGATGGTGCAGACCGACGCGAACCCCGGTGGCCTGCCCAAGGAAGTCTTCGACGATCTTCAGGCCCAGCTGGCGGCCAACCGGTCGGAGTTCTACCACTCGCTGGCGTCGGGACCGTTCTACGGATTCAACCGCCCCGGCGTGGAATCCTCGGAGCCGATCATCCAGAACTGGTGGCGCCAAGGGATGATGGGCGGCGCCAAGGCGCATTACGACGGCATCGTCGCGTTCTCGCAGACCGACTTCACCGAGGATTTGAAGAACATCACGATTCCGGTTCTGGTGATGCACGGCGACGACGACCAGGTCGTGCCGTACGCAGACTCCGGGCCACTGTCAGCCGAGCTACTTCCGAACGGAACCCTCAAGACGTATCCCGGCTACCCACATGGCGCGTTCACCACCCGTCACGACGTCATCAATCCCGACCTGCTGGAGTTCATTCGGTCGTGATGTCGGCGCGGCGGTTCAACCTCGGCGCGATACTTCCTTGGAATGGTCGACGTGGAACTGTGCCGCCTTCCGTATCGACTCGGCGGCGGGGCGCGGATTCCAGCCGAGTTCCCGCGTCGCCTTACCGTGATCCGCGGGCGACGTGGTGTGCAGTAGACGCACGCCTGTCACGTCGATGACGGGATCGCGTCGCAGCAATCGGGACACCACTCCGTTGACGAAACCCGCGGCGTACATCACCGCAAGCGGTATGCCGAAGCGCGGCGGTCGCGTGCCGACCCCGTCCGCCGCGGTCGTCAGCAACTCCCGCATCGGCATGTACGTCTCGGAAATGATGTAGCGCTCGCCGACCCGGCCGTGTTCGGCGGCGAGCAGGAACGCCTCGGCGACGTCCTCGATACCCACTACCTCAGTGGACACACCTTTGACGTACACCGGAAGCTGGCCCTGGGCAGCCAATTTCACCATCAGCCCTTGATTCGGCTGCCAGTCCAGCGGTCCGTACGGGTTGGACACATTCAGCGCGACGGCGGGCAGTCCCCGCTCGCGGGCATAGCGCAGGACCAAGTCCTCCGCCTGACGGCGCGACTCGATGTAGGGTCCGCCGATCCCCGGCCAGTTGAACGCATCGTCTTCAGTCGCCGGGCGGCCTTCGCCGAGGGCGATCGTACCGATGGTGCTGCAGAACACGAACCGGTGCAGGTCGGCGTCGGTGGCGACGTCGAGCACCCGCTGTAAGCAGTTGACGTTGGTTTCGAAAAGAGGTGCCGGGTCGCGCAGGTGAAAGCGGGTGTCCACCACGCAGTAGTAGACGACATCTCGGTCGGCCATCGCTGCGCGCAAGGCGCTCTCGTCGTACAGGTCGCCGTAGCACCGCTCGACATCGAGGTCGTCGATGCCCATTGTCTTACTGGACTTGCGGAGATACACCCGAACATCGTCGCCGCGCTCGGCAAGCTTCCGAGTGACATGGGAGCCGACAAAGCCACTCGCCCCCATGACGAGGGCCTTACCTGCCATCTACGACGCCTTCTTGGCGACTGGCGGTGCGTAGGCCGGCTTTCCGAGGCCAAGCATGTACTGCGCGATCATGTTTCGGAACACCTCAAGGGTGCCGCCGTAAATCCCGACCAACGGCGCGAACCGGTAGACGTACTCGGCGGCCCCGTCATCGGCCGCCCCGTCGGTACCGATCGGCAGCGCCGCTGACGTACCCAGGATGTCCATGAGATCCGGCGAGATGTCGCGCATGGTCTGGGCGAGCGCGACACGGCCGAAGATGCTCGGTGCGCTCAGTGATGCCTCCATTCGGGCGACGCTTCGCCCGAGCCGATATACGACCGAGCCGTCGTCGATCAGACGACGCCCGTCGGGGCCCGTCTCGGCGACCTTGGCGGCCGCCTTGTCGACCGCGGTGGCCATGAATCCGGCCTGGTGCATCATGATCGACACATCCTGCAGTCCGTCCTGCGCGGCCGCCACGGCACCGTGCTCGACGTTGAGGGGTTCGCGGACCACGGTCCAGCCGTCGTTCACCTCTCCGAGCCGGTATTTGTCGTCGACGCGTACATCGCTGTAGTAGACGATGTTGGTGCGGTCACCATCGACCGTGCGGACGCCCTGGATCTCGATGCCCGGAGAATCCAGCGGAACGAGAAACATGGTCAGGCTCTTGTGCTTCGGTGCCGCGGGGTCGGTGTTGGTGATCAGGAAAACGTACTGGCAGTTGTGTGCGCCGGTGGTGAACATCTTCGATCCGTTGATCACCCATCCCTCGCCGTCACGCACGGCGCGGGTCTTGCAGGTGGCCACGTCGGAGCCGCCCTCTGGTTCCGTGTAACCCAGGCAGAGGCGGGCGTGTCCGCTGTAGACCTTAGGCATGACTTCGGCTTTCAGTTCGGGCGAGCCGAACTTCTCCACCGAGCGCGAGATCATCGCCGTGGTGCCCGAGGTGACCCACGGCACGTGGGCGCGCCGCTTCTCGAGTGCCCAGATTCGGGCCCGAAGGCGGTTGAAGCCGCCTTCGGATTCGGGCTTCCATTCCTTTTCCAGATAGCCCGCTTTGCCGAGCGCCAGATGCACGCCTTCGTCGAAGTTGTCGCCGGTCTCGCGATCGCGGCGGATCACTTCATCGGTGACGTGGGTGCGCAGGAAGCCGCGCGCCTCCTCGAGGAAGGCCTGATCGTCGTCGTCGAGTTCGACCCGTGAGAAATCCATTACGGCTCTTACCTATCCTTCGCTCTTCGCGCGAGCGCTCATCGGTCTTTCCCGCGCGCGAGCGCTCATCGGTCTTTCCCGCGCAGCGACGATCTCGGCGATGTACTTGGCGGTGGTACCGGGGTCACCGCCGGCCAGCGACCATCCGCGGGCCCGCACCAGATAGGCGCTGGCCGCGGCTTCCGCCGAAACACCGAGGCCGCCCTGGATATGGACCGCCATCGTCGCCGCCTTCGACGCTTCTTCGGCCATGAACACGAACGCCGAAGGCGCCAGTTCCAGACGCTCGTCGGGCTCATTGTCGAGGAACCACGCCGCCCGGCGCGCCAGGTTGCGTCCGCCCTGCACCGTGATGGCGATGTTGGCCAGCGGATGCGAGATGCCCTGCAACGTCGAGATCGGAACACCGAGTGTGTAGCGCGACTTGGCGAACTCGGCAGCGATGGTCATCGTCTCCTCGACGAGACCCACCAAGGCTGCCGCGGTCAGCACCCGCCATTCATCGAGTGCCCGCTGGTACTCGGCCAATGCGCCGGACCCGCTGCCAAGAACCGCACGGTCATCGGCGGCCGCGGGGTCAACCCATGCCATCGGCAACTTGCCGATGTTGTCGACCCTGACCGGCCGGGTCCCGAACGTCAGTCGCACGACCTCGTCACCATCGCGCACGATGATGCGGTCGGCAATCGACCCTGTCGGGATCAGACGCACCCCGGACACGTTGTCCTGTCGAGGGTCGAACGAGATCAGATGCTTACCGTTGACGACGTCCGGCTCGACCGTGCCGAGCCGTGCCAACAAGCGCGCCGCACAGACATGGTCGATCCAGGGAACCGGCGCAAGTGCCCGGCCGAGCTCCTCGGCCACCAACGTCAGATCGACGAGAGTGGCGCCGTCACCTCCGCTGGACTCCGGCAGCGCCATGCTGGTTGCCCCCATGGCGCACAGGCGTTCCCACAGACTCTTATCGAACCCCGATTCCTCGGCCGCGCGAACGGTCTCGATCGGGCAGTGCGTCTTGAAGAACT
Source organism: Mycolicibacterium tusciae JS617 (assembly GCF_000243415.2). The sequence goes on from NZ_KI912270.1 coordinate 2,105,958, forward strand.
CCCGATACGCGGATTGGACCGCCTGATGGTCCTCCGACAGGCTGTAGTCCAGCCTCCGCAGTTCGTAACGGTCCATCGTCACTGCTCCTCACGCGGTCCGAAAAAGAAGTCGTTCGCATTGTTGTAGAGGTAGTTGTCGCGCACCTCGGCGGGCAGGTCCAGCGCCACAGCTTCGGGTACCACGCGATGCATTCGCAGCACCGGCCAGTCCGACGCGAAGATCACCTTGTCCGGTCCGCGGGTGCGCATGTAATGCAAAAGGCTGTCCGGCAGCCGCTTCGGCGACCACGCCGACGTCATCAGCCGCAGATTCCTGTACTTGATCATCAGCCGGATCGCGACGTCCCACCACGGATCGGCCCCGTGAATCATGCACAGCTTCAGCTCCGGAAATCGCACACAGACCCGGTCAAGGTGGATCGGGTTCTGCGCCTCGCCGGGGATCGGAGGTCCCGGCAGGCCGGTGTTTACGCACAGCGGCAAACCGAGTTCGGCGCATTTGGTGTAGAGAGGATAGTAGACGGCGTCACTCGGCGGATACTGGCCATCACCCCAAAAGCTGGGCCCCACAGCGGTATACGCCACCGGCAGGTCGCGCACGACGGCGCTGAGCTCCCGCAGCGATGGCATCGGCCGCAGCAGGTTCACACCGCCCATCGCGAGTGCGAACTTGTCGGGCCGCTGGTCGACGAACTTGCGGGCCGTCACCGACGGCTTGGTCAAATTGTCCATCAGGATGGCCTTCTCGACGCCGCGCTCGTCCATCTCCTCGAGCAGCTGCGGGAGTTCGACCTGGTCGTAGAGCGACTGGGGTCCCTTGAAGTAGTCGTCACGCACCTTGAGCATGAACTCGGGCTGCTTCTCGGTCTCGCCGAAGTGGACATTGACCAGACAATCAATTGCTTTCGGGCTCATGTCAGCGATGCCTCTTGTACCGCAGTGGCTTTCGCCCAGCGGTAGTCAGGTTTGCCGTTTCCGAGGCGACGGACTTGATCGACGATGATGAACTCCTTCGGCGCCTTGAACCGCGCGAGACGCGATGTGCATTGCCCGTGAAGCTGTTCGGACGTGACGTGGACGTCTGATTGCAGGGCCACCAGGGCGACGATTTCTTCACCCCACCGCTCACTGGGCCGCCCGACGACCAGCGCGTCGGCCACACCCGCGTATGCGCGCAACACTTCCTCGACCTCTTCGACGAAAACCTTTTCGCCTCCGGTGTTGACGACGAGCGAATCCCGCCCAAACAACTGTAGAGAGCCGTCGGGGGTGAGCGAGCCGCGGTCCCCCGAGATCACCACACGCTGTCCTTCGACGACGGGGAAGGTTTTGCGAGTGGCGGCTTCGTCGTCGAAATAGCCGAGCGGGATGCGTCCACCGCGTGCGACGAAGCCGACCTCCTGCTCCCCCGGTTGCAGGAAGCGACTGTAGTCCTCCGACAGAACCAGCGCGCCTTCCCTGAGCACGAACGTGTCTTTCTGATCCCCGCGTTGGCTGCGCCCGAAGCCCACGTTCCCCGTCTCGGAGGAGCCGTAGCCGTTGATCAGGGTGATTTGCGGCAGTAACTCCAGAAGTGCCTGTTGGTGTTTCGGATTGGTGGCCGCCCCGCCGGTCCCGATCGCATACATCGACGACAGGTCATACGAACCGCTGCGCAGTTCCTCGACCAGCGGCCCTGCGTAGGCATCACCGACCATCGTCATCATGCCGACTTTCTCACGCTCCGCCGTTTGAAGCACCGCACATGGGTCGAAGCGCGTCCTGTCGTAGAGCACGATCGGCAGCCCATTGAGGAGGCCCGCAAAGGCTGTCCACATGCCCGCTGCATGCATCAGCGGAGATACGGCGAACCACGGCTGACCTTCGAAGCCGAGCTTGGCATGGATTTCGCCGACAGATTCGTGGTCGGCGCCGTTCATGGACACGACGTACGTGTCGCTCTGCCGCCACATCACCCCTTTCGGGCGGCCGGTGGTTCCGCCGGTGCACACCATCATCACATCATCGGGTGACGCGGCGATGTCGCGATCCGTATCTCCCTGTGCCAGAGCATCGTCCAAGCTGATGGCGCCCGGTAACAGCGGCACAGAGCTGTCGTCGTCGACGGAGATCATCAGATCCGCGGCGGCAGGCGGAAGGACGTCGGCCAACTTCGGCCCGAATGAGCGGTGGTAGATCACCGCCCGCGGCTGCAGGTATTCCAGGAGTTCGGCCACCTCGCGCGGCGCGTAGTTGTAGTTGACGTTGACCGGCACGGTTCGTGCCTTCAGCGAACCGATAACCATGTCGGGGTACAGATCGTTGTGCATGATGAGTGCCACGCGGTCCTGTCCGCATTCCCAGTTCGCGAGCTCGCCTCGCTCCCGGTGCGCGCCCAACCCCTGCCCGGCAAGGTAATTGGCCAATCGGCGGGTGCGCTCCGCCGACCCCCCGAACGTGCTGCGGCGCGTACCGCAGATGGTCATGAGCCGGTCGGGGTCGGCGTCGGCGATCGCGTCGAGCACCGCCCCGATGGTCCATTCGCCCATGGTTAGGCGGAGGCCGTTACGTTCGCACCCAGCAGCTCGAGTGCGTTGTCGCGCATGACCTTCCGGGTGTCCTCGTAGCTGAACTCGGGGAACTGCGGGATATCGGCGGTGAAGGTCATCGGATCGGCCAGGCCTTCGCCGTGGGGCCAATCCGAACCGAACAGAATCTTGTCGACGCCGATCGTCGCGGCGAGCAGCTTGACGTCATCCTCGTAGTACGGCGCGATCCACACGTTGTTTCTCAGCTGCTCGACCGGGTCCTCTTTGAAGTGATACGGCGCGGTGTTGGCGGCCTTCTTGAGCCGTTTGATCAAGCGGTAGACGAAATATGAGCCGTTCTCGATGCTCGCCACCTTCAACTTCGGATGCCGGGTGAAGACCTGATGCACGATCATCGAAGCCATCGAGTCGTGAATGGCGCGGTCGTCGAGCAGCACCTGGTCCAACGGATCTTTCTTGCCGAATCCCTCGAACGTGGCCTTGCCGCCCCACAATGCCGCGATCGCGAGGTAGCCGCTATCGGACAGGTGGAAGATCACCGGAACGCGGGCCTCGGCCAGCCGGGCCCACACCGGATCGTGCAACGGATCGCCCAGTGAACGGGGCTTGGTACGACCGGGGACGGGCGCAGGCCGCACACACACGTTCTTGGCGCCGCGACTGAGGACGAAGTCGACCTCCTCCACGGCCTTGTCCGGATCGGCCAGCGAGATGATCGGCGCCGAGAGGAAGCGGTGGTCGGGACGATCGAAACCCCAGTCTTCGTCCAGCCACAGGTTGAACGCGTGCACCGTCGCCGTGGTCGCCTCGATGTCGTGCTTGAGGGCCTCCTCGACACCGCACGCGAAAGTCGGCAGCATGAACACGGTTTCGAGGTTCTGCTTGTCAAGAAACTTCAGCCGGGCATCGCGATTCTGGTACTCGGGATGGTCGGGCAGCCGGTCGACCTTCATCAGCGATGCCGGGTCAACGCCCTCGGGGATTTCACCGCGGAACAGCAGATCGAGGCACCCCGGTTCGATGATCGGGTCGAACGTCGGATTCGGGATGAAGTGGTTGACCACGCCGCCCATGACGGCGAACGTGCGCTTGCCCTCGGTGAGCATCTGCACTCCGCGGCGCTTGAACTCCTTGGGCAGGTGCCGCGTGCACGAGTCGATCGTCTCGTAGTAATGGTTGTCGACGTCGATGGCCATGTAGTCCAGGGTCACGGTTCCTGTCCTTTCACAGATCCTTGGGCCGGCGGGAAGTTGGGCTGACGCTTTTCGAAGAAGCTCGTGACGCCTTCGATGAAGTCGGGACGCTGCAGGGATTCGTGCATCAGCTTTTCGGCATCGTCGCTGGCGTCGAACACATCGCGCATGGTGTCTGCGTACACCTGTTGCTTGATCACCGCCAGCGAGCTGGGCGCGCAATTGGCGGCGATGTCCTCGGCGTAGGCGATCGCACGTGGCAGCAGCTCGTCCGGCGCCACGACTTCCTTGACCAGACCCAGGCGCTGCGCCTCGTCGGCCAGGAACACCCGACCGGTCAGCAGCAGGTCGAGCGCGACACCCTGGCCGACGATGCGAGGCAGGATCCACGAGATCCCGTACTCCGCGATCAGGCCTCGGCGGGCGAACGAGGTGCTGAATTTGGCGCCGTCGGCGGCGAACCGCACGTCGCACATCAATGCCATCGTCATGCCCATACCGGCACACGCACCATTGATCGCCGCGATGACGGGTTTTCTCATCGTGGCAGTGAAATGCGGATGGCGTGCACCGACCAGCTTGGCGACGTCTGTATCCGCGGCGGCATCGACAGTGGCGGCGCTGATCGACGTGAGGTCGCCCATGTCCGCCCCGGCGCAGAAGGCCCGGCCTTTACCGGTCACCACGACGGCGCGGACGTCGGGATCGGCCTCGGCGTCGTCGAGACGCAGGTAGAAGGTCGTGGCCAGACCACCGCCCCAGCCGTTCATCCGTTCGGGCCGGTTGAGCGTGAGGACCGCGACGCCGGTGTCGAGCACCTGGTAGAGCACGGGTTCGCTCTCGCCGGAGGCGTTGAGGTCCAAGGGGTCAGCGACGCGATCTCCAACGCTCACCCGTAGCCCTCCTCAGGCGTGTCGAACTGGATGTATGTGCATACTGTACACCTATCGGTAGCGCCTTCCGCAACCGTCTCGCGGGAGCACATCTCAGCCGCCGACCAGCCCAAACCTCTGATATGCCGCGTCGATCCGTGCTTTGGCATCTCCCGGCAGTACGGCCTGCGGAGGTCGCGAGTGGGGGTATGCCCCGATAGGCAGGCCAAGCACCGACGCCGCGTACTTGAACGCCCCGCCCCAGTGAGTGAAATAGTCCGGTCGCCCCGGATAACACGTGAAGCACCCGCCGATGTCGACGGTGAACTGGTCGAGACCCGACTTCTCCGCGTAGTCCATCGCCTCAGACAACTTGTCGCTCCACACGAGTTCCCAGTATTCGGAGAACACCCGATGCTGCGGGGTTTCGTAGAGATAGCCAGCCGTGCCCAGTTGAGCGGGTCCGACGATCCCCGCGCGTAGCCAGCCGGCGCGGTAGACCATCGTTTCGCATTCCCAGATCGTCAGGTCGGGCGCGAGGTTGTGTAGCTGCCGGCTGGCCGTGGGCCGGAAGGCGCCTTCCTTGGTCGCGCACACCGCGCCGATCTCGTCATAGATCCGCGCACCCTCAACAGGTGTCAGCACGTACCCAGACGACGGTGAGTTGAACATGCCCAGCGCGATGTCACTGCGGTCGGCGATGTACCGGAAGAAATTCAACACTCCCTCGCCGCCATGCGCCTCCATCATCGGTGTCTGGATGTAGACAATGTCAGCGCCCGCCTGCTGGGCGTGCAACGTGAGGTCCAGACAGTCCTTCGCCGATGTGGCAGCGGTGCAGGCCTGCACGACTACGTCGGGATTAACCGCCCGCCCCTCTTCGATCGCCACCTCAAGCAAGCGCTTCCGCTCATCGGATGTCAACGACCAGAACTCCGCGATTCCGCTGGTGCACCACAGCATCGGGTGGCGCAACTCGCCGACGCAGTAGCGCACTAGCGTTCGGTAAGCGTCCCAGTCGATGTCGTCGCCGTCCTCGCCGCAGAACGGCGTGTACAGGGAGTTGCCGATACCCCGCAGATTGCTGCGGGCCCAATCCCGCGCCTCGTTGGCCGTCGCCACTGCTGCCTCCTCAGGTGAAGTCTCAGGTGAAGTCTCAGATGAAGTCTCAGATGAAGTCAGAGCCTCCGTCGACGTTGACATTGGCACCGGTCATGTACGAATTTCGCCGGGACGCGAGAAACGCTACGACAGGACCCATTTCGTCGGGTAGACCTGCGCGCGGTAAGTGCGCGGGGTGCCCGAAGTGCTCGTCGATGGCCGACATCAACGCATACGGATCGGTGCCGTCGACCCCAACGGATGCGGCCCAGTCGACCAACGCCTCCGACGCGACGCTGCCCGGTGAGACGACATTGACCATGATCTCGTCCTTGGCCAGCATCAGCGAGAGGTTCTTCGAGACGCTCGTCAGCGCCGCCTTGGCGGCCGTGTATGCGGGCAAGATGACGCTCTGGCGTTGCGTCGAGTGGGCAGAGAAGTTCACGATGCGTGCCCATTGCGCTTTGCGCAGCAGCGGTAGTGCGGACCGGACGCAGTGCACCATCCCCATCACGCCGTCGTCGAACGCTGCGCGCCACTGATCGTCGGTGAGATCGTCGAAGGTGCCGACGGATCCGGGCCCCACTGCGTTGATGAGGATGTTGAGCCCGCCACTCCACCGTGCGCTCAGTTCGTCGAACACCCGCTGCACCTGGTCGGGGTCCGAGGTGTCGGCCACCAGCCCGAGCGCATCCGGACTTCCCCGATCAGCCAAATCCGTTGCGGCGTCATCGAGTAGCGCCTGCGTCCGGCCGACGACGGCCACCCGCGCACCGTCTTCGGCGAGGCAGCGGGCGGTCGCAAGCCCCATACCTCGGCCGCCCCCGACGACCACGGCGGCCGCATCCCTCAATCCGAGATCCATGACGTGCTACCTGTCAGGTACCGGTCCAGTTGGGCGCGCGCTTTTCTGCAAACGCGACTGCCCCTTCCTTGGCATCGTTCGACGAGAAGATGGGAATGATGTACTCGAGCTGCTTTTTCCACATCTCGTCCTCGCTCCAACCCACGGACTTGACGAGAATTTCCTTGGTGGTCGCCACCGCGAGAGGACCATTCGCCGTGATGCGTTCGGCCAATTCGATTGCGCCGGCAAGTGCTTCGCCCGGCTCCGTGAGCACGTTGACGAATCCCCATGCCTCCGCCTGCTCGGCGGTGAAGCTCTCGCCGGTCAGCGCCAACTGAAGTGCCTTCTGATACGGGATTCGCTTGTGCAGACGCAGCAGCCCGCCACCGGCGGCCACAAGTCCGCGTTTCACTTCCGGTATACCGAATTTCGCGGTCCGCGATGCCACCACCAGATCCGTCGCGAGGACCACTTCGGTGCCACCGGCTAGCGCATAGCCCTCGACGGCCGAGATGAGTGGCTTCCTCGGCGGCCGCTCGGTGAAGCCGATGCCACGACCCGGAATCGCGACCATCTCGCCCGCGGCGAAGGCCTTCAGGTCCATGCCCGAACAGAAGTTGCCACCTGCACCCGTCAGCACTGCTGCCGATAGGTCCTTGTCTTCGTCGAGTTCGTCGACCGCGTCGGCCAGGCCCTGGCTGACCGCCAGATTCACCGCGTTTCGCGCTTCCGGCCGATTGATCGTGATGACGAGCACGCGCCCCCGGCGCTCCGTCAGGATTTCCTCCGACACACTTCGCCTTTCGCTGACTTTCGCTTCCATCGCTGGAAACACTTACTATAGGGCTTACAGTAAAGAATCGAAACGGTGAAACGGTACGGTTGACGGCAGCGGCTGAGCGGCGACACACCTGCGTAGATGCAGATCAGAGGGCAGTTGCCGGTACATTCAGTCCACCAGTCGATTGTGATGGAGGTGCCCTTCGTGGCAAGGCAGGCGACCGCAGAGAAGCGTCCGCGGCGCGAACGCGGGTCGATCAATCCCGACGACATCATCAAGGGTGCGTTCGAACTCGCCGAAGAGGTGGGCATCGACAACCTCTCCATGCCGCTGCTCGGTAAGCACCTCGGCGTCGGCGTGACCAGTATCTATTGGTACTTCCGCAAAAAGGATGACCTGCTCAACGCCATGACCGACCGGGCGCTGCGGCAGTACGTCTTCGCCACGCCCTATGTCGAGGCCAAGGACTGGCGCGAGACCCTGCGCAATCACGCGCGGTCGATGCGAAAGACGTTCCTGGGCAACCCGATTCTGTGCGATCTCATCCTTATTCGCTCGGCTCTGAGCCCGCGCACCGCACGGCTCGGCGTGCAGGAGGTCGAGAAGGCGATCGCGAGCCTGACGGAGGCGGGCCTCTCGGCCGATGACGCCTTCGACACGTACTCCGCGGTGTCGGTACACGTCCGCGGTTCGGTGGTGCTGCAACGTCTACGCGAAAAGAACCGGAAAACGGACGAGGGCCCCGGCGACCTCGACGAAGTCATGGCTATCGACGGCGACTCGACGCCACTGCTTGCTCTGGTCACCGAAAAGGGCCATCACCTCGGCGCGGCCGACGAGAACAACTTCGAGTTCGGTCTCGAGTGCATCCTCGACCACGCCGGCCGGCTGATTGACGAGGCCAAGAAGCCCGCGCGCAAACGCTAGCTAGACGGTATGAGGGGCTGGGGCCCCGCTCACATGTGAACGTGGGTTGCCGACAGGAATGTGGTCCTGGCCGGTAGAGCCACAGATGTGGGAGGCCCCAGTGAAGGTTCAGCGTACGAGTGTTGGTTTGGATGTGCACGCACGATCGGTGGTCGCATGCGGTCTTGATGGTGAGACCGGGGAGCTCTTCGAGCGGCGGTTGACTCCGGATCACGGGGAGATTCTGGCGTGGTTGGGTGATCTGCCCGGGCCGGTTGCTGCGACCTATGAGGCGGGCCCGACGGGTTTCGTGTTGGCCCGCAGCATCAATGCCTCCGGGATCAGGTGTTCGGTCGCCGCGCCGTCGAAGTTGCAGCGCCCGGTCGGCGATCGGGTCAAGACCGATAAGCGCGATGCCCGTCATCTGGCCCGGTTGTTGCATCTGGGCGAGATCGTCGAAGTCGAGATCCCCAGCGTGGAGCAGGAATCTGCGCGTGATCTGTTCCGGGCGCGGGAGGCCTGCCGCAAGGACCTGATGGCCGCCCGTCATCGGCTCTCGAAGCTGCTGCTGCGCCGAGGGATCGTCTACTACGGCGGAACGGCCTGGTCACGAAATCACGAACGGTGGCTGCAGAGCCAGCGGTTCGACGACCCCGCGCTGGCGATCGCCTATGACACCGCCTTCGACACGGTGGTGACCACCACCGCTCGCCGGGGCCGCCTGGATGCGGCGATCACCGCGATGGCCGCCGATTCCACGGTCACCCCGGTGGTGACGCGGCTGGGGTGTCTGCGCGGGGTCTCGACGTTGACGGCGTTCGGGTTGGCCACCGAGATCGGCGACTGGCACCGGCTGAGCGGGCGTTCGATCGGCGCCTATCTGGGGCTGGTGCCATGCGAGTACTCCTCGGGAGACAACAGGGTCCAGGGCGGGTTGACCCCGCACCGGCAACGGCCACGCCCGCCGGTTGTTGATCGAGGCGGCTTGGCATCACCGGCCGTCGTATCGGCCCGGTGAGGTGATGCGGCGTCGCTGGGATGCCGCCCCACCGGCAGCGCGAGCTCGCGGGCAGGCCGCCAACCGGCGACTGCACGCCCGCTGGCTGCGGTTCAACGAACGCCGCAAGCGTCCAGTGGTGGCCAATGCCGCCATCGCCCGCGAGTTGGCCGGCTGGTGCTGGTCGTTGGCCGTCATGGACGACTGAGAACAACTGAATCGTCCAGGTGTCCGTATCGAGGTGATCGGCAAGCGTCTTGGAGTGACCCGCGGAAATCGCTATGAGCAATCATGTTGCCCTGCAACTGATCACGCTCGATTACTAGACCTGCGATCCACTCCGACTCGAAGACCCGTCCTGCGGTAACCAACCCGCGCATATCAGACTGACACGCGTCGACACGACACGCTCGGCACCCACGAACGCTCACCTGGTCAACGAAGCGGCGGCCGCAGCGACGGTTGCGGCCGCCGCTTCACCCTGCCCACTTGACAAACCACTCCCCATATCAGCGATTTCGGTGCGCGTACGTTCGCTCACGGGTTGTTTCGAAATGGCGTGTCGGTGTGAGTGCCTGATTTGTTGGTCGTCGAGAATGTGTTGGTGGCCAAGGGGTATCGACCGGTAGTGCGTGATCAGCAGTTCTTAGTTCCGCCGGATATGCGGGAGTGGCTGCCTGCGGATCATTCGGTGTGGGCGTTGATCGGGATCGTGGAGGGGTTGGACACCTCGGCGTTTCACCACCAGCGACGGACCGGTGGTGTCGGGCGGGCCGGGTATGACCCCGACATGTTGGTGACGCTGCTGATCTGGGCGTGGTCGCAGGGGGTGCGGTCCTCGCGTCGGATCGAGCGGGCGTGTGCTGATGTGGTGTCTTATCGGGTGATCTGTGCTGGTGATGGGCCTGATCACGTCACGATCGCGCGGTTTCGCGCCGAGAACCACGCCGCGTGTGAGCAGTTGTTCACCGAGGTGTTGATGTTGGCTGCCGGGCTGGGGTTGGGCCGGCTGGAGACTGTGGCACTCGACGGAGTCAAGATCGCCTCGAACGCGTCGCTGTCGGCCAACCGCACCACCTCGGGGCTAGCCAAGGCCGCCGCGGCGGAGGCGGCCCGAATCGCCAAGGCTGCGGCGGCCGCACACGAAGCCACTGATGCCGCCGAGGACGAGATGTTTGGCGACGATAACCCGGGGTCGGTACCGGCCGAGTTGACCGATCCGGCGGTGCTGGCTAAACGCATCGCCGAAGCGCTGGCACGGCGCAACGCCGAGGACACCGCCCAGGGGCCCGCCGCCGATGATGGTGCACCGGCTGCGGAATCGGTTGAGCTCGAACGGGTTGCCCACGACCGATCGGGGCGCATCGCCCAAGCCCAGGCCCGCATCGACGCCGAGATCGCCGCCGAACGCGCCGAACGCGACGCCTTGGTGGGCAAGTATCTGGCGCGCATCGCGGCCGGGGAGAAGATGACCGGCCGGATCCCGGCCGGCGCCCAGGTGGCGATGGCCGAGCGGGTGCTGGCCGCGGCGGTGGCCAGGTCGCAGGCCAAACACCAGAGTTGGGCCGCACGCGGCGCGGTCGGCGCCCGACGTCCGGGGCGCTCACCGGCGCCCGTCGAGCAGAACGCCCGGGTCCGTCAGGCGCGAGCGCGACTGGAGCGGGCCCGGGCCGCGCAGGTGGCTGCCGCCCAGGCCGCCACCAACGTCGAACGCACGGCCAATCTCACCGATCCCCAATCACGGATCCAGCCGTTGCGCGGGGGTGGCTGGCTGCAGGGCTACAACTGCCAGGCAGTCACCGCCGCTGACGGGCTGATCGTGGCCACCGGGGTGGGCACCAGCCCGGTGGACAACCAGTACTACACCGACATGATCGACAAGGCCATCAAGTCCGCGGACCTGATCACCGGCCACCGCCGCGATGACACATCAACCACGGCCACCGCCTCCTCGATCGCGATGGTGCTCGCCGACGCCGGCTACTGCACGAACGAGAACCTGACCGCGCCAGGACCAGACCGGCTGATCGCTACCGGCAAGGCCCGCGACGTGCACCACGCGGCCACCGAACATCCCACTCAAGGGCCACCGCCCACCGACGCCGATCCGATCGCGGCGATGGCTCACCGGTTACGCACCCCGCAGGGAATCATTCAGTACGCCATGCGATCTCACATCGCCGAGACACCATTCGGACATGCCAAGCACAACCTCGGATTCCGCCGATTCACCGGCAGAGGCCTGGCCCGAGCACGCAGCGAATGGACATTCCACGCCGCGGTCCACAACATCGGCAAGATCCTCAACCACCTCGCCAGCACACCACTGCCCGCCTGATCGGGCGGCCCCAGTACTAACACTCACCATCGATCCAGCGACGAACTATGCCCGTCGATCCAGCGAGAACTTCAATTCGAGACAGCCCGCTCAGCGATCGCACGCGCACCGAAATCGCAAAGGGTTAGACCTCGATGACGACCGCGCCGCCCTGGCCACCGCCTGCGCACATTGCGGCCACACCGATACCGCCGCCGCGCCGCTGCAACTCGTAGATCAGCGTCGTCACCATGCGCGCACCCGAGGCGGCGATGGGATGGCCGAGGCTGCATCCACTTCCGGAGAAGTTGACCAGCTCCTCGTCGATCCCGTACTCGCGGCACGCCGCGATCGGCACTGACGCGAATGCCTCGTTGATCTCCCACAACGTGACGTCGGACGGCTTCAGCCCGGCACGGCCGAGCACCTTGCCGATCACCTTCACCGCACCCAGCCCGCAGTCGCGAGCGGGGACACCCGCTGCGCCCCAAGCCTTCACGGTGGCCATCACAGCAAGATTGTTGGCATCGGCATAGCCGCGCTCGACGAGAGCGACGCCCGCAGCGGCGTCATTGGTTCCGCTGCTGTTACCCGCGGTGATCGAGAAGCCTTCGATCTCCGGATGAAGCACCTTGAGCCCGGCCAGCTTCTCGACGGTGGTGTCGCGGCGCGGATGCTCGTCCACGCTGAAATCCACCACCGATCCGTCGAACTGCTGGATCTTCATCGGAATGATCTCGTCACCGAACTTGCCGGCATCCTGCGCGGCGACGGCCCGCTCGTGTGACCTGGCGGCCCACGCGTCCATCTCCTCGCGAGTGATTCCGACCGATTGCGCGGTGTTCCATCCGACGGTGATCGACATGTCCTTGGTCGGGGCGTCGGGTGTCTCGACGTGCGTCGGCGGCATCCACCGCTCCTCGAACTTCAGCTCGGGGCCCGGGATGCGCCAGTTCGTCAGTGGCGTCATCGACAGGGACTGCACGCCGCCTGCGATCAACACCCGCTCCATGCCCGAGCCGATCTGCGCGGCGGCGTTGCCGATCGCGGTCAGGCTGCCGGCGCAGTGCCGGTTCACCGACTGCCCCGGCACGTGATGCAGTCCGGTGGCGTCGGCGGCATAGCGGGCCAGATCGCCACCACCGTAATGCGATTCGGCGAAGATGATGTCGTCGATGTCGGCGGGATCCACACCGGACCGGCGAACCACCTCGGGCAGCACGGTGGTGATCAGTGTCTCGGGCGGGGTGTTGACCAACGTCCCCTTGAACGAACGGCCGATTGCCGTTCTGGCTGCACCGACGATGACGGGTGTGGACATGTTTTCAACCTCGGGTTTCGGCTTGGGTGACTTTACAAAAGTAGCAGAGAGTGTTGCGTTCCCAGAAGGTGAGGGTGCTCACTCCGGCTCAGGCACGTAGAAGTGCTCGTCGCGCAGCCGGAACGCCTCCTTGGTGCCGTGCTGCGCACGGGTCTTGACGAAGTTGAACTCACCCGGCGCGAACTGCAGGTTTGTCCCGTAGGCGTGGAACAGATAGCTGGCCACCTCTTCGCCCGCATACGCCTGGCTCTGTTCGACGAGTCGAAATGCTTCCTTGGCGATGACGACTCCGTCGGCAGGCATCTTCGCGGCCTTCTCCGCCCAGTACCGCGCCCTTGCGGTGACCGAACCGGGGTCACAGGTGTCGGTGAACACCCCGAGGTGTTCGACGGCGCCGGCCTCGATGATGTCGCCGGTCAATAGCAGGCGCCGGGCCAGCACGGGACCGAGGCGGTGGAAAAACATGTGCAGGCTGCCCAGCGCCGGGCCGAGGAATCGGGTGGCGGGCATACCGATCTTGGTGTCGCGCCCGATCACGGAGATGTCGGTCATCAACGCCATCTCGAAGCCACCGCCGAGCGCGTAGCCGCTGATCTCGCCCACTGTGACCTTCGGGTAGCCCATCAGGTTGTGATAGAAGCCGAACGACTTCCGATCGACGGCCAGGCGCCGCCGCTGGCTGGGGCGTCGCTTGGCCTCGGGCGCCTCTTTATCGCCGGTCTTCTGCTCTTCGCGCAAGCGCTCATCGCCGGTCTTCTGCTCTTCGCGCAAGCGCTCATCGCCAGTCTTCTGCTCTTCGCGCAAGCGCTCATCGCCAGTCTTCTGCTCTTCGCGCAAGCGCTCATCGCCGTACCACCCATAGGCGTTGTTCATATCGGCCCCCGTACTGAACACGCCCTCGACGCCACGCAGCAGCACCACGGTCAGATCGTCGTCCTCGGCCACCTGATCGAGGTATCGGCCGACGGTCTCGCGCATGGCCGCATCGTAGGAGTTGCGCCGGCTCGGGTTGTTGAACGTTATTGTGGCGATGCGCTTGTCGCGGTCAATGTCGAAAAGCACACGGTCGTCGGTGGTCGTCATCGAAATCCTTCACTCGGCGTTGGAAATCAGTTTGGCCTCAATGGTTTTGTCCGCCCCGACGGCGAGCGTGTTGCGCCGCGCGGCAGACAGGTGATCCTGCGCCAGCTTCACTGCACGCGCCTCGTTGCCGTCGCGAATGGCGTCGAGCAGCCGTTGGTGATCGCGAAGTGCGGCCCGCATGGTTTTGTGTTCCATGGGATCCCCTTCGTCTCTCCACACCGACGACTCGTGGGCCGACCAGATGAGCTCCAGCGAGCCGATCAGCAGAATCATCGGCTCGTTTCCGCATCGAGACACCAACGCCTCATGGAACCGTCGCGCGTTGGGAACGTAGCGGGACAGATCGTCGAATTGCTCTGTCTGCGTGTCGATCTCCGCCTCGAGATACGGCACAACCTCGGTCATCCGGTCTTCGCGTGCGGCACACATGCCTGCGCAGATCGGCTCGAGATGCATCAACGCGCCGCTCACATCGGCGGGCTTGGCCGATCGGGTCTGCAACACCATGCTGATCATGTGTGCGGTGCGTTCGGCCGAGGGCGGATGAACGATCGCACCGCCCATGTTCCCGCGGCGCACCGAGATCAGCCCGTCGGTCTCGAGGATGTGAATAGCCTCGCGTAGCGCTGGCGGGCTGACTCCGAATTCGGTCAGCAGAGTGTCCTGCGACGGGAGCACGTCGCCTTCCTTGATGCGTCCGGAGAGGATGTCGTCGCGTAGCCGCGACGCGACGATCTCGGCGACGCGCGGCTGACGAATCCGCTGCACGCTGGTCATCAGCCGTTCGCCCGGCGGTGACCGAAATCGAAGACGCTCAACTTGTCCGGCGACGAAGCCGCCGTGCTGAATTCGCCGATGCACAACACCTCGTCGCCCAACAGCAGCCGTGCCGTCGAGGTGACCCGGCCATCGGTCTCGGCACGAACGACGTCGAACGCGAGTTCAACGAGGACCGGGGTGGGCCGACGAAAAGTCACCGTGAGGGAGCGCGTTTTGCCGGTCCGCCCCGAGGCGCAACTCTGATGTTGGGTGATGCAGTCGAAGAACACCGCAAGGAAGCCGCCATTGACCAACCCCGGCGGCCCTTCGTAAACCACGGGGAACGTGACACGGCCGGACGCTGTGTCGGCACCGAGACGGTCGAACGCGTACTCGGGAAAGCACGGGTTGTACGCCCCGACATCGAAGGCGTGATCGAGATACACCCGCTGCGTCTCGGTGCTTTGCGCCCCGATACGAGGTGTCGCGTCGGGCGGTGCGGCGGACGCCAGTTCCCGTTCCCACTCGGCGATCTGGGCGACGATGGCGTCGACGGTCGAATGCTCGTGTTCCAGCGACAGCAGCAGCCCGGTCAAGCGACGCAGCGCCCCGGCGGCGGCGACCGTCTGCGGCAGCGGTTGCTCGCCGAAGCGGGGGGTGCCCTCGGCCATGAGTTGCCTTTCGCCTGTCGACTGTTCCGTCAGGAGGCTTTCCCTGCTAACTTGTACAAGATAGCAATACTGTATGCCTAACCGTATATCGAGGGAAGGGCGGAGGCAACGGTGACTGACGAAGGCGGGATTGCTGGCTCCGCCAGCGAAGGCGGGATTGCTGGCTCCGCCAGCGAAGGCGCGGTGACGACCTCCCGGGTGGACGGCGTTCTGCATGTCACGCTCGATCGGCCGGCGCAGCGCAACTCGTTGAGCCCGCCGATGGTCGCCACGTTCGTCGATGCACTGACCGACGCTGCCGCAGACGACTCACTTCGCGCCGTCCACATTCGCGGCGGCGGAACCGATTTCTGCGCAGGTGTCGACTGGGTCACCGCCAAAAGCGGCGAGCGTCCCCGCACCGGCGACCTCGTACGCCGGGTTCCGCACGGCGCGCACCGTGTGATCGAACTGGTTCACACCCTCCATCTGCCCGTCGTGTGCAGCGTGCGCGGTTGGGCCGCCGGGCTGGGTTGCAATCTGGCGCTGGCCGCCGATTTCACCGTCGCAGGCGCGGAGGCCGTGTTCTGGGAACCGTTCCTGGACCGCGGTTTCAGCCCCGATTCGGGTTCGTCGTGGCTGCTGCCCCGGTTGGTCGGGTTGGCGCGGGCGAAGAGCATGCTGCTGCTGGGCGAGAAAGTCAGCGGATCCGACGCGGCGGACTGGGGCTTGATCCATCGTTGCGTAGACGATTCCGAGGTCGACGACGTCGCGGCAGAACTTTTGGCGCGGTTGGCCGCCGGCCCCACCGTCGCGATCGGACTCGCCAAACAGGCCATCCACTACGGGCAGCACGCGACTCTGCCGCAGACAATGAACCAGGAGCTGTTCAACCTGGAGCTGTCCTGTCGCACCAAGGATTTCAAGGAAGGACTCGCGGCGTTCCGCGAGAAGCGCGCGCCGGAGTTCGGTGGCCGGTGACCCAGACGGAAGGATCCCGCCATGTCATTTGACGACATCACCTACGAGGTCGACGGACACAAGGCCACCATCACGCTGAACCGGCCGAATGCGCTCAATGCGCTCAGCCCACGCATGATCGCCGAACTGCGCACCGCATATGACGAAGCGGAGAACGACGACGGCGTCTGGATTCTGATCGTGACCGGGACCGGGCGCGCGTTCTGCACGGGCGCCGATGTCGGTGAGATCCCCGAAGACGGCAGGGTGATCTACGAACGGCCCTACCTGTCCACCTATGACCAGTGGGAGGCACCGCAAGAGGGCACGCCGCCATTCCGTCGCATGGCCAAACCGGTGCTCGCCGCCGTCAACGGGTTGTGTTGCGGCGCAGGACTGGACTGGATCACCACCGGTGACATCGCCATCGCATCGGAGAAGGCGACGTTCTTCGATCCGCATGTGAGCATCGGGTTGGTGGCAGGCCGGGAAATGGTGCGATTGGCCCGAGTGCTGCCTCGCAACATCGCGCTACGCATGGCGCTGATGGGCAAGCACGAACGGATGAGCGCGCAGCGCGCCTATGAGCTGGGCATGATCAGCGAGGTCGTCGAGCATGACAAACTCCTAGAACGCGCCCACGAGATCGCCGACATCGTGAACTCGAATGCGCCGCTGGCGGTTCGGGGCACGCGCCTGGCCATCCACAAGACACTCGACCTTCCGCTGCACGAAGCCGAGATTCTGGCCGAGACCTTCCGCGAGCGGGTCGTCCGCACCGAGGATGCCGACGAAGGTCCGAAGGCGTTCATGGAGAAGCGCGCACCGAACTGGCAGTGCCGATGACCTCGCAGGGTTTCGAAACGATCCTGCTCGACGTGGATCCGGTCGCGCACGTCGCCACGATCACTCTCAATCGGCCGGACTCGCTCAACTCGTTCAACAGGACGATGTGTGAGGAAATGGCGCAGGCGTGGCGGGGGGTAAAACTCGACGATTCGGTGCACGCCGTGGTGGTGCGCGCGGCGGGCAGTCGGGCGTTCTCCGCAGGCCTGGACATGAAGTCGTCCTTCGGTCAGCCCGACAACGTGTGGAATCACGAGGATCCGGGCGAACTACTGAGCCCCAAGTGGCAGCAGGTGTGGAAGCCCGTCGTATGCGCCGTGCAGGGCATGTGCACCGCGGGCGCCTTCTACTTCGTCAATGAGTCAGACGTCGTCATCTGCAGCGAGGACGCGACATTCTTCGACTCGCATGTCAGCGCCGGGTTGGTGTGTGCACTCGAGCCGATCGGGTTGATGCGCCGCGTCGGTCTGGGTGACACGCTGCGAATCGCGTTGATGGGCAACGACGAGCGCGTCAGTGCCGACACTGCGCTTCGGATCGGCTTGGTGACGGAGGTGGTCCCGGCCGAGGCGCTGTGGGTACGTGCCCACGAGATCGCGGCGACAATTGCGGCGAAGCCGCCGACGGCGACCCAGGGCACCGTGAAGGCCATCTGGGAATCACTGGACAAGCCGTACCGCGCAGCGATGGAACAGAACCTCATCTACACGAGGTTGGGCAATCCGCTTGCACAGGCCGAACTCGCCGGCCGCTCCCCCGGCGATAGGCACCCACCGAGGCTGCGCTGATGGCAGATCATCCCCTCAGTCGGCGCATCCGTGACGTTCTGGAGCTGCGGCCTGACGGGCCCGCGATCGAGTTCGACGGCGAATGGCTGACGTGGAGCGCCCTTGGCGCGCTGGCCCGCCATACCGAATCGCTCGATGTCACCGGGCGCCAGGTCGGAATCATGTTGCGGAACACTCCGGCTCACGTCGCATCCTTTCTCGGCGTCATCATGGGCGGCGGCACGGTCGTCGTCATCAACCCGTCCCGCGGCGACGACCGCATCAAGGCCGACATCGAGTCCCTTCGGCTGCCGTTGATCATCGGCACCCACATCGATCTGAGGACGTTGGTGACGCCGGCGGCACACACCACCACCGCGGCAATCGCCGGCCTCGCCGACGCGCCCGACGTGAGCTCGGTGGGCGAGCAGAGCCGCGACACGGGCCGTGCCGGAGTTGCGGTGCGGATGCTGACCAGCGGGACGACGGGTCCACCCAAGCGAGTTGACCTCACCTACGACATGCTGGCGCGCAGCGTGATCGGCACCGATTTCGACGTCGCGCCGTCACCGACCGAGCCGCGGCGGGGCGTCGCGATCGTCAACGCCCCGCTGGTGCACATCGGCGGCGTGTTCCGCGTCCTGCAATGTGTCTGCGAAGCACGGTCATTCGTCCTGCTGGACCGCTTCGAGCTCGGCCGTTGGGCCGACGCCGTGCGCAGACATCGGCCGCAGGCGGTGTCGCTTGTTCCCGCGGCCCTGCGCACGGTGCTGCATTCCGACCTGACTCGCGACGACCTTCAGAGCATCCGCGCCGTCACCTCGGGCACGGCTCCGCTTTCCGCCGCGGACGCCGACGCGTTCACCGAACAATTCGGAATCCCGGTCCTGACGTCATACGCCGCAACGGAGTTCGGTGGCGGCGTCGCAGGATGGTCGCTGCGTGACTACCAGAAATACTGGCACGCCAAGCGCGGCAGCGTGGGCAGGGCCACGCTCGGGGCGAAGCTGCGTGTGGTCGACGACAACGGCGCTCCCGTCGCCGACGACCAGCCGGGGCTGCTCGAGGTAAGGCCCGGTCAGCTCGGACCGATCGGGGATTGGATGCGAACCACCGATATCGCGCGTATCGACGCCGACGGATTTCTGTGGATCCTCGGCCGCGCCGACCAGGCGATCGTCCGCGGCGGCTTCAAGGTGATGCCCGACGATGTGTGCAGTGCGTTGGAGAGCCACCCGGCGGTGCAGGGTGCGGCGGTGGTGGGCCGACCCGATGAGCGACTGGGTGAGACGCCGGTGGCCATGGTCGAATTACGTGAGCCGGTCGACGTGGATATCTTGCTCGATTATTTGCGGAAGCGGTTGGCGCGGTATGAGATTCCCACCGCTATCGCGATCGTCGAGCAGATTCCCAGAACACCGTCGGGCAAGGCTGACCTGACCGCCGTGCGCAACCACTTCGCCACCGTCGACCATGCCTGACATCACGGTCGCCGAAGTGCTGCGGGAACAAGTGCGGCTCCGCGGCGACCATCCGCTGTTGATATGCGACGACGACCGGCTCACCTACGCCGAGGCCCATCGACGCTCGACGAAGTTGGCATGCGGGCTGATCACACTTGGCGCCGGTAAGGGCACTCACGTCGGAATGCTGTACCCGAACGGGCCGGACTTCATCGTGGCGATGCTGGCCGCGGCCCGCATCGGCGCAGTCGTGATTCCCTTCTCGACGTTCGCCACCGTCCCTGAACTCGCGACGCAGCTCGCCCACGCCGACGTCGAGATCCTGCTCGCCACTGCGTCCTACCGAGGCCACGACTACCGCGAGAGAATGGCCCAGGTAGATCGGGCCGGTATTCCGCTGCTACGTCAAACCTTCTTCGATTCCGCGCCGCCGGTCGCCGTCGACTCGGAACTGCTGGAGGCGATGGAGGACGACGTCGAGTCCTCCGACCCGCTGGCGATCGTGTACACGTCGGGTTCGACGAGCGCCCCGAAGGGCGTCATGCACACGCACGCATCGTTGCTCGAGCACCAACGGGTGCTCAACGAGATCCGCGGACTCACGTCAGACGACAAGTTGTTCTGCAACTCTCCGTTCTTCTGGATCGGCGGCATCGCGTTCTCGATACTCGCCTGCATGCTCGCCGGCGCCACGCTCGTCTGTTCCAACGCGGTCGACCCCTGCGACACCCTCGATCTGCTCGAGGCCGAAAAGCCAACCATCACCAACGGTTTCGTGGGCGGAATCGCTCATCTCGCCCGCCACCCCAGCCTGGCGCAGCGCGACCTGTCGTCTATGCGCCGCGGGAATCTGTACCCGATCATGGCGCCCGATGTGCGGCCCGCGGACCCCGAGCTGCGGCACACCATGCTCGGGATGACCGAGACCGGAAGCGTCATCACGATCAGCGAGGACGAATCCGACCAGCCCGAACATCGGCGTGGATCGTTCGGCCGGCCGGCACCGGGATTCGACACCAAGGTCGTCGACGACACCGGCGACCGCGTCGATGCCGGGCAGGTAGGCGAACTGTGCGTCCGCGGGCCATTTCTGATGCAGCGCTACTACAAGCGCAGCCGTGAAGAATGCTTCGACGCCGACGGCTGGTTCCACACTGGCGACCTCGTCCGCACCGACGCCGATGGCTTCGTGTATTTCATCGGTCGTCGCGGCGCGATGATCAAGACCGCGGGCGCCAACGTCGCCCCTGCGGAGGTGGAGAAGGCCATCGCCAAGGTCACCGGCATGGTGGCGCACGTCGTGGGGCTGCCCGATGATGAGCGCGGACAGGTGGTGGCCGCCGTCATCGTGCTTCCGGAGGACACCGAACTCGACGAAGACGCACTGCGTGAATGCCTGAAGAGCGAGCTGTCGTCATACAAGATCCCGAGGCGCTTCGCCGCGGTGCCGGCCTCCGAGATTCCGGTGATGTCCAGCGGAAAGATCGACATGCCCCGTCTCACAAAGGTCTTCGATGCCTGATACGATCGACGGGCTGGTGCGACTTCGAGCGGCAAGCGACGCAAGCAAGCCGATGGTCATCGACCCCGATGCCCGGCTCACGTACGCCGAACTCGACACCACCAGCCGCGACCTCGCCGCCGCGTTCATCGCCACCGGCGTCGGCAAGGGCACGCGGGTGGGCCTGATCATGCCGAACTGTGCGCAGTGGGTACAGATCGCGATGGCGCTCACCCGCATCGGCGCGGTGCTGGTGCCGCTGAGCACCCTCCTGCAACCGCCGGAGCTCGCCGCTGCGCTGCGCACGGCCTCCGTCCAGTGCCTGATCACCGTGCAGGAATTCCGCGGCCACCGATACCTCGACGACCTCGAGCCGTATCGGGTGGATCTCCCCGCGCTGCGCAAGGTGTGGACGGCCGACCGGCTCCCCCGCCCCACCGACAACACACCCGTTGATGCGGTCGCCGAAACCGTCACGCCCAGCGACACACTCGCGATTATGTTCACGTCGGGCAGCAGTGGCCCACCCAAAGGCGTCATCCACTCACACGGCAATGCGCTGGGTGCGGTTCGGTCTGGACTGGCCGCACGTTGTATCGGTCCAGACACCAGGCTGTACCTGCCGATGCCGTTCTTCTGGGTGGGCGGATTCGGCAGTGGTGTGCTATCAGCATTGCTGGCCGGCGCCACGCTGGTCACCGAGCAGATACCCAAACCTGAAACGACGCTACGCCTACTCGAACGCGAACAGGTCACCCTGTTCCGCGGCTGGCCGGATCAAGCCGACGCGCTGGCCCGCCAAACCGATTCTCTGGCAGCCGATCTATCATCGCTGCGACCCGGCAGCCTGGAAGCTCTGTTGCCCGCGGATCAGCGGGCCGAACCCGGGGCGCGCGCGAAACTGTTCGGGATGACCGAATCGTTCGGGCCATACTGCGGTTACCGGGCTGACACCGACATGCCGCGATCAGCGTGGGGCAGCTGTGGAAAACCGTTCGACGGCATGGAGGTTCGCATCGCCGACCCCGACGACGGCACACCCGTCCCCCGCGGCAGCATCGGGATGATCCAGCTCCGCGGACCCCACGTGATGCGCGGCATCTGCCGCCGCAGCCACGACGAAGTCTTCACCGCCGACGGCTTCTACCCCACCGGCGATCTCGGCCACCTCGACGACGACGGCTTCATGTTCTACCACGGTCGCTCCGATGACATGTTCAAGGTCAGCGGCGCCACCGTGTACCCGAGCGAGGTCGAGGATGCGCTGCGGACGATCGACGGTGTCGACGGTGCGTACGTCACGGAGGTCGCCGGAACCGTCGGCGCCCTCGTAATATCCGGGCTGGCCGTCAAAGACCTTCACGCCGCGGCGCGCCAGCGGCTGAGCGCTTTCAAGGTCCCAACGGTGTGGCTGGCGGTCGACTCCGACGATGCCGTCCCGCGCAAGGCGACGGGCAAGGTCGATGTCCGCGCGCTGCGGGAAATATTACGCCAGGTTAGGTGACTACGCCCCTAGACATGAGGTGCTCGATCAGCGGCTTTGCACCCGCTGCCAGATGCTCAGACATCGCTGTGCGAGCCAAGTTTTCGTCGTGCTTTTCCAACGCGGCCAACAGGCGACGGTGATGCTTGTTGGACTTCTCCGGCCAGCCGGCGATGATCGGGAACACCGACTCGGGTGCGTAGCGGGTAATCTGCGACATCAGCTGGGCGAGTTTGGGTGAATCTGAGGCGACGTTGATTGCGCGGTGGAACTCATGGTTGAGCCGCACCGCGCGTTCGTCGTCATCGGCGGCGTACGCCACTTCCAGCTCGGACTGGATCTGTTGTAGTTCCCGAAGTTGTTGGTCGCTGATGTTCGCCGCGGCGCGCGCGGCGAGCTCACCTCCGATGTAGGCCTGCACGTCGGACACGTCGGTCAGGTCGCGACCGGTCACGGGCAGGACCACGAAGCCACGGTGCGGCTGCTGGGCCAGCAGTCCCTCGGCCTTCAGTTCGAACAGTGCCTCACGTACCGGTGTGACGCTGATGCCGAGATCCACCGCGAGTTGATCCAGCCGCACGTATGTGCCTGCGGCATAGGTGCCGTCGAAGATTCGCTTACGCACGATGCGCGCGACGTCTTCGGCCAGTTGCGTCCTGGCCAGGGCTTGCGGAATCTCGGGAACGGACACGGATCAGATCCGATAGTCGGCGAGCAGACGCTTGCTGATGATGTTCTTCTGGATCTCGCTAGTCCCCTCGCCGATCAGCAGGAACGGGGCATCGCGCATCAACCGCTCGATCTCGTATTCCTTGGAATAGCCGTAGCCACCGTGAATCCGGAAGCTCTGCTGGGTGACCTCCGAACAGAACTCACTGGCAAGATATTTCGCCATCCCCGCCGCGACGTCGTTGCGTTCACCAGAGTCCTTCAGCCGGGCGGCGTTGACCATCATCAGATGTGCGGCTTCGACCTTGGTCGCCATCTCAGCCAACTGGAAGGCGATGGCCTGATGCTCTGCGATCGGCTTGCCGAACGTCTGGCGCTGCTGGGCGTAGCGCACCGCGAGCTCAAATGCACGGATCCCTACACCGCAGGCCCTGGCGGACACGTTGACACGACCCACCTCGATACCGTCCATCATCTGGAAGAACCCCTGACCGGGCGCTTCACCGAGGATGTCGCCCGCTTGCGCCACATACCCGTCGAAGATCAGTTCGGTGGTGTCGATCCCCTTATAGCCGAGCTTGTCGATCTTGCCCGGAATCGTCAGACCGGAGACTACTTCACCGAAGCCCGTTGGCTTTTCGACCAGAAACGCGGTCAGGTTTCGATACGGCTTCTCAGCACCTTCATCGGTACGCACCAGCGCGGCGACCAGCGTCGAGCTGCCACCGTTGGTCAGCCACATCTTCTGGCCGTCGATCGTGTACGTTCCGTCGTCGTTGCGCTTGCCCCTGGTACGGATCGCGGCCACATCGGACCCCAGCTCGGGTTCGGACATCGAGAATGCGCCGCGCGTCTCGCCGGTCGCCATCCGCGGCAGGTAGTGCTGCTTCTGCGTATCGGTGCCGTGCTGGCGAATCATGTACGCGACGATGAAGTGGGTATTGATCACCCCGGAGACGCTCATCCAGCCGCGGGCGAGTTCCTCGACGCACAGCGCATAGGTGAGCAGAGACTCCCCCAGGCCCCCGTACTCCTCGGGAATCATCAGACCGAACAGACCCATCTCCCGCATCTGGTCGACGATCGCCTGCGGATAGGTGTCCGCGTGCTCGAGTTCCTGGGCGGCGGGAATGATCTCCTTGTCGACGAATTGCCGTACGTTGGCCACGATTTCGGTCTGGAACTCCGTCAGGCCGAGCGTCTGCGCGAGCTTGGTCATACGCGATCCCGCTTCGCTTCTCGCTTGGTCATGCGCGATCCCGCTTCGCTTCTCGCTTGGTCATGCGCGATCCCGCCTCGCTTCTCGCTTGGTCATCTGCCCACCCTCTCGAAAACTGCGGCCAGACCCTGTCCGCCGCCGATACACATCGTTTCCAACCCGTACCGAGCTCCGCGGCGGTTCAACTCGCGCGCGAGGGTCGCGAGCATCCGTCCGCCGGTGGCACCGACGGGATGGCCCAGCGAGATTCCCGAACCGTGCACGTTGGTCCGGTCGTGGTCGGCCGCGCTGAACTCCCACGCCCGCATCACCGCGAGCGCCTGCGCGGCGAACGCCTCGTTGAGTTCGATCAGGTCAATGTCATCCAGCGACAGCCCTGCCTTGACGAGCGCAGCTTCGGTCGCAGGCACCGGCCCGATGCCCATGACGTTGGGCGCCACACCCGCAGAACCCCAGGAGACCAACCGGACCAGCGGTGTCAGACCGAGTTCGTCGGCCTTCTCGGCGGTGGTGACGATGCACATGGATGCGGCGTCGTTCTGCCCGCTGGCATTGCCTGCCGTGACGGTCGCGTCGGGATCGCTCTTCAGCAGAACAGGTTTCAGCTTGGCGAGTGACTCCAATGTGGTGTCGGCACGCGGATGTTCGTCGGTGTCGATCAGTTCCTCACCCTGGCGGGTGCTGACGGTCACGGGAATGATCTCCTCGGCGAGAACGCCGTCCTTCTGCGCGGCAACGGCCCGCTGATGCGACGTCACCGCCAACTCGTCCTGCTCCTGCCTGGAGATCGCGTAGCGCTTGCGCAGGTTTTCGGCCGTCTCGAGCATTCCACCGGGCACCGGGTAGTGCTGCCCGCCCGCGGTGGTGCGTCCACGCGCCAGTGCGTCGTGCACCTGGACGCCGGATCGGGCTCCACCCCAACGCATATCCGTCGAATAGAAGGTCACGTTGCTCATGCTCTCGGCACCGCCCGCGACGACGAGATCGTTGTCGCCGTTGGCAACCTGCAGGCAGGCCTGGATCACGGCCTGTAGACCCGAGCCACACCGACGGTCGACCTGCATACCAGGCACGGTCACCGGAAGGCCGGCGTCGAGCGCGACGACGCGACCGATCGCCGGTGCCTCACTACTCGGATAACAGTGCCCGAGAATGACGTCTTGCACTGCGGCAGGCTCGATCCCGGTACGTTCGAGCAGCCCGGTGAGCGCCGCGACACCCAGGTCCACCGCAGTCAGCGACTTGAACATGCCGCCATAGCGACCGATCGGGGTGCGCACGGGTTCACAGATGACGGCCTCGCGACTCATACGTGTCGACCTCCGGTGACTTCGAGGACAGTGCCGGTCATGTACGACGACAGGTCGCTGGCAAGGAACAACGCGACCTTGGCCACCTCGGCCGGTTCGCCGGCGCGGCCCATCGGCACCTCCGCCAGCTTCTGATCCCAAATATGTTGGGGCATAGCCTCAGTCATTGCGGATCTGATCAGTCCAGGCTGGATCGCATTGACCCGAACACCGAGATGGGCGAGTTCTTTGGCCGCAGCCTTCGTCATCCCGACGATGCCTGCCTTGGCGGCCGAATAGTTGGTCTGGCCGATCAAGCCGACCTTCCCCGAGATCGACGACATGTTGACGATCGCTCCGCGCTGGTTTTCGCGCATGATCGCGGCCGCGGCCTTGGTGCCATTCCACGTCCCCTTCAGATGCACGGCGATGACCTGGTCGAATTGCTCCTCGGTCATCTTGCGAAGCGTCGCGTCGCGAGTGATGCCGGCGTTGTTGACCATGATGTCGAGACCGGCGAACCGTTCTACGGCGGCGGCGACGAGTGCGTCGACCTCATCGGACTTCGTCACGTCGCAGCGGACGGCGAGCGCCACCTGCTCGCCGCCGAGTTGCTTGGCCGCGGCGTCCGTCGCTCCGAGGTCGAGGTCGCCGAGCACAACACGCGCACCCTCGGCGATGAACTGCTCCGCGATCGCGTACCCGAGGCCCTGCGCGCCTCCGGTGACGACAGCGGTCTGACCGGTCAGCAATGACACCTGATCACCCCTCTTGGCTGGTCGGAGCCCAGTAGGGGCCACGTCAGACACACATCATATTTCATATATGATTTCTCAGTCCATGGGCCCACTCGCCGGAGAGGAGCGTCCCCCGATGACGACAACCGAAGTCAGCGACGACGACTTTCAGGAGATCCTCGCGCAGACGCGCACCTTCGTCCGCACCGCCGTCGTCCCGCGCGAGCAGGAGATCCTGTCCGGCGACCGCGTACCAGCCGATCTGCGCGACCAAGCCAAGAAAATGGGATTGTTCGGCTATGCGATCCCCCAGGAATGGGGTGGGCTCGGCCTGAATCTCGCCCAAGACGTCGAACTCGCGATGGAACTCGGATACACCTCGCTGGCGCTGCGGTCGATGTTCGGCACCAACAACGGCATCGCGGGACAGGTGCTCGTCGGGTTCGGCACCGATGAGCAGAAGGCACGCTGGCTCGAGCCCATGGCCACCGGCGACGTCGTCGCCTCCTTCGCGCTGACCGAACCGGGCGCCGGGTCGAACCCATCCGGGCTGCGGACCAAAGCCATCCGCGACGGAGATGACTGGATCATCAACGGCCAGAAGCGATTCATCACCAACGCACCGACCGCTGACTTGTTCATCGTGTTCGCCCGCACCCGCCCGGCCGACGACGAAGGCGCAGGCATTGCGGTGTTCCTGGTGCCGGCCGACGCCGCGGGTGTGATGGTCGGCGCCAAGGACGCCAAGATGGGCCAGGAAGGCGCATGGACCTCCGACGTCAGCTTCGACGACGTTCGCGTGCCGGCAACCGCGCTCATCGGCGGCAGTGAAGACATCGGATATCGGGCGGCGATGATCTCGTTGGCACGTGGCCGCGTCCACATCGCAGCGCTCGCCGTCGGCACCGCCCAGCGCGCCCTCGACGAGTCCGTCGCCTATGCG
Source organism: Mycolicibacterium tusciae JS617 (assembly GCF_000243415.2). The sequence continues at coordinate 2,133,190 of NZ_KI912270.1, forward strand.
GCCACGGCCACTCAGGGCGGCACACCGATCGGGAACTTCCAGCTGGTGCAGGCGATGATCGCCGATCAACAAACCGGCGTGCTCGCCGGCCGCGCACTGGTGCGTGAGACCGCCAGGGCGTGGGTCAGCGAGGAGGACCGCCGCATCGCACCGTCCGCGGCGAAGTTGTTCTGCACCGAAATGGTCGGTCAGGTAGCCGATCTCGCGGTACAGATCCACGGCGGCAGCGGCTACATGCGCGAAGTGCCCGTAGAGCGCATCTACCGCGACGTCCGCCTACTGCGGCTCTACGAGGGCACCAGCGAGATCCAGCGTCTGATCATCGGGGCGAACCTCGTCAAAAAGGCACAAAGGGAGAGCAAATGAGTGGGCGCCTCACCGGCAGAGTGGCATTCATCACCGGAGCGGCGCGAGGCCAGGGCCGCGCGCATGCAGTCCGGATGGCCTCCGAGGGCGCCGACGTCATCGCGGTCGACATCGCGGGCCCCCTACCCGCCTGTGTCCCCTATCCATCGGCGACGCCGGAGGACCTGAAGGAGACGGTACGACTGGTCGAGGCCACCGGACGCAGGGTCCTGTCCGCGGCCGTTGACACCCGCGACCACGACGGGCTGAAAAAGGTCGTCGACGACGGTGTCGCCGAGTTCGGCCGCCTCGACATCATCGTCGCCAACGCCGGCATCACCACTCCTCACGCCTGGAACGCCATAAGCCCCCAGGAGTTTCGAGACGTCGTCGACATCAATCTCACCGGCACCTGGAACACCGTGATGGCCGGCGCTCAGCACATCGTCGACGGCGGCCGGGGCGGGTCGATCATCCTGATCAGCTCGGCGGCCGGAGTCAAGTTCCAGCCGTTCATGATTCACTACACCGCCAGCAAGCACGCCGTCACCGGGATGGCCCGGGCGTTCGCCGCCGAACTGGGCACGCATTCGATCCGCGTCAACAGCGTGCACCCCGGGCCCGTGGTCACCGCGATGGGCTCCCCCGAGATGGTCGAAGGGATCGCAAAGGCGGCCGAGGTTGACGGCAACCATGCTCTGCTGAACGTCCTGACGCCCTTCCTGCCCACCTGGGTCGCACAACCCGAGGACATCGCCGATGCGGTCTGCTGGTTGGCCAGCGACGAATCGAAATTGGTGACCGCGCAGGCGATATCGATCGACCAGGGTTCGACGCAGTTCTAGGGGTCGGTGAATGTGCGGTTTCGCGCGAGACACGCCGTGGAAGCGGTGAAATCCGCACATTCACCATGTCTTCGGGCATCCCCGCGCGACGAGTGCTGCACCCACACGGTCGAGAAACACCTGCGGGTTACGGTGCAGCATGCCGCTGGTCAGCCTGACATCGATCCATCCAAGATCCGGCAGCTTCGCATATCTTTCGACGTCCCATGTTCTCTGTTTCGAGTCGGTCCAATGGTGCGCGCCGTCGAAGTCGACACCGACAAGCCACTCAGGCCAACCCATGTCGATGCGGGCGAACAAACGGCCATGTTCATCGAATACCGGAATCTGCGTCTGCGGCAAGGGGAATCCAGCTTGAACAAGGAGCAAGCGAGTCAGAGACTCATACGGGGATTCGGCTCCTCCGTCTACCAGTCGCAGCGTCTGCCTGAGCTGAACCAAACCACGAATACCTGGGTGTCGCTTAGAGATTGCCTCTACATCACGGACCTTCAGATCGGTCGCGTTCATCAGGGCGTCGATCCGCTGCACACCCATTTTCAGCTCCAACCGGCGACCGAGGTCGAAGGCCGTACGCGCCGCCGTTGTCACCACCATGCCGTCGATCGACTGTGTCTCGCCTGATGCGAGCCGGTCGGACTGAATGGTCAGCATTTCAGGCCCGCGTCGGTTGGTATGCACTAGTTCGGCAGGTAGGCCCGGCTCAATCCATTGTGCGCCGAGTAGCGCGGATGCCGAGAGTCCAGCGAGCACACCGCGACGCCGTGACCACAACCACGCCGCGCGTGATCGCTGTGTCGCGGAAAGTTCGACACCGCGCAACCCGTGAACACCGGGATAGATCGGCGTGTAGAACCGACGCAGTTCGCGGGCGCCGATCAACCCCGCCGCCAACGCCTCCGAGCCTCGAAACGGCCACTGCAACTCCCCCATGGCTGGAGAGTGCAGAGGCTGACCGACAAATTACCGGTGACTGTGCGGATTTATCCACAACTGCGGCGCGTCGCGTACGAAACCCCACGCTCGCGCAGCGGACCAACTAGCCCAGGAAGCGGACGATCGACTCCGCGACGGCGGCGGGCTTTTCCGAGCCGTCGATCTCGACGGTCGTCGTCATCGTCGCCTGTACGCCGCCATCGAGCTGATCTACCTTCGTGATCTCGGCTCGGGCGCGGATCTTGGCACCCACCTTGACCGGCGTGATGAAACGAACCTTGTTGTAGCCGTAGTTGATTGCCATCGCGATGTTCTCGACGGTGTAGAGCTGGTGAGAGAAATGCGGAAGCAGTGACAGCGTCAGCAATCCGTGAGCGATAGTGCCGCCGAAGGGGCCGCCGGCCGCGCGTTCCGGGTTGACGTGAATCCACTGATGATCGTCGGTGGCATCCGCGAAGATATTGACGCGGTCCTGTGTGACCTCGAGCCACTCCGTCGGACCGAGTTGGCTGCCTTGCGCCGCGACCAACTCATCGAGTCCACTAAAGGTTTTCACTGCCGCTCCTTCTAGAAGATCACTGTCTGATTGCCGTACCGGATGATCCGGTCCTCACAGTGCCACAACACCGCACGCGACAAAACGAGGCGTTCCACATCCGAGCCGAGGCGCACCAAGTCACCGACATCCTGCCGATGGTCGACCCGAACCACATCCTGCTCGATGATCGGTCCCTCATCGAGATCTTCGGTCACGTAGTGCGCTGTCGCGCCGACGAGCTTGACGCCGCGCTCCTTGGCGCGCCGATACGGTGCCGCCCCGATGAATGCCGGCAGGAACGAGTGGTGGATGTTGATGATCGGGCAGCCGACCTCATTGAGGAACCGTGGAGTGAGGATCTGCATATATCGCGCGAGCACTACCAGATCGACGTTGCCACGTAACAACTCGAGTTGGCGGCGCTCCGCGTCCTCCCGAATGTCCTTGGTTGCCGGGACGTGCATGAACGGCACGGAGAACGGCCGCACCTGATCGGCAAGGTCCGGATGGTTCGAGACCACCATCGCCACCGACATCTGGATTTCACCGCGTCGGTTGCGCCAGAGCAGGTCGAGCAGGCAGTGGTCCTCCTTGGAGGCCATGATCGCGACGCGCTTCGGCTTCGACGCTTCGGTGAGACGGAAGTCCATGTCGAACTTCGCTGCCACCTGCTCGGCGAACTCCTGCTCGAGCGCATCTCGCGCAGCCGTCAGACCTGGAAGGTGAAAGATGGTGCGCTGCATGAAGGTGCCACCGGACTGCGCGGTCGCGTGCTGGTCCAGCGACACGATGTTCGCCCCGGCGCCCGCCAGGAACGCGCTAACCGCCGCGACGAGGCCCGGCCGGTCGTCGCAGCGCAACAACAGCCTGCCGATGTCCTTCGCCGGCAGATCCCCCCGACCTGCGGTCGGATATTCCCTGGCCATCTACGTCAGAGTGTCACACCGGCCGGTCCGAAAGCGCGGCGTGGAAAGAGAATCTCAGGCCGATTCTTCGTCTGACCAGAATCCACCGGCGGGCCGATCCAGGACTGTCAGCGGAGGCGACACGATCTGACGCACCTTGTTCCCGCCGGATCGGCGGGCCTCCCTCATCGCCGCAGTGGCGATGCCGAGCACCTCGTCCAAGACGTCATACGGGGGGTGGCCCGCCAGAGGGCTCAGCGGAGTGGTCACCACGCCGATGCTGGCGGTCAATCGACTGGGCGACGACGCGACCGTGGCGCGCACCCGTTCCACAAACGGTGACGGATCATCGCTGGTGAGTACGTCGGCGATGTAGAACTCCGCCTCCTCGACGTGGGCGAGTACCGCGACGCGACGGACCGTCTCACGCAGACCCTGGCCCACGGCCACTCGCGCACGGTTGGCCGCCGTCACGCCGGCCATATCCTGCAGGAGCGAGAAGCTGTCGAGATTCACGACGGCCACCGCCAGATATCGGTCACCGCCACGGCCTCGCGAACTCATCAGCGTCGCGACCTTCTCCGCGAATGCACCCCGGGTCAAAAGGCTCGTAAGCGGTTCGACGTCCTCGAGCAGCCCCTCGTTGTTCGTCGACCGCAACAACGTCCGACACGCGAATACCCCGAACAGGTTGACCCCGACGATGAGAAGCACTGCGCATACGGCCAACGCAGGATCGGTCGCGGCCAACCGCGCCCCGACAAACACGACTGTCGCCGTGGTGATCAACCACAAGAACACCAGCAACCGCATCGAATGAAACAGCGCGACGAAACCGCCAAGGACGGCGAACGCGGTCGATCCCAGAAGGCCCACCAAGGGATCCGTCTGCACCAGGCTGGATGCCGCGATGCAGATAGAACCGGCGACGACACACAGTTCCGATGTGATCCGGGAGGGCCAGCAGTTCCTCAGCCAGACCGTGGCCATCACCAGGCAGCACACCGCTACGGCGACCGCCACGGATCGGCCCCACAGGCCGGAGGCCCCGACGGGACTCACCATCAATATGGACGGAATAGCCCCACCCGCGAGGATCACCGTTGCGATTACCCGACACGTCGCCGTTTGCGCGCCCCGCGCGGCGAGGAATGCTGTCAGCCAATAGTAATGATCGCGACTGCGTTCTTTGCGTCGGCTTTCTGCCCTCATCGGCCACCACTCACGGTGAAACCTGGGACATGCGCATCGGCCAATGGTATCGCCATGTCAAGCCACGTGCGGCGACTCGAAGCAACAGTCCGGGGACTCGTCGCTGGCGTTACGAAACGGCACAAAGTCGACACGTTGCCCAATAGCTTTCCAACTGTGGAAGTGCCACCCCACTGCCCCGGAGATTGGACGATCTGTTGGTTGCTAGGAACCCGTTCAGACATGACCGGCCTCAATTTGTAGCCGCCCGCTGCGCAAGATCACCGCGGTCAGAATTGCCCCGGCAAGGAATAGCGCTGCGGCGATATGGAACGCGACTGTGTACCCGTGTATGGCCCCAGCCGCCGCCACCGCAGGTGTGGGCGGGTGGTGGCTGTCGATGTAGCGCGCCAGGGCGGTGGTGAAGATCGTCGAAAGGGCAGCCGTGCCGATCGTTCCGCCGATCTGCTGGCTGGTGTTGACCATGGCCGAGGCGACGCCGGCATCCCGGGTGGCGACCCCGCTCGTTGCGGTAGCCACCGCGGGGGAAAACGCCAACCCCATTCCGACACCGAGTAAGACGATCGGGCCGAGGATGTCCCGGGTGTAGGTGGCGTCCACCCCGAGGCGACCGAGCCATGCCATGCCTGCCGCTGCCACCACCATGCCGGTCGGGATGATGGGCCGCGGACCGACGCGGCGCATCAATACCGTGTTCGCCAACGCCGCGGCCAGCCCGATACCGGCAGCCATCGGAAGGAACGCCACCCCGGTGGCCAGTGGGCTGTAGAGCAGATCGCGCTGCATGAAATAGGTGAGGAAGAGGAACGCGGCGAACATCGCGCAGAACGTGACGGCAATCGTCAGGTATGCCCCGCCGCGGTTGCGATCCGCGACGATCTGGAGAGGCAACAGCGGCGCCTGCACCCGCATTTCGACAACGAGGAAAGCTGCGATCAGAACCGCCGACGCGGCGAGCATGACGACGGTCAGAGGCGCGCTCCAGCCATCGGATTCCGCGTTCGACAATCCGTAGACCAAACAGAACAGCCCTGCGCTCGCGGTGATTGCGCCTGGCCAGTCGAGCCCGACCTTGGTCTGGGTTGGAGCCGCTCTGACGACGAGGAGTGCGCCGAGCGCGGCGGGTAGCGCCAGCACCATGTTGATGTAGAGGCACCATCTCCACGACAACCACTCCGTGACTGCGCCCCCGAGTAGCAGTCCGATCACCGCACCGCTGGCTGCGATGGCCGAGAAGACGGCGAACGCCTTCGCGCGGCCGTCGGGGTCGGTGAACGTGATGTTCAGGGTAGACAGCGCCGCGGGGGCGAGGATCGCGGCGAAGACGCCTTGGGCCGCCCGGGCCGCGATCAGGACCGCGAACCCGCCTGCAGCGCCGCCGAGAGCAGATGCCGCGGCGAAGCCAATCAGTCCGATGATCAGGGTGCGACGGACACCCACCCGATCGGACAACCGGCCCCCAAGCAGCAGCAGGCTGCCGAAAGCCAGCGAATAGGCGGTGATCACCCATTGCCGGCTCGCAATGTCGAATCCCAGTTCGTCCTGAGCCGACGGAAGGGCGATGTTCACGATCGTGATATCAAGGACCACCATCAGCTGCGCCGCCCCGATGACGGCTAGGACCGACCACCGCCGTACTGGTTGCGGCGCAGCCGCTTGGCCGAAATTACTTCTCGCCGGCCGTCGCTCATCGCGACGCCCGGAAAGTCGATGACTCAAAGTTCTCCCTGTCGGCTAGTGGCCCGCACGACGGTCACCGCTTGTGCACGCCTCACCCGGGATTGCCCGTACGTCTCTGGGGCCCGCGGCGTACGGGCAATCGTGGGGTGCGTTGTTGATAGACCGTGCGCCTAGGCCGCCGGCGCCAATACCACCGCCGAGTTGTGCCCGCCCATGCCCAGTGACGTCTTCAGCGTCAGGCCACCGGGTTTCAGCGGTGTGGGCCCGTCGAGCAGCCGCGGATGCCCGGGGGCCACCGTCGGCGGCGCGGGCACGGTTCCATGCGCATAGCCGAGTGCGGCGGCGGCGAGCTCGACGGCTGCGGCGGCACCCTGGCAGTGCCCGACCATCTGCTTGATGGAGTAAATGCCGGGCATGCCGTGCAATACCTCGTCGACCAGCTCGGCCTCGGCGGCGTCGCACTGCTGCGTGCCGGGTCCGTGAGCGTTGAGGTAGGCGATCTCGTCAGTGGAGGTATTCGCGGCACTCAGCGCATTACGGACACACTCGTCGATGTGTGTGCGGGCGGGGTCCACCGACGTCAGGTGGTGGGCGTCGTGGGTCATATCGCCACCGAGCATTTGAACGTAGGGCCGCTCGGCGCGTTGCGACAGTACGAAGGCGACCGCCGCTTCACCGGCCGGGAATCCTCGGCTTCCCTCTTGAAACGGTCGGCAGCCCTCCAGTGGTTCGACGTCGACGACGCCGACGCCGAGGCGCACGAAATGCTCCACGTTCTCCGGTGTCAGTGACAGATCCGTGGAAACGAACACCACGTCGTCCACGAATCCACTGTCCAGCCACATCTTCGCGGTGATCAGCCCGGCGTTGCCTGACGAGCACATGGCGGACACGTTCATCGCGGGCCCGTGAAAGTCGTACTCCTGCATCAGCATCGATACCGGTGTGGACGGCATCAGGGTCAGGTAGTCACGAATCCTTCGGTGCGCCGCGTCTTTGAGATAGAAGTTGCGCCAGCCCTCGACTTCAGAAATCACAACTGCGTGGAGCAGTCCGACCCGGCGGCCGGGCACCCAGCCCCGCTCGGCTGCGTCGGTCAGGGCTTCGCGGGCCGCCCCGCGCATGGCACGAGAGAACCTGCTGAGCCCGTCCAGCGGGTTACCCTCGTCCGCGATCTGCGCCACCCACGCGTCCTCGTCGCGGGTAGAACCGAAGCCGCCGACCAATTTTGCGGCAGGCTTACCGCTGAGCAGCCCGTTCCACAGCGGCTCCGCGCCCCAGCCATACCCTGTTACTGCGCCGATCCCGGTGATGGTCATCGGTCCTACCATGATTGTCGCCTTTCGCTTTTTGGACGTTGCTGAGAAAGTTCCCGTTTAATTAACGCTTATCTAGCCGTTGTTGACCAGGCAAAATGTCACACGTGAGACAGTGGGGATTAGTGACGACGCGCGAAATACAGCTGCGTGAACCGCCAGCTAACTCTGCATCGAGGGCCGGTTGATGGCCGTCGGCGCCGACGACGCGAGCACGAGCAACGCTCCTGCAGTACCGCTCGATCCCGTCGAACAGCGATTCCGACGTTTACTGGAGCACAGCCCCGACCCCATGTGCGTCCACGCCGACGGGCGAGTGGTCTACGTGAACCCCGCGGGCCTCAGGGGAATTGCCGCGCAGCGCGCTGAAGACCTGGTAGGGCGGATGATCACCGACTTCGTCCACCCTGACTCCATCGAACCGATGCTGACCCGCATCGCCGGCCTCCAAAAGGAGGGCGACGCCTCCGATGCTGCGGAGGCGGTCATGCTGCGCCTGGATGGCAGCCCGGTGGACGCCGAGGTCGTCTCGGTATTGACGAGCTGGGACGGCAAGCCCGCGTACCAGGTCATCTTCCGCGATCTGACGATACAAAAAGCGGCCGAGGCAACTCTGCGATATCAGGCCGCACTTGTGACCCACGCCACAGATGCAATCATCGCAACGACGTTAGCTGGCACGGTCACCAGTTGGAATCCGGCAGCGGAAGCGATATATGGACGGCCGGCGGCGCGCGCTTTAACCCTCCCGATCACCGAGGCCGTCGGCGCCGCCGTCGATCCGGGGGCGGTCGTGGCCGACGGAGGCGTCGCCCACGCGATCCATCGAGCCGCCGACGGGACGGCGCTCATTGTCAGGGTTTCCGCCGCCCCGATGGAAAACGGATACGTCCTCATCTGCTCAGACCAAACCGCCCTGCGACGCGCCGAACGGAGATTCCAGACCGTCGTGGACTCACTTGTCGAAGGGGTGGTGGTGCTTGACGCTGAAGGTCAGCCCGAGTGGATCAATCCCGCGGCACGCCGCATCCTCGGCTTGTCGTCCTCCGGCAAATTGCGGGCTCATGAAAATTTGTCTGCCGCGTTCCCGCTCTACGACGTCGATGGCAATGGACTCGACGACTGGCACCCGCTCTTCGTGAACTCACTGACTACCGGACTCATCCCTCGACACATGGTCGTGGGCTTCGACCGGCCCGACGGCGCGCGACGCTGGCTTTCGGTCAGCAGTCGCCTGCTCGACCCGGCCGAAACCGGGCAGCAGGCACTGCTTGCGTCCTTCACCGACGTCACCGACGAGCGCGATGCGCAACTTCAGCTCAGCCATCAAGCCCACCACGACTCGCTCACCGGGCTCCCTAATCGGGCGTATGCCGAGGCGCAGGCAACCCAAGCACTGCAGGCCGACCCGCCGACGCTGGCGGCGGTGATGTTCATCGACCTCGACAACATCAAGACCGTCAACGACGCGTTCGGACATCACGCAGGCGACGCCGTGATCAAGACTGCCGCGGAGCGGTTGCGTGCCACCCTGCGCGCCGAGGACTTGATCGCGCGCCACGGCGGCGACGAATTCGTCGCGCTGCTTTTCGGTAATGCCGACCACTACGCACTGGAGCGCCTCACCGAACGACTGCATGTAGCTTTGGCCGCGCCGCTCGATGTCGCCGGTATCTCGTGCAACCTCACCGCCAGCATCGGCGTGACCGAGGTGATGCCTGATGATCCCCGCGACGCCACCGAGATGCTGCGTGACGCCGACGCCGCGATGTACAAGGCCAAGGTGTACCGCGCCACCACGCACTTCCTGTCGCCGTGAAAAAGGCCCGAAACTTTCACCACCTACCTCGTGCACTTCACCTAACTAACTAGGTTTACTCTGTCCGTAGCGTTCTGCAGACAGGGGATCAAGCATGGACCTCACGTGGTCGGCGGCCGATGTGGCGTTTCGCGACGAGGTGCGTGAATTTCTGGACGACAAGCTGACAGCGGAACTGCGCCGCGCCGGCCGCCTCATGACCAGCGTCTACGCCGATCACGAGGCGAGCATGGAGTGGCAGCGAATCCTTCACGAACGAGGCTGGGCCGCGCCGGCCTGGCCGGTTGAGCACGGTGGCTGTGAGTGGAGCCTGACCCAGCACTACATCTTCAGCCGGGAGTCCCAACTGGCCGGAGCGCCGTCGTTGTCACCGATGGGCATCCGGATGGTCGCCCACGCGCTGGTCAGGTTCGGCACCGACGAGCAGAAAGAGTTCTTCCTGCCCCGCATCCTGACCGGCGAGGTGTTCTTCTGCCAGGGCTATTCCGAACCTGAGGCCGGCTCCGACCTGGCCGCGCTTTCGATGGCCGCTGTCGACGATGGCGACGACCTGGTGTGCACAGGAAGCAAGATCTGGACGACCCACGCCGGCGAGGCGAACTGGATGTTCGCGTTGGTGCGCACGTCGAAGACTCAGAAGAAGCAGCAGGGCATCACGTTCGTGCTCATCGACATGTCAACGCCGGGCATCCAGATCCGCCCACTGGTCATGACGTCGGGCGAGGAGGTGCAGAACCAGGTCTTCTTCGACGAGGTTCGGGTGCCCAAAACGAATGTTCTCGGCAAGATCGACGAAGGCTGGACCGTCGCCAAGTATCTGCTGGAGTTCGAGCGCGGCGGCGGCGCGTCATCGCCCGCGTTGCAGGTGATGGCCGACGAGATCGCCACCGTCGCCGCCGAACAGCCCGGCCCCGCGGGCGGCCGACTGCTCGATGACTCCGCGTTCGCACGAAAGCTGGCCGACGCCCGGATCCGCACCGAAGTACTGGAGATTCTCGAATACCGAGTGCTCGCCGCGGTCGCCGCTGGCAAGAATCCGGGTGTGGCGTCGTCGATGCTCAAGGTGCTCGCCACCGAGTTGAGCCAGGTGCTGACCGAGCTTGCGATGGAAGCCGCCGGTCCGCGCGGGCGGGTGTATCAACCGCACGCCGCATGCCCCGGCGGACCGGTGACCGAATACGAGCCGCCGGCCGACGGCTACATCAGCGGTGAGGAGTGGCAGGCGGTCGCGCCGTTGCGCTACTTCAACGATCGCGCCGGCTCCATCTACGCCGGCAGCAATGAGATCCAGCGCAACATTCTGGCCAAAGCGGCACTCGGACTGTAAGGGGCGAGCGATGGACTTCAGCTTGAGCAAGGAACAAGAACTGCTGCGCGACGGGCTGGACAAGTTCCTGTCGACCAGATACGACCTGGAAAAGAGCCGGGCCGCGGCCAAGTCCGGGCCCGGTTGGCAACCCGACATCTGGAGTGGCTTCGCGAATGAACTCGGCATCTTGGGCGCCGCCCTGCCCGAGGATGTCGGCGGAATCGGTGGCGGCCCCGTCGAGGTCATGGTGATCGCCGAGGCGCTCGGGCATGCGCTGGCGGTGGAGCCCTACGTGGACACCGTCGTGGTGGCAGGCGGCCTGCTGCACCGCGCCGGGGGGCCGGTCGCGACGTCACTGCTGGAGAAGATCGTCGAGGGCACCGCGGTCGTCGCGCTGGCCGCGGCGGAGGCGTCGTCGGGCGAGCACTGGCAGGACATATCGACGGCCGCCGAGCCAGACGGCGACGGGTGGACCCTACGAGGGTCGAAGATCGTCGCGATGAGCGCACCGTTGGCGACCCACCTTCTGGTGACCGCACGCACCGATACCGGAACCTCGCTGTTCGTCGTCGATCTCGACGACCCGGGCCCAGGTATCGAGATGCACGCCTACCGCACGGTCGATGACCGCCGCGCTGCCGACATCGCCTTCGACGGGCTACGGCTGCCGGGTGACGCGCTGCTAGGCGAGGAAGGCCAGGCATGGCCGTCGATAGCGGCGGCACGTGACGAGGGGGCGGTGGCGGTCTGCTCTGAGGCGGTTGGCTGCATGCGAAAGGTGTTGGCCGACACCGTCGTATACGCCAAACAGCGTCAACAGTTCGGGCAACCCATCGGCAGCTTTCAGGTGCTGCAGCATCGGATGGTCGACATGTACATGGAGGTCGAGCAGTCCGTCGCGGCCGTATATCTTGCGGTCCTCAACATCGAGGCCGAACCCGCGGTACGCGCGCGGGCTGTATCGGCGGCCAAGGCGACGATCGGGCGGGCTGCCCGCTTCGTCGGCCAGCAGGCCGTGCAGCTGCACGGCGGCATGGGAATGACCGAGGAACTCGCGATCGGCCACTACTTCAAGCGGCTGACCGCTGTCCAGTTCGAGTTCGGGTCAACGGACTATCACGTCAACCGGTACGCAGAACTCACGAACTCCTGATTGCGATTTCGGTGCGCGTACGACGGCTCACGGGTTGTTTCGAAATGGCGTGTCGGTGTGAGTGCCTGATTTGTTGGTCGTCGAGAATGTGTTGGTGGCCAAGGGGTATCGACCGGTAGTGCGTGATCAGCAGTTCTTAGTTCCGCCGGATATGCGGGAGTGGCTGCCTGCGGATCATTCGGTGTGGGCGTTGATCGGGATCGTGGAGGGGTTGGACACCTCGGCGTTTCACCACCAGCGACGGACCGGTGGTGTCGGGCGGGCCGGGTATGACCCCGACATGTTGGTGACGCTGCTGATCTGGGCGTGGTCGCAGGGGGTGCGGTCCTCGCGTCGGATCGAGCGGGCGTGTGCTGATGTGGTGTCTTATCGGGTGATCTGTGCTGGTGATGGGCCTGATCACGTCACGATCGCGCGGTTTCGCGCCGAGAACCACGCCGCGTGTGAGCAGTTGTTCACCGAGGTGTTGATGTTGGCTGCCGGGCTGGGGTTGGGCCGGCTGGAGACTGTGGCACTCGACGGAGTCAAGATCGCCTCGAACGCGTCGCTGTCGGCCAACCGCACCACCTCGGGGCTAGCCAAGGCCGCCGCGGCGGAGGCGGCCCGAATCGCCAAGGCTGCGGCGGCCGCACACGAAGCCACTGATGCCGCCGAGGACGAGATGTTTGGCGACGATAACCCGGGGTCGGTACCGGCCGAGTTGACCGATCCGGCGGTGCTGGCTAAACGCATCGCCGAAGCGCTGGCACGGCGCAACGCCGAGGACACCGCCCAGGGGCCCGCCGCCGATGATGGTGCACCGGCTGCGGAATCGGTTGAGCTCGAACGGGTTGCCCACGACCGATCGGGGCGCATCGCCCAAGCCCAGGCCCGCATCGACGCCGAGATCGCCGCCGAACGCGCCGAACGCGACGCCTTGGTGGGCAAGTATCTGGCGCGCATCGCGGCCGGGGAGAAGATGACCGGCCGGATCCCGGCCGGCGCCCAGGTGGCGATGGCCGAGCGGGTGCTGGCCGCGGCGGTGGCCAGGTCGCAGGCCAAACACCAGAGTTGGGCCGCACGCGGCGCGGTCGGCGCCCGACGTCCGGGGCGCTCACCGGCGCCCGTCGAGCAGAACGCCCGGGTCCGTCAGGCGCGAGCGCGACTGGAGCGGGCCCGGGCCGCGCAGGTGGCTGCCGCCCAGGCCGCCACCAACGTCGAACGCACGGCCAATCTCACCGATCCCCAATCACGGATCCAGCCGTTGCGCGGGGGTGGCTGGCTGCAGGGCTACAACTGCCAGGCAGTCACCGCCGCTGACGGGCTGATCGTGGCCACCGGGGTGGGCACCAGCCCGGTGGACAACCAGTACTACACCGACATGATCGACAAGGCCATCAAGTCCGCGGACCTGATCACCGGCCACCGCCGCGATGACACATCAACCACGGCCACCGCCTCCTCGATCGCGATGGTGCTCGCCGACGCCGGCTACTGCACGAACGAGAACCTGACCGCGCCAGGACCAGACCGGCTGATCGCTACCGGCAAGGCCCGCGACGTGCACCACGCGGCCACCGAACATCCCACTCAAGGGCCACCGCCCACCGACGCCGATCCGATCGCGGCGATGGCTCACCGGTTACGCACCCCGCAGGGAATCATTCAGTACGCCATGCGATCTCACATCGCCGAGACACCATTCGGACATGCCAAGCACAACCTCGGATTCCGCCGATTCACCGGCAGAGGCCTGGCCCGAGCACGCAGCGAATGGACATTCCACGCCGCGGTCCACAACATCGGCAAGATCCTCAACCACCTCGCCAGCACACCACTGCCCGCCTGATCGGGCGGCCCCAGTACTAACACTCACCATCGATCCAGCGACGAACTATGCCCGTCGATCCAGCGAGAACTTCAATTCGAGACAGCCCGCTCAGCGAACGTGCGCGCACCGAAATCACAAAGTTAGGGTGTCTGGGTGAGCTCGCGCGGCTGGATCCTGTTCCTCGACCTCTACCGAGGATGCGACCTCGCGCCGCGCTAACCCTGTCGCGCCTGGTCCACGTAGGCGGTGATCGTGTCAGTGAGGGCGCGCAACTCGCGGCTAACATCCACCGGGCCCGGTACCGCCATCGTGGCGACCATGGCGCCCATCAAGGTGGTCCACACCAGATTGCCGACCGCGTCGGCACGTTCAGGCTCGAGCCCCTCGGATACATAGCGACCGAGATCGGTGAGAGTCGTGAAGAGATCTAGCAGATGCCGTTGGTCGACGTCCGCCCGGCTGGCCCGGGTGGCGATCAGAATCTCCAGTGCCGCAATCGATGTCGGACTCAGAAACGCCTCGGCGACGGTGTGTACGAGAAGTTCGGTCCTGGCGCGTCCCTCGTATGAGCCCAGTTTCGGTTCGACGTCGCGCAGTTTGGTCAGCAGTTCGCTGAAGCCTTGATCGACGACGGCCATCAACAGGCCGTCGCGATCGCCGAAGTGGTACTGGATCACTCCCCACGTGACACCCGCGCGCTCGGTGATATGTTTCGCGCTCGCTGCGCCGAACCCCTCCTCGAGGACGCAGCGCACGGTCTCGTCGATCACCATCGCCCGCGTGCGCTCAGCGCGAATCTGCTTTCCGTTCACGGGCCGTCGCGGTGTCGTCATAGTTGAGACACGATCTTACGGCTCATCGAACGCTGGAGAAACGAAGCGTTCCAACACGTTGCGCTCGATCTCGGCGTCATCGATGGGCCAGTACAGCATCGACATCACGATCCGGATGATCCATTGGCCCGCCTGCGGATCGTCGTCGGCGAGCCCGTTGAGATCCGTCGCGAAGTCGGCCACAATCGGCGATTCGGTGAGCCACGCCATTTCATCGGCACCGCGAATCGAACCGATCATCAACCGTCCCAGCGGATCGGCTCGAATCCTGCTGAGTGCCACCGTGATCGCGGTGACGATACGGCGTGACCCGGTCAGTCCGTCGACGGCAGCACGTACCGTCGCGACGATTTGTGCAGCGGCGCGGACCAGTACCCCGTTGCGGATCTCGGCCTTGCCGCCGGCATGGCGATAGATCGTCGCGCGGGAGCAGTGAACACGAGCCGCCAGCGTGTCGATGTCGAATGCCTCGAAGCCGTCGCGAGCGATGAGATCGGTCGCAGCGGCGTAAATACGCTCGGCGGCGATTGACTGACGATCACCTCCCACTAGCCAGTCGCTGCGCGCCAAGCGGCACCTCCTCCAAGCCCTAGACGATTCAGTCGAATTTTCTCACACTGAGATGAATCCCACCTTTGATCTCACCGTTTGCGCTGGTCGCCTTCGCACGTTGAGAAAGGCGACGGGCCGCCACTCACCAGGCGTTTTCAAACTCGACCGCGCCCATTGACTCCGTCTGACCGCGCGGGTCAGCCTTGAGGAATGACCGAACGTGAAGGGCAACTCGGACTCGCCCTGTTCGACGACGAGTTCATTCAGGACCCGTACCCGTTGTACGCACGCATGTTGGACGGAGGCCAGGTCCATCCCATCGGGAATTCGGGGTTCTACGCGGTGTGCGGATGGGGCGCGGTGGAGGACGTGATTGCACGGCCCGGCGATTTCTCCTCGAACCTCACCGCCACGATGACATACCAGGACGGCAAGGTCGGCGCATTCCCGATGGCCGAACTCGGTGCCGATATGCAGGCGCTGGCGACGGCGGATGATCCTGCCCATGCCGGGCACCGGAAGATGTTGGTGCCGCACTTGTCGGCGAGAAAAATCAAAGCCCTGGAGTCCTTCGTTCGCGAAACCGCCGAGCGCATTTGGAATGACAGCATGCAACGCGACACCATCGAGTGGATGTCGGCGATGGCCAACCGGTTGCCGGTGATGATCGTCACGCGACTCATCGGCGTGCCGGACGTCGACGCCGAGCAGCTGTTGACGTGGGGCTACGCGAGCACACAACTGGTCGAAGGACTTGTTGGCCAGGAACAACTCAGGGATGCGGGCATCGCGGTCATGGAGTTGTCGGGCTACATCATGGAGCACTTCCGTTGGGCCACTGCCGATCCGAAAGATGACCTGCTGAGCACGTTGGCAACCGCCTGCGCCTCCGGCGAGCTGGCGGAAGCTGCGGCGATGACCATGATGATCACCTTGTTCAGCGCCGGCGGTGAATCCACCGCGTCGTTGATCGGCTCAGCCGCACATATCTTGGCGACCCGTCGTGACATCCAAGCGCAGCTGCGCGAAAACCCGGACCTGCTCGGCGCATTCCTCGAAGAGGTATTACGCTACGAGCCACCCTTCCGTGGTCACTACCGACACGTGGTCAACGACACGACGCTGGCCGGTGTCGAACTGGCCGGAGGCTCACGCCTGGTGCTGTTGTGGGGTGCCGCCAACCGGGACCCGTCACATTTCGACGATCCCGACACTTTTCGGCTCGACCGTGCGGAGGCCAAGAACCACATCGCCTTTGGGAAGGGCGCCCACTTCTGCATCGGTGCCGCGCTCGCACGACTCGAAGCCAAGATCGTCATCGGCGAACTTCTCGAACGCACGTCGCACATCGAGGCGTCCGACACCGGCCGGTGGTTGCCCAGTCTCCTGGTGCGTCGTTTGGAACGGCTGGAACTCAGCGTGGCTTGATACGGCTCACAGCTTGAAGCGGCCGGCGAACCCGCGCAACGGCAGATCCGCGCTCGTCACCAGCCCCGGCGCCGCGTCGACGACCGATGCGATCGCGCTCAAGGCCGGCATTCCGGTCACGGTCATACCGATCGAGGCGAAGTTCGCGGGATCAGACAGGTCGACACCGGGCTTCGGGAAGATCATGTGCTTGTTGTACACGCAGGGATCGCCCTTGATCTGAGTGATGTAGCAGCCCTTGATATCCCAACTCGGATTCGTGTGCGGCGTCATCTGCCACTCCAGGTGTGTCTCGACCCTCGGTACGCCGTCGACGATGCCCTGATACTTGATGTAGTTGCCGCCGAGCGAACCCTTCGGCAGCACGTACCACCCGAGATCGACGTCCTTGGTGCATGCCCCGAGTTCATAGCTGAATTTGACCTCGTCGAGTTTCAGGTCGAAGCAGTCGGCCATCATGAGCACGCTGTCTGCGAACACGCGGGTGTACTTCTCCAATCTGTCCGGAATGCTCGGATCGTCGACGGGAAGCCCGTAGCCGACTTCGATCCAGGTGTCCTTGCTGTGGTGGCACGAGACGTCGACGGATTCGATGGTGGTGACGTTCTCGATCTCGGCGACGTCGGCCGAGCACACGACGCCGAGGATCTGGTTCAGACCAGGGTTCATGCCGGTGCCGTAGAACGTCGCCCCTCCCCTCTCACACGCTTCGGAAAGGAGCTGCGAGACGGGCGTGCCCGACGGATGCGGATGATTGGTGTCGCGGTGCCAGCCGGTGATCCAGTCCGCCGTCGTGACGATGTTGATGCCGGCCTCGAGAACCTTCACGTAGAGGTCCTCATCGGGGAAGACACCGTGGAATGTCAGTACGTCGGGCTTGGCGGCGATGATCTCCTCGATCGACCCGGTCGCCGTCACCCCGTTGGGCGCCGACCCGGCCAGCTCACCGGCGTCCTTTCCGACCTTTTCCGGTGAGTAACAGTGCACTCCGATCAGTTCGAGATCGGGGCGGTCGGCGATCCGCTTGATCATCTCGCTGCCGACATTGCCCGTCGCAACCTGAAACACGCGGATCGGCTTGCGATTTGCACTCATTCAGTTCGGCCTTTCTGTGCTGCGTAGACTTCGGCGGCGCTGCCGCCTATACCGTCGGGATAGAACTGCTTGGCCCAGTTGCGGAGGGCGGTAAAGCCCTGCTGCTCTGAACCAGCCAGCGCAGGTGGATCGGAATAGCGTTGGTATCGCCAAATATCGATATCTTGGGCAAACTGCCGGATGACTTCCTGCCCGAATTCGCGAGCCTTCGTCTCGGCGCGCTCCGGATTGCGGGTCGGCCGACGGCCGATGTACACCATGAAGCGAACATCAGACGTGCTGTCATCAACAGGTGTAATGGCAGAGATCGTTCTATTATCCACCATCCCAAAGCTTTTCGTCACGGCAATGCCGAGGCCGCCGTTGATCGCCTCGACTCTGCTGTCGATGTCGTCGATGCTCTGCTGATCGTCACCTTCGAACGTGATCGTGAAGTCAACATATGACACGGGTTCGTCAAAGTCGTGCCGGGTGAAGATGGGAACGATCGGAGTCTGGTGAACGAACTTGAAATGCGCGAAGTCGACGCCATTTTCGATGACGTACTGAGGATGCATCTCCAAGGCTTCGCGGTACAACCGCTGCTGGGGGTAGTAGTCGTGGGCGCTGCTGCCGTCGTTGAAACTCGCGAAAACGTCGGGCGCGTCGAAGAACGGGTCGCGCCGCTCGATGTCGTGCCAGATGTAGACCGCCTCGTTGCGCTCCACGGTCGGGTAGGTACGAATCCGACGTCCCCGGTTCGGCCGATCCTCGTAGGGAATGCAGACGTTGCGGCCCTCGTGATTCCACTGCCAGCCGTGAAATGGGCACTGGATGACCTCGCCCTCGACGTGACCACCGTGGCCGAGGTGCGCGCCGAGGTGCTCGCAGTAAGCGTCCATGACGGTGAGCTGACCGGACTCGGCCCGCCACGCGATCATCTCGGTGCCGAAGTACGTCATCCGGTGAACGTCGCCGATCTTGATCTCGTCGGACCAGGCGACTTGGAACCAACCGGTCGGCTTCATCGACAGGGGTGGCTTGGCCATTCCAAAATCATAAAACACTCAATGTAATAAAGCGACAACGACGTTTTGTGTGCAAAACGGTTTAATGGGCCGTGGCCAATCGAGTTCAGACCCTTCTCGGCGTCGACTATCCCGTGGTCCAGGCGCCGATGACCTATATCGCCCGGGCGGAACTGGCCGCGGCCGTCTCAGAGGCCGGCGGCCTGGGAATGATCGAGACCCTCACCCCTGAGGGCCGCGCCGACCTGCAGCGGGTGCGTGAGTTAACGGAACGCCCCGTGGCGGCCAACCTGATGATCCAGGGCTGGAAGGGCGACCCGTCGATCGTCGACACGCTGACCGCCACGGGTGTGCAGCATGTGTTCACGTCCGCGGGCGATCCGGCATTGTTCACCGCGAGGCTGCACGACGCGGGCATGACGGTAGTGCACGTCGTCGGATCGTTGCGGGCCGCTCTCAAGGCGGTCGACGCAGGCGTCGACGCGTTAGTGGTCGAGGGTGTCGAGGGTGGTGGTTTCAAATCAGCACTGGGGGCGTCGACCATGGTGCTGCTACCACTCGTCGCCGCCCACGTTGATGTGCCGATCATCGCCGCGGGCGGGATGTGTGACGCGCAGTCCGCTGCGGCATCGCTGGTGCTCGGCGCAGAAGGCGTTCAGATGGGCACGCGGATGTTGGCCAGCCGGGAATCATTGGTGCACATGAACTTCAAGGATGCGATCGTCGCGGCCAACGACGCCGGCACCGTGCTGCTCGACATTCCAGGGAATCCGACCATGCGCGTACTTCGCACGGGGCTGGCGGCACGCGTCGCCGAGCACGATCCGGATGCGAAACTGCTCGGCAAGGTCACCGAGCTTTACTTCGGCGGCGATATGGACGCCAGCGTCGCCAATACCGGACAGGTCTCGTCGCGCATCGCCGATCTTCTTCCGGTGGCTGACATCGTGCGCCAGACGTGGGTCCAGATCGAAGGGGTATTGGACGCCGCGCGATCGCGCGCGGGCTAGGCCACGCTCTCGAGGAGGCGAGGCGCGTTGGCCGTCTTCGCGCGAGCAGCACGCGTCGTATGTGGCTTGCCGAGCCGCGGAGTACGCGTATGAAGGGCGATCAGTCCACCCGAGCGAACGACACCCATCGGACCCGGACCGGCGAACCGGGCGATCCCCGACACCCGCAAGGCCAGCCCTGCCTTGGCCTGGCGGTAACCGACCCTGATCCCCGCGACACACACGATCAGCAGCCCGGCGACACCTGGCACGGCAATGGCCGCGAGCGCCATCAGCGATGCCGGCGCCAGTACGGAGCTGACTACGTGATCGAGGAATGACGTCGTCGCGGGGCTAATGCCCGAAGGTACCGGCGCCAGACCCGAGAGCGTTAGATCGTTCTTCAACCCGCTCGCGGCGGCGCCTCCGATGCTCGACGGCTGGACCTCAGTGCCCGACAGCGGCGCTTTCAGCGCGGGGACGAGCCCGTGCGGCTGCGAGTCGGGTCCGAGAAACGGGAGGTCAACGAGTGTGCGCGGCGCGGTGACGGTGCCTCCGTTGCCGATCAGTGGCGGACGCACACTGTCAGGACTCTTAACGCCGAGCAAGGAGACCAGATCCCCCGGCACGCTGGCGACCTCGATGACGGCTCCCACCACACCGCCGACCATCGCCACGATCGACTTGATGACATCGGTGATCGGGGTCTGCGACGTCGGCAGCTGTGCGAGCGTGTTCACGGCGTACCCAAGTCCCTGCGCAACCGAGGCAAACGCATTCGAAACCCGCGTTACTACCGTCGTCGTGATCGGCCCAGGTTCACGGGTCGCAAGCGGTTGGGCGTCCCAGCTCTCCTCGGCTTTCGACGCCGGCGCGCCGCCGCTTTGTTGCGCAGCAGGCTTGGTCTGCGCCTGCGGGGTTTTGTTCGACCCTGAAGGGAGTGTGAACTTTAGCGTGAAGGCTGGAACCGCGGACAAGGAGGGCATCACCACGACTGTCGAACTCGGCGTAACGCCAGCTTCGGCGCCGTCCAGATTCAATCCCGTGAGATCAGTGATGTCATTTTGCTCTTCGACGGTGTTGGTCTCCGCTTCCACCGTGAAGGTCGACGACTGCTGATTGGTCGTGCCCGTGGTTGTCCCTACCGTGACCGTACTGTCACTACCGTCATCACCGGTCTCGTCGTCGTCTTGCTTCGCATCCTCAGTGTTGGTGGGACCGTCGGTGGTCGACGTGGTGTTGGTAGTGCGATCCGCAGTCTTGGTGTCGCCACCTGGGGAGTCAGAGACACCACCGGTTTCAGTTTGATCGGCGTAGGCGATAGCGCCAGCACTGCTGCAAACGAGGAGACCGATCGAGAGCGCGCAAACACCCGCTGCATTGCGCAGATGAGTGGTGACGATGATCTCCTCCTTCAGCAAAACGACCTGCTGATTCCGCAGGATATTGTCGCACAGACCTGCCGTTACCCACTAGAAATCCCGGACCCAGAAGCTGGGCCGAACCCGGCGCAGCGCGTCTGGTGTCGGCCCAGCGACCGCAGCCAACGCGGCCATGGCCGAACGCCGTCGAGCAATGCAAAGAGACCGCCCTCCCGAGCCCAGGCCCGTCATCAGCGGTTTTCCCGTCGCGCTACGTGGTCGGCAGCAGTCGAGGCCCGGCTTACCTCCCCGCTCGACGGGGTGCGAACGCTGGCGCAATCCCTCGCGTCATTCGCGTCCGGTTTTGTAAAACTTAATGGCCCACGGTTTCGGCAGGGGGCCGTGCAAACGGCGAATGCGGCCCATCAATCAAGATCGTTCGAATTTGCGCTGACGCCGGACCCAATCGCCACGCTCGAAATGTATGCAACGAGCAAACAGACGCACTTGTCAGTTCATCGAACGGACGTAACGATGGTGCGGTGCCACAGCCCTCACGCGTACTCGTTCTCGGGGCCGGGTTCGCCGGGCTGTGGGCCGCGCTGGGAGCGGCACGGCGACTGGACGAGCTAGGTGTCGCGCAGGGAGCCGTCAAGATCACCATCGTCAGTACGCAACCGTTCCACGACATCCGGGTCCGCAACTACGAGGCCGACCTGAGCCCATGCCGAATCCCGTTGCCGGACTTGCTCGATCCGGCCGGTGTCGGGCATATCACCGCCGATGTGACCGGAATCGACCCGGCGCAGGCGACCGTGCGGACTGCGGACGGCGCGATGTTGAGATACGACCGCCTCGTCGTCGCGCTGGGCAGCAGCGTGGCCAAACCGGATCTGCCCGGGCTGGCCGAGTTCGGTTTCGACGTCGACACCTACGACGGCGCGACGAAACTGCAGGCACATATCCGTGCCCTGGCCGACCGCGCCGCAGAACCCGCGAGCACGACCGCGGTGGTCGTCGGCGCCGGACTCACCGGCATCGAGACCGCCAGTGAGCTTCCGAGGATGCTTTCGAAGGCGTTGGGGCCCGAGGCCACGCCGCGGGTGATCCTCGTCGATCACAACCCGCATGTCGGCTCGGACATGGGCGAGTCGGCCCGTCCGGTCATCGAGGACGCGTTGGCCGCCAACCACGTCGACACCTTGACGGGGGTGGGCGTCACCGCCGTCGACGCACGAAGCGTCACCCTCTCGTCCGGCGAAGTTGTGCCGACGGCGACGGTGGTGTGGTGCGCCGGCATGCGGGCGAACCCGTTGACGGCGCAGCTCGGGGTGCCGCGCGATCGACTGGGCCGGCTGCCGGTCGATGACCATCTGAGGGTCGAGGGTGTCTCCGGGATATTCGCTTCAGGGGATGTGGCCGTGGCGCGCATGGACAACGAACACATGTCGGTGATGTCATGTCAGCACGGTCGGCCGATGGGCCGCTACGCGGGCTACAACGTGATCAGCGACCTGCTGGGTGCTCCCATGCTGTCGCTGCGAATCCCTTGGTATGTCACCGTTCTCGATCTCGGTCCGGCCGGTGCGGTCTACACGGAGGGTTGGGATCGCCGAGTCGTCAGTACCGGCGCGGAAGCCAAAGCGACCAAACAATTGATCAACGGTGAACGCATCTATCCCCCACTGACCGGCGATCGCACCGCCTTGCTCGCCGCGGCCGCCCCGGAGTTGCAGGCCGCGCCCGCCTACGGGGATTGACGCCTACCACGATTGGCGGCTCGCCGCCTACTTCCCGGTGCGCTCGCGGTGCTTGCACCCCGGCCAGCAGCACGGCCTGCGCTGGCCCTCCTCCAGTTCCTCCTGGGTACGACGGATGCGACGATCTCGCGTCGCCTCCTGCTTGGCGTCCTCGACCCAGCAGATGAACTCATTGCGCGCCAGGGGCGTGATGTCCTTCCACGCGGCGAGCGCCGTGTCGTTGGCCATCAGCGCCTGGCGCAGGTCTGTGGGCAGCTTATGCACCACCCCGCCGGGCACCCGCGGGCTACTCATCTGGCCACGATATCGAAATCAGAGGAGACTCCGCGATCACGCCAGTACAGTTCGCGACAAGTCCTGTACGCAAGCACTGCGAGCGCCGGTACCAACACCGCGCCAATAGCCATGAACGGAAGGCAAATACTGTGAAGAAATCTGCTGTGGCCCTTGGGATTTCTATGGTCCTGTTGTCCGGCTGCTCGTACGCAAGTGTCGGGGCCGGGGAGCAGGCCGTCGTCGTCGACGGCTACTGGATGATCCCCACCGATCCGACGGTAAAGGGATGCATTGAACCGGAGAATTCTCAGAACGAGATCACCAACCACGTGTACCGCTATCCGGCCCGCCAAATCTCCTGGGATGCAACGGGCGATCCCGGCTCAGAGCGCGGGCCATACGTCGTGGTGTCCAACGCCAAGGCACCCGCGGATATGAACGTGCCAGTAGTCGTGACGTTCGACCTGACGTCGGACTGCGAGAAGCTCAAGCAATTCCACCGCGACTTCGGGACCAAATACAACGGTTGGTTGAACGACGACGGCACAGTCAGCGACGGGTGGATCGAGCTGCTGAATTACGTGATCGGACAACCGTTGCAGGACACCCTCAATGGTGTGGCGCAGAAATACACGTGGCAGCAGATCTGGAACGACGAGCAGGCGCGTGCCGAGTTCCGCAATGCCCTTCTCACCTCGCTGCCCAACGCCAGCAAGGCCCGAACCAACGGTGTGGACTTCTTCACCAACTTCCAGGTGACCGTGCTCAAGCCGACGCCGGTCAATCCGGAGCTGAAGGCGGCCATCGAACGCGAGCAGGCCGCGATTCAGAATGCGCAGGCGACGCAGGCGCAGGGTGTCGCCGAGGCCACCGCCAAAAAAGCCAAGGCGGAAGCGGATCTGGCCACCGCCGTGGCCGAGACCAAGGTGGCCGAGCAGGAGGCGTTGAAACGCGCCGCCGAGGTCAAGGGTTACCCGTCGGTCGAGGACTACCTTCGTGCCGAAGCGATCCACCAGGGGCTCAACCCGTGGCAGCCGACCTACGTTGTCCCACAGGCGGGCTGACCGTCGTAACAACACGCCGCAGCGTGTTCAGTTGTCGCGCCCGGTGCCGCGATCGGGTGCACTCATGTCCCCCGTTCCTGGCGTGCCGTCGACGCGTCCGTAGCGCAGATACACGATGCCCTTCGGACTGGACACCGGCGGTTCCAGAAGGGTGATGTTCGTCGGCACCGCGCCGCCGTCGAACACCTTCTTTCCGACGCCCAGCACGATGGGATGCACCCAGAGGTCGAGGCGGTCGAAGAGCTTCTCACGCAGAATGGTCTGCACCAGATTCAGGCTGCCAACGACCTTGACGTGCTCGTGTCGGTCGCGGATCTCCTGCACCGCGGCGGCCAGATCCGGGCCGAGCTGCGTGGACCCGGCCCACGAGAGCTCGGGCCTGCCGCGGGAGGCCACGTACTTCGGGACGCTGTTGAAGAGCGTGGCGATCTGGCCGTCCTGGCCGCCCTCCTGGTCCGGCCAGAAGCCCGCGAAGATGTCATAGGTCCGCCTGCCGAGCAGGAGGGCGTCGGTGCCTTCATATGCCGCGCCGACCTGGGCGCCGGACACCGCGTCGATCAGTGGCGCCTGCCAACCGCCGAACGGGAACCCCACCGGGTCCTCGTCGGGACCGCCGGGCGCCTGCCCCACAAGGTCCAGGGTTGCGAACAGCTCGATGTGAATGAGGCCCATGCCGTACTCCGATGCCTTGGTTGTCTCGGTCGGGAGGTAGACCTGTCGACGCCGCCAGACTCATCGGCGCGACAGCATCGACATGGCCTCGCGAGTCGCGGGGCCAATCGCTCGATGCATTGCCTATCCTCGGCGCATGGTCGACCCCGACGAGTCCACCAACTCCATCAACTCCATCAGCTCCATCGACTCCATCAACTCCAACGACACGGTCGTCATCCACACCGACGGCGGGTGCCGACCCAACCCTGGCCCCGGCGGCTGGGGCGCGGTGCTGCGACACCGTCGGCACGTCCGCGAGATGTGCGGCGGCGAGCCCAGCCTGACGAGCAACAACCGAATGGAGCTGACGGCGCCGATCATGGCACTGGAGGCGCTCACCCGTCCCGTGGTGGTGCATCTGTACACCGACAGCACCTATGTCCGGAACGGCATCACGAAATGGGTCCTCGGCTGGGAACGAAACGGCTGGATGACCGCCGCGAAACAGCCGGTGAAGAACGTCGACCTGTGGCAGCGCCTCCGCGCGGCGTGCGCGCAGCATCAGGTCGAGTGGTTCTGGGTGAAGGGGCACGCCGGTATCGCCGACAACGAACTCGCCGACGTCTTGGCCACCCGGGGCATGGAAGAAGCAATCGCTCAGGGTCTGGTCGGCGGGTTGGCCGACGGAGCACCCATCGCGCAGTGACCGGCCGGAGATTGGCGCTCGCTGCCGTGACGCGCTAATTTTCCTCGCGTGATGTCCTCCGCTGCCAACGCAGCCGCGCGGTTGTTCGCTCCTCTCCTGACGGTTGCCGCGATCGCAGCCGTCGGTCTTATTGCTGACCCGGTCGCCCCGACGCCGGCGGTGCAGCTGGCAAGTGACGCGAACCCGCTGGTCGGGGCTCCGTTCTACGTCAATCCCAACTCGGCGGCCATGCGTGCGGCGAACAGCGCCGACCCGCCAAGCCCCGAGTTGAGAGCCGTCGCCGACACGCCGCAGGCGTATTGGCTCGTCCCGGGCGCGTCCGCATCCACAGTCGGGAAGTACACCGCTGACGCGGCCGCTGCTGGTGCGATCCCGGTGCTGTCGATCTACGGAATCCCGCACCGCGACTGCGGAAGCTTCGCTGCAGGTGGCATGTCCTCCGGCGACGCCTACCGCGGGTGGATCGACGGCATCGCTGCCGGCATCGGCGGCTCGCGGGTAGCGATCGTCCTGGAGCCCGATGCGCTCGCCATGGCCGATTGCCTTTCCGACGATCAGCGCCAAGAGCGCTTCGACTTGATTCGCTACGCGGTCGACTCGCTGACGCGCAATCCGGCTGCGGCCGTATACGTCGACGCGGGCCACTTGCGCTGGCACAGCCCCGAGGAGATGGCGTCCAGGCTCAACCAGGCCGGTGTCGAGCACGCGCGTGGATTCAGCCTCAACGTCGCGAACTTCTTCACCACCGAGGAGGAAATCGGTTACGGCGAAGCGATTTCGGGCCTCACAAACGGTAAGAACTACGTGATCGACACGTCGCGCAACGGCAACGGAGCTGCGCCCGACTCACCGCTGCACTGGTGCAACCCCAGCGGGCGCGCGCTCGGTGTACCGCCCACCACGGCCACTGCGGGCCCACACGCCGACGCCTACCTGTGGATCAAGCGGCCCGGTGAATCCGACGGATCCTGCGACAAGGGCGACCCGCCGGCAGGCACCTTCGTGAATTCGTTTGTCATAGAGCTGGCCAGTAACCGCGGCTGAGAGGTCTCCGAGGAGAGCTGAATACTCTTGCGGGACAAGGTAGATCACGTCACGCTGACTCATCGGCGGCGACGTCGGGCGTACTGGAAACCAACAGCCACACGAGAGTGACCAATCCGGTGAAGACCCCCTGCACCGCGAACAAGAAGGCCAAATACTCGTGCCAGCTGGACAAAACGTCATCACAGCCCTGGCCATCCCACGGCAGCGTGGACATTGCTCCGACAAGTCCGACGGCCATCACCGTCACAGTGGCCGCGGTCGCGGCGCGCTGGCCGGCATCGGTCAGCGTGCGGCGGAAATAGTTGAACTCGATACCGAGGGTCAGTAGGAGAACCGGCAGTACCCCGACGACTTGCTGGAAGAACGCGGGGCTGATCGCTCCCTGGCACAGTTGAGAGAGCACCGCCATCTGCTCCGCTATATCCATGTCGGAGACCAGGTCCGCGGTCGCCGCGTCAAGCGTCCGCATGGTGTCGACGTCGAAGTAGTCGACGAAAGCACTCGCCGCGAGGTAGCAGAGGTAGGTCCCAAGCACCAACGGGACGATCGCGCGGACCCGTCGCCAGTCCGTGGGAAGTGACACCCGACGCGCGGCGCTGAACAGTGCGAGCGGATCCGCGTTCAGCGACGCCGCCGTCGTCCAACCCATTGCAGCGGCGTACACCGTAGCGGTCAGCAGGTCGAGTTGAATCGAATGCCAGGGTAGGAGTCGAATGACGTCGACGCCCAGGAGAACTGCGACGCCCGTCCACCACCAGCCCCATAGCCGCGGTGCGTCACCGTCGGCTGTGGTGATGACACGCTTCATCAGTCCAACCGACCCCAATACCGCGGCATCCACGACAACCACCGCAACCCCCCAGGCGGTTTGCCCACCGCCGCTGACGACGGGGAACAGTCCCGACACCACCTGCTCGCTGTAGGAGAACGCGAACAACATCAGGAAGACCACCCCGAACACCGCGCGGTCGCCGCGCTGGCGCAATGCAGGTTCAGTCACGATTGGCCTCCGCGGCAATGCGTTGATCGGGAGCGTTGAACACAAGCAGCCACAAAAGCGTTGCCAGCCCCGTGGCGATGCCCTGGACCGCCACGACGAAAGTCAGATACTCGTGCCAGTAGCCGAGCACGCCTCCACAGCCGCTGCCGGCCCATGGCAGCGTCGACAGTGCCAGCAGAAGCCCGATCGCCATCAAGGCAACAGTTGCCGCCGCGGCGGCGCGCTGCGCGGGCTCGTCGAGGGCCCGCCGGAAGAAGTTGAACTCCACGCCGAGAGTGAGCAATAGCAGTGGAATGACGGCGACCACCTGCTGGAAGAACGAGGGACTGACGGCGCCCTCACACAGAGTCGCGATCGCTCCGAGATGCTCGGCCAACGGCACCGCGGCGACTTCGGCCGCCATTTCCGGATCGAGGACGCGCACGGTGTCCAGATCGAAGAAGTCGTCGAACGCGGTCGAGGCGATATAGCAGGCGAATGTCCCGATTGCGAGGGGAACCACGGCCC
Source organism: Mycolicibacterium tusciae JS617 (assembly GCF_000243415.2). The sequence goes on from NZ_KI912270.1 coordinate 2,161,337, forward strand.
GTACGCGCACCCAGTCGGTCGGCCTCTGGGCGCGTCTCGACGCGCTGACCAGTGTGAGCGGATCTGCGTTGAGCGACACCATTATTAGGAGCCCCATGACGATCGCCAAGGCAGCCGATGATGCGAGGTCGATCCACAGCGGATGCTCCTCGGAAAGCAACACCAGGAACACGTCGATACAAACGACGGCGGCAAACGCGCTCCACCACCACCGCCACAGTCGCGGCGAGTCGCCGTCCGCGCGTGCGATGGCGCGTTTCAACAGGCCCACCAGCGTCAGCACGACCACATCGAAACCGACCAGTCCTACCAGCCAATCCGCGACATCGTCGCGACCGGCCACCTCCAGGATTGCGAAGACGTAGTCCTCGCTATAGGAAAAGGCGAACAGCAACAGAAAGACCACCGCCATCACCGCGCGGTCGCGTCGATGCCGCGTCAGTACGGCGGACTGTTCGGCGTCCAATCGCACTCTCCCGACCAATCACCTTTCGCGGGAGGGCGGAGACGACCTCCAGTGCACACACGCTAATCGTATCGGTCAGTGAATTCGAGCGCTGCCGCCGAGGCCGATTTCGAGGACGCTGCCGGTGACGACGCCCGGATCGGTTACCAGATACAGCAACCCGCGGCTGACGTCTTCCGGTTCGATCCATGGCTGCGGTATCGGATTTGCCCTCATCATCCGCTGGACCAATTCGTCCGGAACATCGTCGGCACCCACTGGCTGCACCATCGGCGTGTGCACCGTAGTCGGGCAGATCACATTGACTGTGATGCCTTCTTTGGCGACCTCCAGGGCCAACGACTTCGCGAGCCCGATGACTCCCCACTTGGTGGCGTTGTACGCCGCCAGTTCGGGGATGCCCATTCGGCCGCCCATTGAAGAGGTCACGACGATCCGCCCGAAACGCTGCCGTCGCATCACCGGTATCGCAGCCCGCAAGGTGTGAAACGCGCCCGTCAGATTGGTGTCCACCAGCTGGCGCCAGATCTCATCGGTGACCTCTTCGAGCGGCCCGGTGCTCACGACTCCGGCGTTGGCCACCAGAATGTCGAGACTTCCCAAGCTGCTTAAGGTTTCCTCGACGGCGGCGCTCACTGCGACGGGATCGCGCACGTCCATCGTGATCGGAAGACAGACGGAGCCGAGTTCCTCGACATGCTTGGCCGTGTCACGTAGGTCGTCTTCGGTGCCGAGCGGATAGGTCAGGTTCATCGGCCGGGGCGCGTCGGCGATCACGATGTTTGCCCCTTCGGCGGCCAGCGCCAACGCATGCGCGCGCCCCTGCCCACGCGCGCCTCCGGTGATGAGCGCGACTCGACCTTCCAGAGAAGCCATGCCTCAGCCCGCCGTCTCGGTACCCGGATCGGCGAAAACCGGCTTCTCGCCTGACATCCCGGCCATAACGGCGGCGATCTGATTGGGCTTGCCGATAATTCCGGCTTGCAGTTCGGTTTCCAGCGCCAAGGCCGCCCCCGCGTCGTCACCGACCCAGGTCTCGTTGTAGAGGCGCTTGGCGGCCTGGACTGCATCCGGAGATTTCTGCGCTATCTCCTCCGCGAGTGCCAGCGCCGACGCGAGCGGATCGTCCGCGGTGCGGGTAACCAAGCCAAGCGCCAAAGCGTCGCTTCCAGAAAGGATTCGGCCGCTGAAGGTCAATTCCTTCGCGACGTCGATGGGTATGAGTCGCGGCAACGTCTGGGTGATGCCCATGTCGGGAACGAGGCCCCATTTGATTTCCATGATCGAGAGCTTGGAGTCCGGCGCGGCGATCCGGATGTCGGCGCCAAGCGCGATCTGTAGCCCTCCACCGAAGCAGTTGCCATGAATCGCGGCGATGACCGGCGCCGGCACCAGTGACCAGTCGTAGGTCACGCGCTGTGCGAAGTTGGCCACGCGGTCGGCGTCTCGGGTCAGCAGCACACCCGTGCCGCCGCTGCCGGCCATGAAGCTGGCGACATCCAGGCCGGAGCAGAAGCTCTTGCCCTCGCCATGGAGCACAACCGCGCGAACCGACGTGTCACCTGCCAGTTGCTCGGCCGCGTTCATCAAGGCCCAGAACATGTCTTCGTCGAGCGCATTGTGTTTATCGGCGCGCACCATCGTTACCGTCGCCACGCCAGTTGCATCGGTCAGCACACGAACTCTGTCTTCGCTCACGCGTCGCAACTTACCGCCGTCGCGCTGCCAACTGTTCGGCGACGACCGAATTATCCGAGTCATGCATTGCGGAAAACTCGCCCGCGTTAGTCTTTGCCGATGATCGCGGGCGAAAAGGCGCCTGATTTCACTCTGTTGGATCACACCGGTCGGCCGCGGACGCTGTCCGCGCTCCTTTCCGAAGGGCCGGTCGTGCTGTTCTTCTTCCCAATAGCGTCCTCACCGATGTGTACCGCGCAGGCTTGTCATTTTCGGGATCTGAGCAGTGAATTCGCCGCGGTGGGCGCCCATCGGGTGGGCATCAGCACCGACACCGTCGACAAACAAGCGCACTTCGCCAAACAGCGTTCGTTCGACTATCCGCTGCTTTCCGACGTGGACGGCGTGGTGTCCGAGCTGTTCGGGGTGCGCCGAGGCAGGCTCGCCAAGCTGCGTGAATCCGTCGTGGCGCGGAATGGGACCCGTCGTGGCGGGCACGCGCGGCGCCGCGGCCTGCTGGGCCGGCTGCTGCCCGTCAGACGGACCACATTCGTCATCGACACCGACCGCACCGTACTCAAGGTGGTCTCCAGCGAGATGCGCGCTTCGGTGCACGCAGACCAGACCTTGTCGTTCCTGCAGGACTACAACCAGTCGCATCGGTCGCCACATGCCTGGCACAAGCACACCGACGCGCTTCAGCAATCGGAGGGCAAGGGCGGGCCGATCGGCGACTTTTTCACAGCACCGGAAACCGACAAGCCGAGCCTGGTCCGGCCCTACACGCTGACGGCAGGCCGCACCGACTCTGGTGTCGAACTGCCACTCGAAGCTTCGGTCCAAGCCTTCAACACCGCAGCTAAGCCGCCGCGTTGGCCGAAAAATGATGTGCGCGGCCAAGTTCTGGCGTGCTGCGTGCAGAGCCGCTCGGTGGCAGAGATCGCCGCTCACCTGTCCTTGCCGCTCGGCGCGACCAGGTTCCTGGTCGGCGACTTGGCGACGCAGGGCTATTTACGGGTGCACACCACCCCCGGCGACTCGATGACAATCGACGAACGGCGTGAGCTGCTGACACGGACGCTGCGCGGCCTACGAGCGCTTTGAGGGCCGTCCTAAACCCCGCGCTCGACGGGCAGCAATCCGCGGTCGACGGCGCGGACCAGCGCGGCGTGGTCGGCTTCTGTCTGGTCGGCATAGCGCCGCGCGAACTTGCACAATGCCTTGTCGACCCGGTCGGAGCTGCCCATGTAGCCGGCGATCATCGAGGCACCACTTGTCCTGGCATGCCCCTTGGCGAGGAGCTGACCAACCACTCCGGCGTAGTCAGCCAGCGCTGCCGCATCGATTGCGTCTAAAGGTATGCGTCCCTTCATATTCCGGAACTGTCGCACGTAGTACTGCAGACCGTCCATCGTGGTCCACCCCAGTAGTGGGTCACTCACCGTCTGCAGAGACTGTTGGTATTCCACGACCCGCTGCCCCTGGTGTGCGTGCCATGCCGATTCACCGTGCACGTAGCGCCCAAGTACCGATCGGCGAGCTTGCTTGAGCTGCAGAAAGACCACGTCGGACTCCGATGAACCCTCCAGCAGCGCCACGTAAGCACGCAGTCCGACGCTGCCCACCCCGACGACCTTGTGCGCAACATCGACCAGCGTGTAGCCACCGAGAACGCGCCGCCAGTACGAGGGCAGAGTCTCGAGATAGTCGTCGAGTGCCTCCGCCAGTAACTCCGCTTCACGCGGGGGCAGCCGCGTGATGAGCGGTGGCTCCTCGACGATTTTCCGCTCGCCATCCACCTCATGGGTGAAGCGCGGCAGCGCGCGGTCGCCTGTGCGGTGACGTGCTCGCTTCGCCGACCGCACCACCTCTTCGTTGAGCGGGCCTGCCGTTTCGGCGGCCAGCCTGTCGACATCGAGCCGAACGAAAGACCTTGTGAACAAGGGAAGGTCGGCCAGGCGCCGCAACTCGTGACGATACGAGGCCACACAGGACCGGACAGCGTTGCCGCAGTGGTCTTCTGACGTCCCGTTGTGGCGCCCGGCGACCCAGATACTTGCGGCCAACCGCCGCAGGTCCCACTCCCACGCGCCTGGGTGGGCCTCGTCGAAATCGTTGAGGTCGATCACCAGATCCAACTCAGGAGAGGCGTAGAACCCGAAGTTGCCGAAGTGCGAGTCGCCGCACACGACGGGGGTGATTCCCGTTGCAGGCAGATGCGCGACGTCCTCGGCCATCACCACCGCGGTGCCCCGCAGAAATCCGTACGGCGAGTCGACCATGCGCCCGACCCGGATCGGGATCAGCCGGTCGACCCTCCCCTGATGACTGACGTTGATGAGTTCAACGGGGTCGGGACGGTCAGAAGGTGTGCTCCATTCGGCCAGCGACTTGCGCGGCACGCGCTTACGCAGACTCTTGCCAAGGGCGTAGCGCTCGGCCCGTGTTACCGGTCGCTGTCGCAACGAGCGATACGCGGTGCCGTCGGCCTCCGCCAGAACGGTATGCACGCCGGCAGCTGCCATGCCATCCATATCGGCTGGATACCCCGTTCATTGGGAATAGTCCAGGGGCCTAGTAGAGACCTCGTGCCCGAAGGTCAGCGAGCATGGCCTTGACCGCCTCGATGATCTCGGCATCTGGGCTGTGGAAGCGCCGTCCCAAACGCAGGACAGCGGCGTCTATGCGCTGCAGAAGCGCGCGATAGGCGTCACCCGCAGCCACGGCATAGCCTGCGGCGGCCTCCGCCTGAGGTTGGTCGGAGTACGGGGCGGACAGACTGGCCAATTCGTCGTTCAGATCCTTGGCCTGCTCCTGCACCTTCAACGTGAGGTTGCGCGTGTATTCGAGATTGGGCACATACTGCGACTCCGCATCCTCAGCCAGTACCACCTCCATCACGTGATCGATCTGATAGAGCGTGTCGATCGTGCTCTCGACAGAACCCATTCGGACACGCACCTCCACCGGCGGGATGGGAATCGTCAACGCGTGAGTCGACACTTCGGCTCGGGCCCATCGCTCCATGTCCCGGGCGTGCGCCTCCCAGCGGACGACCTCGGCGTCGGCGGCTTCCCGCGCGGCGGTGACCTCGGCGTCGGCGGCTTCGCGCGCGGCCGTGACCTCGGCGTCGGCGGCTTCCCGCGCGGCAGCCACGTCACCGCTCGCCTGTCCGAGCGCCGCTGCGACCTCGGCAGCCGAATCAGAGCGCACCTTTTCCAGTTCTCGGCGTAACCGCTGTACTGCTTGCTCCCCCGTCGCCCGCTCTGTTGTCCGTTCCGTGCTCCTCTCGACGGCACGCGCCTCGGCAGCCCGAACCTTCTCCTCGGCCGCCGCCACCTCAGCGGCCGCATCGGCGCGGACCCGCTCGATCTCGGCTTGGAGTTGCTGCATCGACTTCTCCCCGGCAGCGCGCTCGGTCGTCCGCTCGGTGTTCCTCTCGACGGCACGCGCCTCCGCAGCCCGAACCTTCTCCTCGGCCGCCGCCACCTCAGCCGCCGCATCAGCGCGGACCCGCTCGATCTCGGCTTGCGCCTGCTGCACCGCCTTCTGATCAGCGGCCCGCTCCGCTGTCCGTTGAGCGTCCTTGCGCGCGGCCTCGGCCTCCACCGCACGGACCCGCTCGCCCGCCGCCGCGGCAACGCGTGACGATTCCTCGGCGTCGGCTCGAGCCAGCGAGGCCGCTGCCTCTGCGTCGAGCCTGCCCTGGTGCGCTTCACGCTCCCGCTCCTCGGCCAGCCGGCGCAGATGGTCAGCCTCGACGAGCTGCATCGCCAGCGACCGTCGTGGCACGGGCGGCCCGTTGCGTTCACGGTGTTGTACGAGTTCACGCTCACTCATCTGAGCCAACGCGACCGATTCGGCCCGTGGTTGTATCCCCAACCGCTTCGCGGCGGCGACTGAGTCCGCCGCCGCGCGTCGTGTCAACGTCGCCCACCTGTCGACGTCGAGGTCCTCAATGTGTTGGCGAGTCGTCGTCATCGGCGTCGCCGCCCTCCGCTGCTCTCGGTCACCGTGGCGGAAGGTGTTTGAGTCGAAGATGTTCCAGCAGGCGGCGTCGGATTCGGGATCACCGGAGCCGAGTTCGGGGTCGCTGCGTCCGGCTTCTTGTCGTGCTTGAACTCCGGCGGGCGCGCCGCCGCAGCCGGTGCGATGTCAGACACGGGACCGGCCTGCTGCGCCAGCACCAGTAAGAGTTGCTCCTGGTACACCGCCACAGCCTTGGCGAGCGTCTCGTCGCCGAGTCGCTCGGCATCACGGAGCAGCCCACCCAACAGCTCCAGGGTCACTGCAGGTCCAAGACCCAGGGTGGCACCCTCGCTCGCGGCAGGCTCTATGCCTGCGGTGTCGACCACCCACTGCCACCGCTCCCACGCGAGTGCATTCTCCGCATCGTTGCGAGCCTGATCTTGGCGGCGTTCCTGCTGCTCGCGCTGCTGCTCAAACCGCTGACGGGCGCGCCGCGACGCGTAGAGCACAGCACACGCTGCGATGACCGCCGCCAGCAAGGCCGCTATACCGGCAAAGCCAGGCGAGACCACGAAGTCCCGCATCGGCAGATCTCCCAGGAGGGCTAGTGGCGGTACGAGGTGCACCATGTAAGTCTCGCATCACGACAACGCCTGTACCGACGGAAATTCGGACCCCACACTGCCAGTGTGCTGCGCCATACCCTCCTTTTTTGTGCGCAGCGAAAGATCCCCGTATGCGATCGACTTTGCTGATCGCGTTTACCCGGCGCAGGAAGGGGCATGATTCCACCATCAGCCGCGACCGGAGCTCCAAGCCGGACGGTGGCCAGCTGAACAACACTTGAAGAAACGCCTAATGTGCTTGCAGGCACGTTCGCGATACAGCCGGTGCTCAATCTCACCGGCAGTTGACTGATCTGCCGCCCAAACGCCACCATGCAGGCCGAGAACCGGAGCCACGAGTTGAACGTTCGAAAATGTCTGCTTCTTACAGTCACTTGCCTAGCCGCGACACTCCTATTCGCAGCGCATGCACCAGCTGAGCCACGGCCGACCATCAGTGGAGCCGACGCCGCGATCGCCAAGGCCGAAAGCCTCCTCGGGACAGACCAATTCGGTATCTACGGATGTGAAGCCCTGGTGGCCTACGCATTCGGCGTGCCGCAGGATCAATACGGTTGGGACGGCGCTGCCGAGACCATGTACCAGACACTCCTCGAACAAGGGAAGATCCACACCGACAGGAACCCGCCGCGTGGGGCGCTTGTTTTCAGCCGAGGATTCGTCGGCGCCCATATCGACATCGCCCGCGGGGACGGGACCTACGTGTCCGGCGGGGTCCAGGGGCTCTCACCGGGATACGGCGACGGGAGCAACATCCAAATCCTGCCCAGTCCGAGTGTGGGGGACGAGAACTACACCTACCGCGGCTGGAGTCTGGGTTTCCCGCAGCAAGTCACCGACGAGAGCTAACGCGGAGTCAACTGCTCCAGACGGGCTTTTAGGCTTCTACCGAAGCCGGCGCCATTCGCGTCGTGGTGTCGCATGTCTAGCTGGCCAATAACGAAAGCCCATCCATGTCAGATCGGATTTCTTCCAGGCTGGCTGCCACCGCGCTCTTGATGTTCGTCTCCATGTGTGTCTCCCCGTTTTAAACGATGTCATCAGGAAGCCGAAGGGCTGTGGCGGCAAAGCTGGTGCGACGCTCACTACTCGACGCCCGTCCGTTGACTGTGGTTCTGACGCGCCATCAGCCGGCGCTACCCGGTGTACCGATCGGAACCTGCATACCTACCCAGTTGCACGGCGTCCAGGTGCGCCACGCGAACAAAGCACACTGCTGCTCGGGACTCAGCGACGGCGCACACGGTGGCATCCCCGGCACTCCGCACACGGCAGGGTCGGCCGAAGCGGACCCATAGCCATGCCGCCGCCAACGGTGATCAAGGCCGCGGCGGCCCCGCTGATCAGCAATCGTCTCAACATGTAAAGCCCTGCCTTCTGTCATTGATGCCAAGGTGTGCTGCGCATGTCGCGAAGGGCCACCCGGATGGCTATTGCTGCCACGGCAAGCACGGCCACGAGTCGAGTTCGAATCGTTTGGCATGCCCCCACTATTGACCTGAAGATGAGGCGGACCATCCGGGTTGTCGGAGTCGTTTTCATGCGGCGCTATTCCAATTACGATTCGCAGCCGATGCCGTCGTTGTCGCGATCCAAGTGCGCTCCGTAATACGGCGAATCGTACGGAATGTTGGTGTCGCCGTTGGCCCTTGCTTCCGAGCAGTTTCGGTAGGGCTGCTGCGCGTTGGCGATAGGTGCGGTGACGATAGATGATGCGCCGGCGGATACGAGCGTGACCAAGACCAGCCCTCTCGCAACGGTACGAATCATTTTGTTCTCCTGAAGTAGTCGTGGGTGTTGAAGTAGGCAATGCGCACCGCGAGCTTCGAGATCGCCTACTTCGCGGACCGCGCACGAAGAACGCATGCACCTCGAGTGGGAGCAGGCCTCTAACTAGGGGATGTAAATCACTCCTGCGGCCATGACTGGTACGCACCCGGACGACAAAACAGCAGTCGCAGCCAGGGCGGCTGTAGTCAGGCTGACCCGCAACCAGGTGGATACGGGGACTCGATTTCGCGGCGATCCAAACATTGCGTTCCTCCTAGATAAGTAACCACTTACTTACAGGGATATTGGAGCACAGTGTCGTGGGTGCGTCAACCCTGTTGACGCAGGAAATCCTGGGCGCGGTTCTAGCCGCCAACGGGCGGTGAGCGGCTGGTGGTCCCCCAACCTCCGATCACCTGTGACGGGCACCAACCCAACCCAGGGAACTGGACTCATGGAATCGATTGGATGAGACAGGAATTACGGGCGCAGCATGAACGCGCTGTGGCCGCCACCGAACCTCATCGGGTCACGCTGGGAGGCCCAACCCTTCGCGTCTGAAGGCGTAAGCGGAGCTCGAAATGCCCTACGTTCGGATTGCTTCTGTGGCAGGAACTTTCAGGCGTGCAGCGACCATCTCGGCGATCGCCCGCAGGTACCGGTCGGGATCGATGCTGGACGGGTGTTCGCCTCCGAAGACGTCTCTCACCAACCAGTAATGCGCCAAGGCGGCTTGCAGGACGAGCGCCAGAGCGTCCCAGTCTTCGTTGACCCGGTCCTGGCCGGCGAGTTCGGCTAACCCCCGCGTCAGTACCGACAGCACCACCAAGTGCTCGTCGCGCCGCGCCACTTCCAGCACATCCTGCGGTGCCGTGTTGTCACGCAACAGGATTCGGGTCACATCGCGGTCGTGATCGAGCCTTTGCAGACCGATCCTGCACAACACCATCAGCCGGTCGACGATGTCGCTGTCGGGTGCGACAAGATCCAGCATCGCGAGCACCGAGAAATCGGGTGCGAGGAACTGCGCCCACTGCCCGCGGTCCAGCACACGGGCTTGCAAGGCCTGCACGAGAAGCTCGTCTTTGGACTTGAAGTGCCGGTAGAGCGCGCCCGAGCCCGGTGAGAGGCCTGCGGCCTGCTCGATCTGGGCGATCGAAGTGCCTGCATATCCCTGCTCACCGAACAAGCGCAGGGACTCGGCGAGGATGCGATCCCGCGAAGACTCAGCCATGGCACTCCAATGCAGTAATTACCTACTTACTTTTAGAGTACAGGGACAGCAGAGGCGCCGAAAAGCGAGCACACCGTGCGGCCGCGCCAGTAACTTAGCCTCGATCCACCGACTGACCTGGTGTGTGGCTGTGAGGTCGGGCTGTCGTTGGTCGTCGGGTTGTGCGCATGAGGTAGCTGCTGGTTTGCCCAGCTTTTCCTCTGCGCTCCGTTCGGGGGCTTTCGGCCAGGTGGTCAGACAGTAGCGGCATTGGGCGGGCTAGGGCCGATGATGTTGTGCCACAGCATGAGCCAGGCCCGAGACCAGGGCCAGTGGGTGGGTAGGTGCAGGATGGGCCGGCGTTGCGGACGGGCGAGTCGCGCGGGAGGTCAAGTCCAGGGGCGTGGTGTACGACGTCTTCGTGTGATTCTTCGATGTGATGGTTCAGGCGGTCAGTGCCGCGGGGGTGGCCTCCTGTTCGGTCGGTGAGCTCTGATCGGCTCGGGATTTGCTGAGGACGTCGAGGCCGAGGTAGCGCCGGGATTCGGCCCATTCGTCGTGCTGTTCGGCCAGGACGGCCCCGACGAGACGGATCAGCGCGTTGCGGTCAGGGAAGATGCCGACGACGTCGGTGCGGCGGCGGATCTCCTTGTTGAGCCGTTCCTGGGTTATCTGTAGTGCTGCGGTGAGCGTCTTTCATGTGGACCACGAAGTCTCGAAGTGGTCGGTTCTGCGTTCTGGATGTGGTTATCTCCAGCCGTCCATGAAGCAGAGCCTGGAGGATCGATGTGCTTGTTGTGAAGGTGGTTTCACCGCTCTCGTCGCGTGAATCGTTCACCGTCCTCGGCGAGGACGGTGTGCCGGTGGCACCGGTGGAGCGGTATCTGAAGTATTTGACCGACATAGAGCGGTCGCCGAACACGATCAAGGCCTATGCCCATGATCTGAAGGACTGGTTCACGTTCCTGGGCGGGTGCGGCCTGGACTGGCGGTCGGTGAGTCTGGAGGATATCGGCGCGTTCGTCGCCTGGCTGCGGCTGCCCACGGCGCTGCGGCAGGGCGCGATCGCCGTGCTGCCCTCGGTGGAGCATCACTGCGGCGAGTCAACGGTGAACCGGAAGCTGTCGGCGTTGGCGGCGTTCTATCTGCACGCCGTTCGCGACGGGATCGAGGTCGGCGAGCTGCTGACGACCTGGCAGATCGGAGGGTCGAGAGGCGGTTGGAAGCCGTTTCTGCACCACATCAGCAAGCACATGCCGCTACCCCGGCGAACAGTGTCGTTGAAGGCGCCGAAGAAGCTGCCGCGAGTGCTGATCCCCGGCGAGATCCAAACACTGCTGGACGCGTGTGACCGGTTGCGGGATCGGTTCCTGTTGGCGCTGCTCTATGACACCGGGATGCGCATCGGTGAGGCGCTGGGGCTGCGTCACAGCGACATCGCCGCCGCTGATCGGCAGATCACAGTTTGTCGGCGTGACAACGACAACCGAGCCCGCGCCAAATCGTTGACGGTCCGGACCGTTCCGGTGAGCGCGGAACTGATTCGGTTGTATGCCGATTACCTTCACGCTGAATACGGCGACCTCGACAGCGACTACGTTTTCGTCAACCTCTGGGGGCGGCCACACGGCCATCCGTTGACCTATAGCGCGGTCTACGACCTGGTCCGCCGTTTGCGCCGGCGCACGGACATCGACTTCGACCCGCATTGGCTGCGCCACACCGCAGCGACCAGGATGCTGCGCGACGGGATCGGATTGGAGGTCGTGGCCAAGCTGCTCGGCCACGCCAATGTCACCGTCACCGCCGCGACATACGGGCATCTGAACGTGGAGGACGCCCGCAAGGCGATGGAGCACGCGGGCTGGTTCATCGGAAAGGCCCAGGTGAACCTATGACCGCCCTGGAGCCCAACTCAACGCCGGGCCTGCTGGGCCTGCTCATAGCCGGTGTTCGCGCCGAATTCCGCAGCGACGCATTGGAGTTCGCCTCGGACGACGCCGTATTCGGTGGAGGGTCCTGCCGCGTCACCGACTGCGGACGCAGCGCCCGTGGCCATGGCCTCTGTCAAGGTCACCACCAGCGATGGGCCAACGCGGGCCGCCCCGACCTCGAAGAGTTCACTGCCTCGACCGACCCGCGTTGGCGCAAACATCGCCCCAACCAGGCATGTCGGGTCGACGGCTGCGGTTACGGGTCGGCTCGCCGCGGATTGTGTCAGCTGCACGCGCAACGGTGGGAACGCGCCGGGCGGCCGCCCCTGACCTCGTGGTTACGTGATCCGCTGCCGGTGAAACAGCCCCGGCCCGGCGCGACCTGCCAGATCGGGCACTGCTCGTTATGGCCGCAGGCCAAGTCGCCGCTATGCCATTCCCACACCAACACTTGGAAAGCGAACGACCGCAACGATATCGACGAGTTCGTCGCAAGATTCGAATCCAACGACACACCGGCAAACGAGACGATTCAGCTCGGGATGCTCACGCCGCAGCTCAAACTGGAGATGCAGTACGTACTGCAGCAACGCCACGACGACCGACGCGGCAAGCTGACGCCGGCCGTTGTCGCCAGGGTGGTCCGACTACTGATAGACACCGCCACCACCTCGCTGCTCGACTTCGACGCCGACCAATGGCGGCAACGCTCAGCCGTGCTACTCAACGACACGAGATCTCGCGGCTTGCTGCTCTATGCCCACCTCACCATGCTGGACTTGGCCGAGGCCGGAGGTTGGGAAGCCGAATACCCACGCGACGTCTGGCGGATGCACCGGCTCGGCTACGAAGGCCACTACACACTGCGGTTCGACCGCATCCCGCAACCCTGGCTCAGAGAGCCGGCCAAACGATGGATCCGGCTGCGCCTCTCACGCGGACTCAACCTCGAAGCAGGCGGTGGACGCCCGCTGCTGGCCATCGCCCGATTCGGACGATTTCTCGCTGACGTCGACATCGACGACATCAGCCGGATCGACCGGGAACTGCTCGAACGCTACCTCGCGCACCTGAACCAGGAATACAGCCCACAGCGCCGAGGCGCCCACATCGGCCTGCTCAATGGATTCTTTGCCGCGATCCGCCAACATTGCTGGGCCACAGGACTTCCCGACACTGCGATGTTCTTCGCCGAGGACCACCCCAAGCGCGGCGAACACCTGCCCAGAGCGTTGGCCGAACACGTCATGACCCAGCTCGAACACCACGACAACCTCGACCAGTTCAACAACCCTGCCTATCGACTGATCACCGTCATCCTGATGCGTTGCGGGCTCCGGATCACCGACGCCCTGCGATTGCGCGGCGACTGCGTCACCACAGACGCCGACGGGGCACCCTATCTGCGCTACTTCAACCACAAGATGAAGCGGGACGCCCTTGTTCCGATCGCCCCAGACCTCGTCGACATGATCGGCCACCAACGCCGACTCGTCTCCGAACGCTGGCCCGGCGGCACTGGACTGCTGTTCCCGCGCCCCACCAAGAACATCGACGGCCAAGTCCCCCTGGGGATCCCGACCTACCGCGAGGCGATGCACCGATGGCTCGCAGCCTGCGACATCCGCGACGAGCACAACCGGCGGGTGCATTTGACGCCGCACCAGTGGCGCCACACGCTCGGCACCCGCCTGATCAACCGCGACGTTCCGCAAGAGGTCGTGCGCCACATCCTCGACCACGACTCACCGCAGATGACCGCCCACTACGCTCGCCTGCACGACACCACCGTCCGCCGAGCCTGGGAAGCCGCCCGCAAAGTCGACAGCCACGGGCGTGAGGTCAACCTCGACCCAGACGGACCGATGGCCGACGCCGCTTGGGCCAAACAACGCCTCGGTCGCGCCACCCAAGCCCTACCCAACGGCTACTGCGGTCTGCCCGTCCAACAGAGCTGCCCACACGCCAACGCCTGCCTGACTTGCCCCATGTTCCTCACCACCCAGGAATTCCTGCCGCAACATCGGACCCAACGCAAGCAGACACTGCAACTGATCACAGCAGCAGAAGCTCGCGGACACAAACGGCTGGCCGAGATGAACCGCCAGGTTTTGGGCAACCTCGACGCCATCATCACCTCGCTCGACACTCCCACCGATCCGACGGCAGCCGAACATGCGAGCTGACAACAGCATTCACATCGTCACCGCAGCCAAGCAGCGTCACGAGCTCACCCGCGCAAAAGCTATCGCCGCCTTGCACGAACTCGACCGCGCCGGAACCAAGATCAGCTTCGAAGCCGTCGCCGAACACGCCGGTGTCTCCCGGTCCTGGCTCTACACCCAGCCCGACCTCAAAGACGAGATCAACCGCATCCGTGCGCTACGCCGCCCGCAACACGACCAGGCTCCGCCAGCCCGGCAACGCGCCAGGGAAGACTCCCTGCGCCAGCGCCTCGACGTCGCACTTCGCCGCAACCGTGAACTCGCCGAACAGAATCAGCGACTGCGCCACCAACTCGCCCATGCTCTCGGACAAGCCCGCGACGACACCCACAAGCGACCCGCCCGAGATCGCGATTCGATAACAATCGACCCCTGCTGACTGGGCGACAACCGAGCGCCAAGAGCACGTCGCGGACACCGTCCACACCGCAAACCAGCAGGTCACAACCCTGCCCGACCGCCGGACTACAGATAACCCAGGGGTTGTTTGACCAAATCTGGCGCCAGATCTGCTTGGGGAATGCAGTAAACGCCAGCAGGTCCGCGCGGGCGTTCTCTAGATGCTCGGCAACCTTGGGTAGCTTGTCAGACAGCGCGTCGATGATCCGATCATATTGAGCAGCAACCGATCCCGCATCGGGTTGATCGAACACCGAATGCAGCAGGGTGCGCACCCACGGCCACGACGCCTTCGGAGTGATCGCCATCAGATTGGTCGTGTAGTGCGTGCGGCAGCGCTGCCAGGCCGCCCCGGGCAGGGTGGCGCCGATCGCGGCCACCAGACCCGCGTGAGCGTCGCTGGTGACCAGGCGGACCCCGGACAGGCCCCGGGCGGTCAGCGAGCGCCAGAACGCCAACCAGCCCGCACCGTCCTCGGCGGTGGACACGTCGATGCCCAGGATCTCGCGGTAGCCCTCGGCGTTCACGCCGACCGCGATCAAGGCGTGCACGTTGACCACACGTCCGCCCTCGCGGACCTTGAGCACCAGGGCGTCAGCGGCCACGAACGTGTACGGGCCGGCATCCAGCGGCCGGGTACGAAACGCCTCCACGGCGACGTCGAGCTCTTTGGCCATCACCGACACCTGCGACTTCGACAACGACGTGATCCCCAGGGTCTCGACGAGTTTGTCCATCCGCCGCGTCGACACCCCGAGCAGGTAGCAGGTCGCCACCACCGTGGTCAGCGCGCGCTCGGCGCGTTTGCGACGTTCCAGCAGCCAGTCCGGGAAGTACGAGCCCTGCCGCAACTTCGGAATCGCGAGATCCAGTGTGCCTGCCCGAGTGTCGAACTGACGATGACGGTAGCCGTTGCGCTGGTTGGTGCGCTCGGTGCTGCGCTCGCCGTATCCCGCACCGCACAGCGCGTCGGCTTCTGCGCCCATCAGGGTGTGGATGAACGTGGCCAACAACTCGCGCAGCACGTCGGGGTGGTGTTGGTGAGTCGTTCAGCCAGCACGGTGGGCAGGTCGATATCGTGGGCAGTGGTCATCGCGTTGATTCCTTTGCTCGAGTGACTTTCGCGGGTCTCTCGAAGAATCACGCGATGACCTTCATTCATCCGGCTACGACACGCCGGTACCGCTGATCAGGTCCGACTCGTACACCACTCTGCTGGACGCAACCGCGCGGGAATGTTGACGATCTTGCGGCGCAGTGTGGATCCCCGCGCCCGGCCGTGGTTCTCACCTGCCAGCACCCCGGCGGCGCGCAGCAGGTTGTGGGCGATGGCCGCGCACAGGATCCAGGCGGAGTTCGCCCCGAAGCGGCCCGACGGGATGTGTGCCAGCGGTCCGTCGATCAGGTCGGCGAACACGGTCTCGATGATCGCGTGTTGGCGGTGGGTGATGTCGGCCTGATCGGCGGGCAGGTCGGTGTTGGTGAAGAACGGGTGATATCGCCAGACCGGAAACAGTGCGTCGGGAAACCGGGCGTCTTTGACTCGACGCACGATGAGGCGCGCGGTGATTCGATCGGGGGTGGATGCAAAAGCGGTGTAGGGGATTTCGGCGACTTCGGCATCAGAGATCCAGGCCCCGGTATCGGGATCTTGGACTGCGCCGGGATAAGACACCGGGGTCCAGGCGCTCTCGTCGATGGCGGCCAGCGCGCGTTCCACGGCGGGGTTTCGGATCATCACCAGCGAGAACCGGGCGCCCGCGCGCAGGCAGCTCCGCACCACCGCCCGGTTGCCGTAGGCCGAGTCGCCGCGCACCAGGATCTGCCCGCTGGCTCCGGCGGCGCGGGCGGTTCTGATGGCTTGGGCGACCATGCGCCCGGCACCCTTGGCCGAGGCGGTCTTGCCCGCGCGTAGCCGCATCCCGGCGATCACCGGTGCCGACCCCGCGGTGCTGATGGTGGTGGCCAGCGGTGAGAGTCCCTTGCGCAGGATCTGCTTGCCGGCGATCTTGGTGTGTCCGTAGGAGGCGCCCTGTTTGGCGCGCCCGTAGACCGGACGTAGCAGCGAGTCGATGTCGATGAACACCGACCCCTTGGCGGCATCAGGGAGCAGGTCGACCCTCCCACACAGCGCCACCAGATGGTCACGTAGTACCGATTCGAGTTGGCGGGCGTGACCGAAGGTGAACTCTCGCAACAACGTTCCGACCGTCGACGGTGCGTACACGCCGTCGAAGAGCGTCGTCATGCCGCCGCTGCGGACCAGGTCGATGTCGTCGATGCAGTCCGCGCCCGCGCACATGCCCGCGATCAGCGTGGCCAGTTTCGGAGACGGGTTGGCCGCCCCGGACTTGATCCGCGGCGCGACGATCTGGACCTTCTCCGAGAGAAGCCGAGTCAGCCCGGTCTGCTGGGCCAACGTCATCACCGGTACCAGCCCGGCGCACGACACGAGATGATCGTCATCGAACACCGCTGACTGCGAAGCGAAGCTGTGCGAAACTTGCACTGGAAGTGCCTTTCCGAACTGACCCGATTGTTTGTGTGAGAACTACAATCATCCCAGTTCAGAGGGCACTTTCCTCATTCCGACACCCAGAAAACACCAGGTCAGTCGGTGGATCGAGGCTTAGGGCGCCCGCTACTTCTCTAGGCGAAAGTACGGTTCAACCGTGCCGCTGAGCTTGACCACCATAGGATTTCCGCGGCGATCCCTCGCGGTAGGGACTTCTACACGCACCCAACCCTCGGTCACGTTGTATTCGTGAACATTGGTTTTCTCGACGCCGTTAAAGCGAATACCCACGTCCCGGCGCAGCACCTCTTCGCTATAGAAGGCGCTGCGTGGATCGATGGAGAGGTGATTCGGTGGAATGTCTGTGTTCTGATCCTCGGACATGATGGCTTTCGTTCGAGTGCGGCGGGAGGGTCCTTCTGATTCTCTAAGAACGTACGCGACCCTCTGATAGCGCCCGGTGCCGATGTTTTTCGATGGCGATAGGACAGAGTCCGCCTGTGCGGATCGGCCCCGGCGCCGCCCAGTCGGAGCGCCTCAGCGCGACCCGACGCGCCACACGCCCGAGGCGCACATCCTCAACACCAGCAACTTCCAGGCTTCAGGAGCCACAGACGCTACCATTTAGGCGACCTAGTACGAGGTTGCCATGACAGATCCGACTGCCAACGACCCGCCAAAGTTCGCTCAGACTCAAGCGGTGACCGACACCGGGGAAGTATCAGAAGTTCGCACCGGAGCATTCGAACCTACGTTTGCCGGCATCAGCCCATCCGCGCCACTCAGTCAGATCGAGGTCGGCCAGCGGCTCGATGACTTCGATCTGCTCATCGAACTCGGCAGGGGCGCGTTCGCGCGAGTCTTTCTGGCCCGGCAACTGTCGCTGCAGCGACTGGTCGCGGTCAAGATTTCCGAAAATCACGGCCATGAACCACAAACCCTCGCTCAACTCGATCACGACTACATCGTCCGAATCTTCGACCAGCGCATTCTCCACGATCAAAACTGGCGGCTGCTGTACATGCAGTATTTGCCCGGCGGGACGCTGCTCGACCTCGGTCGAGTGGCTTTTGCTGCGGAGCGACCACCCGACTCCGGTCAGGCGCTGCTCGACGCGGTAGACGGCGCACTGGAGTCACGCGGCGAGAGCCGGCCCACCGAATCGACCACTCGCGCTGAGCTAGCGACGCTTTCCTGGCCCGAGACTGTCGCATGGCTTGGGAAACGACTGGCTACAGCGTTGCACTATGCGGATTCAAGGGGCGTCCTGCACCGTGACATCAAGCTCGCGAACGTGCTGCTCGCACGCGATGGCACTCCCAAACTCGCGGACTTCAACATCAGCTTCGCCCGCAACGTATCGGGCGCAAGCCCATTTGAATATTTCGGTGGCTCACTGTCCTACATGTCTCCCGAGCAGCTGATGGCTTCCCTGCCCGGGCACACGGCAGAGGCCGCAGACCTCGATACGCGCAGCGATATCTACTCTCTCGCGGTGGTGTTGTGGGAACTCCTGACCAGCATGAAGCCATTTGACGATTCCGCGGCGCGAGTCGCTCGGGCGCACTCCGCCGGATTCGTCGGCGACACCACCGCACTCGACCTCATGCTGACTACTCGCGCAGAAGGGGTTTCGTCGGCGGCGCTCGCCCGCCTTCCCAGTGACTGTCCCGCCGCGCTGCGCCGAGTTCTGCTGAAGGCACTGAGTGCTGACCGTGATCAACGCTGGTCCTCCGGCGCTGAACTCGCCGAGCAACTCCAGCTGTGCCTAGACCCGCACGCTCGCGACTTGGTGGATCCGCCCGCGCGCAGTTGGCGACTGCGGCTGCGGCCGTTCATTCTGCCGGTTAGTGCGCTGGCCATCCTGATTCCGGTAATGCTGGCAGGCGCGTACAACATTCAGCACAATCAGCTGCTTATCGTCAGCCATCTTTCCGAGCAGGCTCAGGGTCGGTTTGTTCTGGTCACCACGCTGCTCAACCTGATTTTCTTTCCACTCGGCGCTGCGGTGGTGGTCTATTGGTGTCGCTACGTCATCCTGGTCCCGCGGCGCCTGCGACTGGGGTCAGCACCGCCCGCAGAAACCGTCGCCCGAGCGCGCCATGACTGTCTCGTCATGGGTGATCGAGTGGTGTTAGTCGTGTCTGGTTTGATTTTGGTGAGCGCGTTGACATTTCCGCTCCTCATGCAATTTCTCGCGGGTGGAATCCCTGTCAGGTCGGCGATCCACTTCTTCGGGTCAATCACGGTGTGCGGCGCAATCGCGATCGCGTATCCATTCTTCTTGCTCACCTTTTACATCGTGCGCAGCGTCTACCCGGAGCTGGTCGCATACGGACAGACGAATGTGCGAGAGGCCGAACAGCTACAACGACTCCGCCGCCGACTGCCACGCTATTTGGCCGTCGCGGCCTCAGTGCCGTTGCTCGGCATTGTGGCCGTCAGCTTCCTGACCGCCTCCGAGATCGCCGCAGTCATCGTCCCGATCAGAGTGCTGTGTATTGGGGGCATTGCCGGGTTCGTGCTCGCGTATTGGCTGTCGCGGCAGATCGAATCCGACATTCGCGCGCTCGAACGGGTGATTCGCCACCGAGCGCCACACGAGCTTCCACCTTCAACTCGCCGTGCGCGGCCCGCCTGACGGACGAACCATGTCCGCCCGTGCTTGGGCCGGCGGAGGCCGGGTGGGAAGTGCTGCGGTGCTTGGCGACCAGGGTCGTTCTATCTCAAGTGGAGCTAAGGGGATTCGAACCCCTGACCCCCACACTGCCAGTGTGGTGCGCTACCAACTGCGCCATAGCCCCTTGTTGTGCTCATCGAAGTTACACCACCTGCGGTAGGCCATCAAAATCGCAGGTCAAGGCACTTCGCCGGCCGCCTCGGGCCCGAGTGGACGCGCGGGGGTATGCCCGGCCGGCGGCTGGTCGTAGGTCTCCGGGGCGAAGACCCAACCGATCGCCGCGACGAAGAGGACCGCGCCGCTGACAAAAAAGGCCCAGCCGAACGAGGCGTGCTGGGCGATCATGCCGACGAGCAGCGACCCGCCGATCGACCCGACGTCGACCATCATCTGGAAGACGGCCACCGGAGCCCCGCCGCGCGCCTGATTTCCGACGATGTCGGCCACGGCGGCCTGCTGTGGGGAGATGAAGATGCCCGTCGCCGCGCCCGACACGTACGCGATCACCAAAAAGATCACCAGTGACGACGTCACCCCGAGCAGGCTCGTCGACATCGCCGCGGCCATCAGCCCGACGATCAGCAGCTTGCGCCGTCCGATCCGGTCAGACAGATAACCACTCGGGATGACCACCGAAACGTTGCCGATGGCGAACGTGGCAAGCGCTAGGCCGGCGACACCGGTGCTCCGACCGAGCACGTCGACGATGAAGAGGGGCACCAGAGCGATCCGAAGTCCGAACGCGGCCCAACCGGTCGCGAAATTGGACAACAATGCGGCACGGTAGGCCCGGTGGCGCAGCACCTCTCGCAGCGAGACGGGAGGCTCAGCGGATTCCTCTGGCGCCGCCACGGTGCTGCACCGCAGGCTGAAGAACACCACGGCGGCCGCGACGAGAAGCGCGGCACCGTAGATCGCGAACGGTGCCGCGAGCCCCAGCCCCGCCGTCAGGCTGCCGAGCACCGGCCCGCCCACCGACCCGATGAGAAATCCCGACGAAAACAGACCCGCGACGCGACCACGTGCGTCTTGCGGCGAGATCCGGATCATCAAGGCCAACGACGACACCGAGAACATGGCCGACCCGAGCCCTCCCAGCGACCGGAACAGCAGCAGCTGCCAGTAGGTCTGCGCGAAGGCGCATACGGCGGTGGACACCGCCACGATCAGCAGGCCGTTGATGTAGACCCGCCGCTCCCCCAATCGCTGCACCAGCCAGCCGGCCGGCGGCGCAGCAGCCAACCGCATCAGCGCGAACGCCGTGATGACGAAGGTCGCCGCGCTGATGCTGACGCCGAAGTGACGCGCGTATTCGGGCAACACCGGAGAGACCACGCCGTAGCCCAGCGCCACCACGACGTTCGCGGCGACCAGCAGCCAGACCTCACGCGGGAGCTTCGGCTTGCCAACCTGGCCGGAACTGTCTGTCGAACAGTCACCCTCCGCGTCAGAGCTCACGCGATGACTTTATTCACCACTTCCTTGGCCGCTTCCTGCACCTGCCCAAGATGCTCCGGCCCGCGGAAGGACTCGGCGTAGATCTTGTACACATCCTCGGTGCCCGACGGGCGCGCCGCGAACCACGCATTCTCCGTCGTCACCTTCAGGCCCCCCAGCGGCGCGCCGTTGCCCGGCGCCGTGGTCAGCTTGGCGGTGATCGCCTCGCCTGCCAGCTCGGTGGCGCTCACCTGGTCAGCAGACAGTTTGGCGAGCCGGGCCTTCTGCTCACGGTTGGCAGGCGCGTCGATACGGGCATACGTTGGCGCACCGTACTTTTCGGCGATCGCGTCGTATCGCTGCGACGGAGTCGAACCTGTCTTCGCCAAGATCTCCGACGCCAACAGCGCCAGGATGATGCCGTCCTTGTCCGTGGTCCACACCGACCCGTCATGTCGCAGGAACGACGCCCCGGCGCTTTCCTCGCCGCCGAAACCGATGGTGCCGCTGAGCAATCCGTCGACGAACCATTTGAAGCCCACCGGCACCTCGACCAGTTTGCGTCCCAACCCGGCAACCACCCGGTCGATGATCGACGAACTGACCGCGGTCTTGCCGACCGCTGTGGACGCGGGCCAGTCTGGCCGGTTGGAGTAGAGGTACTCGATCGCGACGGCCAGGTAGTGGTTCGGATTCAGCAGTCCGCCATCGGGTGTCACGATGCCGTGTCTGTCGGAGTCGGCGTCGTTTCCGGTAGCGATCTGGTAACTATCCCGGTTGGCGATTAACGACGCCATCGCGTTGGGCGAACTGCAGTCCATCCGGATCTTGCCGTCGGTGTCCAGCGTCATGAACCGCCACGTCGCGTCGACGTAAGGATTGACCACGGTCAAGTTCAGATTGTGTCGCTCGGCGATCGCGCCCCAGTAGTCGACGCTCGCGCCGCCTAGCGGATCGGCTCCGATGCGGATCCCCTCGGCGCTGATCGCGTGCAGGTCGACGACGTTGGGCAGGTCGTCGATGTAGGCATTGAGGTAGTCGTGCCGCCGCGCGTGTTCGGCCGCGCGGGCCAACGGCACACGCTTCACGCCCTCGAGTTTGTTCCGCAGCAGTTCGTTGGCCCGTTTAGCGATCGCCCCGGTGGCATCAGTATCGGCGGGCCCGCCATTTGGCGGGTTGTACTTGAACCCACCGTCGCGCGGCGGGTTGTGCGAGGGCGTGACCACGATCCCGTCGGCCAGATCGCGGTTGCGGCCGCGGTTGAACGCCAGGATGGCGTGGCTGACCGCTGGCGTCGGCGTGTAGCCGTCTGTGGAATCGATCATCGCCACTACATCATTGGCAGCGAGCACTTCGAGCGCCGACTCCCATGCCGGTTCCGAGAGCGCATGGGTATCACGGCCGATGAACAGCGGGCCAGTGGTGCCCTGTGCATGCCGGTACTCGACGATGGCCTGCGTCGTCGCGACGATGTGCGCTTCGTTGAACGCCGCATCGAGGCTGGAACCCCGGTGGCCGGACGTACCGAACGCCACCTGCTGGTCGACGTTGTCGGGGTCGGGTTCGACGGTGTAGTACGCCGTGACCACCTGGGCCACATCGATGAGGTCTTCGGGTTGCGCCGGTTGGCCGGCGCGGGGATTGGCCATGGGGTCGATTCTGCTCCGGTTCCGCGCGGCGCACCGAGGCGACGCCAAAGAATTCAGGATCGACGGCGACAGTTCGTCGCACCGATGAAGCTCAGAGCGCCCACACCAACGCGAATCCGGCCGCGCATGCGGCGACCGACGCCACCAAGGAGAGGACCGCATTGAGCAACGCCAGCATTCGCCGGCCCTGCTGGACCAGTCGCACGGTTTCGAAGCTTGCGGTGCTGAAAGTCGTGTACCCGCCGCAGAATCCGGTGCCCAGTACGGTCTGCCAGGCGCTGGCCTGGCCTCCGAAGAGCACGACACCGGCAAGAACGCCGATGAGAAGCGATCCCGTGACGTTGATGACCACAGTGGCCATCGGAAACGGTGATCGCCACCGCTGTTTTGTCCATGCGTCGAGCAGGAACCGGGTCACCGCACCCGACGCTCCTGCGAGGAAGGTGAGAATCGGAATCATGCGCGCGCCCTCCGGTGGTGCACGCGTTCCATGACCACGATGCCGAGCCAGGCGGTGAGCACGCCGCCCACGACGCTGAGCAGGCCGTAACTGATTGCGGTTCCGAGGTAGCCGTGCCGGCCCAGCAGCACGATCTCCAACGCGAAGGCGCTGTAGGTGGTGAATGCCCCACAGAACCCGGTCCCGGCACACAGGCGGGCGCGGCGGCGCCAACCCGAGTCATCGCCGAGCCGCGCGAGTCCCTCCAGCAAGCCGCCGAGGACGAACGCGCCGCTGAGGTTGATCAAAAAGGTCGCCCACGGCCACGATGCGCCATCGTGCGGCAGGGCCTTCTCGATGTAATAGCGCAGTGCCGTACCTGCGATACCTCCGGCGAAGATCCAAGCCATCGCCGATGGCCGCAGGTGCAGTGGAGGTAAGGGTTTGGCTGGTGCGTCGGGATCGCTGAGCAGCTCGGCATGCGAGTCGCCTGAGCCCGCTGAGCGTTCTGCTTCGGCCACGTCATCATGATCGTCGGCACCCGGCCGATCCGCAGTCATAGAGCGGTCCTATCCGTCACCACGGCGGTCGACTGTATCCGCTCTAGCAGCGAATATCGCGGCATCGGCGCTGCGACCACCCTGAGGCATAGCAGGTAAGGCTAGCCTCACCTCTGATTCCCGTGTACCGTCCCACGCCGTGACCTCGTCTAATCCTGAAACGGTGAGCGCGGCTCTCACCGAAATCCTGCGCGAAGACATGAACGTCGATATTCGTCGGGTCACCAGAGAATCCAGACTGATCGACGACGTCGGACTCGACTCGGTGGCGTTCGCGGTCGGAATGGTGGCCATCGAGGACAAACTCGGCGTGGCGCTGTCCGAAGAGGACCTGCTGCGCTGCGACACCGTCGGTGACCTCGAAGCGGCCATCCTCGCCAAGGTGCCCGCCGCCCAGTCGAACCCGTGACCGTGCTGGCCGCAGCACTGTCGGCGGCGATGCGTGGCGCCCCCACCAAGCTGGCGGTGCTCGATCCCGATAGCGACTCGTGGGTCCGCCATCCCTGGCAGGAGGTCCACGCGCGGTCGGAGAACGTCGCCGACCGCATCGTCGACGACGGATCCACGGCGGTCGGCCTCGTCGGCGAGCCGACCGTGGAGTTCCTGGCCGCCATCCCTGGCACCTTCTTCGCGGGTGCGGCGCTGTCGATCCTGCCCGGGCCCATCCGTCGTGCCGATCCCCGGCAGTGGGCCCAGGCCACTCTTGACCGGTTCCGCAGCGTCGGAGTGACGACGGTCTTCAGCCACGGCGCAGAGTTGGAACTGCTGCAGTCAGACGCCGAGGGAATCGTCGTCCACGATCTCGGCGCTGTCGCCCACCCACACCGTTCGACGACCTTCGAAGGACCCCAGACCGCAGAAGTCGCGATCCTGCAGGGTACCGCTGGGTCGACGGGAACTCCACGCACAGCACAGATTTCGCCCGCGGCCGAACTGGCCAATCTGCGCGGGTTGATCGCGCGCGTCGACATCGACGAAAAGTCCCGTTTACAAAGCTGGTTGCCGATCTACCACGATATGGGCCTGGCCGTCATGCTCGTATCCACGCTGGCGCAGGCAGACCTATGGCAAGCCCCGACAAAGGCCTTCGCCGGCAATCCGTTTGGCTGGTTGAACTGGCTCAATGAAAGCAGGGCCACGATGACCGCGGCGCCGAATATGGCGTTCAACATCATCGGCAAGTACGCCAGCGGCCTGTCCGGTCTCAATCTGAGCAACCTCGGCTACACGCTCAACGGCGGGGAACCCGTCGACTGTGACGGGTATGCCCGCTTCTCCGCGGAGATGGCCCGGTTCGGCTTCAACCCGAACTCACTTTCCCCATCCTATGGGCTCGCCGAATCTAGCTGTGCAGTAACGATTCCCGAGCCATTTACGGGTCTTAGGATCGACGAGGTAACCGTCATGACCGACGCGGGCGAGTCCACTCGGCGTTTCGCGGTTCTCGGCCGTCCGATCGACGGTATGGAGGTCCGGGTGAACACCGAGCAGCCTCACGCCACCGAGGTGACCGGTCGTGACGTCGGCGAAATCGAGATCCGTGGCACGTCACTGATGAACGGGTACGTCGGCGAGGCACCGATCAATCCCGAGGATTGGCTGGCCACTGGAGATCTCGGATACCTCACCGACGAAGGACTCGTCGTCTGTGGCCGCGCAAAGGAACTGATCACAGTCGCCGGGCGCAACGTGTTCCCCAACGAGATCGAGCGGATCGCCAGCCAGATCGACGGCGTGCGCGACGGCTGCGTGGTGGCGATCGGCACGGGTGAGGCAACCGCACGACCCAGGCTCATCATCACCGCGGAGTTCAAAGGTGAGGACGAACCCGCGGCGCGCAGTGCCGTGGTCGCACGCGTGGCATCGGAATGCGGCGTGGTGCCCGCCGATGTCGTGTTCGTGAAACCCGGTGCGCTACCCCGGACGTCTTCGGGCAAGCTGCGCCGGTTGGAGGTCAAGCGCAACCTGGAGGGGGCCAGCCGATGACGGAATCGGCAGACGCTCCTCCGACGCAGGACTACAGCGAACTGCTCGACCGAGTCTTCGATGACCGAGTCACGAAATGGACGGCCGAGGCCGAAGAGACTGAACGCTTCCCGAGAAAGCTCATCGAATACCTGGGTGAGTCAAGTGTTTTCGCCGCTAAATGGCCAGCCGGCCAACAGACCTCCGACGTCGCTAAGGTCATCGCGCTGGCACGCAAGCTCGGCGTGCTGGGATCGGCAGGTGTCGGCGTGGGTGTGGGCTTGCACGACTCGGCGATCGCGATCCTGCGCCGCTTCGGCAAGTCGGACTACCTTCGCGACATCGCCGAGCAGGCCATCCGCGGCGAAGCCGTACTGTGCATCGGCGCATCCGAACAGTCGGGCGGCTCCGACCTTCAGATCGTCGGCACAGAGGTCCGGTCCGTAGGGGACGGCTTCGGGGTCAAGGGCATCAAGAAGTTCGTCTCACTGTCCCCCATCGCCGACCACGTCATGGCCGTCGCCCGCAACGTCGACCACGACCCGAACAGCAAGCACGGCAGCGTGGTCGTCATAGCCGTTCCACTGTCGCAGTGCGAGATTCAGCCGCAGTACCGCAAGGTAGGCGCCGGACCGTTGGACACCGCTGCCGTGCACATCGACACCTGGGTGCCCGCCGACGCACTAGTCGCCCGCGCGGGCATCGGCCTTGCTGCGATCTCGTGGGGCCTGGCACAGGAGCGGATGTCGGTGGCCGGTCTGGTGTCGACATCGGCCCAGCGGGTCATCGGGATCACACTGGCGCGCATGATGACTCGCCGTCAGTTCGGCCATACCCTGTACGAGCATCAGGCGCTGCGGCTGCGCATCGCCGATCTGCAGGCGCGCGTCGACATGTTGCGCTACGCACTTGACGGCATCGCCGCGACGGGCAAGCTGGACCTCCGCGCCGCCGCGGCCATGAAGGTCAACGCGGCGCGCCTCGGCGAAGAGGTGCTCAACGAATGCATGCACATCTTCGGCGGCTCGGGCTACCTGGTGGATGAGACCCCGCTGGGTAGGTGGTGGCGGGATATGAAGCTGGCGCGTGTCGGCGGCGGCACCGACGAAGTGCTGTGGGAGTTGGTCGCGGCGGCGATGAAGCCGGATTACGACGGCTACGCCGAGTTCAACCAGCTCCCCTGATCCTTCGCGAAGCCGGAGTTACTTCTTGGCGAGGTTTACCAGGAACTCGATAGTGCCCGTCGGTTCGACAGTCACGAACCCTGCGAAATCCGGTGGCGTGACATTGAAGTCAGTCCAGGTGATTGGGACAGAACCGGCGGCGACGATGGTGTCGCCGCTGCGTTGAACGTCAACCTTGGCAACAACATTGCGTGAGACGCCCTTGACGGTGAGGCTCACGGGCACGTCCAGAGTCACCGATGCGCCGGTTTCCGGCACCGCCGCGACGTCGACCGGCTGGGTCACGCGCAACTCGGCGGTGGGGAACTTTCCGGCGTCGAGAATGTCCTCACCGCGAAACTGGTTGTCGCGTGCGCTTTCCGGAGAGGTGATAGACGACACATCGACGGTGAACGTCGCCGACTCGAGCTTCGACGCAGCCACCACGGCCTCGCCGGTGACCTTCGGGGTCCGGCCGTTCACGGTCAGCGGAGAGCCGCGCAGGATCTCGTCGACGCGGTAGCCCGCCTGTGTGCGGGTGGCATCGTCGTCCGGTCCCGGCACGACAGTCCATGTCCCGTTGACGTCGGTGGTCGCCTCCTGCGTCTGGCCGGGCAGCGTCAACTCGGCGTCAGCCTCACCAGCGATGTACTCGCGATAGAACCACGGTCCCGCCGTGAAGCCGACGATGGCGAGAACGATCACGATGCCGAGCGCCCACAGCACAGCCTTCTTCATGGCACGAAACGCTAGCCGATATCGGGTACGTCCGAAAGCGAACGAGGCAGTGCGTACAGCGCCATTCGCCGATTCGACATGTCGTGCTCGCCGAGGAAAACACCGCCGGCGTACTCGCAGACCGCACGCGCTCCGGCGTTGCGGTGATCGGGGTCGAACATGATGCGACGGCAACGAGGTTCGAGCTCGAAAATGTTGGCGACCAAGCGTGGCAACATGATCGGCGCGATTCCGCGGTTGACGAACCGCATCTCCGCGATCGCCGCGTGCAGACCGATGTCATGGGGATCTGCGTCATAACGCGGGCCGATCGAGTCCTTCGCCGCCCGGTAGAGCTCGACATAGACGAACGGCTGGCCGCGGAAACTGCCGATGAACGGACGAGAGTATTCGCCGTCGAGTTGGGCCTGCAGGTAGCGCTGCCAACGCTTCGGCGGCCAGGCGTACTCCCATGACTCCACCAGATGCGGGCGGTTCATCCACTCCGACACCATTTCCGCGTCGGCAGCGGCGTCGACGAGCCTGACGCCGTAGGGTTCGCCAAGGATTGGCGTCGGCGGCGCGCCCACCGCGCGGACCTCGTCGGGTATCGATGTCAGCTCGCGGGGCAAGACGGGTGATGGAGCCTCGTCAATGTCGGTCATCGACCGCTCAGCCTATCGGAGTGACTGAGGCTACGGTTACCTACCTCGAGGTCCGCCAGTGTGATTGCTGTCGCGGATCATTCGAACAGTTCGTCGATTGCCTTCTGCTCCAACTCAATCCACCTGGCCACGCGCTCGCGGACACGTGCGACTTCGTCCTCGTCGAAGTGCCGGGCCTCATCCGGCGTGATACGGCAGATGTCCATGGGACCCCCGACGCTCGGCGACGATGTGTCGAGCGTGTCGAGTACCCGCAGGGCGGCCACCACTCCGTAGTCGACGCTGCGCTTGGCCATCTGAAAGTGCGCGAGAAGGGCGTAGGCCTGTTGGGCCATCGGCGAACCACTGCCGACTGCCTGGAAGCCCGTTTCCTCGTAGTGCCCGATCAAGCCATGCGGATCGATGTCGACGATGAACGGCTTCCCGTCGGAATAGCCAGCGGCCAGGATGTAGGTCGACGGCGTCGCACCGGGCTTGCCGCCGGGCACGTCGGCGATGAAATTGCTGTAGTGCTGTTCGAGGACCGGCACGACTCGCTGTTGCAGAGCGTGCCCGACGTCGGACGCTTCCACGATCGCGTCCGCCTCGGCGTCGAAAATCTGCTCGAGGTCGAACAGCACGGCCCGGGAGCCGCTCCCACCCCATGAGGCGCGCTCGCCCAGTGCGTGCAGCTTTTGCGCCGGATAGCTCACGCCGCGCACGGGGTCAGTGATCTGCGAGTCAGACGCCATCACGAGCCCGTCATTGCAGCGCAGTGCGAGAACAACCGTCACACACAAGTCTTACCCAAAACGGACGCTCGTCTCACGCGTCCCGTGGAATCGTGGGCGTATGACGGTCGATCGGGTCGCAGAACTGATGCGCTGGCAGGACTCCGGCGCCGTGTGGCAGGTGATCGCACGGCGTGGCGACACTCTCACGGTCGCCCTGTTGCGTTGCGACGGCGGCGAAGAGATGGACCGGTTCACCTCCGACGATTCACGCCTGCGGGAGTTCGTCGGCGACCGGCAGAGCAGCGAGGACTAGCGACGCACACGGTCGCCCCGCCGAGAGGACGGGGCGACCGCGCGTGTGTGATCAGAACGGTGTCATCAGAACGGGGCCGTCCTGAACCCGCCATTCCAATGAACGCCCCAGGCGTTCAGCTCGCTGTTCCACTCCACTGGTAGCCACGGCGCCCAGTACGGCGGGGGCGGTGGCGGCGGCGCCCAAACCGGCACGACGACGCGATGTCCTGGCGGCGGAAGGCCGCCCTGCCCCGGCGGCAACGGATTGCCCGGGACGCCGACGTTCACGCCTGGACCGGGAACCGGCGGCCATGGCGGGCTTGGCCATTTCGGATCGCCGTTGGCGACACCCGCGCCAATGCCCAGTACACCGCCGGCTAGCGCGCTGGCACTTATCGCCGTCAGCACGCTCTTCTTGATATTCATCAGGTCGACTCCTTCGATCGGCACGCCCGCAATTCGCGGACACGCTGGTCAATAGCGACCCCCGACGGTTCGGGGCTACCCCCCGCCAGCCGCCTACTAAACGCCTGCTCGGCGCACCAATTCAACAAACGCTGCCGCCGCCGCGTCGACGCCGTCGCGATCGTCGGTGGCGACCAGGTCGAGCAGCAGACCACGGGCCACGGCGAGACCCAGGCGCATCATCGCGGGGTCGATCACCGGCCCGGTGTCGTTGGCCAGCCAGGTGTCCACGGCACCCGGCAACATCCCGGCGAACGGCTGCTCGCCCTGCACGCCGCGGGCATAACACTCGAAGAACAGACGCTCGAACGCGCGCAATTCGGGCCGCCTTAGATTGGCCCACATCGCGGCGATGGCATCGGCCGGCTCGCTCGGCAGTTCGCGCAGCATCGACATCTGCCGGCGCTCGACTTCGCCGACGATCGCCAGTAGCAGTCTGTTGCGCGAGCCGAAGTGGTGCAGCAACATCCGGTGGCTCGTCCCCACGGCCGCCGCCACATCCCGCAACGACCGGTCGCCTATGCCTCGTGCAGCGAACTCCTCGACCACCGCATCGAGCAACTCCTGACGCCGCTCGAGATCAGGAGGCCGGGCCATCGAGGTGGTGCATGTGCTCGCTTCGGGCTTTCAGACCCGCGGCCTCCATGTCCAGGTATCGACGGGTCATCGACCGCATCGCCAGACCGACGAGCGCACCCACCGGGCCGCCCTGGTCGATCTGCTGACGGACTCGGGCGCGGCGGTCTGACAGCGGCTCGATGTCGTGGCTGGCCGTGGTCAGCCCACCGGGTGAACGCTGCACCCAGGTCCATGACCTGCCGGGTTCCACGTCCGTGACCTCCCAGACGAGCTTCGGCATCCGCGGCTGTTTGATCTCGAACCGCTTGCCCACCGCGATACCAGGCCCGTCGAGGGCGACCAGGCTGGTAACCGAGGCGGTCCATTCGGGCCAGCGCTCGACATCGCTGAAGACATCCCAGACGACAGTCGCCGGTGCGTCGATGTCGACGCCGCAGTCGGTAATCATGTACCGCATGGTACATGAATCAGTCGCGCCAAGGAAGCATTCGACGTCCGCAAACGACCGAAGTGCGTGCGGAAACCGGCGGACCGCCATACCGTCGAGCAAACGGCTGAAACTCCCATCAGCCGATTCACGGAAGGCCTTTCCTTGACTACGAAGAGATTGGCAACGACGCGAACGGGTTACGGACGCTTCATCGGCAGGGTCGGCGCGCTGGCAGTCGCGTTGGGCATCGGAGCCGCGATCGCCAACAGTCCGGGCATGGCGTGGGCGCAGGACGGGACGTCGGACTCGTCAACAGGCTCGCCCGCTCCGGCTCGCTCGGGATCGGCCGAGGGCACCGGCACTTCGGGAGAAGACGCGAACACCGGCGAGGACGACGACAACGAGTCGGACGACGAGGAAGCTCCTGGCGACGACGAAATCGGTGACGACGAGTCCACGAACGAGGAAGTCGAGGAAGTCGAGGAAGTCGAGGAAGTCGAGGAAGTCGGGGGAGACGAGGAAAACGCGGTAGACGAGTCAGCGAATGACGGCGACGACTCGTCAGCGCTGAATCAGGCGGAGTATTCCGCAGCGGCGCAGAACAACATAGACCGCACGTCGAACATGCGCAGTGGACGCAACGATGACTCCTTGGCCAAGGACGTCATCCCTTCGGAGTTGCCGTCGATCACGGCCTCACCGACTGTGATCACATCACCGGACATCGACAAATCCGCAGCGGGCGACTCGATGCGTATCGCCACGGTGGCCGATTCACCATCCGCGTCGGCCGAATCGACGTTCGCCGCGATCGTCCCGCCGTCCACGAAGGCGCCGACGCAGGTGACCTCCCCCGCGGCTGCGGTGACCACCGGCATCGGCGGCGTGGTCAGTACGGTCTTGTCCGCCTTGGGTTTCGGCTCGCAGGCGGTCAGCGGCCCGGTCGCACCGCCACAGTCTCCGATGGCGTGGGCCATGCTGGGCTGGGCGCGGAGGGAGCTCGGGCACATTGTTTCGCCCCTGTCGACAGCAGGTGCGCCGGCGACGGCCTTGGTGGCCGAGGACGTCTCGACGACGGCGGCCAGTCCGCTGGCGACGCCGGAACAGTTGAAAGCCGAGAGGATCGCCACCCAGACGGCGAACTCGCTGCCGGTGGCGATCATGAAACTCGTTCTGCGGCAGCAATTTCTAGCGGCGGCAAACAGTCTCTACCCCAACGGTATCGATGCCGAGAACCTGGCGGCCCTCGACAAGGCAGTCAACGAGTACGCTATGGGCGCCGCGTTCCAGCAGCAGTTGCTCAACTCCATGACGCCGAAATTCGTCACCCAAGTGGCCCCACCGCACATCTGGTTCGGCCAGAACGTCCCCGGCTCACGCATCCTCTATGACAACCCGGACACCATCTACCGCTTCACGGGCGTCAACGGTGCGTCGGAATACGAAATCCGGGGCCAGATTCACAACTACTCCGATGTGAACGCACGCCCGGCCAACATCACGTTCAGTGTGCTGGAGGGCTTGGCCGGGACGACGACGACGGTAATGACCGTGGACGAGAACTTCGTCGTCAATGACGACGGGAGCTTCGTCATCACGGTAAGCCGAAAGGCGACCGGCGGGCCGAATCACCTTCAGCTCACCAACGGCTCCACGATCATCGCGGCACGCGACACGTTGGGCGACTGGAACGACGAAACGCCGATGAGCCTGTCCATCGAGCGGGTAGGTGGGCCGCCGAACAGCCTGTTCGCCCAGCTCGGAGGGTTTGCCTTCCTCGGCAACTTCGTGGCCGGCAATCCCCTGCTGACCACATTGGTATCGCTGATTCCGCCGCTGCCGTTCGAGCCGCCACTGCTGCGCGGGGTGATCACCGCAGCCATCCTGATCGTCAGGGGTAACGAACAGGCCAAGTACATGGCGCTGGCGACCACCGATCCGGAGAGCGGCCAAGCGCGCCCCGTCAACACCGTCAGCCAGCCGGCCAGCAATGCGGAGTTCCTGGCCAATCAGAAGCAGAGCAACGGGCACTTCCAGCTCGGTGACAAGGAGGCGCTCGTGCTGACCATCGCCCCTGGCGATGCCAAGTACTTCATCGTTCCCACGTACGACGTCTGGACCATCACCGACAACTACTGGGACCAGCCGACGAGCCTCAACAACGAACAAATGCTCTACAAGAATCTCGACGAGAACGGCGATCCCGACGGCACCTACACCGTGGTGATCTCGCCGACGGATCCGCTTGCAGCAAACTGGATTTCGACTGGCGGCCTGAGCCAAGGCACGCTCGCCATCCGGTTCCAGGATATCGATCCGGATTCACCGAATCAGCCGCAGATCATCGATCAGCAAGTGCTGACGCATGAGGAGCTCGCGGGCTTCCTACCGGCGGGCGCCTTCATCACCCAACAGGAGCGTGACGATCAGCTCGAATTGCGCAAGGCGGGCTTCGATAAGCGCTGGGCGCAGTCGTAACGCATGGAAAACCCTCGGCAATCCAGGAGCCTGCGAATCGCTTGGCGCGGTGGCGAAACCGACGGGTGACGTGAAACGGACCGCCGCCCGATGACAGAAACCGTCGCGGTGATCGGCGCCGGGCCGGGCGGGCTCGTCACGGCACGATGGCTGCGTTCCCAGGGGTTCGAGCCGACTATCTTTGAGCAGGAGTTAGAGCTGGGCGGGCAATGGACCCGGCTTCCGGGTCGAAGCGGCGTGTGGCCTGCCATGTACACCAACACGAGTCGCGTGTTGACGGCCTTCAGCGACCTCGACCACGATGGCGACCTCACCTTCCTGTCCAATCATGACGTTCTCGCCTACCTGAACCGGTATGCCGACATGTTCGGCCTTCGAACCCTGATCCGCTTCGGACAACGGGTGGACCGCCTCAGCCGCATCGGCGCCAGATGGCACGTCACTTGTGATGGGACCGATGAGGCCTTCGACCGGGTCGTGGTGGCCAGCGGCAGGTTCACGTCCCCCGCCATCCCGGCAGTGTCCGGCATCGAGACATTCACCGGCTCCGTCGGCGTCATCTCGACGTTCGACTACCGGGGCGCCAAACCCTATGTGGACAAGCGCATTCTGGTGGCGGGGTGCGCGGTCAGCGCACTGGACATCGCCACGGAACTCGCACAACTCGGTGCGGCGCGGGTGGTGGTGACCCAGCGACGGCAGCGGTATGTCCTTCCGAAGTTCGCCGCGGGAGTCCCGTCCGATCATCGGATCTTCACACGATACGGCGCCCTGGCGAACGCGACGCTCCCACCCGCCGAGATCGATCGCCAGCTCAAGGAGATCGTGGTGGAGGCCAACGGAACTCCGCAGCAGTACGGTGCCCCGGCGCCGGACCCCTCGCTGTTCACCGCTGGTGTCACCCTCAACCAGGGCTACCTGCCGCTGGTGGCCGAAGGCCGAATCACGGTGCGGCCGTGGCTGACGTCGATCAGCGGCACGCAGGTGAGCTTTGGCGACGGGCACGCCGAAGAGTTCGACGGAATTCTCTTCGGTACCGGGTTCGCGCTGGATCTGCCGTTCCTCGACGACGGCATCCGCGCGGCTCTCGATCTCGACGCGGTGCATCTGGACGCCGACCGCTACACGTTCCATCCAGACCTCCCGGGGTTGGCGATCGTCGGTATGTGGGATCAGTCCGGTGGATATTTTGTGCCGCTGGAACTTCAGGCCCGATGGATCGCCTACACGTGGGGCGGCGCGGTACCTCCACCGAACGCGGCCGGACAACACGATGCGATCGCCGCCTATCGCGCGCGGCGCGGATCGTCGCAGAAGACGCGGATGAATCTCGCAGCGCTGACCTTTGCGCGTGCAGCGGGAGTGGAACCGTGCCTGGAAAACTGGCCGGACCTTCGCAGAGCGCTCTTGTTCGGTCCACTCGCACCGAGTTGTTTCCGACTCGAGGGCCCCGATGCGCTGCCCGACGCGCAGGCGCGGTTCGAGCGCGACGCCGCCGCCTTCGGTGCGATCACGTCGAACGTGTTGACTGAGCGGGAATCTCGCTACTGGTTGCAGGTGGAGTCACCTTAGGCGCTATGCGTTGAGCGCGGTCTCGCCGATCACCCGTTGGGTGCGCAGGTCCTCGATCTCGTCGTTGGTCACGCCGAGTCCGCGCAGTATCTCGTTGTTGTGCTGTCCGAGAGTCGGCGGCGTGTACCGGTGGTGGCGGCCCGGTCCGGGCGACATCGTGAACGGCCAGCCGGGATAGCGATGCCGACCGGTGACCGGGTGCTCGAACTCTTCGTAGTATCGACGTTCGTCGAGTTGTGCGATCTCGTACATCCGATCGGCCGTCATGACCCGCTCGGCCGGCACATGTCGTGCGCTGAGATCTTCGACGATCTCTTCCGCAGTCCGAGTTCGCGTCCACTCCGTGACCACGTCGTCGAAGTCGTCGTGTGAGCGTTCCCGCTCGTCCGCCGAGGCGAAGCGAGCGTCGGCGATGAGGTCGGATCTACCCATCGCCGCGACCAACTGCGCCCAATCGGTGTCATCGCGCACCGACAACGCCACCCAGACATCTTCGACAGCGGTCGGATAGACACCTTGCGCGAGGCCGAGATGTCGATTGCCGTTGCGCGGCTGGACAATCCCGTTCATCGAATACCCGATGACCGGCTCGGCGGCCAGGCACGCCGCCACCTCGATCTGTGCGATCTCGATGAGCTGGCCATCGCCGGTGTGGCGGCGGTGCTCGAGTGCGGCCAGCAGGGCGACGCCCGCGTGCACCCCGACAATCGGGTCGGCGGGCCCCTGCAGGGTGCACGGCGGACCGTCTGCATAGCCCGTGACAGCGGCCATGCCCGATGTCTGCTCGAAATTGAGTGCCCATCCCACGTATTCGCGCCACGGGCCGTGCAGACCGAACCCGGGCATGCGCACGAAAATTACATCCCGCTTCAGTTCGACGAGCGAATCGTAATCGAGGCCGAACTGTTCGACCACCCGTGGCGAGAAGTTCTCCACGACGACGTCGGCTTGCCGAACAAGGCGGCAGACGAGATCGCGACCTCGTTCGGACGTGAGATCGAGGGTGATGTCGCGCTTGTTGAGATTGGTGGCCTGCCAGAGTCCGCCGCGCTCGTACCAACGGTCCCCCTCGTGCGCCCATGCACCGGAATAGCGGAACCCGTCGGGCCGCTGAATGGATTCCACCTTCACGATGTCGGCTCCGAATGCGCCGAGGTAGCACGTCAGGTAGGCGCCCGCCCAGAACGTCGTCAGATCAAGCACTTTGATGTCGGCGAAGGGCTTCGATGGATCCGTCCCCGCGCCGCTGGGCACCGATGAGCTAGGCGCGCCGCAGGATCGAGAACCCACACGAGGCGCGGGGCCCGGCGGCAGCGCCGGGGACTTCGACAGCCGGAACGGAGCGCCGGGCCTACGGAAAGACCAGTCCGCACCGCCGGCAGCGACGAAGAATTTCCGGTCGAGGTATTGAGGGCAATCCAGGACCGTGGCGCCATCGTTGACTGGCGATGCGGGAATGCGCATCGCTTGGCTCAGTTCGACTATCTCGTCGACTGTGTGGTCCGACAGCCATGGCTGGGCCTTCTCGTAAAACTCGTCACGCTCAGGTCCACCGAGCATGATCTCGATCTGCTGCTCGCCGTATTCGGGTAACCCGAGCATCGCGCATGCGTCCAGCCAGTGCTGCCCCGTGAGGCAGTTGATGCCCAGCCAACCGTCTGCGGCGCGGACAATGCCCATCATCGGGGCCGATCGTGTGTTGGCGGGCATTCCGAGGTTCTTCATCTTTTCAGCCAGCAGCATCGGGTACGGGAGTGTCGACAGCAGTGACTCGAGCACCGACACGTCCACCTCGACAACGCCAGATGTGTCGGCGCGCTGACTTCTCAATGCGGTCAGTGCCGCGAGGGCGCCGTATCCGCCGGCGACGTACTCGGATATCCGTCCGCCGGCGCCTACCGGCGGACGACCCGGATCCCTGTTGTTCACCCAGCCCGAAGCCGCCTGCACGGTCAAGGGCGTGGCATCGCGGTCACGCAACGGTCCGTTCTGCCCGAAGTCGGAGATGCGGACAACCACGAGGCCGGGGTGCAGTGCCGCCAGCGCGTCCTTCCCGAGGCCCGCCCGATCCAGCGTTCCCGGCCGCAGACCGTCCACGAGCAGGTTTGCCTGCGATATCCACTCCGCCGCCGGAGACGCATCGTCGTCGAGATCAACTGTGATGCCGCGCTTTCCAGCATTCAGATACTCGAAGAGCCCCGACTTGTTCGGGTCGGCTATCCCGCCGGGGAACGGTCCCCAGCGCCGCATCGCATCTCCGGACGGGGGCTCGATCTTCGTGACATCGGCACCGAGATCGACGAGCAGTTTCGTGCAGTACGGCCCCGCGACATCCTCGGCGATCTCGACGACGCGCAGTCCCTCCAGCGCCGCCATCACGCTGGGATTCCGATAGCCTTCTGTTCCATATAGCTGTACAGCCCTGGTAGTCCGCCACCTTCGCGACCGAGTCCGCTCTGCTTGAAACCGCCGAACGGCGCATCGCCTGGGATGCAGCCGTTTACGGCGATTTGACCCGTGCGGACGCGGCGGGCGACTGCGACAGCGCGGTCGAGGTCGCCGCCCCACACCGCACCCGAGAGCCCGTACTGCGAGTTGTTGGCGATCGCGACCGCATCGTCGTCGTCGGTGTAGCGCAGAACCGTCAGCACCGGTCCGAACACCTCTTCCTGTGCGATCACCGAGTCCGGGGCAACGCCGGTCAGGATCGTGGGCTCGTAGTAGAAGCCCTTGGCCAGACCGGACGGACGTTGGCCGCCGGCGACCAGTGTGGCGCCCCCGTCGACGGCGGCTGATACCTGCGCTTCGACTCGCTCCAGTTGGGTGCGGCTGATGAGGGGACCCATCTGTACATCGGGATCCGTTGGGTCGCCGACTTTTACACTTTTAGTCAATTCGACCAGCCTGTCGACGACCCCGTCGTGGAGTCGTTCCGGCAGCAGCAGGCGACTCTGCAGGATGCATGCCTGCCCGGCATGCAGGGAGCAGCCGTCGAATAAGAACCGCTCCAGCAGTTCGTCGGTCACCTCGACATCATCGACAAAGATGCCGGCCGACTTTCCGCCGCACTCGAGCAGGATTCGCTTCATGGTGCCGCCGGCGGCCGCCATCACCTCACGGCCGACGACGGAACTTCCGGTGAAGCTCACCATGTCAATACGCGGGTCGGTCGTCAGCAGCTTGCTCGCCTCGACCGCGCTCGGAGTGACGACGTTGACCACGCCGGGCGGAATATCGGTGTGCTCATCGATGATTCGTGCGAGCGCGAGCCCGGCGAGAGGAGTCAGGGGTGAGGGCTTGAGCACGATGGTGTTGCCTGCGGCCAACGCTCGGCTCAGCTTCATCACGTTGAGGCTGTGCGGGAAATTCCACGGTGTCAGGATCGACACCACACCCTGCGGCTCGTGACGAAGCAGTGTCCTTCCGGCTGCCCCGAACGGACTGATCGGCGTGTCGTCGAGTTGCAGTGCGAGTTCGGCCGTGTTCAACGCCATGAAGGCCGGACCGTCGATCTGGATCATGCGCTCGTTGGCGGTGCAGCCCCACTCCGCCTGAGACAGCGCGAAGAACTCGTCGGCACGCTCGGCGAGCGCATTGCCCAACTGATTGAGGCATTGCGCCCGTTCCTCAACCGATGCGTGGCCCCACGGCCCGGAGTCAAACGCGCGTCGCGCAGCTGAGATCGCGGCGTCCACGTCGGCGATGCCGGCATCCGGTGCCTGGGCGATCACCGCCTCCGTCGCCGGCGAAATATCGGCGTAGCGGCCACTCTCGGCCTCGACCCACCGGCCGTCGATGTACAGCGCATATGAATCGAGGAGTGGACGCGCGTCGGCCATATCGTTTCCTCACTGGGTCTATGGGTCAACACTTGGTGTACACCTGTCGGACCCGCCCGTCAATCATCAGTGCCCAACTCGGTTGGATTTCAACAGATATCCAGCATTGACAGCGATAACACCGTCAAGGTAGACACATAAAGGATCGGACACATCAGCTTGATATGTCTGATACACCGAGGGAGGCCGCCTTGCGTACCGAAGTGCCTCTGCACTCGCCCGACTTCTTCATCGGCGACCCCTACCCGGCGTACAAAGAACTGCGCGCAACAGATCCGGTCAGCTGGAACGACGTCACCAAGTTCTGGGCGCTGCTGAAGTACGAGGACATCAGGTATGTATCCACGAACCCGGAGAAGTTCTCTTCGACCGGGGGCATCACCATCCCCGACCCAGAGTTCCCCAACCCGGTTCAGGAGGGGAACCTCATTTTCACCGACCCACCGCGGCACAGGCAGCTCCGGAAACTGATCAATACCGGCTTCACGCGCCGCGGCGTTGCGGTCCTCGAACCGAAAGTGCGCGAGATCGTCTACGGGGTGCTCGATGAGGTCCGACCCGATTCCACCGTGGAGTTCGCAGAAACGCTCGCGGCCCCATTGCCGACCCGGATGATCGCCGAGTTGCTCGGAGCCCCACCCGACGATTGGGAAAGGTTCCGCCGGTGGTCCGACGCGTGTACCGGCAACGCCGACCCCGAAATTGAGCTCGATTCGATGGTGGCCATCGGTGAGTTGTTCGAATACTTCCAGCAATTGATCGCATCACGACGCGCCGAACCGCGGAACGACATGCTGTCGGTCTTGAGCACCGCTGAGATTGACGGCGCCAGGTTGACCGATGAGGATCTGCTCAACTTCGCGTTCCTGTTGCTCGTGGCGGGCAACGAAACGACCAGAAACCTGATCGCGCTCGGGACGTTGGCGCTCATCGAGCATCCCGACGAATGCAACAAGCTAGTTCAGGATCCGGCGCTGATACCCGCCGCGGTCGAGGAGATGTTGCGGTGGTGCAGCCCGGTCACGCACATGGCGCGCACAGCGACGGTCGACGTCGAAATCCGTGGGCAGCACATCCGCGAAGGTGACACGGTAGTGATGCTCTACGGTTCGGCCAACCGGGACGAGGAGATATTCGGCCCCGACGCCGAGGAGTTCAAGATCGAGCGCCATCCCAACCCGCACATCGCCTTCGGCTGCGGCGAACACTCATGCGTCGGCTCTCAGCTGGCCCGGCTCGAGGCGATTGTCTTCTTCCAGGTATTGCTCGGGAGATATCCGAAGCTCGAATTGGTCGGCGACGTCGACCGGATGAGGGCAACCATGGTGCCGGGCGTCAAACGCATGCCAGTGCGGCTCGGAACGGGGAGTTAACGGTGTATCTGGACTTCACGCCGGACCAGAAAGAACTGCGCGCCGAGATCAGGGCATCGCTGGAGACGGTGATGACGCCGGAACGCATCGCTGCGGTCGCCGGCCGCATGGAAGGCGGAGAGGCCGTCAAGGAGTGCGTGCGCGCACTCGGCGCCGCCAATCTCCTCGGCGTCGGGTGGCCCAAAGAATATGGCGGGCGTGGCTTCACCGCGCTCGAGCAGTTCATCTTCTTCGAGGAAGCCCAGCGGGTCAACGCACCCATCCCGCTTGTCACCCTCAACACTGTCGGACCGACCCTCGCCCAATCCGGATCCGACGAGCAGAAGGAGAAGTTCCTGCCTGCGATTCTCGACGGCACCGTCGAGTTCGCGATCGGCTATTCCGAACCGTCCGCCGGAAGCGACCTGGCGTCGTTGCGTACCACTGCCGTGCGCGACGGCCCAGGAGACGGGGCTGACTTCGTCATCAACGGCGCGAAGATGTTCACCAGCGGCGCGGCGTATGCCGACTACATCTGGCTCGCGGCCCGTACCGATCCAACGGTCAAGAAGCACAAGGGCATCACCATCTTCATCGTGCCGACGTCATCGCCGGGCTTCTCGTACAAGCCGCTGCACACCATGCCGGGCGTGTCGACGTTCTACACCTTCTACGACGACGTTCGAGTGCCTGCGAGTTCGATCGTTGCGGGCGAGAACGAAGGGTGGCGGTTGATCACCACGCAGCTGAACTTCGAACGCGCGGCGCTGGGCAACATGGGTGCGCTCGTGCCACTCTTCGAGAAGACACTGGCGTGGGCGCAGAGCACCGAACTCGACGGCGGACACGTCATCGACCAGCCGTGGGTTCAGCAGGCGCTCGCGCGGGTTGAGGCGCAGGTCGCCGCCTACAAGATCATGAACCTGCGCGTCAACGCGGCCATGTCGATCGGCGTCCTCGGCATGGGTGAAGCTTCGGCGGTCAAGGTGTTCGGCACGGAACTCACCCAACAGGTGGCCAGGGAATTGCTCGAGGTGATGGACCGCGGTGGCACCCGAAAGGGCGACGACGCACCGTTGCGCGGCGCGCTCGAATCGGCCTACCGGATCGCGGTGATCAACACCTTCGGCGGGGGCGCCAACGAGCTACAGCGCGACATCATCGCGATGGCGGGGCTTTTCATGCCGCGTGCACCACGTGACCTTCGGGCCAACCAGAATGGGGATGCGAAGTGACAGACAGCGAGTTCCGGAAGAAGCTCGACGCGCTCATCGGACAGCCGACAGGCGGGTCAAACAAGCCGACCGTCGCACCGGATCCGGTGAACCAGCCGATGATTCGACACTGGTGTTATGCGCTCGACGATATGAACCCCGTCTACGTCGATCCAGAATTCGCCGAGAAGTCCAGGTTCGGCGGAATTGTCTCTCCTCCGGTCATGCTGCAGACGTGGACGATGCCCGCCCCCAAGATCGAAGGCATTGCCGAGCGCGGAGGCGTGCCGATGGAGATGGGGCGCAATCCGGCGTCGTTCATCGAAGATGCCGGATTCACCAGCATCGTCGCGACGAACTCGGAGTTCGAGATCGAACGCTATCCGCGCATCGACGACGTCATCTCGGTGACGCAGGAGTTCGAGGACATCTCTGACGAGAAGAAGACCTCCCTTGGCACCGGCCATTTCGTCACGTGGTTGTCGACCTACACCGACCAGAACGGTGAAGTGCTCGGCCGCCAGCGATTCCGTGTGTTCCGGTTCAAGGCCAACGTCTGATGGCCACGCGATTGGCGCCGACGGTCAGCCCCGACTCCGAGTTCTTCTGGAACGGGGTCCGCGACCACAAGCTGTTGATTCAGCGCTGCACGGGTTGCCAGGCGCTGCGACAGCCCGCACGACCGATGTGCCCCGTGTGCCAGTCGCTGGAGTGGGACACGGTCCAATCCTCCGGCCGCGGCACCGTGTACAGCTACGTGATGCCGCAACATCCGCCGATGCCGCTGGTGGAGTATCCGTACATCGTCGTGTTGGTCGAACTCGACGAGGGCGTGCGGCTGGTGTCGAATCTGTGCGAGATCGCTCCCGAGGACGTCGAGGTCGGCATGCCGGTCGAGGTTTTCTATCAGACATTCGACACGCTCGACGGCAAGGACGTCGTCCTGCACCAGTTCCGCCCGGTTCGATAGGCAGGGCATCACAAGCATGGATTTCACATTCACCGAAGAACAAGAGACGATCGCCAAGGTCGCGCACCAACTCTTCGAGCATCGGGCCACGCCCGGGCATCTGACCGAGTTGGAGGCCGGCTCCGAAAACGGGCACGTTCGGTACGACGAAGCGCTCTGGCACGAGCTCGCGACCGCCGACCTGCTCGGAATCGCGTTGCCCGAGAACATCGGTGGCAGCGGCCACGGGTTCCTCGAGTTGGCCCTGCTCCTCACGGAGGTAGGCGCCGGCGTCGCGCCGGTCCCGGTCTACGCGACTCTTCTGCTCGGCGCCGACACCATCGCCCGCCACGGCGACGACGGTCAGCGACAGCGATACCTCCCCGGTGTCGTCGACGGATCCCGTCTGCTCACCGCCGCTCTGGCCGAGCCGGGCCGCTCCGATCCGACGACGCCGACGACCACCGCGCGTCGCGACGGCCAGCGGTGGCGCCTCGATGGAAGCAAAGAGCTGGTTCCGGCCGCGCAGATCGCACAGACCATCGTCATTCCTGCCGAGACTGCCGATGGTGACGTCGGCCTCTTCCTGCTCGACGCGGGAGCCGACGGTGTCGAGATCCAACCCGCGGCAACGACGAACAGCGAGCCACATGCCGACGTGATGCTCGACGGTGCAGTCGTTTCCGGCGAAGACCGTTTGCCAGGAGACGGCGCCGAGATGATCGAATCGCTGCATACCCGCGCCATTGTCGGGCTGTGCGCGATCCAGCTCGGCGTGACGGAGCGCGCGCTGCGCATCGCCGCGTCGTACACCACAGAACGCGAGCAGTTCGGCAGGCCGATCGGCAGCTTCCAGGCCGTCCAGCAGCGGATGGCCGATGCGTTCATCGACGTCGAAGCGATCCGTTGGACGACATGGCAGGCAGCCTGGCTGCTGGCCGACGGGCAGCCGGCCCACCGCGCGGCCGCGATCGCAAAGTTCTGGGCGGCCGAAGCTGGCGCCCGCGTTGCGGCCACCGCGCAACAGGTGCACGGCGGCATCGGCATCGACATCACCTATCCCCTGTTCCGATACTTCCTGTGGGCCAAGCACAACGAGTTGACCCTGGGTTCGGCCTCGGCGCAGCTGGCGCGACTCGGCGCGGCCTACGTGAGTGAAAGGAAATGACCACTATGCCCGTGAATACTTCTCGCACCACGACATTGGACTGGCGCAAAATCAACGTCGGCGACGAGGTCACGCCGATGGAGGTCCCGGTCACCGCGACCGTTATCGTCGCGGGCGCGATCGCCTCGCGCGACTTCATGCCCGTGCATCACGATCCCGAGTTCGCCAAGAAGCAGGGGTCGCCGAACATGTTCATGAACATCCTGACCTCCAACGGGCTGTGCGTGCGATTCCTGACCGACTGGGCCGGTCCCGAAGCGATGGTGAAGAAGCTGGCCATCCGGCTCGGGGTGCCGTCCTTTCCCAACGACCCATTGCGCTTCACGGGCAGCGTCACCGGCAAGTCCGAGGGATCCGATGGCGAAGGCCTGCTGGAAGTCACTTTCAAAGGAAGCAACAGCCTCGGGGACCACGTGACGGGGTCCGCGATCGTCAGCCTGCTGGACGACCGAGTCGGCGCATGAATTCGCTCAGCAGACAGACCGCCATCGCGGGCATCGGCCAGACGGAGTTCTCGAAGGAATCCGGTCGCAGCGAACTCCAACTCGCCTGTG
The DNA here is from genome assembly GCF_000243415.2 of Mycolicibacterium tusciae JS617. The sequence continues at coordinate 2,205,013 of NZ_KI912270.1, forward strand.
AAGCAGTCAAAGCCGCGATCGCTGATGCCAGCCTGCAACCCAGTGATGTCGACGGCATGGTCACCTTCACGATGGACTCGAGCGACGAAATCGACATCGCGCGAAACGTTGGTATCGGTGACCTGACGTTCTTCAGCCGCGTTCACCACGGCGGCGGTGCTGCGGCGGGCACCGTCGTGCAGGCCGCGATGGCGGTGGCGACGGGCACGGCGAACGCCGTGGTGTGTTACCGCGCATTCAACGAACGGTCCGGGTTCCGGTTCGGCGGCTCGGGGGCACGGCCGACGGGTGAGACACCGCTGTTCTTGGCCAATTACGCGCCCTTCGGTCTGTTGACACCCGCCGCGTGGGTGGCCCTGCACGCCCAGCGCTACATGTCCACCTACGGGGTCACCAACGCCGACTTCGGCCGCATCTCGGTCGTCGACCGCGCCAACGCGGCACGCAACCCGGACGCGTGGTTCTACGAGCGACCGATCACGTTGGAGGACCATCAGAACTCGCGGTGGGTCATCGAACCCGTTCTTCGGCTTCTCGATTGCTGCCAGGAGAGCGACGGCGGCGTCGCGTTGGTCGTCACCACCGTCGAGCGCGCCCGCGACCTCGCCAGCACGCCCGCGGTGATCACCGCCGCGGTCCAGGGTGCTGCCGCCGACGGCGAGATGATGACGAGCTACTACCGCGATGACATCACCGGCCTTCCCGAGATGGGCGTGGTCGCCCAAAAGCTCTGGCGCGACTCGGGTCTCAAACCCACTGACATTCAGACGGCGTTCCTCTACGACCACTTCACGCCGTTCGTGTTTGCTCAACTCGAGGAGCTGGGTTTTTGCGGCCGCGGCGAGGCGAAAGACTTCGCAACGGTCGAGCGGCTCTCGCTCGGCGGTGAGTTGCCGATCAACACCAACGGCGGGCTGCTCGGTGAGGCATACATCCACGGAATGAACGGAATCACCGAGGGCGTCCGGCAGGTGCGCGGGACCTCCTACAACCAAGTCGAAGACGTTCAGAACGTGTTGGTTACTTCGGGAACGGGCGTGCCCACGAGTGCGCTGATCCTTTCGCCGGCCGATTGATGTGATTGCCTTGAGCACCGAGACGACAGCGACAGACACGCGCGAGCTCATCATCGAGTCTGCCTTCGACTGCTTCCGTCGGCACGGTCTGGACAAGACGACCGTTGTCGACATTGCACGCGCGGCCGACGTTTCGCGAAGCACGGTGTACGAGTACTTCCGTGACAAGGCCGCGATCGTCGAGGCATGCGCTGAGGGTGCTTCGCAGAAGTTCTACCGCGAAATGGCCAAGGCGATGCGCAAGGGCGAGACGCTGGAGGACCAGCTGACTCTTGCAGGAGTTTTCGTGACGAGCGCACGACGGTTCATCGAACCCGAGGTCTACTTCGATGCCGACGAGGTGAGCCTGCTGCTTACCAAGAACGCGGCCGTCCTCCTGCGCGAGTGCACGGAATTCCTTGCGCCGTATCTCGCCGCCGCGAAGCTCACCGGTGAGGTGCGCAAGGACTTGGACGTTGCGGCCGCAGGCGAGTGGTACGCACGGATGCTCTTCTCGCTGTTCAGCACACCGTCGTCAATGCTGAACATGGACGACGACGACGTCGTCGCCACGTTCGTGAGTTCACACGCTGTCCGGGGATTCACCGGCGACCGCCCCGGTCGGACCAAGTAGCGCGAATTCGGCGCCGCTCACGGGTCGATTTCGCCCGCTATGCCGCGCTCGATGGCCGCTCGCGTCGCCGAGGGTAGGACGATCAGGCCCTCGAGTTCCTGGCGGGCCAGCTCGTAGGCGCGTTCACGTTCGTTCGGTGTCGCAGCGTCATTCGACGCGACGCGCAGCAGCCGCTGCGCACGGACGATTCGCTGTTTGTCGGATTCGGAGTATTCGTCGCGACGCCTGCGTATTGCATCGGTCTCGGCTGCGTTGAACGCGGCGATGTAATCCTCGACCGCTGCCAGATAGTCGCCGGCTGATTCGCGATCGTCCAGCAGATCCTCAGCTCGTACGGGCCGCAGCAGGTCCGCGCGGATCTTCGCCTTGTGGAAGCGTTCCGTGAGGGGCTCGCGTAGGTCTGTCATGAGGGGGAATTCCAGCAGTTTCGCCGGATCGAGCTCGTAGTCCAGCCACCGCGAATCCGTTCGTGAATGCTCCTCGATCGCGCGCGTCATGGTGCGCCACAAAGCGGCAGGATTGCCGGTGGGCCGCATCGACCCGGAGTCGGTATCGGCACGCCCGCCGGGATCTGCCTGCTCGACGCCTCGCCTCTTGGCAGATGAGAACGCCTTGATCGCGGCAAAGATCGCGCCTGCGACCGGCACTATCACGATCAGCAGCTCGAACAGGCGGATGAATAACCCCACACCGCCAGGATGCCAGTTAAGGGGCGACCACCCAGGACCCCTGGCGCAATACGCCGGTGACGGCGAGGCCGGGGTCGAGGACCACCAAATCGGCGGGGCCCCCTGCATCCAGCCCCGTGGCAGGAAGACCAAGCGCCCGGGCCGGGTTGATCGATGCCTGCCGCACCGCGGCGACCAGCGCCTCGTCGCGACCGAGCCCACTGTGCGTCACGGCGAATCTGAACTGGTGGTCCATGGTCGCGGTGCTGCCCGCGATGGTCTGCGTTCCGGCCACGCGCGCCACCCGGTCCACGACGTCCACCGCCAGCGGGCCGAGCTGATATGTGCCGTCACTCATTCCGGCTGCGGAAATCGCATCGGTGATCAAGGACACCCGGTCCGGTCCCGCGCTGCGCGAAACATGGCGGTAGAGCGCCGGATCGACATGTACGCCGTCGGTGATCAGTTCGACCGTGACGCGGGGATCTTCCAGAAGCGCGATCACCGGGCCGGGCTCGCGGGTGCCGATCGGGCGCATCGCATTGAACAGGTGCGTACCGACCGTCGCGCCCGCCGCGATCGCGGCACGCGTCTGCTCGTAGGACGCTTCGGTATGCCCCACAGCAGCCACCACATCCGCGTCGACGATCCGCTTGATCGCCGCAATTGCGCCTTGGCGTTCCGGCGCGATGGTGATCATCCGCACGGTCCCCGCACCGGCCTCCAGCACCCGGTCGATCTCGGCGGCGTCGGGGTCCCGCATCAGGGCGGGCTGATGCGCGCCACACCGCACCGTGGACAGCCACGGACCTTCAAGGTGAATCCCCTCGATCAGGCCCGCACGGACATCACCGGCCAATCCGGTTATCTGATAGAACAATTCGTCAGGTGCCGCGGTGACCAGCGACGCGACCAGCGTGGTGGTGCCGTGCCTGCGATGAAAGTCGACGGCCGTGACCGTATCGGCGCGCACGGCGGCGGAGAAGTTCGTCCCTCCCCCGCCATGGACGTGAGTGTCGACGAAGCCCGGCACCACCGTCACCGCACCGAGGTCTTGGTCAGCCGGTCGAGGCGGTGGGCCGGCACCGACCGCAACGACGAGGTCGTTCGCTACCTCAATCCATCCGGGCCGCAACAGCTCTCGGCCGGTCAGCAGAGTCTCGGCGGTGAGCAGCACCTAGATGCCCTGCCATTGCGGCTTCGAGCGGTAGGTCTCGCGGTAGTAGTCCACGAGTTGAAGGCGTCGCGACGCCGCCTCGTCGAGCAGCACCGTGACGTGCGGATGAAGCTGCAGAATCGTCGCGGGCCACAGCGCGCTGACCGGGCCCTCGACCAGTTGGTGCACGGCTTCGGCCTTCTGCCGCCCGGTCGCCACCAGGATCAGGTGCCGAGCCTCCAATATGGTCGCCAGCCCCTGCGTCACGCAGTGCGTCGGCACCGCGTCGACATCACCGCCGAAGAAGCGGGCATTGTCCATCCGGGTCTGGGAGGTCAGCGTCTTGATCCTGGTTCGTGAGCCCAACGAGGAACCGGGTTCGTTGAACGCGATGTGCCCGTCGGTGCCGATACCGAGAATCTGCAGATCGACACCGCCTGCGTCACGGATCGCGGCCTCGTACTCTGCGCACGCGGCCGGGATGTCGACGGCGAGCCCGTCGGGCCCCTGAACGGCCCCGGGTGCGAAGTCGACCCTGGCGACAAACACCTTGTCGATGACGTTGCGGTACCGCTGCGGATGGTCGGCGGGCAGGCCGACGTACTCGTCGAGCGTGAAACCGCGTGCCTGACGGAATGACACCTGGCCACGCTCGGAGCGGTGCGCCAGTTCGTCGTAGATCGCCAGCGGCGACGATCCGGTGGCCAGTCCCAGCACCGCGGTTGGTTTGCGGACAAGCAGGGCGGCTACCGCGTCGGCGCCGACGATGCCAATCTCGTTGGCATCCGGCAGGATGATGACTTCCATCTATTTGTTCGCAATGAAAAGGTCTGTCCCGGAGAGAATCTGCGCACCCTCCAGGACCGCCTCGGACGGGACGATGTTTGCCACTTCGCGTTCGTCCATCACGACGACTACAACGATGGGGTTGAGGTCCTTGGCGACGACCGACGCGACGTCGTAGGTGATGACCACCTGGCCGGCGGTGACGTCATCGCCCTGACTCAGATGGGCCGTGAACCCGTCGCCTTTCAACTGGACGGTGTCCAGGCCGAGGTGGACCAGCACGCCGACGTTCTCCGACGTCATGACGATGTAGGCGTGCGGCATCAGCTTCAGCAGTTTCCCGCTGACCGGGGCGACCGCCTCGATCACCTCGTGCGGAGGGTCGACAGCGGCGCCGTGGCCCACCATCCCCGCCGAGAACACCGGATCGGGGACGTCTGCCAGCGGAACCGCACGACCGCCGACCGGCGCGACAACCTGAGTCGTACTCACGTCGAGACTCCTTCTACTCGTGCGCACCAACAATACGAGCGTGCCGGAAAGAGGGCCTGGACTTCGGCGTTTCCTCTAAGCTTCCGCTGAGCTTTGACGGCTCAGTCGGCTATGGCGAGGAGGTCACCGCATATGAGTGACGCAGCGAAACCTTCAGGTACACAGAAGAAGTCAGGACTGCGCTTCCCTGGATTCGCGCAGCTGCAGCGGCTGGGCAAGAGCCTGATGTTGCCGATCGCGGTACTGCCCGCAGCCGGCATCCTGTTGCGGCTCGGCCAGCCCGACCTGCTGGGCAGAATCGCGACCCCCGTCATCGGCGATTTCTTCAAGGCGATGAGCGCGGCGGGCGATGCGCTGTTCAGCAACCTGCCGCTGTTGTTCGCCGTGGGTGTGGCGATCGGTTTCGCCAAGAAAGCCGACGGATCCACCGCACTGTCGGCCGTCGTCGGCTACCTGGTGATGGAGGCGGTCTTCAAGACCATGTCGCCGATCGTCCTTGCCGGCGAGCTGGACAAGGCGGGCGAGCAGGCCCAGATCAACTACAGCGTGTTCGCGGGCATCGTGATCGGTCTGGTGACGGCGTGGCTGTTCGACCGTTATCACACCATCGCGCTGCCGTCGTACCTCGGCTTCTTCGGAGGCAGGCGGTTTGTCCCGATCGTGGTTTCGCTGGCGAGCTTGTTCATCGCCTTCGCGATGAGCTACTTCTATCCCATCTTCGACGCAGGCCTGACCAGCCTCGGCGAGTTCATCGGCGCAAGCGGAGCGTTCGGCGCTTTTGTTTACGGGGTCGCCAACCGCATGCTGATCCCGTTCGGCTTGCACCACATCCCGAACTCCTACATCTGGTTCCTCTACGGCGACTATCAGCCGCCCGGCGGTGAAGCCGTCACCGGCGAACTGACCCGATTCGCCGCGGGTGATCCGACCGCGGGCATCCTCACCTCGGGTTTCTACCCCATCCTGATGTTCGGGCTGCCCGCCGCGGCGCTGGCGATGATCCACGTGGCGAACAAGAAGCAGCGCAAGCTCGCGGTCGGCATTCTGGCCGCCGCGGCGCTGACCGCGTTTCTGACCGGGGTGACCGAGCCGCTCGAGTTCGCGTTCATGTTCGTCGCGTTCCCGCTCTACATCATTCACGCGGTGCTGACCGGGCTGTCGCTGGCGATCGCCTACCTGCTCGACATTCACCTGGGCTTCTCGTTCTCGGCCGGGCTCATCGATCTGCTGCTCTACGGCACCGCGCCCGCGGCGAAGAACATTCCGCTGCTGGTCGGCATGGGCGTGGTCTTCTTCGTCGTCTATTACGTGTTGTTCCGGTTCGCGATCACGAAGTGGAACCTGCGGACGCCAGGACGCGAACCCGAGAGCGAATTCGAGGCCGAGGAGCAGGCCAACCTCGGCGAGGGTGCCGATTCGGCGACCGCCGTGTCGGCCAGCGGTGCGACGACGACGCTCACCGCACCTGCCCGCGCGGACAGCAAGGCCGAGCAGGTCATCGCCGCGTTCGGTGGACGGGAGAATCTTGTCAACGTCGACGCCTGCATCACCCGTCTGCGGGTGGAGGTGTCCGATAAGGACAAGGTGGATCAGGCCCGGCTGAAGAGCCTTGGGGCCGCAGGTGTCATCGAGGTCGGCAACAGTGTTCAGGCGGTGTTCGGCACCGACGCCGAGGCGCTGAAGAACGACATCAACGACATCCTCTGAGGGATTTGTGTGCGTTTCCGTGCGGTGAGCGCCCGCGAACGCACACAAATCGCTACCGGGTCACGCCGCGGAACGCCTCGACGAGTGGCGACAAGATCTCGAGGGCCCGATCACGGTCGGCGGTCAGCGATGCCGGGAACCGGACATCGGTGACACCGGCTGCGACGAGTGCGGGAACCCCGGCCACCGACGCCGCATAGTCGATGGAGCCGTCGTCGGCCTTCGCGATGCGTGTGACGCCCTGCACCTGCAGATCTGTGGGGTCGCCGCCGAATTCGCGCACCTTGTCCTTCATCGCCGTGATCGCGCCGGGCAGGTCCTCATAGGCCGCACCCCAAGGGATCCAGCCGCTTCCGAAGTGGGCGATCCTGCGGGCCACCGCGTTGTTGACGGTGCCACTGATCCACACCGGAACACCGCCTGGCTGCACCGGCTTGGGCATCTGGTGGATGCCGTCGAACGTCAGCTCGGCGGATTGATAGGACACCCGCTGCTGTGTCCATAGCGCCTGACAGACCTCGAGCGTGTGATTGAGCAGTCGCCCGCGGTCCTCGAAGGACAGCCCGACGGCCTCGTACTCCTCACGCTGCCAACCGACTCCCACCCCCAGATCCACTCGGCCCTCCGACAACACATCCAGCGTCGCGAGCTGCTTGGCCAGGACCGCGGGGCGTCGCAACGCGGCCAGCAGTATCGCGGTGCCCAGCCTGATGCGCGTGGTCGTCGCCGCGATAGCGGTCAGGACGGTCAGCGGTTCGAGCCAGGCGCCATCGGGTCCCGTGGGCTGCCGACCACCTGCCTGGCCACCGATCGACGGATCGGCATACGCGTCGAGGTTCTCGCCGAACACGAGGTGATCGGACACCACGAGCCGATCCACGCCTGCCGCGTCCATCGAGCGTGCCAAGTCCAACGTCGCACGCCAGTCATGGTGTGGAGCGTCGCTGAATGTCGCCAAGTACAGCGAGAGTTGGGGCTTGCGCGTCGTCATCGTCTCTCCTGCTTTCTTCCCCGTCGCTCCGCTCGCCCGGTCGGATTCGACGGTCCAACATTGCCATCTCTGTCAATGGCTCCCGGCACTGATCTCTAGGGAAGTTCGGCGAAGCGCTTCAGGTAGCGCCACGCGAGCTCAGGGGGCATCCCGCCACACAGCGGGGAGAGATTCATGACTTCGCCGTCGGCGACACGTTTGGCGGCCTCGTCCATCGACAGAATCACATGTGTCCGCGACGAAGCTCGTAATTCGTCGACTGTCTTGGCGGTGGTGATGTTGGCGGACACGGTGTTGTCGGGATTCCACTCCGAGTAGGCCAAGGCGTCGTGAAGCAGATACTTGCCGATCTCGTCCCATGCCGCATCGACATCCTCTGCCACAAAGCAATTCGTGGCAGTTTCACGTTCGGGTATCAGAACGAAGCCCGGCTCGTAGCCGTTCTGGCGGCACGCTTCTTCGTAGGCGTCTCGCAAGCCCGGCACGGCGCCGTTGGCCAACAGGCCCAGACCGTTTCGGCCCGCACGGCGTGCCGCCGCCAGGCTCGCACCGCCCCACATCATCATGGGGCCGCCGGGATTGCGCGGCTGGGGTGTCACCCTCATCCGCCGGCCTTCGTGGATGACTTCCTCGCCGGAGAGCAGGCGGCGCAGTTGGCCGAGCTTCTCATCGGCGAGCCGACCGCGGTCCGACAAGGAGAGCCCGAAGTGGTCGAATTCCTCTTGGCGGTAACCGATCCCGAACACGTAGCTCGCGCGACCCGCGCTGATGTGGTCCAGCACCGACATGTCCTCGGCCAGCCGGGCGACGTCGTAGAACGGCAGGATGATCACGAGGTTCAGCATCAGCTGTTCAGTGCGGGCGGCGATCGCCGATCCGAGCAGCAGCGGCGACGGCAGATAACCGTCATCGGCGCAATGGTGTTCGCACAGCACGGCTGCGACACACCCCTGCGTCTCCGCCCACGCCGCCATGTCGCTGGCCGCAGCATAGAGTTCGGTCGGAGACGCTCCGATCGACGGTGCTCTCATGTCGAACCGGAGCGTGAACATCGGCACTAGTGCTCTCCATCCGATCCCATGGCTTGCGCGCCTGCCTGACTGACCATCTTGACTGCATCATTGCGACTGAGCGTCTTGAACACCTCTTCGGCCATCCGCATCATGTCCCCCACCATGAGCGTAGGACCGTTGGTGAGATTGTCGAATGCTTCGTCGATGACGTCTTCAGCCGGAATGGCGCCGGGCGGAATGTCGTCGAGCGAGGCGATCTGTCCTCGGCTGTATTCAAGCTGCCGCAACGCCGGGGTGTCAGTCTTGCCCAGCAACAGGCACAGCACGTCGACACCCTTGTCGTGGAGTTCGGCCCACAGCCCTTCGGTGAAGACCATGTCGAAGGCCTTGGTGCCGGCGTAGGCAACCATGTTCGGCCCGCCGGCCAGCGCTGCGCCGGAGCTGAAGTTGACGATGCCGCCACGGCCGCGTTCGACCATCATGCCTGCGTAGTGATGACACAGCCGCATCGGAACCAAACAGTTGCGCTGCAGTAGCGCCTCCGCTGCGGAGACCGGGTTGGCAAGAAAGGGTTGGTAATTCGGGTCTGCGCCTGCGCAATACACCAGCATGCCGATCTCGATATCGGCGGTGGCCTCGATGATCGTCCGTGCGGCGTCGGGGTCGGTCAGGTCGACGGCGAGCGTTGTGGTCGCCGCTCCGGTGCGTTCGGCGATACCGGCGGCCACCTCTTGCAGCACGTGTTCGCGACGTGCGACCAGGACCACATCCAAGCCCTCGCGCGCCAGCCGCTCGGCGAACAGTGCGCCACACCCGTCGGACGCACCGATGACGATCGCCCAGGGGCCGTACTTGTCGGCGAAGTCGCTCATATCAAGCTCCTACCATAACGAGCCGTACGGAGGTGAACTTCCGCCTGCTGATGCGCCAACCGTCGGCGGTGCGTACCGCTTCGTCGTCGTAGAAGCCGATTGCATCACCATGCGTGCGGGCCGTCATTGGTCTTTTACACATCAGTGTGTAAGAGCCTATCCGTCGCTACAAGAGATCGGTGATCGTCTTCAGGCCGGCGTCGTACAAGACTCCTGGCAGCATCCCTCCGTCGGCTTCGATGGTCGTGCCGTTGACGAAATCCGCCGCCCCCGAGGCCAGGAACACGCACACGCGTCCGACCTCGTCCGGTTCCCCTCCCCTGCGCATGGGCACCGCGGCGAAGTACTTGCTGCCCGTCGGATCATCTTTCGGCAAGACGAACGACCGGAAGTTCTCGGTGATCGTGGGTCCCAACGCAATACAGTTCACCCGGATTTTCGGGCCCCACTCCTGCGCGAGCGACCGGGTGAGGTGATTCAGGCCGCTCTTGGCCGCACCGTAGGAGACCAGCGTCGGTGACCCTGCGGGATGGCCCGCACCGCTGGAGATGTTGATGATGCAGCCGGTGCCGTCCTGGGTGAGCATCTGGCGGCTGGCGCGGATCGCGAACCACATCGGGCTGATCAGGTTCATCTGGATGGCGAACTGGTGGAACAACGCCGTGCGTTCGTAGTCGTCGTCGCTGCGCGGCGCGCCCTGGATTCGGGAGACGAGTTCGGGGATGTCCTCGACGTGCGGAGCAGGGACTGTTCCGCCTGCGTTGTTGACCAGGATGTCCAGGCGGCCATGGGTGTCGACGACGTCAGTGATGAAGGCATCGATCGAGTGGAGATCGCCTTGATCGCAGACCAATTGAGATGAACGAGACGCCCAGTCCGCATCGTCTGAGGTACCCGGCAACGCATCCAGTGCAGACCGTGAGCATCCGACGACAGTGGCCCCGGCGCGCAGCAGTTCGTGCGCGATGCCGACGCCAACGCCGCGACTGGTTCCCGTGACCACAGCGACCTTGCCGTCCAGTGCGCCGGTCATCGTGACCCCGCCATGTGCAGCGCCGCGCGGTGGCTGAACAACAGCGACGCCCCGATCGGATTGCCACCGCCAGGGTAAGTCTCACCGGACACCGCGGCCATCGTGTTCCCCGCCGCATAGAGGCCGGGGATTGCGCGGTCGTCGGCGTCCAGCACGCGCGCATCGACGTCGGTGCGCAGTCCGCCCTTGGTGCCGAGGTCTGAGGTCCCGAAGGCCGCCGCCCGGAACGGCGGGGTGTCGATAGGCACCAGCGGCGAGGCTCCGCCGGTGAACGCTCGGTCGAACGATTCCCGGCCGCGGCCGAAATCCTCGTCCTCACCGCGCTCCGCGAGAACGTTGAAACGGCGGACGGTTTCGACGAGGTTTGCCTCTGGCACACCGATCTTGGCGGCGAGCTCCTCCAGGGTGTCGGCCTGCACCCACAGCCCGGCCGACTCGTACTCGTTCGTCGGCGAGAAGGAGACGTTGGTCGCCATCACCGGCGGTTGTTCACCGGCTCGACTGTCATAGACCATCCAGTACGGCGTGCCGACAGTACCGTCGCGCATCGCGCTCAAGATCTCACGGCCCAGCCGGTCGTACGCGGCCGATTCGTTGACGAACCGGCGCCCCGCCTTGTCGACGAAGATGCCGCCGGTGAAGCACAGCGCGAACGCCGCGCGACCATCGGGATGAATCAGCCCGGGAGACCACCACGCCTGGTCCATCAGGTCGGTGCTGGCGCCGATTGCGATCGCCGCCTTGTGTGCCAGACCGGTATTGCCGGGCGCACCCATGGTTCCCGATGCCGTTCCCGGAACACCGAATTCGGCTCGCATTTCGGCGTTCTGCTCGAATCCGCCGGCGGCCAGCAGGACTCCTCGACGCGCCCTGATTGTCCGTCGCTTCCCGTCGCACTCGACAACCCCGCCGGTGACACAACCATCCTCGACGACCAACTCGACGAGGCTGGTGTTCAGATATGCGGCGACCGCGGGATTGTCGGCCATCGCCCACAGGAAGCGACCGACGACTGCCCGCCCTCCGGTGAGGAAGTCGGGTTGCGGCTCACCGAGGCGTTCGTGGTCCAGCGGTCCACGGACCTGCCCCTGGAACCGTCCCAGCCGCTCGCCGGGTACGCCCTTGCAGACCGTGTGGCGCATACCGTCGTTGCGCGCACCGGGGACCGAGCTGTAGTAATCGGGCCACGGCAGGACCTTGAACGCGAAATGGTCGTCCTGCTCGAGGTATTCGACCAGCTTCGCGCCCCCGCGCACGTACGTCTCCTGGAGTTCGGCCGACGTGCGGTCGCCCACGACGGTGCGGTAGTAGCTCAGCGCCTCGTCGATGGTGTCGTCGCTGCCCGCGCGAACCAGGACGGGGTTGCACGGGTACCACATGCCGCCGCCACCGGAGTACGCGAACGTGCCGCCGAACTGGTCGGTCGCCTCGACGATCGCCACCGAAAGGCCTTCCCGCGCCGCGGTATACGCGCCCGCGAGGGCGCCGGCGCTGCCGACCACCAGGACATCGACGGTTTCATCGGCATCGGAATCACGGATCACAGGTTCCTCGATCTGTTGACGAAGCGGCCCTCTCGCGGTGACAAGAGCCATCCGCCACCGGCTTTGGTGCCGCCGTCGACGGGAATGTTGTGGCCGGTGACGAACGCCGACTGATCCGATGCCAGAAACAGCGCGACGCGGGCCTGGTCCTCCGGCCATCCGACCCGGCCGACGGGCGCCCACGACGCCCATAGATCATCGACGTCCTCGTAGCCGGTCAGGTAGTCGACCTGCGGTGTCTGCGCCAGATCGGTACCGATGCCGTTGACGCGGATGCCGTGGCGACCGAGATCCACGGCCAGGCAGGTGGTGAAGTGCGCGGCCGCGGCCTTCATCGCCCCGTACACCGGGTCCTTGGGGTAGCCGCGCATGCCCTCCACCGAGTGCACGGTGACGATGCTGCCGCGGTGGGCGTCGATCATCGAAGGGACGAAAGCCCTTGTGACAGCGAAGACGTGGCGCAGGTTGATGTCGTACTGCTGTTGCCACGACTCGGGCGTCGATTCGTGAAATGGCACCAGGGGCCGATAGTCGCCGACGTTGTTGACCAGCACATCGGTCCGCCCATGTTCGGCAATTACGGCATCGGCCAGTCGGGCGACATCGTCGTCGGCCGTGACGTCGACGACATGGCAACGGATCGCTCCGCCGGCGCTGGTCACTTCGTCGTGGATGCGTTCGGCGCGTTCCCGATCGACCTCGGCGACCTCGACGATGGCCCCGTGCTCGGCGAACAGGCGGGCGATGCCGGCACCGATGCCATCGCCACCGCCGGTGACCACGACGACTCGTCCGTCGAGCAGCCGGTTCCAGTCGTCGATATGTGGGACATCGGCGTCACCGGTCATAGCGTCGGACACTAGCGGCTGTCCGCTATTTGGCGGGTGACATCGCGTGTTAGCGGTCCCGATCTCGCGACGCCTATCGACGGCTCGGCGTTCGCCGCCGCTTGTTCTCGGCGCGCAGGGCGTCGATGTCACCTTCTAGCGTTACGTTGACGTCGTTGAGGACGCTGTTCTGGTCTTCCAGCGAAAGAATACGAACTATGCCGGCGAGGTTGACACCCGCGGCGACAAGTTCGCTGACACGCCGCAGTCGTACCAGGTCATCGGCGCTGTAGCGGCGTGTGCCCCCCGGGCTGCGGGCAGGCGTCACAAGTCCATGGCTTTCGTACAGACGCAGCGACTGCTTGCTGATGCCGGATAGCTCGGCAGCCACGGAGATGCCGTAAACCCCTCGATCAGTCGCGGGCGGCCCGGGCTTGTCGACCCCGTCGTCTGTTCCGTCGGTCATAGGTGCAGAGCGCCTTCAATGGTGCTGGTGGGAAATTTGTGTCTACTACCAAGCAATATATGCTTACGACGTTGCATTAGTCCAGTGTCAGTGCTATACAAAATCTATTGTTGTTGCCATAGATATGGGGTTCACCTCGTGGAGGATCTACGGGACGGCAGGGACGTCATGCCCACACGCTTTCACCGACGCGATCACGATCCGGTCTGCGTGGCTGGCGTCCCGCAGACGTCCCCCGAACTCGGCGCACCTAGGACCCCCACCAACGACCCGGTCTACGCCACCGGCACTTTTTCGCGGGTTGGAAGCTTCAAATTCTGGTTTGACGATCAACGCTGGGAATGGTCTGACGATCTGTATCGAATGCACGGTTATGAGCCAGGTTCGGTAGTGCCGACAACCGAACTCGTGTTGTCGCACAAGCATCCCGACGATCTAGATGACGTGCAGGATCTTCTTGACGGGGCCAGGTATTCGGGCGGGTCGTTTTCCAGTCGGCATCGTTTTTACGACACTGCCGGTCATGAGCACAGCGTGATTGTGGTCGCCGACCGGCTGCTCGATGGTTCCAACGCGATTGTGGGCACCAGCGGGTACTACATCGACGTAACCGAGGCCATGGAAGAGAACAGTCGAGACACCCTCGATGAGGCCCTACCGAAGGTCGTTGAAGCGCGTGCGGTGATCGAGCAGGCCAAGGGAGCGCTGAGGCTCGTCTATGGAATGACCGACGAGCAAGCCTTCCAGCTCCTTCAGTGGCGATCGCAGGAGACCAACACCAAACTGCGGGCTCTGGCCACCCAACTGGTCACCGAACTCGACACCCTCGGATCGGTAACGGCCGCGCTTCGTACCGAATTCGATCACCTCATTCTGACAGTGCATGAGCGCGTCTCCGAGAATCACGAGATTCAGCGTTAGACCTCACGTGCGCGCCGCGTTGCCGCGCGCGCCGAAAAGTAGAGCACCACACCCACGGCCAACAAGATGGCCGCGAAAAGCCACACTTGGGCGGCCTGTTGGGTGAGCAGCAGGACGCAGGACGCTACGCCGAGCACCGGCACCGCGGTCCACACCCGGAAGTGTTGATGATCGACGGTGTCGCGGCGCAGCACCAGCACAGCGATATTTGTCGAGATGAAGACGATCAGCAACAGCAGAACAACGGTCTCCGCGAGGGTCGACAGGTCTGAAACCAGGGTGAGGAGCATCGCCACCACCGTTGTCGCCACGATCGCCACCCACGGCGTTCTCCGACGCGCCAGCACTCGACTCAGCACGCCCGGAAGCAGGCCATGCTCGGCCATGCCATAGGCAAGCCGACTCGACATGATCATGGTCAGCAGCGCGCCGTTGGCGACGGCGACGAGCGCAATGGCGCTGAACAACCAGTTCGGGACGCCGATGCCGGACGCCGAGACGACAGCCAGCAAGGGTCCCGACGACTGTGACAGCTCGCTCGACGGCAGAGCTGTTGCGCTGGCGACTCCGACCAGTGCGTAGAGAACCCCCGCGGTTATGAGCGCGCCGAAAAGCGCTGCGGGATAGACCTTGCTCGGGTTGCGAATCTCTTCGGCGACGTTGGCCGATGTCTCGAAGCCGACGAACGAGTAGTACGCGACAATCGCGCCGGCAAGGATAGCGAGCGCGGGCGTCGCGCCGTCAGGGAGCTGTAGAGCGCGGCCGGTATCGCCGCGACCGCCGCCAACCATGATCGACACCGCGACGACGACGATGAGCAAGCCCGTCAGCTCAACGACCGTCATGACAACGTTGCTCTTGACCGATTCGCTGATTCCTCGCGCGTTGAGGCAGGCGACGAGCGCCAGGAACCCGATCGCAGCCGGGATCGTCGGAATATCCACGAACGTGGCGAGGTAGTCCCCGGCGAATGCCAGTGCGAGCCCGGCGGCACTCGTCACCCCGGCGGCGAGCATGCAGAACCCGACCAGAAACGACACCACGGGCTGTCGGTACGCCCGCTCGGCAAAGACCGCGGCACCACCAGCCTTGGGGTACTTGGTGACGAGCTCGGCATATGAGCCCGCCGTGAGGAGCGCAAGTAGCAGGGCGGCCAGCAGCGGCGCCCACAGCATTCCACCGACATCCTCGGCCAACACACCCATCAACGCGTAGATGCCCGCTCCAAGCACGTCACCGAGGATGAACATGTACAGAAGTGGTCCGGTGATCTTCCGTTTGAGTTTGCCCTCGGCGTCAGCGTCGTCTTCGGCGGTGTGCGCTGGTGATGTCGACGTCATTTGCAATTCCTCCACACGCTTATGTCGGCGCCCTCCTCGAGTTGGCTATGCGAGTTCTACCCGGCCGGGGCGCGGTGAAACGACGAATGTCGCGGACCTGCGTGGTGACTCTCCCTCATCAGGGCGGATACGGCAGTTTGAATTGGTCGGCCAGCAGGCTTTGCACGACGATCATGGCGGCTTGGGAACCTGCTGCGATGGCACCGGCAAGGTGCGGGTGCTCGGTGCACACATCGCCGGCAGCAAAAACTGTGGGCATCGTGGTCCTGTGCAGGGAGTCCACGCTGATCGAATCGGGCGCCATCGGTCCCTCCGTGCATGTCGCTCCGAGCTGTTCGGCAAGTCGTGAACGCTGCCGTAGTGGCGCCTCGACCAGCAGACCGTCTCGTTCGAGGCGGCTGCCGTCTGCGAAGGCTATCGCCGACAGTTCTCCGTCATGTCCGACCAGCTCGGCGATACGGCGCTCATCGACAAGCACGCCGGCCGCGTCCAGGCGTTGACGGTCGTCCGCGTCGAGATCTGGTGTTCCGTCGGTGAGCAGGACGACGTCGTCGCTCCACCCACGCAACATCAACGCGGCATGCACCGCCTCATCCCCGGCGGCGAGTGTGGCCAGCTTTCTGTCCCGCATTTCCCAGCCATGGCAGAAGGGGCACTGGAACACCGACTTGCCCCAAAGTTTCTCCAGCCCAGCGATACTCGGCGGGCAATAGCGCATACCGGTGGCCGGCAGGACCCTGCGCGCGGCAATCTGATCGCCACTATCGAGCTCGAGCAGGAGTCCGCTGTCGACGGATGTCCCGTTGACCACGCTCCCCTTGCGGAATTCGACACTGGGATAAGCAGACAACTCACGGCGCCCCGCCGCATACAACTCGGCCGGTTGACGCTGATCGTGGCCCAGCAGCCCACCTATTGAGCGCGCCGCTGCGTTACTCGGTTCCCCCATATCGATCACGATGGTCCGCCGACGTGCCCGCCCCAATACCAACGCGGCGCTCAAGCCCGCCGCACCGCCACCGACGACTACGCACTCCCACTCACTGCTCACCGCGCATACGTTGACAGAGCAAGGACAGTTCAAACGAAGCTGTTCAGCCACCCTCCTCGATCCGTCGGGCGACGTCGCGTACCGCTGCGCCCGTCTCGCGGATCTCCTTGGCGTTCAGCCCGCGGAACGGCGCCGCGGTGATCGACATCGACACCACGCCGTCGGAGTCTCTGACGGGCACCGAGATGGTTGCGATCTGATGGTCAGAGCTGCCGTCGAGTTCGTCGGCCAGATAGTCGACCAGTGCCAGATCGGCGAACGCACCGGCCAGTCGCGCGGTGATCTCGTCGGGCTCACCATCGGCGGCCAGCGCCCGCAGGGCCATGTAGACGCGGACGTACTCGCGGCTCAGCCGTTCGATCACATAGCCGCGCTCGCGCACCTGGGCGAGCACGGCGGTCAGTCGCTTGCGCAGCGCAGTCGACGGTTCACCGATCCCCGCCAGCCACGCCTTGATCGCTTGCTCGCCGGCCCACGCCACGTAGTCGCGCCCGAAGGGCGCTACCAGCGGCATGCGCAGGCCCGCCGTGACGCGCGGAGCAGTGAGCGAATCCCCGACCGAATCCGTCACCACCAAAGTCGCACCCTCGCGGCGAGCCAAGAAGACCTGCGCGCCAACGGTTTCAGAGAGGCCCTCCAGGAGTGGGCGGAACTCACGGTCGTGTGTCGGGCGGGCCAGCGCACCGATGGCCGGGCCCCACGAATAGCTGGCCGACGGTTCGTGCCGAATGACCCACCGGTGATGAGCGAGCGTGGCCAGGATGGCGTGACCGGTGGCGCGGCTGATGCCGAGGCTGCGGGAGATGTCTGCGAGCGAGAAACTGCGCGCCGGGTCGCCGGCCAGCAGGTGCATGACGGCGACGACGCGTTCGGTCGGCGGGGACGGCACTTGACGGCCTTCGCTCCCGGCGTCTACGTTCAGCGTCACAATATCGAACGGTATGTCGAATATTCGAATCACGCAATCACTTCCGAGGACCGGCGATGGGCACCGACACTGAGCTCAGCTTCGACGATCTGACCGCTCCGCAGTTGACCGACGTCCAGCGCCAGATTCTCGAGCACACCGAGAGCCGCCGCATCGATCTCGACATCGAGCAGATGGTCGCCGAAGCGGGCGCCGAGGCCGGTGTCGACGATTTCGCCGCCGACGATGGGTTCTGGGAACGTGTCGCCGCCTACGCCGGGGCGATCAACGCCGACGACGGTCTGACCCAGCTCATCCGCGGGACGTTGCGCCAACGCATGGTGCGGCTGCTGCGCAACCGGTTGTCGTTGACCGAACTGATCAAGCGCCACCCTGAGATCGAGTCGATTCCGATCGAGAAGCCGTTCATCGTGGTGGGGATGCCGCGCTCGGGGACGACGCACCTGGTCAACCTGCTGGCCGCCGATCCTCGGCGCCGCGCGCTACCCTACTGGGAAAGCCAAGAGCCGCTGCCTATTCCGGGCCGCGGTCCTGACGTGCACGGGGTCGACCCAAGGTATACCCGCGCGAAAAACGAGCACGACGCAATGATGGTCAGCGCACCGGCCACCGCAGCCATGCACGACCGGTTTCCCGAGGCGATCGAAGAAGAGGTCGAGATTCTCGACCTGGACTTCGCCGGGTACGTGCTGGAATGGCATGCCCGCGTACCGGGCTGGCGGGACTTCTACCTCGGCCTCGACCAATCCCGGCACTACGGGTACATGAAGAAAGTCTTGCAGGCGTTGACGTTCCTGCGCGGTCCCCGCACATGGGTGCTGAAGTCACCGCAGCACTGCGAGCAGCTCGGTCCGCTGATGGCGACGTTCCCCGACGCCACCGTGGCCTTTACCCACCGTGATCCCGTCGCGGTGATCCAGTCCGCGATCACGATGATGGCCTATTCCGACCGGCTGCGCCGGCGCAGCATCGAACCGCAGTGGCTGCTCGACTACTGGGCCGACCGCGTCGAGCGCCTCCTGCGTGGGTGTGTGCGGGACCGGGCGCTGGTGCCGGCGGAGCGCAGCGTGGATATCGGCTTTCACCATCTCAACGGTCACGAGTTCGACCTGCTCGACGACCTCTACGCCCGGGCAGGTGTCGAGCTGACCGCCAAGGTTCGCAGGGCATTCCAGGGATATCTGGACGGCAATCCGCGCGGTAAGCACGGCTCTGTGCGCTATGAGTTGCAAAGGCACTTCGGGGTATCACCCGACGAACTACGCTCGCAATTCGCCTTCTACTTCGAACGATTCGACGTGCGACCCGAAGGACACTAGGTGACCGAAGAACCGATCTACCGGAGTCGCCCCGGCGCCGACGCGCTCGCACCGGCCGCGGCCGAACATGCAACCGAAGTCGCGCCGGGCGTCTGGTGCTCGCCCGGACTGTCGAACACCTACCTGCTGACCACCACCGATGGCCGCGTTGTCGTCAACACCGGGATGGGTTTCGAAAGCCAAGTCCATCGCAGCAATTTCGACGCTGTCGACTCCTCCCCCATCCGATACATCGTCGTCACGCAGGGGCACTACGACCATGTGGGCGGCCTGGACACGATGCGCGACACTGAAACTCAGGTGGTGGCGCAGGCCAACTGGCGCCACTGGCGCGACGACAACGAGCGACTGCTGGCCTATCGCGCCAACAACAGCGCCTTCGCGTTCTCCGACAAGCTCGCCAACGGTATCGCCGCGATCCAGCAGCGGTTCGGGAAGCGGCTGCCGGCGCAGGCCGCACTGTCCGCCGACATCGAAGTGGACGACTCGCTCGTGTTGACCGTCGGAGGACGCACCATCGAACTGCTGGCAACCCCCGGCGGCGAGACCACCGACTCGATGGTCATCTGGTTACCCGAGGATCGGGTATGTCTGTGCGGCAACACCTTCGGACCGGTCTTCGGCCACATCCCGAACTTCGTCACGATGCGCGGCGATCGGTACCGCGACGCACTGACCACCATCGCCTCAATCGAACGGGTCCGCGATTTACGACCCGAAGTCCTGATCACCGGACACTTCGAACCGATCCACGGCGCCGACCGCATCCACGCCGAACTGACCCGCCTGCGCGATGCGATCGCCTACCTCCACGACCGGACCGTCGAAGGCATGAACGCGGGTAAAGACGTTCACACCTTGATGCGCGAGATCGCGCTGCCCGCCGAACTCGAGGTCGGTGAGGGCTACGGCAAGGTGGTCTGGGACGTGCGGGCGATCTGGGAAAACTATTCCGGATGGTTCCACCATCGTTCCACCACTGAGCTTTACGATATCCGCCCCGAGGAACTCAACGCCGACCTCGTTGATCTCGCCGGCGCCGACCGGGTCGTGGAGCGGGCCGAGGCACACCTCGCGGCGGGCCGCCCCGTACATGCGATCCATCTCGCGGAGGCCGTCGCCCACGCCGATTCGGCACACCCGGGCGCCCGCAACGTACTCAAGTCCGCGCATCAGGACCTGCTGGCCGCCAGCACCAACTTCTGGGAATCCGCGTGGCTGACCAAGAAGATCGGGGATTACACATGACCGCGCGCGCGACCTTTGACTTCGCCGGGACCGAGGCACTGATCACCGGCGGCACCAGCGGAATCGGGCATGCGACGGCGACACTCTTCCGCGACGCAGGCGCCACGGTGACCGTCACCGGCACCAAGGCGGGTCCCGGCGAATACGGCACCGACCTGACCGGGATGACCTATCGGCAACTCCTCCTCACCGAAGCGAGCTCAATCGACGAACTGGTTTCGGCAACAAGCACACTCGACGTGTTGGTGAACAATGCGGGGGCGAATTTCCCGGGCGGCCTGAACGAGGCCGAGCCCGACGGTTTCGAGGCGTCGGTGGCACTCAACCTCACGGCGCCATACCGCTTGACGGTCGGGCTGCGCAAGGCGTTGGCGGCTTCCGGCGGTGCCAGCGTCGTCTTCCTGTCGTCGTTGTCGGCGCTACGGGCGGTGACCATGGTGCCCGGGTACGGCGCGGCCAAGGCCGGCATCGCGAGCCTCACACACAACCTGGCGGTGAAATGGGCGCCGCGCGGTATCCGGGTCAACGCGGTGGTGCCCGGCGTGATCGACACCCCGATGACCGAGCTCGCCCAGACGGTGCCCGAGATCATCGATGCCGAACTCACTCGAATTCCCCTGGGGCGCTTGGGTACTCCCGCCGAGATCGCGGGGACTATCGCGTTCCTCTGCACGGAGCAGAGTTCCTACACCAGTGGTGCGCTGTTCGTGATCGACGGCGCATCCACCAGTCATTGAACGAGACACGACCATGACGATGTCAATCCTGCGGTTCAATTTCGCCGCGCCGCACGATGATCCGGCCGGGCGGCGGGGCCGGATACAGGCCGCGCTGGAACTCAGTTCCTGGTCGGAGACACGCGGTGTGAGCGCCGTCAGCTTCGACGAACACCACCGGAGCGGCCATGGCTGGAGCTCCAATCCGATCATGACCGCAGCGGTCCTGTTGGCCCGCACCGAACGCGTCGTCGCCAGCGTCGACTGCGCGCTCGGACCGTTGTGGCATCCGGTGCGCCTCGCCGAGGACATCGCCATGGCCGACACCATCGGTGGCGGACGGCTGATCGTCACGCTCGGGCTGGGATACCGGCCGGTCGAATACGAGTTGTTCGGAACGCCGTTCAACGACCGCGGCCGCCTGATGGACGACCTTCTCGAGACGCTGATGTCACTGTGGTCCTCGCCGGAATTCACCCCCGGACCGCTGACGCGCCCTCATCCGACCGTGTTCGTCGGCGGCAGCGTCCGCGCCACCGCGAGGCGGGCGGCCAGGCACGGCCTACCGCTCAACCTGCCCAGCCACCTCCCCGAGCTCGCCGACTACTACCGCGAACTGTGCGCCGACGCTGGGCACTCACCGATCGTCGTCATGCCGCCACCCCGAAGTCGCGGCATGGTTTTCCTGCACGAGGACCCGGATCAGGCGTGGGCGGAACTCGGCGAGCACTACCTGTGGGAAGCCCGCGTGTACTCGGGATGGAGCGGCGGTGAGGTCCACTCCTTCATGCACGGTTCTGAGACCATCGAGACCCTCGACGACGTCAAGGCCGCCGGCCGTATCGCTTCATGTCGCCCGAGCAGTTGATCGCCGACGTGAAATCCAATCCGCGCGATCATGTGGTGCTGCACCCGCTCGTCGGCGCCATGCCGATCGAGGAGGCGTGGAAATCCGTCCACCTGCTGACCGACGAGGTGCTCCCAGCCCTCAAAGGGCAGTGAAAGGGCGATACGGGCACAATCGCATCAGCATGTCGGAGATCGAAGCTTCCCCACCCACGTCACGACGACGCCACATCGTGCGGCTCACCATGGTCGTGGCATTCCTGCTGGGCATGTTCTACCTGGTGGCGATCGCCAGGGTCATCGACGTCGAGGCTGTGCGCGGCGCCGTCTCCGCCACGGGTCCCGCTGCGCCCGTCGCATACGTCGTGGCATCCGCCCTGCTCGGCGCCGTGTTCGTCCCGGGACCGATCCTGGCTGCGGGCAGCGGTGTGCTGTTCGGGCCGGTGCTGGGGCTTTTCGTGACGCTCGGGGCGACCGTGGGAACGGCGATCATCGCCAGCCTCATCGGCCGGCGCGCTGGACGAAACAGCGCACGAGAACTACTCGGGACCGAGCGCGCCGATCGACTGGACAGCCTGATCGAGCGACGGGGATTGTGGGCGGTCGTCGGGCAGCGCTTCATCCCCGGCGTCTCGGACGCCCTGGCCTCCTATGCGTTTGGTGCATTCGGAGTTCCGTTGTGGCAGATGGCGACTGGCGCGTTCATCGGATCGTTGCCGCGTGCGTTCGTCTATACCGCGCTGGGTGCTTCGATCGGGGATCTGAACTCACCGCTGGCCTACGTGGCGGTCGCGATCTGGTGCGTCACCGCCGTCGTCGGAGCGTTCGCCACCCACCATGGCTACCGGAAATGGCGGGCACGCCCTATGCCCCATTGACTGTGATGGCGCTCACACTAGAGTCGGGTCATGAACAGGAACCACTCTGACTCACTCGCCGCAGGCGGCCTCAACTGGGACAGCCTCCCGTTGAAGCTCTTCGCCGGTGGCAACGCCAAATTCTGGGATCCCGCCGACATCGATTTTTCGCGCGACCGGGCCGACTGGGAGGCCATGTCTGAGCTCGAACGGGACTGGGCCACCCGGCTGTGCGCGCAGTTCATCGCCGGCGAGGAGGCGGTGACCCAGGACATCCAGCCCTTCATGGCGGCCATGCGCGCCGAAGGTCGTCTCGGCGATGAGATGTACCTGACGCAGTTCGCGTTCGAAGAGGCCAAACACACCCAGGTTTTCCGGATGTGGCTGGACGCGGTAGGGATGACCGGCGACCTGCAGCACTATCTGGACGACCTGCCGTCCTATCGCCAGATGTTCTACGAAGAGCTGCCGAGATCTCTCGACGCGCTGGCCACCGATCCCTCACCCGCCGCTCAAATCAGGGCCTCGGCGACGTACAACCACATCATCGAAGGAATGATGGCGCTGACGGGATACTATGCGTGGCACCGTATTTGCGTGGACAACCGTATTCTTCCCGGGATGCAGGAGCTGGTACGGCGGATCGGTGACGACGAGCGCCGCCATATGGCGTGGGGCACCTTCACCTGCCGACGCCATGTCGCCGCTGACGACGCCAACTGGACGGTGTTCGAAAATCAGATGGCCGAGCTCATTCCGTTGGCCCTGCGCAACACCGACGACGCGTTCGCCCTCTACGACGAGATCCCCTTCAACTTCACCATGGACGAGTTCACGGCGTACGCCAGCGACAAGGGAATGCGCCGGCTCGGGACCATCAGCAGTGCACGGGGACGGGCACTCGAGGAAATCGACGTCGACTACTCCCCCGTGCAGTTGGAAGAGACGTTCGCCGACGAAGACAAGAGGACCATGGCCGCGTCAGCCTAGGGCGCGAACACCGTTTCGACGGTGAAGGTCGGCGCTCAGATACATCAGCAGAACACCACGATGGCCGCCCTGAGGGCCGGGTGGCAGGGCGTCGACGACCTTGGCGTCGACGCCTGTGGACATGGGACCACTTCTTCCCGCCCTCTACGACGCAGCAGACGAAACGCACTTCGAGGGCTGGCAGATTGGCCGCGATGGCAGTTACGACGTCCAACGTCACCCAGATCGGGATGCTGGTGACGGGCGGCTGCTATCGCAATCCGGACCTGCTGGCCGGACAAGGACGAGATCGAATACGGCTACGGAGACGCCGAGACGATCCGCACCAAGAATGCCGTCATCGATCGATGGTGCGCCGAGGTCGGGCGAAACCCCGCGGAGGTCGAGCGCACGGCGTGGATCGAGAGGGCGGATCCTGACCTCACGCAGTCGCTGGTCGACGCGGGCGCCCAGCATCTGATTCTCGGACTGCGGGCGCCGTACGACCTACGCGAGGTTGAACGCCTGGTTCACCTCGCCAAACCATGATACGAAGTTGCCAAGCTACGAGCGACAATGTCGCTCGTCTACTACATGACCACCGAGCGTCCGCGACAAAGTCGCTCGTAGCTTGGCAATACGACCAATCAGTTCTGCGGCGCGAAGACCGGCATGTAGACACTCTCATCGCCGACGTCCTGCCGCTCGAAGCGCACCTCCACTGGGAGCCCCACATCGACCGAGTCCGGCTCGCAGTCAACGATATTCGATGCGATACGCAGGTCGGCTTGTTCCTCGAGTTCGACGACCGCGATCACATACGGCACCGGCACGGCCGGGTTGAAGGGTTGGTGGTTGACCGTATAGGTGAACACCGTTCCGCGACCGGACACCGGGCGCGATTCCAGCACGCCGTCGCAATCCGGGCATTCGGCGGCCAGTGGACTCACCCACACGCCGCACCGGGTGCAGAACGGGACTCTGAGCTGTCCGTCGGCTCCCCCGGTCCAGAACGCCCGGTTGTGGTCGTCGAGCACGGGCAGCATCCGCGTTGAGGGTGGGGCGTCGTCAGCCATGAGAAGCAAAGTACATTCCTATCGGCTGT
Organism: Mycolicibacterium tusciae JS617; assembly: GCF_000243415.2. Next base: position 2,229,557 of record NZ_KI912270.1, read on the forward strand.
CATTACAAAAATAGATGGATGGGTGCCGATGAGTTACTTGGAGAAGGACACGATTGTCAGTGGCCTCGGCATTTCGCGGATCGGCCGCAAGACCGGGATCCCCGGCTTGGAATTGACCATGGAGGCGGTACGGGTCGCGATCGCCGACGCCGGCCTCACCCCCGATGACATTGACGGAATCTCGACGTTTGGCGACACTTTGCCATCCGAAGTCGTCGAGGTCCTTGGTAATCAAGCGTCCGACGTCGGCGTTGGGTTTGGCACCGGCGGAGTGCTGACTCCTTTCATGTCGGCACTGGTCGCCGTTTCGGAGAAACGGGCGCGCCATGTGCTGGTCTATCGAACGGTGCAAATGCTGGGCGGAGCGATGACCGGCGCGACCGCCTCGCCGCTCCTGGCCCCGCTGGCTGACCCGCCGCTCGAGCCGCGACAGCCGGGCACCCGCAGGAAGCTCAAGCCGTTCGAAGACATCAACGCACTGCTGGCGGCCCACTCGTACTCGGCGGCGAACTGGGTCGCCATGCACTGCCGCCGGCATATGGAGCTGTACGGAACGACAAGGGAGCAACTGGGGTGGCTCGCCATCAACAGCAGGCGAAATGCAGGCCTCAACCCCCGTGCGGCCTTCCGCGAGCCGATGACCATGGACGACTACCTGACCTCACGTCCGATTTCGACGCCGTTCGGCCTCTTCGACTGCGACGTTCCGGTCGACGGGGCCGTTGCCCTGATCGTTTCGCACGCCGATTACGCCGCAGACTGCCCGAATCCGGCGGTGAAGGTCGAGGCGATCGGCGGCGCCTACGGATCGGGCGGTTGGTTTCATCGCGACGACTTCCCGAAGATGGCGTCCAGTGAGGCCGCATCGGAAATGTGGTCGCGAACGGACCTGACACCATCCGACGTGGATGTGGCCGAAATCTATGACGGCTTCACGTTTCTCACGTTCGCGTGGCTGGAGGCGCTGGGGTTGTGCGGCGACGGCGAGGCCGGGCCATTCGTCGAAGGGGCCGAGCGGATCGCGCTCGACGGTGAGCTCCCGCTGAACACGTATGGAGGGCAACTGTCCGCGGGGCGCCTGCATGGCTACTGGCTCCTGCATGAGGCCTGTCTGCAGTTGCGCGGTCAGGCCGGGGACCGTCAACTCGCGCGCCGGCCCGAAGTGGCGGTCGCCGCGGCCGGTGGCGGCCCGATCGCCGGCTGCATGGTGCTGACCTGCTGACGCATGGGTTGTTCGCGAAACTCGGCGAATCAGGCGACAGCGCTTTCCAGATAGGCGATGGCACGTGCGCCGTCGTCGGTGACAAACACCAGACCGTCGAGGGGCACCGGCAGAAAGCCTTCCTCCTCCATCCGGCGCAGCTGAAGGATTAGGCCGCTGTAGAAACCCGCCGTGTTCAGCAGCACCACCGGCTTGTTGTACAAGCCGTGCCTGCGCTGTTCGAGGACATCGGTCGCCTCGTCGAGTGTCCCGAGTCCCCCGGCCATCACGACAACAGCGTCGGAACGGGCGAGCAGCAACGCCTTTCGCTGGGCGAGGTCGTCGGCGAACACCATCTCATCGGCGTCCGCCCTGGCCCACTCCCGCAGGAAGTCCACCGATACCCCAGCCAATCGTCCGCCGGACTCCTGCACGCCGTCGGCGACCACCTTCATGAGCCCGGTATCGGACCCGCCCCACACGAGTGTGTAGCCGCCCTTACCGAGCAGCTCGGCGAAGTCGCGCGCCGGTCGCGTGTACCGCTGGTCGAGATCGACGGCCGACAGGAAGACGCAGACGTTCACCGGATCAGTCGACGACAGTCAAGATGCCCGACGGCGCGTCGAGCGATTCGACGGTCCGCGCAGCCGCGGTGTCGATGTGAACCCTTGGCGCCGCGGGTGTTTCGCCCTCGTAGTAGGTGCCCGGTCCATAGAACGCACCGTAGCGAAGCACGACGCCGCCCACCGCGAGGACGGCCTCTTCAAGGTAGGCAACGGCATCGGCGCCAGGCCCGGGATCGGTTGCCCACGCAATGCTCTGGGCCACGATCCGAGCCTGACTCAAACCGTCGATCGCGTCGATGAGGTTGCGGGTGCCCTCCTCGCGGATCCGGGCGTTGAGCAGTTGGGCCTTGGGGATGTCCTCGAAGGCGTCGGGCAGGTCCGTCAACTCATGCAGCACCACGTCGGGCGAAAACGACTTGACGGCCGCGATCAGGCCGGCGCGGTCGAAAACGTCGCAAATGATCGGCTCAGCACCGAGTGACGACAGCCACGCCGTCTTGTCCGCCGATCTCGTCATCGCGCCGACGGTATGACCGGCGCCGACCAACAGCGGTACGAGTCGGCTGCCGATGACACCAGTGGCCCCTGCCAGAAAAATCCTCTTGGCCATCACTCACCTCTTCCGTCTGACCTCTATCACCGACGCTAGTCCGCGATTGGCCTGGATGTCTGGGCCATTTGCACCGCTTGTTTCTGGGCCATTCACATATGCCCAGGTGATCCTAGGTATAGATTACTAAACCCAGGAATAGGCCCGCGCGTCGTCGGCTTGCACCTAGAGAGATCAGAACTCTGGAAGGTGAAAGCCATGACTGCCATCAAAGCCGCAGCGGTACAAATGAGTCCGGTGCTCTACAGCCGGGACGGCACGGTCGAGAAGGTCGTCGCCAAGATCGCCGAACTCGGCGGCCGCGGCGTGCAGTTCGCGACCTTCCCAGAGACGATCGTGCCGTACTACCCGTACTTCACGTTTCTGCAGGCTCCACACGAGCTCAGCAAGGAACATCTACGCCTGCTCGACCAGGCCGTCACCATCCCCTCGGTGTCGACGGACGCGATCGCCGATGCCGCCAGGTCGGCCGGAGTCGTGGTGTCGATCGGCGTCAACGAACGCGACGGCGGCACGTTGTACAACACGCAACTGCTGTTCGATGCTGACGGCACGCTGCTTCAGCGGCGCCGCAAGCTCACACCGACGTATCACGAAAAGATTCTCTGGGGCCAGGGGGACGCGTCGGGTCTGCAAGTGGTCGACACCGCCGTCGGACGAATCGGCCAGTTGGCGTGCTGGGAGCACTTCAACCCGCTCTTCCGATACGCATTGATCGCGGACGGGGAGCAGATTCACTCCGCCATGTGGCCCGGATCGTTCGGCGGTCCACTGTTCGCCAAGCAGACGGAGATCGCCGTCCGCAATCACGCGCTCGAATCGGGCAGCTTCGTCATCAACGCCACCGGTTGGCTCGATGCCGATCAGCAGGCGCAGATCGTCGCGGATACGGGAGGGCCGGCCGACCCGATCTCGGCGGGCTCGTTCACCGCGATCGTATCGCCGCACGGCGAATTACTCACCGAGCCAATAGTTTCCGGAGAAGGCGACGCCATCGCCGATCTGGACTTCTCGCTGATCGATCAGCGGAAGTCGAAGATGGACGCCAGCGGGCATTACGGCCGTCCGGAACTGCTGAGTCTGCTGATCGACCGCAGGCCTGCGTCCTACACCCACCACATCGCCATCGAGGAGGCCGATCATGTCCGCATCTGAGCCGCTGACGATTCCATTCGACGGGGTCCGCCTGCGCTTCGGCAGCACAAAGAGTTTCGACGATGTCGTCGACGCCGTTCTCACCGATGTCGGCCGCGAGCCGGTACCGATCGACGACATCGCCAAGGTCTTCGCGAGCTGGGACTCCTACGAGCACGAGGTGCAATCGCACGTCGGTCCGAGCGGCTTCATGCTGTTCGCGGCTTGGAACCACGGCGGCTGGATCGTCAAGGCCGGTATCCACCGGAAGGCGCTGCGGTTGGTGATCGGAAACCCACTGATTGCGATCACGATGCTGCGCCACGATGTGACCGCAGGCCTGTTCGCGCCGGTCGAACTTCTCGTGACCGAAGAGGAGAACCGAACAAGCGCGCTGACCTACGTCGCGCCGTCGTCACTCATGGTCGTCGAACCCAATCCACCACTGCTTGCCGCGGCGCGGGAACTGGACGCGAAACTGGCGGCACTGGCCGCCAAGGTGACCGCGGGATAACTCAGCGTGTCGTGGGTGGCAGCGTCATGACGGGGCTCCGTTCAGTCGGTCCAGACCGTGCAATTGCGCCAATGCATGGATCTGTTCCAGATAGTGCTCGAGTGAGTCGTGACTGAAATAGGCGAATAGCGTCGTCGTTCCGGCCGCGGCCATCTTCTCGAGTGTCTCCTTGGTCGCCTCCGGCTTTCCCACCGGATCGAGCGGCCTTTCGGCAGGCAGGACAACCTCGAAGCCAGCGGGCACATCGCGGGCACTCAGCCACTCGGCGGCGGTATCGACCGATATACCGAACGGGCACCAGCCGTCGGCGAGCGTGAGCGCCCGTCGCAGCGAGCGTTTGGTGCGCCCGCCGACCCACATCGGCATGTGCGATTGCACCGCACACGGGTCCACAGTCAGACCGCCGAAGGAGTAGAACTCGCCCTCGTAGGCCGGTTCGTTGGTTGGCAACGCGACCCGTAGCGCCCGCATGGCGTCGTCACCGCGGGCCCCTCGGTCGTCGAACGGTGCGCCCAGCAGGTCGAACTCCTCCTTGAGCGAGCCGACGCCGACGCCGAGGATAACCCGGCCCTTGCTGACATGATCGAGTGTCCCGTAACGCTTTACGATCTCCAGCGGATGGTGGTACCCGAGCACCAACGTCATGGTGGCCAGGCGGATCCGATCGGTGCGCGCCGCAATGTAACCCAAGGTAGCCAGGGGATCCCAATAGCGCGCACCACGCCGCCCCGCCTCGGCGGCAGGTATGCCGATGTGCTCGCTGCACGTCAAATGGTGGTAGCCGAGCCGATCCGCCGCCTCGGCGACTCGGCCGATGTCCTCGATAGTCGCGTCGCGCTCCCATCCCAGGGCCGCGCCGCCGACGTTGGTGACCACCGGCGTCGCGATGCCGATCTTCACTGCAGCGGCTCTTCACCCGCGAGGATCGTGCGATGCATGAGACGCCCACTGTCGACGGGGTATTCCAGTACCCGGTGCATCGTGCCGGTGTTGTCCCACACCAGCAGGTCACCGGGTGCCCACTCGTGACGGTAGACGTACTGCGGCTGGGTGGCCCAGTCACGTAGGCGGGCAAGGAGTGCGCGGCTTTCCTCGGCCGCCATGCCGATCACGTAATCCGCTGTCGCGCCGAGGAGCAGCGATTTACGGCCGGACTGATGCGTCCAGACAATCGGGCACGCCTTCGTCGGCGACTTCTGCCAAAAGGTGATCTCGTCGAAGCTCATCTCGGGACGGACGTAGTACTGCGAGCGCTCTGCGCTGTGGACCACACGAAGATCGGCGATGAGGTCCTTGTCGGATTCGGGCAGGTCGTCGTAGGCCGCGTAGGTGTTGCAGAACTCCGTCTCACCACCGGTTTCGGACAGCGTGACGGCCCGCAGCAGGGTCGCGAGATTCGGATAAGGCTGCAATGAACCGTCGAAATGCCAGAACATCGAGCCCTTCAGGTATTCGGCCCGCTGGTTCACGTTCTTGTCGAGCGAGATCTTGTAGATGCCGCTCTCCCCCTCGTTCGCGGGAATGGCTCCGAGGGTCCGCGCGATCGCCACCTGTTGTTCGTCGGCGATGTCGAGTCCGCGGAAGAAGACGACACCGCGTTGCTCGAGGAGTGCGCGAATGTTCGGCGCTTCGGCACCGCTGAGCAGTGTGTCGAGGCCGGTTCTGATCTCGCTGCCGATCCGCGGAGTCATGTCGATGACGTCGAGTTGCGCAGAGGCGAGTCCCATGGCGAATCAGCTCACTCTCGTGAGAATGGTGTTGGCCGAATGCTTTACGCGCGGCTGCTTCCACAGCTCCACGGCCAGTGACACGGTGATCAACGAGTAGAGCAGGTTGCGCAGATTCGCGACGTCATCGGGCAGCGGTTCTGAGTAATCGAACTTGTCGACGTAGGTGACGGCGTCCTCGGCGTAGGGGAACACCTGGTCGTAGAACGCCTGGATCTCTTCCATCGTGGAATTCACCCGCTTCACATAACGCTGGTGCCCGTCCTCGATAGCCCACTCGTCGACCAGATGCTCGAGTTGCGAGAATTCCGGGGGCAGCACTGCGCTCATCGTCTCGCCTCCCCCGCCTCGACATAGTCGGCGACCGTCTTGTGCAGGTGACGCAGCAGGATCTCCTCGTCATTCATCGTGAAATGCGTCAGCGCACCGCTATTCAGCATTGCCTGCAACCCCTCCGACGGGCTGGCGTCCTCCAGGATGATGTCGTTGAGGAACGTCATCGTCAGTTCCTGGCCCAGCCGTTCCCGATGAGTGGTCGGCGGCTGGTAATAGGCTTCTGTTTCGAATATGTGCGAATGCGGACCCGTGGGCCAGTGGGTGTGGACCGTGAAACCGGATGCACCGAAGATCAGGACGAAGTTCGGGAAGAACTGAAACGAATCGAACCCGTACTTCTCTGCCCGCGTCGGGTTGATACCCGGCGGCATGGCCCCCCGATCGGGTTTCTTGTTCCAGGGGCCGGCCGCACTGGCCTCCATCACGCATTCGATGGGCTTGGAGTACGGCGTCTTTCGTGACGGCTCTCCCGCGAAGGAAAACATGCGGTGCGGACCCTTGAGTTGATATCCCAGCGCGTCGGTGAACGGGTTCGGTTGGTCGAACGCATCCCTGGCCTCAGCGGTGAGGGCGCCGAACGACGACGCGTGCAGGTAGGGGCCGTGGTAGCTCTCCGCGAACCCGTCGACGAAAATCTTCCAGTTGCACTGCAATTCGGCCTTGAACTGGTACACCTGATGCGGCCCCTCGAACGGATAGCCCTCGAGACCGTGAGCGAGTTCGCCGAGGTACGAACGCAGTGACTCGGTGTTGTGGGGGTTGAGATTGATGAAGATGAACCCTTCCCAGACCTCGCACTGGATGGCGGGAACGCGGCAGCTGTCGGCGTCGAAGTCGAGCAGCAGATCCTTGCGCGTCGCCGAATGCAGCGAGCCGTCCAACTTGTAGCGCCAGCCGTGGAAGCGGCAGTAGAGCAGAGGCGCGCGGCCCTGCACCTCTTGGAAGGGATCGTCCTCCCACAGCATCTTGTTGCCACGGTGCGGGCAGATGTTGTGCACGGCCCGGATCACGGGCCCATTTTCTGAGTCCTTACCCCGGACGACGATCACCGAGGTGTTGAGAAACCTCAGCTCTCGGGTGAAGTAACTGCCAGACTTCGGCACCCGCTCCACCCGTCCGACGTAGAGCCAGGTCTTGCGGAAGACGTGCTCACGTTCTTTCTCGTAGAACTCCTCGGAGACGCAGTCTTCGAGGGACACGGGGCCGCGGCCGAGTTCGGGATAGGCGTCGGTCCAGTGTCCGCTTTCGGGCTTTGTCACCAGGCTGTCGTGACTCATGGAGGCCCTCCTCAGACTTCGGCCCCGATTCCAGATGGGCCGACGCTAACAGCTGCTGAAATCGTCAAAACAGATGCACAGGTGCAACACCCTGTTGCATATTTGGAACAGCTGATGGAACAGAACCTGCCTTTCGACCTCGACGCCCTGCTGGTATTCGGCAAGGTCGTCGAGAGCCGCAGCCTGTCGAAGGCGGCGGTCCTGCTCGGCATGCCCAAGTCCACGGTGAGCCGCAAGCTGACAAAGCTCGAATCCGACCTCGGCATCAAGCTGCTGCGCAAGAACACCCATCAGCTCACCGTCACCGACCTCGGCGAGAAGGTCTACAGCCACGCCGTGAACATCCTCGCCGAAGCCAACGGCGTCCGCGCCCTGGTCGAGGGCAGCAAACAGGAACCGCAGGGCGAGCTGAGGGTCGCGATACCGATCTTCCTCGGCATCGACTACGCGTCGCGGGTCGGCGCTGCGTTCCTCCAGCACTATCCCCACTCGCGGTTGGACATCCGGCTGGTGGACAACCTCGTCGATCCGATCAAGGACGGGTTCGACGTGGTGTTCGGCACCGGGCCGCTGCAGGATTCGACATTGATCGCGCGAAAGGTGTTCAGCCTCGAACTCTTCCTGTGCGCCTCACCCGACTTCGTACGGCAGTTGCCCGAGCCGATCACCGACCCCGCACAGCTGGACACCCTGCCGTTCATCGACTTCGGCTTCGGCGGCCTACGAAAGTTCAGCGTGGCCAAGCAGAAGCGCCGATACGAGCTGACACCTGCGGTACGGGCGCGCACCAACAACTTTCAGGTGTGCAAGCAGTACATCCTGCAGGGCCTTGGCATCGGCCCCATGCCCACGCAGATCATCTGCACGACCGAACTGCGCGAGGGCAGCATTGTGCCCGTCCTGCCGGAGTGGCAGCTCGAGGCGATGGACGTGCACATGATCTATCCGTTCGAGCTTTCGTTCTCCACACTCATCAGTGCGTTCTACGAGACCGCGTGCGAGATCATCGTCGAGAATTCAACGCGGGCTTAGAGGTGGAGCTCGTTCACGAGGACGGAAGGTCCGATTCCTCGAATACGTCGATAGGCGTGCCGGGAGTCAGCATGATCACCGGAATGTGTCGCGTCGTCGCCCTCTGATAGCTGAGATAGGGCGGATACACATGCGCCATGAAGTCCCAGATCCGGTGTCGCTCTTCACCTTCGGGTTCTCGCCACGACGCCCGGAACGCCTGGGTGGCGATCTGTACGTCGACCTCGTCGCCGGCGCGAAGGTTGAGATACCAATCAGGGTTGGAGTCGGCCCCGCCCTTGGACGCGACGATCACGACCTCACCGGCGATGTCGCCGTAAATCAACGGAACGATCTGCGTCCGACCCGACTTGCGGCCTTTGACCCTGATCAAACAGTGGGTGGTGAATGCATGGCCGCCGGCGTCGCTGATATCCATCACATGGCCCTGCGTGCCGCCGGAGCGCAGGTACGCCTCGCGGTGCTGGGCGGCCCAGTCACGGCGTTCCTGGCGGATGGCCGACTCGTTACTCATTGCGCTTCTTCCCTTGGCTGGTCTGCAAATACTTACCACGACGATCATGTCCCGCCCAGTGATTTCGGTGCGCGCACGATGCCTGAGCGGGTTGTTTCGAAATGGCGTGTCGGTGTGAGTGCCTGATTTGTTGGTCGTCGAGAATGTGTTGGTGGCCAAGGGGTATCGACCGGTAGTGCGTGATCAGCAGTTCTTAGTTCCGCCGGATATGCGGGAGTGGCTGCCTGCGGATCATTCGGTGTGGGCGTTGATCGGGATCGTGGAGGGGTTGGACACCTCGGCGTTTCACCACCAGCGACGGACCGGTGGTGTCGGGCGGGCCGGGTATGACCCCGACATGTTGGTGACGCTGCTGATCTGGGCGTGGTCGCAGGGGGTGCGGTCCTCGCGTCGGATCGAGCGGGCGTGTGCTGATGTGGTGTCTTATCGGGTGATCTGTGCTGGTGATGGGCCTGATCACGTCACGATCGCGCGGTTTCGCGCCGAGAACCACGCCGCGTGTGAGCAGTTGTTCACCGAGGTGTTGATGTTGGCTGCCGGGCTGGGGTTGGGCCGGCTGGAGACCGTCGCACTCGACGGAGTCAAGATCGCCTCGAACGCGTCGCTGTCGGCCAACCGCACCACCTCGGGGCTAGCCAAGGCCGCCGCGGCGGAGGCGGCCCGAATCGCCAAGGCTGCGGCGGCCGCACACGAAGCCACTGATGCCGCCGAGGACGAGATGTTTGGCGACGATAACCCGGGGTCGGTACCGGCCGAGTTGACCGATCCGGCGGTGCTGGCTAAACGCATCGCCGAAGCGCTGGCACGGCGCAACGCCGAGGACACCGCCCAGGGGCCCGCCGCCGATGATGGTGCACCGGCTGCGGAATCGGTTGAGCTCGAACGGGTTGCCCACGACCGATCGGGGCGCATCGCCCAAGCCCAGGCCCGCATCGACGCCGAGATCGCCGCCGAACGCGCCGAACGCGACGCCTTGGTGGGCAAGTATCTGGCGCGCATCGCGGCCGGGGAGAAGATGACCGGCCGGATCCCGGCCGGCGCCCAGGTGGCGATGGCCGAGCGGGTGCTGGCCGCGGCGGTGGCCAGGTCGCAGGCCAAACACCAAAGTTGGGCCGCACGCGGCGCGGTCGGCGCCCGACGTCGGGGGCGCTCACCGGCGCCCGTCGAGCAGAACGCCCGGGTCCGTCAGGCGCGAGCGCGACTGGAGCGGGCCCGGGCCGCGCAGGTGGCTGCCGCCCAGGCCGCCACCAACGTCGAACGCACGGCCAATCTCACCGATCCCCAATCACGGATCCAGCCGTTGCGCGGGGGTGGCTGGCTGCAGGGCTACAACTGCCAGGCAGTCACCGCCGCTGACGGGCTGATCGTGGCCACCGGGGTGGGCACCAGCCCGGTGGACAACCAGTACTACACCGACATGATCGACAAGGCCATCAAGTCCGCGGACCTGATCACCGGCCACCGCCGCGATGACACATCAACCACGGCCACCGCCTCCTCGATCGCGATGGTGCTCGCCGACGCCGGCTACTGCACGAACGAGAACCTGACCGCGCCAGGACCAGACCGGCTGATCGCTACCGGCAAGGCCCGCGACGTGCACCACGCGGCCACCGAACATCCCACTCAAGGGCCACCGCCCACCGACGCCGATCCGATCGCGGCGATGGCTCACCGGTTACGCACCCCGCAGGGAATCATTCAGTACGCCATGCGATCTCACATCGCCGAGACACCATTCGGACATGCCAAGCACAACCTCGGATTCCGCCGATTCACCGGCAGAGGCCTGGCCCGAGCACGCAGCGAATGGACATTCCACGCCGCGGTCCACAACATCGGCAAGATCCTCAACCACCTCGCCAGCACACCACTGCCCGCCTGATCGGGCGGCCCCAGTACTAACACTCACCATCGATCCAGCGACGAACTATGCCCGTCGATCCAGCGAGAACTTCAATTCGAGACAGCCCGTGAGCGAATCGTTTGCGCACCGAAATCACTCGGCGGGCGTTTAGCCACCGAGCCGCCGGGAGAGTCTCCACGGATGGAGCCGACCAACGACCCGCCGCTGAACCCGAAGGACGCCAGCAAAGCCACCGAAGAACAACGCGAACAACAGGAGAAGCTGGACCACCGGAACGACGACCCCGACGCACCCGGGGGCCACCAGACGAAAGATCAGGTCGCCGACGAGACGTAGCCGGCCAAAATTCAGGCCAGGTCACCTGCCGTGCGTGGCGAAGAACTGCCCACTGGCGAATGAGGCGTCCAGCCACGTGTGAGCTCCGCCGTCGATCTGAATAAACGAGACCTCGGTGCCGTCAGCGCAGCCAGCGGAGGTGAACCGGTGTACCGATGGCGCCGGGGAATCCTCGACGGGCGCGGGGCACCCGTTCAATTCACGCCACCGCTGCGCCATCGCCGGTGCGGCAAGGATGTCGCTCGCTCCGCCACGGCCCACCATCGGGCCACCGGTGAAGGGCACGACGTTGTCCGCGGTCCCGTGGATGTTCAGGACCGACACGGGTTGGGAAGGACTGCACGGGAACGCGGAGCCAAGCGTCCCGGCTACCGGTGCGACGGCGGAGAAGACGTCGGCGCGAGAACACGCCAGCCGGTTGGCCATGAATGCGCCCGCCGACATTCCGGTGGCGAATACCCGGCCGGAGTCGATGCCGAAATCCTTCGTGAGCCGCTCGGCGAGCGCGACGAGGAAGCCCACATCGTCGACACCCTGACGATCGGGCACCGAAGCGCCACGTCCGTCGGCCCAGCTGAGGTCGATCCCGTCGGGATAGACCACCACGAACCCGTGCTGATCCGCGACGGCGTTGTAGTTCGTCATCGCCGCTTGAGCGCCGCCGGTCATCCCGGCACCGTGCAGGTTGATCACCAGGCCGGCGGGTTTCTCGAGTCCGGCTGGGGCGTGTACGAGGTAATTGCGCTGCAGCCCCCCGAACGTCAAGCCATCGGGAAAGTCTCCAGCGGGAACCGCCGAAGCGCGCACACCGCTGAACGCGAGGACACCGAGAACAACTGCCACCAGCGCCGCAGTGCGCCCGATCACCCGCAAATTCAGCACCCCCGGTTGCGACATGAGACCCGACCGTACGGATCGCCATCGTGGTTGCGCAACGTGGTTGCGCAACCAACCAGAAGACTCGCTGCTAGACAATGCTGCTAGACAATGGCGGCCCCGATCAGCCGGCGAAGAACAACTCGAGCTGGATGTTGTCAGGGTCGCGGAACGCTACGGTCGCAAAGGGGAACGGCTGGTCCCCGCCCCTGATGCCGGAGTGTTCGATGCCGAGTTCGTCGAGCCGGGCCGTCCAGGCCTCGAGGTCGCTACGTGAAGCGACGTTCAGCGCCAAGTGGTCCAGCCCCGTGCGGGCCTCGTCGAAGGGCTGCCCGTCGTTCCCGGTGTTGGTGTGCAGACCGATCACGACACCTGAGCGCGGATCGACGAGCAATTCGCCGTAGCCGGTGTCCTCGCACCCGTAATGCGGGAATTTCATCGGGACCCGGTCGGCGCCGAGCAGGCGCTGGTACCAGGCCAGGCTGGCCTCGAGGTCGGTAACGGTGATGGAGAAGTGGTGGATCCCGGTGACGCCGGGGATTGCATGTTCGCTCACGTCTGGCTCCATGTCGATGGTCTACCAGTGTGGCGGTCGGTTGGTTTCGGCAGGCCGGTTTTCGGGTATAGCCGAAGCCACGAGAGGTTCAGATCCGAGCCGCGTATCGCAAGCGCAACCCGGATAGGGGCCTTCCAACGTGTCTGATTCAAGCTCTGAATACTCCGACCTCACCGAAATGTTTCGTCGCCTGGCGACCCTCGATGAAGGCTCAGTGGCATATCAACGGCAACGCGACGAAATCATCCAGCGCGCACTGCCGCTCGCCAATCACATTGCTCGGCGGTTCAGGAATCGCGGAGAGCCGTACGAGGATCTCGTGCAGGCCGCTCGGGTTGGTCTGGTCAACGCCGTCAACCGTTTCGATCCCGAGAACGGTGCGCAATTCCTCGCCTTCGCCGTGCCGACGATGATGGGCGAGGTTCGCCGTCATTTCCGTGACTACGGATGGGCGGTCAAGGTCCCCCGGCGCTTGAAAGACCTTCAGGGCCAAATGGTCAAGGCCCGTGGCGCGTTGTCCCAAGACCTCAATCGTGCGCCAACCGCTTCGGAGATCGCCAATTATCTTGGCGTCGACCGTGAATCGGTGGTGCAAGCGACGATCGCGAGTAGCAATTACTCCACGTTGTCGACCGACGTGCAAGCCGGTCCGGACGCCGAGTACCGCGGCATCGGTGACACTCTTGGCGATGTCGACCCCAACATCGAGAAGGTGCTCGCGCTCGAGACCGTCCGTCCGTTGATAGCCGCGTTGCCAGATCGCGAGCAGACCGTTCTGACGCTGCGCTTCTTCGACAACATGACGCAGACGCAGATCGCCGCACGCATGGGCTATTCGCAGATGCATGTGTCGCGGCTCATCGCCAAAGCCCTCGGCACGCTCCGCAACCAGGTTCGGGAACCGGACCGGGTGGACTCGCGTGAGCTCGCCGTGCCCGCCTGACCAGGTCGGATTCGACCTACGGCGTGCCTTTTAGAAACTCCCAAGGGGCTTAGCGGACCCTTCCATCATGAATCTGGTCGGGCTGCTTCCGCCGTGGCGAAGGTGATGGGGAACAACTCGGCGCCCACCGGTGCCTTGACGCGACTGGCCGCATTCACCGTGCGATGCCCCAAGTTGGTGCTCGGCGGCCTCGCGCTGCTGCTCGGCATCAGCATTGTGGTCGGCAGCGGCGTGTCCGACAAGCTGGGCGTCGGCGGCTATAACGCCCCGTCGTCCGAATCGACGCACGCCGCCGAGTTCCTCGACCAGAACTTCGGCACGACCGCCAACCTGGTGATCCAGCTGCTGCCGCGCGAAGGCACCATTGACGGTGCCGCCTCGGCCGAGGTGGCCAGCCAGGTTTCGGACGTCATCAAGGCTGAGCCGGAGGCCAAAGTCACCCGATCGTTCACCGACGGGTCGGCGACCGACCTGCGCAGCCGGGACGGTCGCTCCGGCCTGATTCTCGTGCATGTCAGTGGCACCGCGGATGAGGCCGCCGACATCGCCAAGCGGCTGATCGCAGACCTGCCCGCCGACCCGAACGTCGACATTCGGGCCGGTGGCACGCTCGGCGTCCAGCAGGAAATCCGGGCCAAGGTCAAGAACGACATCAAGGTCAGCGAAAGTATCGCGCTGCCGGTCTCGCTTGCCGTGCTGGTCATCGTGTTCGGCGGGCTTATCGCCGCGTTCCTGCCGATCCTCGTCGGCGTCACATCGATCGTCACAACGCTGCTTGTGCTCGTACTCATGACGAGGGTCACCGAGGTCTCGACGCATGCGCTCACCGTCGCAACCGCGTTCGGTCTCGGGTTGTCCATCGACTTCGGCCTCTTGATGGTGTCGCGATTCCGCGAAGAACGCGACAGTGGAAAAGACCACGAGGCGGCGATTGTGGCGATGGTCGTTACGGCCGGCCGCACGATCATCTTCAGCGCGGCGACGGTCACCCTGGCCATGTTGTCGCTGCTGGTGTTTCCCACTTACTTCCTGCGGTCGGTCGGTATTGCCGCGAGTGCGACCGTCGTCCTGTCGGCGTTGAGCGCGATCATCGTGCTGCCTGCAATGTTGGCAATACTCGGAAAGCGCATCGACTCGCTGGCCATCATCCGACGCAAGACCGCACCGTCCGCCGACTCCGCCTTCTGGCGGCAGTTCGCCGCGGCAGTCATCCGCCGCCCGCTGCTCTACGCCCTGCCCGTCGTCGTGGTGCTGATCGGTCTCGGCGTTCCGTTTCTGAAGGTGCAGTTCACCAACCCCGACGAGCGCGCACTGCCCACTGACTCGAACGCGCGTCTGGTGGCCGAGTCGCTGCAGCGGGACTTTCCACTGGACCCCTCCCAGGCGATCACCCTGGTGACGCCGAATGAGGCCGGCGTGTTGGAAACCCTTGCCGCCGAGGTGTCCCAGATGGACGACGTGGTGCTCGTCAACGGTTCGATCGGCAAGTTCGAGAACGGCGCACGCGTCGGGCAGGCACCACGCAGCGAGGACACCGGCGCCGCCTATGCGTTGGCATACCTTGCGGTGGATGCGGACTTGAAAGCCGCCGAACAACTCGTGCACGATATCCGCGGGAAAGTCACCGACCAGCAGGTCGAGATCGGCGGATCGACCGCCGCGCTCATCGACAGCCGCCACGCCATCGCTGAGCGACTGCCGTGGGCGATCGGGTTGATCGCGGTCTTCACATTCATCCTGCTCTTCCTGTTCACCGGCAGCGTTGTCGTGCCGGTGAAAGCGCTGCTGCTGAACCTGCTCGTCCTCTCGGGCGTCTTGGGCGTCATGGTGTGGATCTTCCAGGAAGGACACTTCGCGTCACAGCTCGGATTCACGCCTGCGCCGTTGAATCTGTCAATGGTCGTTCTGCTCTGCGCGATCGCGTTCAGCCTGTCCGTCGACTACGAGATCTTCCTGCTGAGCCGCATCAAGGAAGCCCGAGACTCGGGTATGTCGAACGACGACGCCATTGTTGTCGGCCTCGGTCGAGTCGGCCGGATCGTCACCAGCGCAGCACTTCTGCTGACGATCACGCTGATCGCGTTCGCCAACGGGATGTCCTTCATGAAGATGTTCGGCATCGGCACGGCGCTGGCCGTCGTGATCGACGCTACGATCATTCGCGGCGTCGTCGTGCCGGCATTCCTTCGTGTCGCGGGCGAATTCAACTGGTGGGCGCCGAAGCCGTTGCGCTGGCTGCACTCCCGCATCGGCATCAGCGAGGCTCTTTCCGTCGCTGTCGACGAAGCAACGATCGACGTGCCGCAGCGCGACGTCTCGGCGGCTGGAATCGGTGTACCGACTGCGGCTCTGACGCCGTCCGACCTCGCCAACCGGGTCCAGGTCATCTCCGGTACGCACCTCGTCGCGAACGTGAACGGCACGGTCATCGTGGTCGCCAACCGCAAGTCGCCTTCCCAACAAGCCATGGCCGCCCAGCAGATGTCGCATCTCGTCGAGATCGTCGGGCGGACCGAGCCCGCGTTGTTGTCGTACGCGTTCTCACAGCTCACCGGGAACGGCACCTGGAGCCGTGATCTCGCGGAGGTCGGCATCATCGTGCCCAATGCGGCAGGCCTGGAGATCTTCTTGTGCGGCGGAGTGACCGTCGTGCTCGACGACGGTACGGAAGCCACCCAGATCGAGGGACGCAACCGCTGCCTGCACCAATCTGTACGGACACCGGCAGTGGCGGCCATCATCACCGTCGACGAACTCGGAAAGCGGTCTTGCCTCACCCCGGCCGACAGAAACAGCGTTTCAACTCCCCCGGACGGCGTTGTTCCGGGGCGCGGCGCGGTCGTCTGGTCGACGGATCAGGCATCGGATCAACCGTGCGCGCCTGAGCCGGTCCACCCGCTTTCGGCCGCGCCGACGGTCGAGGTCCCTCTGCCGGCGCCGTGGGTGGTCCTCGATGACGACTCCCTGCTCAAGATCGACCGCGACAGCGTGATCGGCCGCGACCCACACAATTCGAATGCGACACGGGAGGGCCTTCGCCCGTTGCGCATCACCGACTGCTCGGGCCTGATGTCCCGCGCCCACATGGAGATTCGGCTCGTCGACGGCGAGCTCGTCGTCGTCGACCGAAACTCGACCAACGGTGTGCTGATCCGCGAGCCCGGGCAGCAAGCCTGGACGCGGCTCGCTCCATGGCAGCCTACGATCTTCCGGACCGGTGCCATGATTCGCGTCGGTGGCCGGACGCTTCACGCCCAGTCGCACACCGCGCCTCAGGCCCAGCGTCCTCGTGTGCACGCCATGTCGGTCTAGAGAGCCTCGCCCCGGATCGTCCTACACGCCAGATTGCAGTGCGGGCAGTGCCACACCCGCGCCTGGCGCAATCCTGAGCGCAATCTCGCCAATACAACCAACGGACTACCGCGCCCTGACTCGAACCGAACTGATCGCCCGTCGAGTGTTGGATTAACGCACGCGACGCGGGCGGCAGGCGTGGCAGAACCCCACACTCGGCGCTCGTTTAGCGATCGAGAACCGTCAGTAGTCGGCTGCGGCCTTCTGGACAACGGCGTCGAGCTCTTCTGCGAGCAGGAACCGTTCGGCGACCAGCGATTCGGCGGCCGCACGGGCTGCAGCGACGTAGTCGTCACGGGAGGGATACCGTTCGGCGACCGACGGTCGTCCCGGCGGGAACGCCAGCTTGCTACCAACCCGCTCGTAGAGCACGTCGGGCAGTTCGTCGATGTGCCGCCGGGGATTCCAGCCCGTATAGGCGGCCAGCGGCGCGGCGACGGCAGGCAGCCGGATACCGGCCACCTCGTTGCCATCCTCGTCAACCGCCGACACCAGGTCGACGTACGGGTCGCCGAGCTTGACCGGCCAACGCCCGATGCCGCGATGGGCTTCACGGCCCAGGTCGATGGATCGCGCGGACGGAAGCGCCGAGGGATCCGGGGCGGTGGTGTGGCTGAATACCGACAGGACTTCCTTGCGGGAGACCGCCGTGGCGTCGCTAAGCCGCGGCACCTTGCTGGGCGGGGGCTCGATTCCGTCGCAGACCCAGTCCTCCAGCGCGACGAGCAGAGCCCGGTTCACCGGCGTGACGTCCAGGCGGTGCGCCGGATTGGCGGTCGGCAACGCCTCTTTGATCTTGCTACACCCGAAATGATCGGTGCTGGCAAGCAAATACGTGCGAACATCGGGATCCTCAGGCAGGTCGGCTCCGGTGAGCGGGTCGGCGTGCAGCAGAGCTCCCCCACTGTGCCAGTACTCGGTCGCACTGTTGGTGAAGATGGTCTTCGGCACCCCGCCCAACTCGCGTTGCCTCGCAAGCAATTCGGCGGGCCCGAACGGCGCCATGTTCCCAAATCCGTTGACCTGTGCCACCGCCGGCTGCGCGTACCGATGGTTGAACTCTCCAGTGGCCGCACTGGCGAACTCGCTGAACACGCCATCGAAAACGGTCATGCCGACTTCGTCGACATTCAGCCCATCCGAAAGGAATTGACGGATGAGCCTGCCCGCCTGCGATACGCCATACGCGAAGGCGTGGTCGATACCGCGGCCGGCTGAGCCGGCAATCAAGCTATCGCTCTTGAGGTGCGACACGATGTCGCGGATGGCCAGCAGGCCGCAGCCTACAACCGGGGTTCGCGACGTCCGGTACACCAACTCATACCAGTGGAAGGGCTTGAAACCACCGTCGAGCGTCAGATGCGTCTGGTCGGTGAATCGCCAGCTCTCCCTTGGGATAGTGGTGGACTCGGCGTCCGGTGAGGTACGCACGCTCAGGACCGCCTCGGCGTCGTCGACGTCGATCGTGGGGTAATCGGTGAACGTGAACAGCGCGTCAGCCCCTGCGGGCAGCGCGTCGACTTCGGGCACCGTGAAGCTGAGTGGGTGATCCTCACTTGCGCTGTCCGATCGCCACTCCAGGCGCATGAATCCCGGGGGCACATCAGCTTGAGGAGCGGACATGCCAAGGGTCGCGGGCCCGCGCGCAACGTCCCACTGCCAGCCGCACGACGCGATGGTGTAACCGCGGTCCAGTAGGAAACCGCCCTTCAGCCATGGCGCATATGTCGGCATGCCGCGGTTAGGCACGACGAAGAGGAGCTTGCCGTTGCCACCGTCGACGGGACGAAGAAGTTTCAGGTCAGCGTCGAAGCGCACAAGTCCATCGGCGTCGCGGGGAGCGAGGTTGAGATCGACGATGCGTTCGTTCGCCAGCAGCTCGGGGTCGACGGCAAAGTCGACGCTCGCCTCGACCCACTCATAGCGGCAATCCGAATGGGGATAAACCGCTTTAACGTGAACTGACTCGACGGTCATCGCCACTCCTCCATTCGTCCGGCCGTCGTTGTTTTCAGATACAAACTTGGTACTTGGCGCTTGGAAGTTCCTTAAAAACCCTCAGCTGCGCCCGGGTAGTCATTTCAGGCGGCAACTGTCTTGCGAATCCGTAGCGGTGAGCACCGCAACCGGGTTGGCGAGGACATCGCGCGGTCGGTGTCGAAGCGATGCGATTCGCTAGGGAACGAGTCGATGAAGTCGTCGAGAATGCTGACCACGGTGTCGGCACACTCCACCTGGGGCTGATGGCCCACACCGGGAATGAGATGCAGCCGACTGCCTGGAATTGCGGCGTGCGCGGAACGGGCGTGGGCGACAGGTATGCAACGGTCCTGGTCGCCGAAGATGATCAGTGTCGGCAGATCCGTCCGCAGCCGGTCCATGGCGCAGACCGTCTGGCCGCGGTGGTCGACGACCGAGCGAAGCGTCCGCAGGAACGCGGCCCTTGCCTCGCGGTCCGACAATGCGGCCTGCCCTTTGAGCGTCTCGCTGTACCTGCTGGTTTCACGACCTGAAGACAGTGCCCGTTTACGGAGCGCGCTGCCGACCTTGATCGCGGGCCTGGATCCGAGCAGCTGCAAAGCCAATTCGGCGCCGGGCAGCGACATCATTCGCAAGAGCCGGCCCAGATCGGGGCCGAGGCCGCCGCTGCTGACCAGGACGAGTCGACGGCAGTACTCCTTGTGCTGGTGGGCGAACTGCAGGGCCACTCCGCCACCGAACGAGTGGCCGATCACCGTGGCCTCGCGAATCTTCAGGGCGTCGAGGAAGTCACGCAGCCACACCGCGAACGCGCCCAGCGAGTAGTCGCCCCGTGGCTTGTCGGACTGTCCATGACCGAGGAGATCAACGGCGATGACGCGATGGCGTGCCGCTAGCTTGTGCACCACGCCGCGCCAGCAGTCCGAGCTTCCGCCGATGCCGTGGATCAGCAACAACACGTCACCGGCGCCCTCGTCTAAGTACGCCACCCGGTTCCCGTGCAAGGTCAGCACGCGGAGCTCCGTCGTAGGCTCGGTGGCCGTCTCTCCCACTGCGCTCATGGTCTCCTCCTTTCTTCGATGGGAGGAACTTTGCGCAGGGGCACTTGGAAGTTTCTTAACGCGCGTGTCAGACCTTCCGAAACCCAACGATGCGCCGATGCCGGCTGTGCGACGCTACGACGATGACCGCCGGACCGTGTCGCACCGTGGCGGTTCTCGCCGCTGTGACCACCGTTGCCTCGCTCCTGACCGCCTCCCCCGCCGCCGGCCAGGACTGCGGTGAACGGACGCCCGCGTTCGCCTCGGCGTTCGATGGGCTGCCGGAAGAGTTGAGCGTCGCGCCCATCTGCCCCGCCGACATCGGCCCCGGTTTCGCCGACCCCAAACCCACTGCCCAGTTCTCCACGCTTACCGCTGGCCAGGTCACCGACACCAGCATTGCGCCGGACCTCGTCGTCCTCGATGTTCTCGTCGCCACCGTCGAGAACGGGGGCGGTGAAGCCTACGTCGACGGATTGTTCTCGCGGCTGGGCGCCGACGCCCGCGGAGGAACCGTCACCCTCGACGGGAAGGTGGTGCAGTACATCAACGTGCCCGGTGGCCCCGCGGGCTACGCCTACGGAGCGGGCCAGACCGTCGTCATCGGCTACGTCAAGGCGCCTTCGGGGCCACCGTCGAGCAATTACGGAGCGATGGGCGCCCGAACGGTCTACACCAAGGTTCTCGCCCTTGCCACCGGCGCACCGCTGCCCGATATCCCACCACCGGCCAACGGTCTCGACCAGTGGCCGCTGGCGCGAGGACGCTTCACCACGCCGACAGACCCGGGCTGGATCTACTTCCGGACGCCGACGGAAAAGGAGGGTGTTCACTCCTTCTTCTGTGGAATCGCACCCGGGGGCACTCTGGCCGGATGCGATTTTGTGCCGGAAAGTGCACCCGAAGGAACCAACCAGACCATCGTCGACTCGACGGGCGCCCGCTATATCCATTCCGACACACCGACATTCACCCGCGACGTCGACGCGTTGTTCGCCGGCGAGCGGCTGGAGAACGGACCCGCCGCCTGCGGTTCCACATACCAGGGCGCAGTCACCTGCCGAATCGGTGACCACAAGTTCGGCACCAACGGTTACCTCGAGTGACGGGTTTCCCCGTAGTCAGCGCAGATCGGGCGCATCCGCGTTAAGAAAGCAGGGTGACTTCGGCACCTGAGGCATTCACCACGGTTGGCGACGGCGGCGTTCGGATCGTCGGTGACCGGATCGGCGATCCCCTCGCGCCCGCGGTCGTGTTCCTGCACGGTGGCGGTCAGACCCGCCGATCCTGGGGCCGCGCCGCCGCCGCGGTGGCCGAGCGCGGATGGCAGGCGATCACGCTCGATTTCCGTGGCCACGGTGAGTCCGACTGGTCCGACGACGGGGACTATCGCGTCACGTCCTTCGCCCGCGATGTGCTCGAAGTACTGCATGATCTTCCGCCAAGGCCGGTCTTGGTCGGCGCCTCGCTGGGAGGCTTCACGTCGATGCTCCTCGAGGGCGAAATCGCACCGGGGACAGCATGTGCCGTCGTACTGGTCGACATCGTGCCCGACATGGACCAGTCCGGCGCGTCCCGAATCCACGACTTCATGTACGACCGCATGCAGTCGGGATTCGGCTCACTGGACGAGGTCGCCGACATGATCCAGGAGTACAACCCGCACCGTCCGCGCCCCACCGACCTGGACGGCCTCCGGACGAACCTGCGCCACCGAGACGGTCGGTGGTACTGGCACTGGGACCCGAAATTCATCGACGGCACGTCGGCTCTACCGCCTATCGAGGTGACCGATGTCGATCGCATGCACGCCGCCGTCCAAGCGATCGTCGACACCGGCGTGCCCATGCTGCTTGTCCGAGGCCAGATGAGCGACCTCGTCACGCAGGAACGGGCCGCCGCATTCCTCGCCAGATTTCCCGCGGTCGACTTCGTCGATGTCGGCGGGGCCGGGCACATGGTCGCCGGAGATCGTAATGACCTTTTCGCGGGTGCAGTCGTGGACTTTCTCGGCCGGCATGCCGAAGGCTAACCACCGCCGATCCTGCTGAGAGATCGTGAAAATCAGCGTAATCGCGATCTGTCAGCAGTCTCGGCGGTGCGCGGAGCAGTCTCGGCGGTGCGCGGAGCAGTCTCGGCGGTGCCGGGACAGTCCCGGCGGAGGTAACCGAACGCTTTCTAGCCCGGCAGGCTCGCGTCGCGATCGCCGAAGATTCCCTGCATCCGCCGCCTCGAGGCGGGCGTTTGCGGAACTTGGGGCCACCAGAACCACCGCCCCATGAGCGCGGCGATCGACGGCGTCATGAACGATCGCACGATCAAGGTGTCGAAGAGCAGTCCCAACGCGATGGTGCTACCGACCTGCGCGATGCTCAGTAGGTCACCGAATACGAAGGACGCCATCGTGGCGGCGAATACCAGGCCGGCCGAGGTCACCACCGAACCGGACCCCGCCATGGCCCGGATGATGGCCGTCTTGAGCCCATGGTGGAGTTCTTCCTTGAACCGGGATACGAGCAACAGGTTGTAGTCGGAACCGACTGCCAGCAGCAGGATCACAGACATCACCAGAACGATCCAGTGCAACCGGATGCCGAGGAGGTGCTGCCAGACGAGTACCGAAAGTCCGAATGACGTACCGAGCGACAACAGAACCGTGCCGACGATCACCGCTGCCGCGACAACGCTTCGCGTGATGATCAGCATGATGGCGAAAATCAGTGCCGCAGCGGAGAGTCCGGCAATCAGCAGGTCGTAGCCGGACCCGTCCTTCATGTCCTTGTAAGTCGCCGCGGTGCCACCCAGGAAAATGGTGGAGCCTTCCAGCGGGGTGCCTTTGATGGCTTCCTTGGCCGCCTGCTTGATCGCGTTGATGCGCGCAATACCCTCCGGCGAGGCCGGATCGCCGTCGTGCTCGATGATGAAGCGCACCGACTTGCCGTCGGGGGAGACGAAGTTCTCGATGCCGCGTTTGAAGTCCGCGTTGTCGAATACCTCAGGCGGAAGATAAAACGAGTCGTCATTCATCGAGTCGTCGAACGCGTCGCCCATCGCGGTCGAATTCTCTTGCTGTGCCGCCTGCTGATCCTGCATCCCCTTCTGGGTGGCATACATCGTCAGCATCATCGACTTCATCGTCTTCATGGTCTGGATCTGCGCGGGCATCAGCGCAACCAGCTGCGGCATCAGCGTGTCGAGATGTTCCAGATCGGGCAACAACTGCTGGATGTCGCCGGTCATGATGTCGACGCCGTCGAGGGTGTCGAAGACCGACCGGATCGACCAGCAGACCGGAATGTTGTAGCAGTGCGGTTCCCAGTAGAGGAAGTTGCGCATCGGTCGGAAGAAGTCGTCGAAGTTGGCGATGTTGTCCCGCAATTCGGCGATGTCGACGGTCATGTCCCTGGTCTTGGCGACCATGCTGTGGGTGACTGCGGCCATCTGCTCGGTCAGCGCCGACATCTGCGTGAGCGTGTCGATCGTCGTCTGCATCTCATCGGCCTGCTTGAGCATGTCGGCCATGCGGTCCTGGTTGTACTTCTGGTTCAGCGTATTCGTCGTGCCCTGCATGCTGAGCAGGAACGGAATGGTGGTGTGTTCAATCGGCTTTCCGTCGGGACGGGTGATCGTCTGCACCCGGGCGATGCCGGGCACCCGGAAGATCGCCTTTGCGATCTTGTCGATCACCAAGAAGTCCGCCGAGTTCCGTAGGTCGTGATCGCTTTCGACCATCATCAGCTCGGGGTTCATCCGGGCGCTGTCGAAATGCCGGTCGGCGACGGCGTATCCGACGTTGGCCGGGGTGTCTTCGGGCATGAAATGGCGCCCGTCGTAGTCGGACTTGTAGCCCGGCAACGCGAGCAGTCCGATCAGGGCGAGCGCACAGGTGGCCACGAGGATCGGACCGGGCCACCGCACCACGACCACACCGATCCGGCGCCAACCACGAGACTTGATGGCGCGTTTGGGTTCGAACAGACCGAATCGGCTCCCGATGACGATCACCGCTGGACCCAGCGTCAACGCGGCAAGAACCGCGACGAATATGCCGACGGCGCACGGCACCGCCATGGTCTGGAACCACGGTAGGCGGGTGAATTTCAGGCACAGCATCGCGCCGGCGATGGTCAGCCCCGAACCGAGCACCACGTGCGCGGTCCCGTGAAACATGGTGTAGTACGCGGTTTCGCGGTCCTCGCCCTCGCCGCGTGCCTCTTGGTACCGGCCGATGAGGAAGATCGCATAGTCGGTGCCCGCGGCGATCGCGATCAATGTCAGGAGGCTCGTCGCGAACGTCGACAGACCCATCACTCCCGCGTTCCCGAGGAACGCGACGATTCCCCTGGCGGCGCCCAGTTCGATGAAAACCATCAGCAGGATCAAGACTGTCGTCGCGATCGAGCGGTAGACGATCAGCAGCATCACGAAGATGACCACGAGCGTCACCAGCGTGGCCTTGGCCGAACCCTTGTCGCCCGCGACCCGCTGGTCGGAACTCAACGCTGCGCCGCCGGTGACGTATGACTTCACCCCTGGCGGAGCGGGTGTCTTCTCGATGATGTCGCGCACGGCGGCGATGGACTCGTTGGCCCGCGTCTCGCCCATGTTTCCGCGCAGATAGAGCTGAACGTAGGCGGACTTGCCGTCGCTGCTCTGCGCACCCGCCGACGTCAGCGGATCGCTCCAGAAGTCGGCGATGTGCTCGATGTGCTCGGGGTCGGCCTCGAACGCGTCGATCAGTCTGTCGTAATAGTGATGCGCTTCGTCGCCGAGAGGTTGCTCGCCTTCGAGGATGACCATCGCGTTGCTGTCGGAGTCGAATTCCTGGAAATTCGCACCGATGCGCTGCATGGCCACGAAGGCCGGCGCGTCGTGTGCATTCATTGACACGGCCTGAGCCTCGCCCACCTTCTCCAGCGAAGGAACGAAGACGGTCGTGATGACGGTCAGGGCCATCCAGCCCAGCACAATGGGCACGGCGAGCACGCGAATGGCGTGTGCGATCTTGGATCGCTCCGTGGATACAGAACTCTGAGAACTCACAGTCGGACTACCGGCCCCTCAACACCGGCCTACAAGAAGCCGCGCGCGTTACATCCTCCGTATCGCGTGGCATATATGTAGCCAGTCAAACTGTCGGCTGTCAATTGCTGAATCGCAGGTCTGACAGCGTCCTCACAGCGGGTCCACAGGTGTCGCGCCTGTTGCGTCCTACTTGTTGGGATCGGTAGCCACTCGGGCTCGATGTACTTACCGCAGTGACGACGCCAAACCGGCGGCGCATGACCGAAGGAACCAGCAATGAACATCGTCCCCACGCGCATCCAAGAGCAGATCGGCCAGGTCGATCGCAGGTACAGCCTCGTCATCGGTATCAGCGCCGGTATCGCCGCGCTGTGGTCCATCTACCGCGTCTTCTGGTTGTTTTACACCGCCGCGACATTCTCGAGCGTCGGCTGGTCGCCCGTCTCGCTCGTCTTTCCCTTGGTCCTGTGGGGCACGTTCACTGTCGGCGCCGGATTCGTATCCGCGGCGTTCCTGATCCGCTACGCCAAGCAACCCTGAACCCTGCGGAGCAAAAGGGCCGCAGACACCTGCGGGTGAACGTCGCTCTTCGGTGTTGTTCGGCACCTAGGCTCTATGGGTGCGCCACGTATTCCACCAACAGCTCGATGGCCTGATTCTCAGCATCGCCGACATGTGCGGCTCGGCAGGCCGCGCGATGGAATCTGCGACCCAGGCCCTCCTGCAGGCCGACCTGGTGCTCGCCGAACAGGTGATCACCGACCACGACTTCATTCTGCAACAGGCCAGGAAGACCGAAGAGGAGACGCTGACCGTCCTCGCCTTGCAGGCTCCTGTCGCCGGCGACCTGCGCGCGGTAGTCAGCGCATTGAAGAACATCGCCGATGTCGACCGGATGGCCGCACTGGCCCTGCACGTCGCCAAGCTGACCCGCAGACGACATCCCGAGAAGGTGCTACCAGAGGAAGTCAACGGCTACTTCACCGAAATGGGCCGTATCGCAGTCGATATGGGAAGCAATGTCAAACAAGTCGTTCTTTCCAAGGACACCCACCGCGCAGAACAACTCGCGGAAGACGACGACGACATGGACAACCTCCACCGTCACCTGTTCTCGGTGCTGATGGACCGGGAGTGGAAACACGGTGTTGCCGCTGCCGTCGACGTCACCCTGCTGGGCCGCTATTACGAGCGTTTCGCCGACCACGCCGTCGAGATCGGTCGCCGAGTCATCTTCTCGGCCACGGGAGAAACGGTCTGACAACGCCCGCCCTACGCCGGTAGGTCTCAGGCGGCGGCCGGAATTTCCTCCGCTTGTTGCCGCTTGCGCTGCCACGGCCAGGTGATCAGGGCCCACACGATGACGACGATCGTGACCTCGACGAGCACATACACCGGCCATGGACCCAAAAAGTCCAGTACAGATGCGGTGGGTGGTTTGCCGTTGAGGTAGCCGTAATTGGTTCCCACGATGGCGTTGAACGTGAAGGTGAAGGCCCCCCAAGCCAGAGTGGCGATGATCGCGAAGCGGAAATCGCGCCAGCTCGGTCTCATCCGACGCCCCCACGTCAGGTAGATGGCCGCCCACACGACGAGGACGTGAAGCGCAAAGAAGGTGATGAACAGATGGTGGGGGAAATCTGGCGACCCTTCTTCAGCAGTCCCGACATCCGGTGTGATCAACGCCTGCGAGCTGAGCACGAGGCACCAGTAATAGGTGAGCACGAACGCCCAATGCCGTTGCGTCCACAAGGCATACACCGCAACAAGTTCCGCGACATCGCACAGCTGCAGCGGAATTGACGTGTCAAGGACGGGGCTGAGCAGCTTGTACGTCAACGCCACTCCGAACATCGCCGCAATGACGAGCGCAAAGCCACGGCTGAAGAGCCGAGCCTGCGCGTCGGTCTGCCGGCGGCCGCCCCAAACGAGCAGTGCAGCGCCGATTACGAACAGAGCAAGCACGATCAGATGCGACGGCCCGTAGGCCGTGAACTCTCGTTGTGCCGCCAATAGCTCCATCAGGTCCCCTATCTTCGAGAAACCTTATTGCCTCGAGCCCGCGATGGCTCGACTTGTGTGCAGATCGTGTCCCGGAGCGAGCACACGCACAGGTGCCTCTTGGCCGGGCTTGCAGCTAGCCGGTATGGACACTCCCGTCAGCCTGGATGACTAAACGGCCGCGATCGGCGAGTTTCATTGACATGAGATCCTCAACCACGTCCCGCCGAATAGTGATGCGCCTCGCCGCGATGGCGAGCCTCGGTGCAGTCATCGGCATGCTGTTGGTCGCGTGCGCGGCTCCGGAAACGAACTCGCCGAGGTCAGCGCTGCCGGTTGCCAGCGCACCCGCGCCCCCGAATGCGGTGAAGCCCACCGTGGTGCTGGTTCACGGCGCGTGGGCCGACGCGTCCAGCTGGGATGGTGAAGTGACCGCACTGCAGAAGCAGGGCTATGTCGTACGGGCGATTGCCAATCCACTGGAGAACCTCACCACCGACTCCCAGTACGTCGCCGATTTCCTGAAGTCGATCAATGGCCCGGTCGTCCTGGTCGGCCATTCCTACGGCGGGTCGGTAATCACCAACGCCGCCGCAGAGCGCCCCAACGTCAGGGCCCTCGTCTATGTCGATGCCGCCGCCCCCGATGTGGGCGAGACCAACGGCTCGCTGAGCGGCTCGGACTCGGTCCTCCAACGCAAGCCCGCAAGTGAACTCTTCGACCGGCTTCCCCACCCGGGCGCGCCCGCGGGGGTGGTCGACCTGTACCTGAAGAAAGACGTCTTCCTCCACGATTTCGGCAGCGATCTACCCGTCGACCAAGCCACCCGCCTGTGGTCTACCCAGCGGGCCGCATCGACAAGTGCGTTCGACACGCCATCCAAAGCCGCGGCCTGGAAGACGATTCCCTCGTGGTACTTCATCAGCAGCGGTGACCACATCATCACTGCCACTTCGGAGAAGGCCATGGCGCAGCGGGCGCACTCCCATGTCACCGTCTTCGACGGCGGCTCACACCTGACGCTGATCTCACACCCCGACGCGGTGACTGCCGTCATCGACCAGGCCATCGCTTCCGTGCGCTGACCACGCGTCTACTTGTCGGCCTCGTATCGCAGCATCGTGACGTCATGGTCGGGGTAATCGAAGAAGACGGGCCGCACGCGCATACCGATCCGCAGTTCGGCAGGTTCGGTGTTCACCATCTCGGTGGAAAAGCGTGGCCCCTCGTCCCATTCGACGATCGCGAGTAGTTGCGGCACGGCATCGGCGAAATGCGGCCCGACCGGCCTGCGGGCGACCGTGAAGGAGTACAGGGTGCCCATCCCCGAAATCTCCCGCCACTCGAGATCGCCGGCCAGCGTGCGCGGGGCACGCACCCGCGGATAGAAAACCCAAGCGTCGGTGGACGGCGAGTATTGGATCCGAATGCGATGCTCCGACAGGGCCTCCCAGAAAGGTGCGGTGGTAGGCGTTTTCACCGGCATCGGTCGTTCGAAGGTTGTCATGTGATCAATCTCCCTCGAGGATGAGCGTCGTCTGCTCGGACAGGATTCCTCCGTTACCGGAGACGAACGCCCGGTGGCAGTTCCCGACTTGTGACTGACCCGCTCGCCCCATGATCTGTCGGGTGGCATCGCATACGTGGTGCATGCCGCCTGCCAACCCCGCCTGACCGAAACCGAGCTGACCGCCCGCGGTGTTGAGTGGGAAGTCGCCGCGGAACGTCAGGTCGTGGTCGGCGACGAAGGACATGCCCTTGCCCTTTTCGCAGAACCCGGCGTCCTCGAGGCTCAGCAGCACCGTGATGGTGTAACAGTCATAGATCGACACCATGTCCATGTCGGCGCGCTGGAGATCGGTCATGCCGAACGCGGTATCGGCCGCCTTGGTGATCGGCGTCTGCAGGAGGTCCTGCGCGTAGGTAGGAGTCTTGAAAGGGACGTGCTCGCCGAATCCCTTGATCCACACCGGCCGGTTGCGTGACCGCTTGGCGATGTCGGCGTTCGTCACCACCACGGCCGCCCCACCGACGCACGGCATGACGATCTCCAGCATGTGCAGCGGGTCGGCGATCACCGGACTTGCCAACACGTCCTCGACCGTGAGCGGCTTGTCCTTCCAGATGGCGCCCTCGGTGTGATTGGCGTTGAATCTCTGGTCCACCACGATCTTGGCCATGGCGCGCTCGTCATAGCCGTAGACCCCGCCGTAGCGCTGGGCGACCTGCCCGTAGGGGCCGTTCTGTCCGATATTGCCGTACGGAATCTCGAATTCGGCTTGGGGCGAACCATATTGATTGCTCGAGGCACCAAAGAACACGGCGTCCGACAGCGCCTTGGGCTTCTTCTCCGACGTATGTGTGATGTAGCGCGCGGGCACTGTGCAGAGCACGACGTCACACAGTCCAAGCTCGATGGCTGCGGCGGCGCGCCACACCATCCCGGCGGCGCTGGCGCCACCCAGATCGACCAGTTCGGCGAAGTTGGCATCTACGCCGAGGTATTCAGCCACGGTCGACGGTACGAAGATCTCCGACTCCCCCAGGTGTGAGGTGATGATGCCGTTCACCGACTCCGCGGCAACGCCCGCATCCGCCAGGGCGGCGGCAGACAACTCGGCCCACTGCTCGAGCGTGAATGGCCCTGGCGCTGCCGTGTTCATCCGCTCAGGCGGCAGCTCGACGTAGCCGACGATCGCCGCTTCTCCACGTAAACCCATGCTGTTTCCTAATTCTCGCTGTTCGCGCCATCACTTACGGGGCAGGCCCATGATCATCTGCGCGATGATGTTGAGCTGGATCTGTCGGGTGCCGCCGCCGATCAATTCGGCGGGAAGCCGCAGGTACGGTTCGACGACTGCCGGCTCAGACCGTTCGACAATCGCGAGTGGACCCGCCAACTCCAACGTCGCCTTGAACGTTCGACGCAACATGATGCTGGTGGCCACCTTGGCGATGCTCGAGGCGGGCCCTGCGCTTTGTCCGTCGAGCAGTCGGATCGTCTCGCGCACGCCGAGCGCCTTGATGGCATTGGTGTACGCGTCCAGTTCTCCCAGCGCGCGGACGACGGCATCCTGATCCGGGCCCTCTTGCGCGGCGAGAGTCCGCAGGGCACCCGCACGGTCGATGTTCACGTACGCACCTATCGCGACCCGTTCTTGGGCCATGGTCGCTATGGCCAGACTCCACCCGTCTGTCGGTCCCCCGAGAAGCATCTCGTCCGGTACGAAGACATCGGCGAGGAACACCTCGTTGAAGTGCGGGTCGCGGTCCGCCGTCTTGATCGGCTGGATCTCCACACCGTCAGCACGCATGTCGATGATGAAGTAGCCGATGCCCTTGTGTTTCGGGGCGTCTGGGTCGGTCCTGGCCAGCAGGGCGCCGTAGTCGGCGTACTGCGCCGACGACGTCCAGATCTTGTGGCCGTTGATTCGCCAGCCGCCATCGACCTTCACCGCACGTGTGCTCAACGCCGCGAGATCGGATCCGGCTCCAGGTTCACTGAACAGCTGACACCAGAGCAACTCGCCCCGTTGAGTCGGCGGAATCAGTTGCTGCTGAACCTCTTCCGACCCCGAGGTGATGAGTGACGGCAGTATCCATTCAGCGATATTGAGGGAAGGCCGCACCAGGTCGGGCCGTTTACCGAATTCATCGTCGATGATCAGCTGCTGCAGCGGCGTCGCATCCACACCCCAGGGTCGCGGCCAGTGAGGCGCCATGAGTCCGGCGTCGGCGATCAGCGTCCGCTGCGGCCCGCTGGCCAGGTGGTCGTAATCCCCTAGCGGGCTTGGCTTGTCGTTGACCAGTTCCAGCGCCTGGTCCAGCAATGCGGCAATCCGGGCGCGGAAGTCGGCTTCCGCATCACCGAGTTTCACCGTCATGTCACGAACATGCGTCTGGCTGAGCTCACCCAGGCGGCGTGACCACTTGGTGATCGGTCCCATCGATGCGGCCAGACTGGTGGCGCGCCGCCAGTACAGGTGCACGTCGTGTTCCCAGGTGAACCCGATGGCGCCGAACATGGTCAGTGCATCGAGCAGCAATTCGGGAGCCGGAGCGACAGCCATGACCGCGGCAGCCGCGGCGGCAAGTTGGCGCTGCTCCGGCGCTTCGTCGACGGCGCGCACCGCGTCCCACGCTGCCGCCGTGGCCAATTCGCTGTTGACAAGCAGCATCGCCGCTTCGTGCTGAAGCGCCTGGAAGGTGCCGATGGGCTTGCCGAACTGCTCTCGCGTGCGCAGGTGTGCGGTTACTGCATCCACAGCCCATCGAAGTGTTCCAGCAGAAGCGCATGCCGACAGCGCGACGGCGATGTCGGCTGCCGCGTCGTCGTTTATACCGTTGAGCACAAGCGCATCCGGTACGTCATGGCCATCGAGATGCAGGACTCCGACGTCGATGGTGAGGTCGGTGCCATCACGCGCCTCGACCGAAGCGGTGGCCGCATCGACGACGAACCACAACGTCTCGTCATCGTCGCGCTTCGCGCCTGCCAGGATCACATCGGCCGACCGCACTCCGAGAACGTCGCCCGACGATCCGGTGACCCGCCATCCACCGTCGGTCGCAGTCGCGCGCAGGTTGCCGGTTTCCGGCAGCGCGACGGTGGCCGTACCCCCGGCGGCGAGATCGCTCAGCAGCTTGTCGGCGGCCGGCACGTTGGGGCCGATCGAGAGGACGACTGCACCCGTGATCACGGTCGGCAGCAGTGGCCCGGGCAGAAGCGCGGTGGCGGCAGCCTCGATCACGCAGCCCGCGTCGGCCAGCGAACCACCCTGTCCGCCAACGGACTCGGGCAGGTGCACCGCGTGAAAGCCTTGCGCGACAAGGTCATTCCACCACTTAGGCAGCGTTCCGTCTGCGAGCGCGTCGAATGAGCCGCGGGTCTGGTCGACGGCAGCATGCCGAGCCGCGAAACGGCCGACAGCGTCTTCGAGTTGGAGCTGCTCCGGAGTGAGCCCGATGGGCACCGTCACGCCGCCTTTCGTTCTTAACAAGACGGACCGTCTCGTCTTGTGGCAGACTACGGGTTGTCCGACGCACCGGCAAACCGAGGATGCGCCCCATGGTCCGCCCCGTCACGGCTCCGCGCCGCCGCAGCGAGAAGTCACGCGTCGCCATCGTCACCGCAACGCGCGAACTGCTGCTCGAGCGTGGGTTCGACGGCACGAGCATCGAGGCCGTGGCGGCCCGCGCAGGAGTCGGCAAGCAGACCATCTACCGCTGGTGGCCCAGTCGTCCCGCCCTGGTGGCCGACGTCCTGCTCGGCGATGCCGACAAGATCATTGCTCCGGTCACACACACTGACGATCTCGTCGACGACCTCCTCCGATGGGTGGGCAAGCTCGCCGCGACGCTGACGACCGAACGGGGTTCGGCGATGCTGCGCATCCTCACCGTCGCCTGCATGGAGCACGAGGACACGGCGATCAGGCTGCGCGCGGGATTCAGCGCACCGCTGCTGGAAAGTGTTCGGGCGCGGTTGCTCGCGGATGGCCTCGACGAATCCACCGCCAGGTCGGCTGCCGACGCGATCGTCGGGGCGGTCGTCTACCCGATCCTGTCCGAGGGGCGCGCCTATGGTCGAAAGCGGGCCGATGCGACTACCCGCTTGATCATCGCGGGTCTGCAGATCTAACGGTTACTGCTCGCTTTGGTCACGAAAGATGATCGAGGATCCTGATCGGTCGAACTCAATGATTGGATCGGCTGAGCCGCCTATGTTGACGACGGCCCGGAGGTCAGATGGGGTCGCTGGGAACAACTCAGTTCTTCCTGCTTGTAGTGGTCGCGTCCGCTGCTGCCGTTTGCGGCGTCGTCGCTTCGATGCTTGTGCGGCGAAAGAAGCAGCGTGCGCGGCGCTCCTTCATCGTCGGGTTCTTCTTCGGGTTCACCGCTGGAGTGGTTGTCCGCCGCAGGTGGCGGGAGATCGGTCAGCTGGCCGTCCGAGCACTCAACTCAGCGGCAGTCCCTAGTCGCCGGTCGCCGCCGCAGCTTCGCCGACTTCCGATGGCCTTATTGACCGTTCGGCGTTAGCGCCGCCGATGAATTCGAGGCAGGCATACTCGCGGGTAATATCGCGGGCGGATACGGGCTCTCGCTAGCCTTGCCTGGTGGACGTTCACACCAGGCACAACATCAACGTCGTGGGTGCCGAACATGGGCCGACGCTGATGCTGGTGCACGGTTTCGGATGTGATCAAAACCTGTGGCGTCTGGTCGCCAACCAGTTGGAGTCGGAATTCCGTCTCGTCCTCATCGACCTCGTGGGGTCAGGATTGTCGGACCCAGCCGCCTGGGACGCGACAAAGTACTCCTCGTTGTCGGGCTACGCATCCGACATCCTCGACATCGTCAATGAGCTCGATCTGCGCGACGTCGTGTTCGTCGGACACTCGGTGTCGGCGATTATCGGCGCACTCGCAACGATCAGCGATCCATCCCGATTCGCCAAACTGGCGCTACTGACACCCTCCCCCCGTTACATCGACGACGGCGATTACCGCGGCGGTTTCTCGCAAGCCGATATCGACGAACTCCTCGAATCCCTCGAGCAGAACTACCTGGGTTGGTCGCGCGCAATGGCGCCGGTCATCATGGGAAACCCGGACCGGCCCGAACTAGCAGACGAGTTGGGCGACACCTTCTGCAAGGCCGACCCGGAGCACGCCCGCGTTTTCGCCGGCGCCACGTTCCTGTCCGACAACCGCGCCGACCTCGCGCGGATATCGCTGCCAACGCTGGTTATCGAATGCGCGCAGGATTCCATCGCGCCGCCTCAGGTGGGTGCCTACGTCCACGCGCAGATTCCCGCGAGTCAGCTCGTCACCCTGGCCGCGACCGGCCACTGCCCGCACGTCAGCGCCCCGGAGGCCACCGCATCGGCGATCGCCGCGTTCGCTCGGTCGACGTGACCGACTACAGCACCGCGGACTTCTGGGAAGACGCTCCGAGTGGACTCGTGATCGCCCACCCGGACGGCCGCATCATCCGCGTCAACGCGACCGCGGCGCGATGGCTGGGTTATGAGGCAAATGCACTGTGCGGCATGATGTTCACCGATCTGCTGACTGTCGGTGGACGCATACTCTACGAAACACACTTCGGGCCACTGCTTCAGGTGGGCGGCGATCTCAACGGCGTAACCGTGGATGTCGTCGGCGCCGATGGAAATCGAAAGCCGATGTTTCTCACTGCGAATGTCAAAATCGATGCAGCACACAAGCCGGAGCTGCTTCGAATCAGCGTGGTGGATGCCGCTGATCGCCGTGCCTACGAGGTCGAACTCCTGGAGGCGCGCCGACTGGCGGTGAAGGAGCAAAGACGTGTCCGGGAGTTCGCCGACACTCTGCGCCGGGCGCTGCTGCCGCCCGTGTTGTCACCGCCTTCCGGCCTAGAGGCGGCTGACTACTACAACGCGGCTTCGGTCGACGACGTGGGCGGCGACTTCTATGACCTCTTCCCGCTCACGCGTACGACGTGGGGCTTCTTCCTGGGCGACGTCTCGGGCAAGGGTGTCGAGGCCGCAGTGGTGACGGCGTTGACCAGGTACACGTTGCGCGCCGCGGCGGTCTTCGACGACGAGCCCGTGGAGGTGCTGCACAACCTCAACACCGTCCTCAGCCAAGAGCTCGGTGGCGAACTCAACCGGTTCTGCACGTTGATCTACGGGAAACTGTCCCGATGCGACAACGGTTTTGATGTCCATGTGGCCAGCGGCGGTCACCCGCCGCCGCTGCTGCTCTATGCCGACGGCAGCGCCTACTACGCCGACACCATCGGCGGCCAAGCCGTCGGCATGACGAATGAACCGCA
Organism: Mycolicibacterium tusciae JS617; assembly: GCF_000243415.2. The sequence goes on from NZ_KI912270.1 coordinate 2,264,264, forward strand.
TTTCGTCGCCTGCCGATTCACGCTCGCCCCCGGCGACACGCTGGTGCTGTACACCGACGGGCTCACCGAAGCCAGCACCGGAGTCGGCCGCGAACGCTACGACGACGAGGGCGCACTACTCCGCTTCGCGAAGGCGCAATCTCCGACTACCGCGTCGGCCATCGTCGACGCCGTTTCTGGCCTACTCAAAGGCCTCGGTTCTGGCGTCCAGGACGACACCGCTGTATTGGCGCTCGGAGTCCCTCGCAGAAGTTGAGCTCGTCGCCACCGTTTTTGCGTTGGCGGCGTGGGTATCGCAGCAGGAGTGGCGGCAGTTGACGGTTGTGTCTGAAGGCGTCACGAGGCGGATGTCGGGTGCAACCCTGACGTTGAGACAACAGCGCAGCCTGGGATTCGCCGCTCTCTGATTCGCCGCCGCGCGGGCGCGACGTTTGCGCTGGTCACCGAGTGGGTATAGCCCTCCCGCAGGTTCAGATCCGAGCCGCATGCATCAGTCCGACAGCGCGCGGATAGGGGCCTTTGAGGTGTCAGGAAAAAGCTCGGAGTACCGGGACGTGACGGAAATGTTCCGTCACCTGAGGACGCTTGACGAAGAGTCGGCCGCCTTCCGCCGCCACCGCGACGCGATTGTCGAACAGGCGCTGCCGGTCGCTGACCACATCGCACGTCGATTCATGAACCGTGGCGAACCACTCGATGATCTTGTCCAGGCCGCACGAGTCGGTCTGGTCAATGCGGTGAACCGGTTTGACGTCGAAACGGGATCTGACTTCCTGTCGTTCGCGGTGCCAACGATGATGGGCGAGGTTCGTCGCCACTTTCGCGATCACGGGTGGGCGGTAAAGGTTCCTCGCCGCCTCAAGGATCTGCAGAAGCAACTCGTCGTGGCCCGCGGTGAGTTGTCGCAAGGGCTCGGACGCGCACCGACGGCATCTGAGCTCGCAGATCATCTCGAGCTCGATCGTGAATTGGTCGTCCAGGCATTGATCGCCGGCAGCAACTATTCCACCCGTTCTACCGACATGCCGGTCGGTCCGGATGGCGAAACCCGTTCGCTGGGTGAGACATTCGGCGACATAGACCCCAACTTGGACAATGTGCTCGACGGGGAAACCCTACGTCCGCTCATCGCTGCTCTGCCTGAGCGTCACCGCAACGTGCTGATGCTGCGATTCTTCGAGAATATGACTCAAACCCAGATCGCGGAGCGCGTCGGCTGTTCGCAGATGCACGTCTCGCGTCTCATCGCACAGGCCCTCCGCACATTGCGAGATCAAATCCGTGATCCCGCCCTCGCTGCGGCTGCCTGACACTGAGTTCACGTATGGCGAGAAATCAACATCAACATCAACATCACAGCGACAAAGCGTTTCGGATGAGTGCCGCAGCGGTATCCGAATCAACAGGGCTCGATTCCGAGTCGCATGGAACCGAATCGAAGGGAACACATCATGGGTGCCGGAGACAAAGCAAGCAACAAGATCGACGACGCAGGCGGCAAGATCAAAGAGGGTCTGGGCAAGGTGACCGGAGACAAGAGCACCGAAAACGAAGGCAAGGTCGACCAAGCGAAGTCCAGCCTCAAGGACGCGGGCGAAAAGATCAAGGACGCGTTCAAGAGCTAGACGAAGTTCGAATCGGCCCGCCATCCCTTACGGGTGGCGGGCCGATTGCTGGCCAAGCCGATCGAGATTGGCCTCAGACTGTAAGCAGTCGCTGGAAGAACTCTCGATAGCGCTGCAGGGCCAATCGAAGATCCTCGGTGGAGGCCTGCTCGCCCCGGGCCCACTGCGCTTCGAGTCGCGAGCGCGCCTCAGAGAACGCCGTCGTCAGCTGGTCGACGACCTCCGCCACGAGGGCGTCTGCCTTCTGGACACAGTCGGCGGGATCGTCGACAAACACCGCCTGGATGTCATCCCAGCGCGAGCGCAACCCGGAAGGATCTGCGGCGAAAAGCAATTCGTCATCCGACGGTTTAACTTCGGCGCTGGGCGGCACTGTCTCGGTCCGCGTGGGCTGAGGTTCGATCGGCGCATTGTCCGAGGCGGCCTCGGTGGATTCGGCCGACGAAACATTCTGCGAGACGGACGGTTCCTCTGCCGCGCCGGAGGACTCGGGCTGTGCAGGTTGCGTCGGAGCTGTCGTCCGCTCGTCATGGGTTGTCATGCTGTCGCCTCCTTTGGTGTGTCCTGCTCGATTGCGTGGTCCGTGCCGAGCAGCTGCTCGAAGAGCGCGCGATAGTGGACGAACGCCTGGCGTTGCGCCTCCGTGCCGATATCGGCCTTCTCCTGTGCCAGGTGAAGGGTGTGCGCAGCGCGGTAGTGCTCGACCGTGTCAGGGTGATCGACCGAGATGTCGGAAGCTTGCTGATCGAAATCATCAACGGGATAACCACGTTCGCGCATCACCTCGGTGACAAGTCGATCCGCGTCACCCACGGCGCCCGCCGGATCATCGACGAAAGCACGCTGGACGGTCTGCCATGAGTTGGCATATCGCTCGTGCGCTTCCGGCGGCAACGCGACGATGTCGAGCTTCTGACGCTTCCGTTCACGCGCGACCAGCTCCTGCTCGGCAGCGCGCTGATCACCGGCGTCTTCGACGGCCCGCTCGTACTCCGCACCGAAGTGCTCTTTCAGACGTCTCGTCTTCCTGCGGCCGGTCACGGACAAAACTGCGATCAAAACCAGCGTCAACGCGATCAGAACGCCTGCTGCGATGAAGAACCAACTCCAGACGGGCATGTCTCCTACCTCCTTCGAGGCGGATACCCGACCGTCACCTACGGAAACGTCAATTTGGTGACCGAGGACGAAGACAGCGGATACCTACCGCCGATCAAGGACGTGCAGTAAACAAGCTGACGAGCGCTGCAACGGCTGCGGTGCGTCGAGACGAGGGCCGAACCCGGCCGCGTTTCATTCGTTGCCCAGCACGGTTCGCGGTTGCCGTCGCCAATCCTCGCCGTTGCGTACCGAACTCGTGGGTTACGCGGATCTGGGCAAGCATCGGCACGTCGCGGAACTTCTCCTCGGACGCCGTCTCGGGCGCATCGTCGGAGCTCGCTGTGAGGAAGCGGTCCGGTAGGGACAGCTTGCAGATGGTCCGAACGGTGTGCCAGAACTGACGAATCAACGGTCCGGTCGTATAGGGCAAATCGTGTTCAGCCAACAGCGCCCGGACTCGCGCCGAAATCTCAGGAAGCCTGTTGCTCGGTAGGTCCGGGAAGAGGTGGTGCTCGATCTGGTAGCAGAGGTTTCCACTCATCAGCCGCAGGACAGGGCCGGCATCGAAGTTCGCGGTGCCGAGCATCTGCCGCAGATACCACTCCGGTTTCGTCTCGTTCTCCACGGTCTCCGGAGTGAACTTCTCGGCGCCGTCGACGAAGTGCCCGCACACGATCACGATGTAGGCCCACCCGTTACGGAAACCGGCCGCGATCAGATTCGCCAGGAACGTCCGCAGAAAGCGACGTCCACTCAGCGCCGGATAAAACAGATAATCCTTGGCGGCCTGGCGACCCATCTTGCGGAACATGGCGCGCTTCAGCTCGGCCTTTTCCTCTTCGGTCGCCTGATCCCGTTGTTCTGCGGCCAGGTTGTGCAGCGCGATGCCCCACTCGAAGACGACCGACAGGCCGACCGCCCGCAACGGAGCCCACAAGTAACCCGGCTTCCACTCCTGGTCACGACTGACGCGGATGACGCCGAACCCGAGGTCGTCATCCATGCCGATCACATTGGAGTAGACGTGGTGGCGGTAGTTGTGGGCGTAGCGCCATTGCGACGACGGGCTGACCATGTCCCACTCCCACGTATTGGAGTGGATCTCCGGGTCATTCATCCAATCCCACTGTCCGTGGGTGATGTTGTGACCGAGCTCCATGTTCTCGATGCATTTCGCTGCGAGCAGCCCAAGCGTGCCGGCCATCCAGCCGGCCTTGCCCCTGCTGGCCCAGATCGTCAGCCGGGAGGCGACTTCGAGGCAGCGTTGGAAACGTATGACCCGCTTGATGTAGGCGCGGTCGTTGGCGCCCAGCGACCCCTCGATATCACGACGGATCTCATCCAGCGACGACCCGAGGGCCTCGACGTCCGCTTCGCTCAGGTGGGCGTATTCAGCTACTTCGGCGATGGCAACGCTGATCACATCCCATCGGAAGATGGGATGGCGCCCGTCGATGCGGGCTGAATTCTCCGTGTGAAACGGGGCCGGCGAGAGAGCCGCGCAATGGCACACTCCGTCCCGGGTCACGGCGACGTCTTCACCGTGGATGGCTCAATGTAGCCATAGCGACGCGCGAGTGCACAATCGGGACGCCGGCGCCCCGTATTGATAGGTGTATCGGGACGAATTGGCAGCCAATCCGAGATACACGCGTCGCACGCGCAGGATCTTTATCCCTTCACCATTCGCTGACAGTCGTCATTGACAGGCGTCAGCCAAAGGTCGTAGGGTGCGGATATGTCGCCATCGACCGTCACAGCTGGCCATTCATCGCCCACGGCAGGTGCGCGAGAGGCGAAACGCCTTGCCACGCGGGCCAGATTGTTCGACGCCGCACTTGCCGAGATCGGGCGGTCCGGTCTTGCGGGTGCAGACGTCAGCACGATCGCTTCGGCCGTCGGGGTGGCAAGGGGAACGTTCTACTTCCACTTCCCCACCAAGGAGCACGTCGTCGTCGAGGCGGAGCGCGCCGAAGAGGCGAAGATCGCTGCCCAACTCGGCGCAAAACGGTCGGAGTTGAAAGATCTGCCCTCGATGCTCTCGGAATTGGTCCGCGAGGTGCTGGCCGCCGAGCAGCGCATGGGCCCCGTCATCTTTCGCGACATGTTGGGGTTGCACTTCTCCTCGACCCGTCCTGTGGACGACGAATTGAGTGAACATCCGCTGGCGGACTTCCTGATAGACGCGATCGCCGAGGCTCAACACGCGGGACAGGTGGCAGTCGACGCAGACGCGGGTGAACTCGCGCTGTTCTTTCTCACCGGGCTTTTCGCATTACTGACCACCGACACGAGCGCGCCCAGTGCTCGTGCGGCACTTATGGACCGATACGTGAAGACGATCGTTTCAGGAATGGAGTCACGATGAACGACACCGGCATTGAGGGCTACCGCGTCTTCTTGGAGCGCCGCGATGGTGCAGCCGACTTGTTGAACAGACGGTTGGAGCGCCGTGAGGAATTCTTCAACGATCTCGAGTCGAACCCCGTGCGGTCGGCACGTCCGGCGGACCGGGGGGTATTCGCGCGGAATTTGCGCCGCCGCGTGCCCGGGCCCGACGTGGACCGAAAGATGCTCTTTCTCTTGGCCACCGCCAAACTGAACCAGGCCGAGCGGTTCGGCGTCGGCCTCGGCGAGACGTACGGACTCAACAGCGGTGACGACCTGCCGCCCGAGCGGGTTTACCTCGAACTCGAAGAGCACTATCACACCCGGCTGTTGGCGTATGTGCTCGACATCTTCGGTCTGCCGTTCCAGGTCGTTGCGCCACCGTTCGTGTTGCGCCAGTTCGTGAAGATTGGCGTGTTTCTCCCCGAGCGACTGGGGTTTCTGTTCGTGGGCGCAGCAGAGATGGCGGGCTGCGTGATGTTTGACGAGCTGCGCCGGGTCGGCATCGAGTTGTTCTCGGACGAACCAGAGGTTGCCGCACGCATCGAGCAGCTCTACAGCGAGATCCTCACCGACGAGGTCGGCCATGTCGGCTATTGCGCTGCCCGCTGCAGTCCGACGGAGCGAGCGTTGATGCGACGGCTTTACCCGCGCATCGCACGCCTATTCGCGCGCCAGACCTACGAGATCAGCCTTCTTACCGATCGCGAGAAACTTCACGCGCGCCTTGACAGGCCATTCGATGTCGAGGAGCTCACCGCCGGGCTCACCAACGAGACGTTCCTTGCCGCCCATCCCTGATCTCAGCGCAACGTAGTGGCGATGTGAATCTCCGACGTCAGGGTCTGATGAATAGGACAGCGCCCGGCGATCAGCAGTAGCCGCTGCCGTTGGGTCTCCTCGAGATCGCCGATCAGCTCGATGTCGAGATCAATGTGATCGATCATTCCGATGCGCGTTTCGCACTCCGCACAATCGTCGGCATGAATACGCGAGTGCCGCAACGTTACTCGCACCTGATCGAGTGGCCAGTCCTTGCGACTGGCGTACATCCGCACCGTCATAGAGGTACAGGCGCCGAGCGCCCCGAGCAGCAGATCGTAGGGAGTCGGTCCCGCATCGTCGCCGGTCGGTCGCGGCTCGTCGGAAAGCAGTTCATGGTCGCCAACGGTGATGCGCTGGGTGAATGTTCCCGTGCCCGTCCCGGCGACCACGACGGTGCCTTCTGACGAGTCCGCATCGCCTGCAGACTCCGGTGTTGTCATGCCGACCTCCTTGGTGTGCACCGAGCCTGGAGCGACTCCGGGTACCAGTGTCGATCGTCGACCTTATCGGCGGCAGAGGCGGGATCGGGTCCTTTCCATCGCCAGACCACACCTGCTGCCGAGAGTCCCGTCGCCAGGTCCAGAATGAGCGGATGCGATTCGGAAACTTCATGGCTCCCTTCCACCCAACCGGACAGAACCCGACGCTCGCCATCGAGCGAGATCTCCAACTGATCGCGGCAATGGATGAGCTCGGATTCCACGAGGCGTGGATCGGCGAACACCATTCCGCAGGCTTCGAAATCATCGCGTCTCCGGAGGTGTTCATCGCCGTCGCCGCCGAGCGGACCAAGCACATCAAGCTCGGCACAGGGGTCAGCTCGCTGCCGTACCACAACCCCTTGATGCTGGCCGATCGCATGGTTCTGCTCGACCACCTCACGCGAGGCCGGGTCATGCTGGGCTGTGGGCCAGGACAGCTCACGTCGGACGCCCACATGCTGGGCATCCCGGCGGACGAGCAGCGACCGCGCATGGAGCAGAGCCTTGACGCGATCATGCGGCTACTCCGCGGCGAAACCGTGACGATGGAAACCGCCGGATTCACCCTTCAGGACGCCCGGCTGCAGCTGAAGCCTTACAGCGACCCCTGCTTCGATGTCGCTGTCGCGGCGTCCTTCTCCCCCACTGGTCCACGAGGCGCGGGTAAGCACGGCATTGGCATGTTGTCGATCGCGGCGACCGCGAAGCAAGGAATGGATCTCCTCGCCCACCACTGGTCGACGTGGCAGGAGGTCGCCGCCGACCACGGCCATGTCGCCGACCGCTCCAAGTGGCGCCTCGTCGGCCCGATGCACCTTGCCGAGACTCGCGAGCAGGCCGAACGTGACGTCGAATACGGCATCGCGGAGTTCTCGCGCTACTTCCGTCACATCCTGCCTGCGGGGCCGGTTCAGGGCGATACCGTCGCGGAGATCATCGCCAACAACCGCGAGTCCGGTTTCGCGGTGATCGGGACACCCTCGGACGCGGTCGCCAAGATCGAGGAGTTGGTGGAAGCAAGCAACGGGGGCTTTGGCGCGTTCCTTCTGTTCGACCATGACTGGGCCCCGCCGGCCGCGAAGCTCAAGAGCTATGAACTCTTCGCGCAGTATGTGATTCCGCATTTCACCGGCCAGCTCGAGGGGCCAGCGGACTCGGCCGACTGGGTGATCGGAAGCGGTACCGAGTTCGTCGACCGTGCGTCGCACGCCATCGGCAAAGCAATCGAGGATCACGCAGCGGAACGAGCAGCACGTTCTGCCACGTAATCGAAGCGTTGACAGTGAGCGATAGTCAACGGCGTTGACCGTGAGCAGTAGTCAACAGCGTCGGGCCGTGTTCGCAACGCACCTCATACTTCGAATATTTGATCAAATGCGCGTTGCACGGGCCGCAGCTCCGTCACCGGAGTGACCCCAGACGGGCACGAAAAATAGCGGGAGCCTCACCGATCACTTTGCCCACCCCAGCGCAGAAATTTGCAGGACCGGGCACGCGGTCGGTGTTGTATCTGCGCATCGAGGTCCCGCCGAGATGCCGGCGAAACACCTCAGCAACCCCATGCCCATCCGACAGCAGATCATGGGCCGCAGCGATACCGGTCACTCGAGTAGGTAGCCCCCCACAGCGGTTGACTCTGATGTAAATTCACGCTCGCTCGTTTCATGACTTGGCAACGACCCGGTTTTACCTGCTAACCCTCGCGTTACGGACAGCTCGGCCGGCTCCGGTCCGCACCGACAGCCACGCCCTGGTTAGCCCAGTGAATCTCTTGCATTTAAGGTTAGGCTCAGCTAACCTTCAGCTGCCATTTGGCAAATTCACAGGCTCAACAGGAGACAACGTGCAACTCGCAGTTCAGGCCGACTCGCCGGTTTACGACTTCTCGCCCAGCCACTCGACGTCGAGTCGCCGCAGCACCAAGTTCATGGTTGCTGGCGTCGCGATGGCAAGTGCCGGCGTAATCGCGGTCAGCCCGGTCACCCCCCTGCCCAATGTTCAGGATGTCCAAGAGCGCGCCGCACACGCCGTGGTCCAGCTCACGGCGACCGCCAACCCGCTGGTCGTGTGGCAGCAGACCATCGCCGCAACTCTCGGCAATCTGCAGACCCTGGCCGTCGGGGCCGAAGGGGCCTTCGGCGCGGCGGGACAGCAGCTGGCCACTGGCGGGATCTTCCAGGAGATCGTTAACGTTCTGGTGCTCAACACACTGAATCCGGGCCCTTTGCTGGGGCAGATCGCCGGCTTCCAGACGCGCTTTGGTCCCACCATTGATACGGCGCTGAACGACACCATCACGAAGGTGAATACCGCCGCGTCGCAGTTGCCGGGCGTCCTGCAGGAAGCGGGCTACTACCTGTCGCAGGGCCAATTTGTCGAGGCATTCTCCAAGGTCAACGGTTGGTTCGTGCTCAGCGTCCTTGGCGGCATCCGCCCGCTGATCCCGATCCTCTCGATCCCCGCCCAGTTCGTAGGGGCCCTTCCCGGCGTGGACAGACTGGACAACCTGCTCGATATCGTGTCGGAGTTTGCCCTCACCAAGGCCATTTTCGAACCACTCGTCGGCGCAGCCCTGCAAACCGCGGAGATTTTTGACGCCACGCGGATCGCTTTGACGGCCGGTGACTTCGGAACCGCGTTCAACGAGTTGGTGAACCTGCCGGCCCGGGTGGCCAACGCCCTTCTCAACGGGATCACGCCGGCCGGCACCACCACTCAGTGGCAGGGTCTGATTCGGGGCGGCCTTGGTACCTACCTGCTGGTTACGCTGCCCAACCAGATTGCAGCAGCGTTGACGCCTCCGGCCCCGGTCGTGAACAACGCTCTCGCCGAGGGCGGGCCGAACGCTTTCAGCTTCGGCGGCGACACCGTCACGATCAGCACCGGCCCCGAGGGCGGCGGCCCCGTTGGGGGCATCGACGGCCAGGAAGGCGACATCCAAGACCCAGAAGCCAAGGCCAAGGCCGACGCAGAGGCCGCAGCCGCAGCAGCCGAAGCAGCCGAAGCGGACGCCGCAGCCAAGGCCGAAGCAGAGGCCGCCGCCGAAGCCGAAGCCGCCGCCGCAGCCGCCGAAGCCGAAGCCGAAGCCGCCGCCGCAGCCAAAGCCGAAGCCGAAGCCGCCGCCGCAGCAGCCGAGGCGGAGGCGAAGGCCAAGGCCGAAGCGGAAGCCGCAGCCGCCGCAGCCGCCGCAGCCGAAGGTGCTGAGAACGAAGACAACACAGAAGAGGAAGACAACACAGAAGAGAAGAAAGACAAGCCTGCCGAAGCCGACGACGCCTAGGCACTTGCGAAAGGACGGCCCCCTCGGCAACGAGGGGGCCGTCTTTCGTTGACGGGTGAGTCCAGGATCAGCACAGCCTCATCGGTTTCGCGTCAGCGAGACGTCGGCAGCATGCCGCCCCTCGCCGCCCTGCTGGCATCGACCCCGGTGCGTGGAAACCGGCCAATAGTCGATGCGCTTGCCTGCCTGGTCACGGGCCCCTTCGCGGTCCATAAAGCGCACGGGAGGGTCGACGGGTTTTTGGGATCGGTAGCCCTTCAGACTCTGTCTACTCATTGCCATGACCGGCGCCGCACAGGTGGCGCCATGACTCGCAGGAACACCGACACGACACGAAAGGAGCCAGCCGTGAACGCGCACGTCACTAGTCACATCCCCACCCAGCCAACGACGCCAAGGGCAGCGCGCTCGACTGGCCTCTACGCGCTGAAGCCGTGGTTCACCGGGCGTTTGACCTTCGCCGTCAACGCCGCTGTGGATCGGCGGATATCCCCGGACTCCTTCACCGTCGCAGGCGTTGTCGCGGCCGGTGCGGCCGGCGTCGCAGTCGCATTCGGCTACTGGCCGCTCGCGGCAGTGTTCATGGTGCTGCGGCTGGCAGGCGCCAACCTCGACGGCGCGGTCGCCCGCGCCCGCGGGGTGAGCCGTCCGTGGGGCTTCGTCGTCAACGAGATCGGTGACCGCACCTCGGATCTGCTGGCCTTCGCCGGCCTGGCCGTGTTGGCCGCGCAGCAGCACGGTCCCGGTCTGAACTGGCTGTCCTGGCCAGTGGTTCTGGTATCGGTGGCCGCCCTTGCCGCGACGCTCCCGACTTTCGCATCGTTGGCCGCGGCAGGCGCAGGTGCAACCCGCCGCAACGGCGGCCCGCTCGGCAAGACCGAACGTTGCCTATTCGTGGTGCTGGCCACCGGGTTTCCGGCGCTGATACCGTTCCTGATGGGACTGCTGGCTGTCGGTTCACTGATCACCGCGGTGCTGCGCTTGCAGGCAGCACACCGCGAGTTGACGGCGCAGCCAACGGACGAACCGATTGCCGACCTGGTGCCATTTGAGCGCGCTACTCGCTCCGAGGCAGCCTGACGTGGCGATCATCGACCAGCTCATCGATGGGTACTTTTCGTTCGTTCACCTCGATCGCCGGATGCCACTCAACATCGACCTGGGTCCGCTGCATATCCACCTCTACTCCCGTGCCGTGTTTTTCATGTGGGTCACGGCGGCGATCCTGGCCCTGGCCGGCATCGCGGTGCTCATCTCCCGCAAACCGGAACTCGTTCAGAAGTGGCGCACCTGGGTGCTGATCGCCCCCGTGGTCGGCTTTCCGATGTGGATCGGCGAAGGCACCACCGCGCTGTTGGCCGCCGCGCTGGCCATCGTCGCGGTAATCGAGTACGCACGACTGACGCAACTGGCGAAGGCCGACACCTGCGTGCTCGTGGCGCTGGCCGTCATGTACCCGCTCGCGGCATGGCTGCGCCCGTCCCTGTTGCACCTCGCGCCCGTCGTGCTGCTGGCGTGCGCGCTACCGTCGGTCCTCGGCGGCGACGTCGAAAACGGTTCCAAGCGAAGCGCGTTCACCGCATTCGGGTCGGTGTGGATCTGCTGGTCGCTGTCACACCTGGTGATGGTGTGGCCGGACTCGTTCCTGCTGTGCTTCGCCGTCGCGGCCACTGATGTCGCCGCATGGTGTGGCGGAAAGGGATTGCGCCGCATGGCCTGGGCGCGCCGTCCGCTGTCTCCACTGAGCCCCAACAAGACGGTCGGGGGGTTGGTGGGCGCGATCATCGGGGCGTTCGTCATCCTCACGCTGTTGGGCACCATTTCGATCGGACTGCTGATCGCCGTCACCATCGGTGGCGTCTTCGGCGACCTCCTCGAGTCCATGTTGAAGCGGCAGGCTCAGGTCAAGGACGCCGGTGACTGGTTGCCGGGCTTCGGCGGCCTGCTCGACCGGATCGATTCGCTACTGCTCGTCCTCCCGTTGGCGTACTTCCTAGGATGAGCGCTCAAATGATCTCTGCGACGGCGCCCGCGATCACCATCCGCTCCGGCGGTTGGCAGCGCACGTTCGCACCCGGTGACGACATCGTCGTCGGGCGCGATCTCCACGCAGATATCCGCATCCCTCACCCCGGGATCTCCCGCTCGCACCTGATCCTGCGCCACCTGGACGGCGGCTGGGTCGCGTTAGACGACAACAGCTCCAACGGAATATTCGTCGAAGGTCAGCGCGTGCAATCCGTCGAGGTCTGCGACCAGCGGACAGTCCATCTTGGTGATCCCGACGGTCCTCTGCTGACATTCGAACTCGGGACCGCGCCGCTCACGGACGACAGCCGGACACAGTCGCGGGACGCGATCACCATCGGGCGGTCCGCGGACAACGACATCGTCGTTCCCGACGTGTTGGCGTCGCTTCACCACGCCAAGTTGGTGACCACCGATACAGGCGTGCAGTTGCAAAACACCGGCGGCGGCACATTCGTCAACGGCGTCAATGTCACCCATACGGAGGCACTGCGCGAAAGCGACATCGTGACGATCGGCAACGTCGACCTCGAATTCACCAACGGAGCTCTGGTGCGGCGCACGCGCCCAGCCGCAACGACCGGCGGCCTCGAGGTACGCGATGTGAGTCTCGTCATCGAACGCAATACCGTTCTGCTGGACAGGGTTTCGTTAGACGCCCGCCCGGGCACATTGACCGCAGTGATCGGCCCGTCGGGATCAGGCAAGTCCACGCTTTCTCGGGCGATCGTCGGTTCTGCCCAACCAACCAGCGGCTCAGTGTCGTTCGACGGGCGCGACCTGCACGCCACGTACGCGTCGTTGCGCAGCCGGATCGGGATGGTGCCCCAGGACGACGTCGTGCACGGCCGACTCACCGTCATACAGGCGCTCGAATTCGCCGCAGAACTGCGGATGCCCGCTGACACCACCGATGCCGATCGCCGGCGAGTGATCGCTCAGATACTCGAAGAACTCGAGTTGACCGCCCACACCACTACCCGCATCGACAAGTTGTCGGGCGGACAACGGAAACGCGTGTCGGTCGCCTTGGAGCTGTTGACCGGACCGTCGCTGCTGGTGCTCGACGAACCCACCACGGGACTGGACCCCGCGCTGGACCGCGCCGTCATGGCGATGCTGCGCCGACTCGCCGACGGCGGGCGGGTGATCGTGGTGGTTACGCATTCATTGATGTTCCTCGATGAGTGCGACCAGGTGCTGTTACTGGCGCCCGGCGGCAAGGCCGCCTTCTCCGGTCCGCCGGAGGAGCTCGGACCGGCGATGGGAACTAGCGACTGGGCAGACATCTTCACGGCCGTGAGCGCCGATCCCGAGGACGTTCACCGCCGGTTCATGGAACGCATGGAGCCTGCGGCAGACGAGCGTTCTCGTGAGGAAACATCGGGCGCGGGCACCGAGGGGATCCTGGCCACCGACGGTCCGGCGCAGACGGCTGAACCGGCACGCACCAGCGTGTGGAGCCAGTTCTCGACGATCGCACGCCGTCAGGTGCGGCTCCTGATGGCCGAGGGTGGCTACCTTGCGTTCCTCGTGGTGTTGCCCTTCATCGTCGGCCTGCTGCCCCTGACCGTGACGGGCCACGCCGGATTCGGTCATCCGCCGGCGGATGGCTCCGCACCCTTCGAGCCCAAGCACGTCATCGCGCTGATCAGCTTCGCCGCGATCTTGATGGGGGCGACTCTCACCGTGCGGGATCTGGTCGGCGAGCGGGCCATCTTCCGCCGCGAGCAATCGGCAGGGTTGTCGGCCTCGGCGTATCTGCTGGCCAAGATCGCGGTGTTCGGGGCGGTTGCCGTAATTCAGTCGGCCATCCTGGTTCTCGTTGTCACGGCACCCGGATTCGGCAAGCACGGACCGTCCTCCGCGGCGGTGGGGATCCCGGGCCTGGAGTTGTTCGTCGGTGTCGCAGCGACGTGCGTGACCGCAGCGGTACTCGGCCTTGCGCTGTCGTCGCTGGCGCGAACCAACGATCAGGTCATCATGCTGCTGGCGGCCGCACTGGTGACGCAACTGGTATTCGCCGGCGGCTTTATCCCGGTGACGGGCCGGCCTGCGCTCGAGGCCATCGCGTGGATCATGCCTGGGCGGTGGGGTTTTGCGGCCACCGCATCGACGGCGGATCTGAGCAATCTTGTCGTGGGAATCGCGCAGGACGCACACTGGCAACACACGGCGTGGACGTGGTTCTTCGACATGGCGATGTTGGGTGTGCTCGCCGTACTCTTCGCCGGTGTCGCGCGGTGGAGGCTGCGCCTCAAAGCGCCCGGATAAGACTTGGTATACAGATTGGTGTATAGATACGACCTGTACCCAACGCCGAGGAGCGCGGACGCAGCATGACCGCAAGTCCACCGGCTCATCCTCTGTTCGAACAGCCGTGGCCCGACGGCGAGTTCCGGTTTTTTCAGCTGGGTCACGTCGTCGACGATGTACTCGCCGCAGCGTCGAAGTGGGTGCGCGCTTTCGGCATCGGCCCCTTTCACATCCTGCCTGTCGTAGAGCAGCGAACCAACTTCGGTGGCGAAATGCGCTCGGTCCGAATCCAAGTCGCCGTCGCCCAAGCCGGCCCTGTTCAGATCGAATTGATCCAACAGCATTGCCGCACGCCGAGCATCTATCAGAACTGGAGCCGTGGCGGTACGTCAGCTTTTCACCAAATCGCCACCGTAACAGATGATTACGATGGAAAGAAGTCCTACTTCGAGGCACTTGGCTACAAGATCGCCGCCGAAAGCGATACCGGTAAGTTTCGTGTCGCATATGTCGATACTTCGGCGGACTTCGGGGTTCTACACCGAGATCGTCGAAGGCTACCCCGGGCTTCTCGCACAGGTCCGCGCCATATCCGACACCTGCGCCGACTGGGACGGCATCGCCCCCGTCCGGATCATGACGCGTGAGGGTTACCGGGTGCCCGAAGAGTCCGAGGCCCGGTGACGATGTCCGACCTGACTGGGCCGCTGCGAGGCAGCGACACTCCCCTGGAGAAGGCCGTTCTCGAAGCACTCGACGACCTCGAGCACGCCCTGCAGCTGGAACCGCAGGGCGACAACCGGTTTCGTGCGACCAACGAACCGAGTCGGTTCGGCCGCGTTTTCGGGGGTCAGCTGCTTGCACAGGCCATACAGGCGGCCACCGCCACCGTCAGCGACCATCTGCCGCAGTCCCTGCATGCGTACTTCGTCCAATCGGGTGATTCGGACACCCCGCTGGACATCGATGTCGAGCGCGTACGCGACGGACGCTCTATGGCGACCCGTCGGATCACCGTGGCGCAGGACGGCCGCACCCTTCTGACCGCAATCGCCTCATTCCACACCAACCCGGTGGAACCCGACCTTGCTCAGCCGCCAGTGCGCATGCCGCCGCCCGAGGATCTACCCCTGCTGCAGCACTGGGTGGAGTACACCCCGCCTGAGATGCGCCAGAACGCCGCGACCTGGATCAACGTCCCACCTCCGCTGGAGATGCGGATCGCAGAGGCACCCACCTTCCTGGGCGGTGCGCAGGGAGCCGGGCCGCGGTCTCACTGGATGCGGCTACCGCGCGAGATCGATGATCACCCCGCCGTTCACAGCGCGGTGCTCGCGTACGCAAGTGACTACCTGCTGGTCGACATGGCGTTTCGCAACCATCCGCAGCGTGTCAATTACGGATCACTTGCGGCGCTGAGCCTGGACCATTGCATCTGGTTCCACCGACCCGTGCACTTCGAGGACTGGTATCTGTACACACAAGAGATGGTTGCTGTCACCGGGCATCGCGCGATGGTCCGTGGAACCATTCGCGACGCCGACGGACATGTCGTCGCCACCACTGCGCAGGAAGTGCTCGTCCGACCCATCGCCTGAAGCCACCGTTGACTTCGGTCCTGCCGCAGCGGACTGTGTAGAGGCCAATCCTTGAGTACGAGAGGTGACGATGTCCAAAACAGTTGGCCGGGTGGCCGGCAAGGTCGCGTTCATCACGGGTGCAGCCCGCGGTCAGGGCCGTGAACACGCGATCCGCCTGGCGGAGGAAGGCGCCGACATCATCGCCGTCGATATCTGTGGCGACATCGACGGCGCCCCCTACCCCCTGGCGACCGAGGCTGACCTCGACGAAACTGCCGCGCTGGTCGAGAAGCTGGACCGCCGCATCGTCACGGCGAAGGCGGACGTCAGGGATGTCGAAGCCCTGGGCACCGCGCTGCAACAAGGAATCGACGAGCTCGGTCGGCCCGACATCGTGATCGCCAACGCCGGCATCAGCGGCAGCCCCGCCCCCGCCGCTTTGATTGAAGAGGCCGCGTGGCAGACGATGCTCGACATCAACATCACCGGGGTCTGGCACACGATCAAAGTGGCGGTGCCTCACATGTCCGACGGGCGCGGTGGATCGATCATCCTCGTGAGTTCGATGCTGGGGCTCCGCGGCGGCGGCTACATGGCCCACTACGCCTCGGCCAAGCACGCCGTCGTCGGCCTGATGAACTCACTCGCCAATGAACTTGCTCCGCAATGGATTCGAGTGAACTCGATCCATCCGGGGAACGTACTCACGCCGATGATCGACAACGAGCAGTTCCACCGCACCCTGCGGCCTGACCTCGCCGAGCCGACCATGGCCGACGCAGCGGAACTCATCGGGCATTTCCACATGCTGCCGGTGCCGTACTTCGAGGCGCGCGCTGTCAGTAACGCCGTGCTGTTCCTGGCCTCCGACGAGGCCAAGTACATCACCGGGGCCGCGCTGCCGATCGACGCAGGAGCAACTGCGAAGTTCTGACGCTCAGCGCGTTAGATATCGGTTTCCGTCACTCAGGACGTTGTCGCGTACCGATCGCGCAGCTTGGACAGGGTCGCCTCGATCCCTGCCGCATTGCTCCTGGCGAAACCCATGCGCTCGTAGTACTTCAGACCATCCTTGATCCGACCGGTATCGCGGTAATCGAACGTCTCGGTGACGCGAGTGCGTGTCGCGGACAGCGCTTCAAATTCCCAGCGCCAATGGTGACCGACCGGGTGACGCCACTCGATGAGCTTGTCAGGCTCTAGCGCGGTGACAGTGCTGGTGATGCGGTAGGGCACGCCGTACATCCGCATTCGCGTCGAAAACCGCTCACCCACAGCGAGTTTCCCGGAAGCACGAATGTTGTCGCGCACGGTCCCCGAACCGTCCACCTCGTGGTGACGCGTCGGGTCAGCCACGATTGCGAACAACTCCGACGCAGGGGCCTCTACCTCCACAGACCGACTGATCTGGCGCGAACCAGCGTCGACGACCGTGACGCTCATAGCTGCTGATCTCCGGTGGCGCGTTGTCAGCGTGCTCCGCGGACCAAACGACCGGGACGTGCTCCGGTGTCCACGCTGTCGCGTCGCGTGACGACGCCACTGACGATCGTGGCGCTGTAGCCGCTGGCGCCCTGAACGAGGCGCTGCCCGCCTGCGGGCAGGTCGTAAGCCATCTTCGCCGGGTGCAAGGACAACGCGTCCATGTCGATGACGTTGATGTCCGCTTTCTTGCCGGTCTGAATGACGCCGCGATCGGTGAGCCCGAAGAGCTGCGCGGTGTCGTGAGATTGCTTGCGCACCAAGTACTCCAGCGGCAGTTTCTCGCCCCGGTGACGATCGCGCGCCCAGTGCGTGAGCAGAAACGTCGGATACGACGCGTCACAGATCATGCCGCAGTGCGCGCCGCCGTCGGACAGTCCCACGACGCCGGCGGGATGCATCAGCATCTCGCGGATGGCGTCATGGTTGCCATAGAAGTAGTTGAAGAACGGCAGCATCAACATAGCCGTCGCATTGTCTTCGAGCATCAGGTCATACAGCGTCGACAGTGGGTTGTCACCTCGCTCGGCGGCGATCTTGTCGACGGCCTTGTCCTGCGTCGGTTCGTAGTCGGGCGGGTCGCCCAGCGCATAGATGCGGCCCAGGGAGTACTGAACGAGCGCAAACATGTTGTCGAACAGCTTCGTCGGATCGGGCGGCAGGTCGTCCTCCGAGAGAATCGCCGCCTTGACCGCGGGATCGGCGAGCCTTGCCCCCAATTCCTGTCGGTCACACTCGGCCTTGAGCCGCCGGAAGGTCGGCCGGTGGGTGAAGGCATGGTGGCCGGGAAAACCGAAGAGCATGCCGAACGGCCGCGCCGCGATCTGCGGATACAGCCGACTGCCCGCCGCATGGGCGGCCGCCGAGACGTCCAGTTGTTCGCGCCAAAGGTCGGGTGCCGCGTCGACCTGGATCATGCCGAACGAGATGGGTCGGTCGATCTCGGCGCCCAGGCGCTGCATCCACTCCAGCTCCTTCTTGGGCGCGATGATGTCCTCGCCCGCGACTCCCTGCGGGGCCAACTCGAAGACCGCCTGCCCACCCGCGGCCATGGCCCGGCCGAGTCCGAACAACTCGTCCTCTGCCGCGAAGGTTCCCGGTACCGGTTCGCCGTCCATGGCGCGGTGGCCCAGAGTGCGCGACGTCGAGAAGCCGAGCGCGCCGGCCTCGATGCCCTCCTGCACGATCCGGGCCATCGCCTTGATGTCCTCGGGCGTGGCGGGTTCGTTGCGGGCGCCGCGCTCGCCCATCGCGTAGGCGCGAACCGAACCGTGGGCGATCTGACTGCCCACGTCGATGGCGAATTCCTGCTTGCCGATGACGTCGAGGTATTCGGGATACGTCTCCCAGCCCCAGGTCATGCCTTCGGTGAGCGCGCTGCCGGGAATGTCCTCGACGCCCTCCATCAAGGCGATCAGCCAATCTTCCTGGCCCGGCCGCACCGGCGCGAACCCGACGCCACAGTTGCCCGCGACGACGGTCGTCACGCCGTGCCCGCTGGACGGCTCGAGTGAACTGTCCCAGCTCACCTGGCCGTCGTAGTGGGTGTGGATGTCGACGAACCCCGGTGCGACGAGCTTGCCGGTCGCGTCGATCGTCTCGGTCGCGTTGCCCTCCAGGGGCGCGTCGCCGTTTCCACGGCGACGGATCTCGACGATGCGGCCGTCCTTCACGCCCACGTCGGCCTGGAATCGGTCCCCGCCTGTGCCGTCCACGACGGTTCCGCCAGTGATTTTCAGGTCGAACACGATTTACTCCCTCGCCGTCCTTGCAGCCGTTATGGTGGCCAATGTAACACCGTTACAGGAGGGCAGTAGCCGGATTCGGAGGGAACCGTGACGCGAACTGCACCGGTCGGCCAGACCGTCGGCAACCCCGCCCCCATCGTGCGCGAGGACGCGATCGGCACGCCTCCGCAGCGGCCCACCCTGGTGCCGGCGCAGCGCTACTACTCGCCGGATTTCGCCCGCCTCGAGGTGGAGCGGATGTGGCCCAAGGTGTGGCAGCTCGCCTGCACCGTCGACCATGTCGCCGAACCGGGCGACTACTTCGAGTACCGCTGTGGCCCGTATTCCATACTGATCGTTCGCGGCGACGACGGCGAGTTGCGCGCCTTTCAGAATGTGTGCAGGCACCGTGGCAATTCGCTCTGCGCCGGATCCGGCTCGGACTTGCGTGAACTGCGCTGCGGGTATCACGGCTGGACGTGGGATCTCGCCGGCTCACTGAAGCGCGTGCCCAACCGGAAAGGCTTCGGCGCGCTGCGGCTGAGCGACTATCCCCTGCTGGGTGTCCGGGTCGAGACGTGGGAACGGCTCGTGTTCGTCAACCTCGACACCGACGCGATCCCCCTGCGCGACTATCTGGAGGAAATGCCGGACGACACGGCGTGGAACCGGCTCGGCGACTTCCGGTGCTACGCAACCATGACCATCGAGGTCGACGCGAACTGGAAGACGATCGCCGATGGGTTCAGCGAGACGTACCACATCCAGACGTTGCATCCGGAGCTCCACCGATGCATGGACGATGTGTATGCGCCACAAGTGATCTGGGGTCACACCGGAAAGTCCGAACAGCTCTACGGCGTGCCCAGTCCGAGTATCAAAGAGAGTCTGACGGACTCGGAGGTGTGGGACGCCTACGTCTCTACGCAGGGCGCGTTGATGGGCGTCGAAGAGGGCGCGCCGTTCCCTGCAGATCAACACGGGCTGTCAGCGGCTGACGTGATCGCCGCGCGAACAAAGGCTTTCGCCGAGGGCCGTGGCGTCGACCTCAGCTGGGCGAGTACCGATCAGGTGCTGCGGCTGCACCAGTACAACGTGTTCCCGAACATGTCGCTGCTGACCAATGCCGATCACTTGACGGTGCTTATCGCACGTCCTGGCCCCGACCCCGATCGCGGTGAACTGGTGATGATCGTGTGGATGCGGATGCCACCCGACGCGCCTCGCAACAAGCCGGTCGATGTCAGGATGGCGGCCGATGATGCTCACCCCGGACTTGTACTCACACAAGACATCACGGTGTTGGCCGGTCTGCAGCGCGGCCTGCATCAGCCGGGGTTGACACATCTGACGTTGTCCAACGAGGAGCGGCGTGTGATCAATATGCACCGCAATCTCGAACGCTACCTGGACCTACCCGAGTCGGAGCGAATCACCGGGGGTGAGCCGGTTGACATCCCCACGTAGCAAGAACGGGGCCTCCGTCACAGCGGATCAGATTCTCGAGACCGCGGCTCGGCTGATTGATGTCGACGGCGTGGACGCATTCAGCATGCGCCGGCTGGCAGAGCAGCTGGGGGTTGCAGTGACGTCTATCTATTGGCACGTCGGCGGCAGGGACAAACTGTTCGACAGCTTGGTCGAGGGACTGCTGGGACAGATGACGCATCTCCCGAGCGATGGCGATAACCCCATCGACCGCATTACCTCGATCGCGCGATCGCAACGAAGGCTGCTCATCGAAAAGCAGAATCTTCTGGCCATCGCCCATGAACGCGACCGGACACCGCAGCTGTTTTTGCCGATTCAGCAGCGGTTGGCGGCGGAGCTCTCCGAACTGGGCGTCACCGGCAGCGAAGCCGCGCTGGTGGTGCGCGTCGTAGAAGTTCACGTCATTTCCTCTGCGGTGATGCAGTTCTCGGCGGTGCGCGGGGCCAAACACGACGAAGAGGATCCGTCGCTGTGGGCGGACGCGTGGCCGGACCAAGCGCTGGTCGAGGCCCTGCAATCCCCCACCGATTACGACGCCGTGTTCGAGTACGGACTGGATGCGTTACTGGCGCCGCTGCGCAACAAGCGCGATGGGTGACCTGTCGGGCGGTTGGGACGAACGTAAGGTCTCGGGCAGGAGGCGAAGATGACATCTACGGACGCCGCACTGCAGGAAATGATCGACGAGTTTGCGCTGCGCAAGCTCGTCCACGCGTACTGCCGCGCGGTCGACCGAGGTGACATCGCGGCGCTGCGGGACCTCTATCACCATGACGCCACCGACGCCCACGGCGGGTTCTCGACGGCGTCGATAGACCAGTTCTTCGAGCAGCTCGTCGCCGCGCGTCCCTACATCCGGACGATGCAGCACAACATCACCACCGTGAACTTCGCGATTGCCGGAAACGCGGCCGAAGGAGAGATCTACACCATCGCGTTCCATACCCTCGCCGGCAAGGACCGCGACATCGATGTCGTGGTCGGCGGGCGTTACCTCGACAAGTACGAGAAGCGCGATGACGCATGGAAGTTGATCGAACGGACCATCGTCACCGACTGGGCCCGGGTGAGCGACCCCTCCACGATGGGCATGAGCCACTCGATCACAAAGGACACTCTCAAAGGAACCCTCGACGAGACGGATCCCTCGTTTCAGTTCTTCTCGCTGCTGGTCGGTCCCCGACCGACGACGGATCGGTCGTCGTCCTCCCACAACAGCAGCTGACGCACCGCAGGGCGCGATCCGTACGGTTGCAGCATGGTGCTTGCCGGGCGCGGACGCACTCGAAGCGGCCACCAGAACCAGCGGCCGAGAAGCACGGCTATGGACGGGGTCATGAACGCGCGCACAATCAGCGTGTCGAACAGCAGGCCGAGGGCGATAGTCGTGCCGATCTGGCCGAGCACGACCAAGTCGCTGTAGACGAAGGAGGCCATGGTGAAGGCGAACACCAATCCGGCGGCGGTGACGACCTTACCGCTACCCGCCATGGCCCTGATGATGCCGGTGTTCAGGCCGGCGCCGATCTCCTCTTTGAATCGGGATATCAACAGCAGGTTGTAGTCCGAACCCACTGCCAGCAGCAGGATTACGGCGAGCGGAATGATGACCCAGTACAACTGGATGCCCAGGATGTGCTGCCAGACCAGTATCGACAGCCCGAGTGAGGCGCCCAGTGACAGCGCCACGGTGCCAACAATGACGATCGCGGCGACCAGGCTTCGGGTGATGAACATCATGATGAGCAGGATCAGGCTCAGCGCGGCGATGGCGACGATCATCAGGTCGTACTTGGCGCTCTCCTGGATGTCCTTGTATGTCGCTGCCGTGCCGCCGATATAGATATGAGAACCCGCCAATGGCGTGCCTTTGACGGCTTCCTCTGCCGAGTGTCTGATCGCGTCGATATGCGAAATACCCTCAGGTGTCGCGGGATCGACGTCATGCGTGATGATCATGCGCGCGGCTTTGCCGTCGGGCGACAAGAATAGTTTCAGCCCGCGCTGGAATTCGGCATTGTCGAACACCTCAGGCGGAACATAGAACGAGTCGTCGGTTTTCGACGCGTCGAACGCTGCTCCCATAGCTGTCGAGTTCTCCAGGGCAGCCGCGTTCTGATCGTAGATTCCCGACAGGGTGGCGTAGTTGGTCATCACCAGCTCACGGTTGATCTGCTGACTGGCCAGCTGCGGTGGGATCAGTTCAAGCAGCTTTGGCTGGATCGAATCCAGCTTGTCCAGGCTCGTTGTGACATTCGCCAGCTGGTCGGTGAGCGCATTGATGCCGTCGAGCGCATCGAAAAGCGATCGAAGCGCAAAGCAGATCGGGATGTCGAAACAGTGTGGTTCCCAATAGAAGTAATTGCGTAGCGGTCGGAACATATCGTCGAAGTTGGCGATCTTGTCACGCAAGTCCCGCGCGACCTCAACAGTTTGGTGAAACGCCTCAACCTGTTCGTGGGTCGCCTCGTTCGCCTGCCCCTGCAGCGTCGCCTGCTGCCGCAGGATGCCGATGGTCTTGTCGATTTCGTCGACCTGTTTGAGCAAGTCGTTGGCACGGTCTTGCTGGTAACCCAGATTCTGTATCTGCCCGGCGCTACTTGCGCTGATCTGAAAGGGAATCGACGTGTGATCCAGTGGCGTACCCAACGGGCGCGTAATCGATTGCACTTGAGCGATGCCCGCAGTATGGAAGACGGCCTTGGCCACGCGCTCCAACAGGATCATGTCGGTTGGATTGCGCAGGTCGTGATTGGCCTCGATCATCAGGAGTTCGGGGTTGAGGCGGGCCTTCGAGAAGTGCCGCTCGGCGGCGGCGTAGCCGACATTGGATGGCGCGCGGTCGGGCATGTACTGGCCGACGTCGTAGCTGGTCTTGTATCCGGGCAGCGCCAGAAGACCCACCGCGGCCACCGCCATCGTCGCGACGAGGATCGGCCCGGGCCACCGGACGATCGCCGTGCCGATCCGACGCCAACCCCTTGTGCGCGCTCTGCGTTTGGGATCCATCAGCCCGAAGCGGGCGCCGATCGTCATGACGGCGGGCGCGAGGGTGAGCGCCGCCACCAGCGCCACGAAGACACCGATCGCGGCGGGGACTCCGAGGCTCTGAAAATAGGGCAGCCGGGTGAAACTCAGGCACAAGACCGCGCCCGCCACAGTCAGGCCCGACCCCAAAATGACGTGGGCCGTCCCGCGGTACATGTTGTAGTACGCGGTCTCTCGGTCAATCCCGTTGCTGCGATCTTCGTGGTAGCGGCCCAACAGGAAGATCGCGTAATCGGTGCCGGCCGCGATGACCAACAGCGTGAGGATATTGGTCGAGTACGTCGACAGTCCGATGATCCCGGAGTTTCCCAGGAAGGCGACAATGCCGCGGGCTGCCGACATTTCGATGAGAACGGTGATCAGCACCAGCAGCATGGTGACTATTGAGCGGTAGACGAGCAGCAGCATCACCGCGATCACCAGCACCGTCAGCACGGTCACCTTGGTGGTGCCTTCGTTGCCCACCTCGAACTGGTCGGCGACCTGAGGCGCGGGGCCGGCCACATAGGCCTTGATGCCCGGTGGCGCCGGCGTGCTGTTCACAATGTCGCGAACGGCTTCAACCGATGCGATGGACTGCGCTTCGCCTTGATTGCCCGTCAGGAATACCTGGACGTAGGCCGCCTTCCCGTCTGAGCTTTGGGACCCGGCCGCCGTCAGCGGGTCGCCCCAGAAGTCCTGGACGTGCTGAACGTGCTTGTGGTCCTGCTCAATACGCTCAATCAGGGTGTCGTAAAACTTGTGTGCGTCGGCCCCGAGCGGCTCATCGCCTTCCAGCACAATCATTGCCGCGCTGTCGGAGTCGAACTCGTGGAAAACCTCGCCGATCTTCTTGAACGCCTGCAGCGACGGCGAATCAGGAGAACTCAATGCCACGTTGTGTTCTTCCCCGACGACCTCGAGCTGAGGGACCAGGGCGTTGCTGAGCCCGGCGACAACCAGCCAGAACAGCACGATCGGCACCGCCAGCCACCGGATCCACTTCGCAATGCGATCCGTCAGGGACGTGCGTGATTCTTGGTCGTTGCTCATCCCGACTTATCCAGGCAGAAGGTGTAGGCGTTCATGGTGTTGACCTGTCTCTCGTCCTTGACCACGTCGTCGATGACGATGCGGCAGCCGAGCGAATCGCTGTCGCCCTGGGCCATGACGTTGACAAGCACTGCCGTCTGGGTCGTCGTGATGTCGTATCTCCAGGGCAGGGGCACATCTTCGACGCGCTGCGGCTGGGCGTCGACGTCGAGATAGTTGATCGTGGCCACGGCGCCGGGCGGGCCGAACACCTCGAGCACCACGTGCTTGGGATTGAAAGGCACGATCTCATCCGAAAGAGCTTCGGCGGTCGAGGTGTCGTGGTCTGAGCCGAATATTCCGTGGAGTCGAAAAACGGCGTACCCCGCCACAGCCACGACCACGATGGCGACGATGAGCATCCAGCTTCGACCCAGAAGGCGACCAACCGAAAACCCCTGCACCCGCCAGCCTTTCGATACCTGCGACACGAGGCGTGGACTGACCCTATCTCAGTCCGGCGACATATCAACCTCGTTGACAGTGCGGTACGGTACCGGACAGCACAAGACGTACGAGCGCGTCGATTGACCAGCCATTTCTAGTTGCTCAGCCTGGTGAGACCGGGTATCACCACGTCGTCGACGAGCGATTGCACCGTGCGCCGACTGGGCGGCCGCAACGAAAAGATGGACCGGAAGATCAGGTAGCCGGGCATCACGTCCCAGAGGTCCTCGGTGATGGCGGCGGCATCGATTTCGCCACGGTCGACGGCCTGGCCCAAGATGTGCTTGAACAGCGCCTTCCGTTGATCCAAGAATTGGTGCTGCATGACGTCGTTGAGCGCAGGGTTGCGCGATGCCTCGACGAGGACGGCCCGAATGGTGCTGGCATGTGTACGTGCCTGATCGCAGATGACGTCCCCCAGCTGCAATAGGTCGCCGCGCAGGGTGCCGGTCTCGGGGGCGACAGCGACTTGGCGGACGCCTTCGATAAATGCCGCCAACACCAGTTCGGCCTTCGTCGGCCACCGCCGGTACACCGTGGCCTTGCTGGCCCGCGCGCTGGCGGCGACCGCGTCGACGGTCAACCCGTCATAGCCTTCTTCCTGCAGCAACCGCAACGTCACGGCAAGTAGCTCGACCTCCCGCGCAGACCACGGCGAGGACTCCACTGCGCGGGCGCGACTGGAGGTCATCGCACCACACTAGATCGATCGGGCGCCTGCACCGAGCGTCAGCGCGCTCTGTACCGCAGACCCGCACTTGTCCCGGCGTGTCGATCACGATGCTCTTCATCAAGCGCGGGTTGTAGCTAAATTCTTGTTACCATCGCGGCGTGGTCGACTCGCCTACGCCACCCGGTCGCGGCGCAGCGCCGTCTCGTCGCGATGTACTGAAATATGCCGTCTCCGCCCCGGCTCTTCTGGCTTTCGGTGCGGCCGTCTCGACACAGCACGCGCCGAAGGCCTCGGCGGCGCCCATGAAGCTGATCGACTTCACGCACCGGCTCGTCGCGCCGAACCTGATCAAAGCGGCGGGCTTCGACGGGGCACTTGTCTATGTGTCCGAGTTGCGGCCGGGCGCGGACTTCGACTTCAAGCCCGTCACACGCGAATACGCGGACGCGCTACGCGCAGAGGGACTTCAGATCGTCAGTTGCTATCAGTACGGAAAGCCCAACTGGCCCAACGCGCCCTCGGACTACACCCGTGGTTACGAGGGCGGCGTGGCCGACGCGCAGACGGCAATGCGGCTGCACACCGCGGCCGGCGGACCCGATTCGGCGCCGATCTTCTTCAGCGTCGATGAGGACATCGACCTCGATACCTGGAATAGCGTTGCGGCCCAGTGGTATCGAGGAATCAACTCAGTGCTGGGCGTGAATCGCACCGGCATGTACGGACACGCAAAGGCGTGTGCCTGGGCGATCCAGGACGGCGTCATCGGGCCTTCGACCACTCCCGGTTACGCGTGGGCATGGCAGACGCGAGCGTGGTCTGACGGCGAGCGCGAGCCCGCGGCCGTGCTGTATCAGGACGTGATCGTCACACCCACCGACAAGGGTGTCATCTTGGGCGGAACCAGTGTGGACGTGGATTTGGTCCTCGCCCCCGACTTCGGGCAGTGGGCGCTGTCGAGATAGAAGTCCTCACGGCCCGCTCCAAGAAACCTCCAAGGCCTACCCGCGAGTCTGCTGTCAGCAAGTGCGGGGGCCCACCCGACAAGGTCCCCGCACCTGCCGTATTCAGCAGGCTCGACCGTGGACGCGCTGATCAGTAGTTGTTGCAGCTGTTGGCGATAGACGCCATGGGCCCAAAGTACTTCTGCCCCCACGATGTGGACTGATATTCCGCAACGAGCTGCGCGCGTTCCCCTGGCGGCGCGGACAAGAAATTGCCCAGCATGGCTGCGGCGATCGGGTTCGCGTTGAATTTCTGCGCCAGCGCTGGATTCTCGGTATTCAGCGCGGCCATGACCTGCGGATAACTGCAGGTGGTGTCGACGATGGGGTCGGCGGAGGCCACCGGAATTCCAGCGGTCAACAAGAGCGCCAGACCGCCGACAGCGGCGACTACCGACTTTTTCAAGGATGAATTGAGCATGTTCGAGGACCTTCCAACTTATGCAGTGGCCCCCGACTGGCCCTGACTTCAACAGTGACCTCATGGTAGCGCGCGTTTGCCCTGTCGTCACTGAATCGGCGTCGCTAGCTCAGATGATCGGGTCATCCTCGGGTCGCCGCAACCGCAACCATCGATAACCGTAGGGTTCCAGGCCGAGTTCGATTCGCCCGTTGTCGTCGAGAGTGTGCTCAGTCAGACCGTCGAGCAGATCGATGAGGACGCATCCCGGCTCGGCGTCCTCGAGTTGGACGGGAACGATGCAGCTCTCCGATCCGAAGTTGTGCAGTGCCACCATCGCCCAGCCGGACTTCTCCCGACACACGTGGGCGAGCACTGCCCGGTGGGGCTGTTTGAGGACCTCGGGCGTGGACCAACCGATCTCTGGCTGCTGACGACACGTGTAGATCAGATCGCGAATGAACCACCAGAAGGAGCGATGGTCGTGGCGCTGGTCCGCAACGTTGACGCGGTCTGGGCCGTAGAGACCATCGGGAAGAGGGCGGGGTAGGCGTCGCTTCGATGCGGTGGAAAAGCCGCCGTTTTCTTCGCCCGTCCATTGCATCGGCGTGCGGACTGCGAAACGGCCTGCCACATCTAGGTTTTCAGCCATCCCAATCTCTTCGCCGTAGAACAGCACCGGCGTGCCGGGCAGTGAGAACGCCAACGAGTAGACCATTCGCATTCGGCGATCGTCCCCACCCAGCATGGAAGGTAACCTTCGCCGCAGCCCGCGCCCATAGAGCTGCATATCAGGAGCGGGACCGAAAGCGTCGAAGACCTCTTGGCGCTCGCTGTCGCTGAGCTTGTCGAGGGTGAGCTCATCATGGTTGCGAACGAAATTGGCCCATTGGCTGGTGGTGTCGAGGGCCGGCCGCTGCCGCAAGGATTTGCCGATCGGCCGGGCGTCGCCGCGGGCAAGCGAGAGGTATATGGCCTGCATCCCGATGAAATCGAACTGCATGTTGAGGCCATCTCCGTCGAGGCCCCCGAAGAACGTCTTTTGGTCCTTGTAAGGAACATTCACTTCACCGAGCAGAACCGCGTCCCCTACGCGGCGGGTGACGAAGTTTCGGACGTCGCCAAGGTACTCGTTGGGGTCGAATACGCCGGGGTCCCCTGGTGCGCCGTCTCTGGCAAAGAGAAACGGAACGGCGTCGACCCGGAACCCCGACACTCCCAATTCGAGCCAGAATCCGAGGGTGCGCGCGATTTCCTCCTGCACAGCGGGATTCGCGATATTCAGGTCGGGTTGGTGCTTGTAGAAGTGGTGGAAGTACCACTCGTTTGTCTTTGGGTCGAGCTCCCAGAGGCTGTCTTCCTGATCGGGGAAGACGACATCCGCCTTGCTCGACTTGGGCTTGGTCGCGCTCCAGACGTAGTAATCGCGGTACGGGTCTTCCGTACTGCGACGCGCGGACTTGAACCACGGGTGCGCGTCCGACGTGTGGTTCATGACGAAGTCGATGATCACGCGAATCCCGTTGGACCGGGCAGTCCGAACGAGCTCGACGAAATCGCCGAGATTACCGAGACGTGGGTCGATACCGAAGAAGTCGATGATGTCGTATCCGTCGTCCTTACGGGCGGTCGGATAGAACGGCATCAACCACAGGCAGGTCACCCCGAGGTCGTTGAGGTACTGGATCCGCTCGGTCATGCCGCGGATATCGCCACAGCCATCACCGTTCCAGTCGAAGAACGTCTCGATGTCGGCGCAGTAGAAGACCGCGTTCTTCCACCAGAGGTCACCCGTTTCGATTCTCCTCATGTGAGCGCTGCTGCGGGTTGGGGAGCCGTCGGCGCCAGTTGAGGCAGCACGTGCTCGCCGAATGCGTCGATGAAGTCGGCTTGTTGTTGACCGACAAAGTGCAGGTATAACTCGTCCCAGCCCTGCGCGATGTATTCGTGAAGCCACTCGGCGTGCTGGCCGAGATCGCTGGAAACACGCACGGATTGCGTGACCCGTTCGGGGCTGACTGCCTCGCCGATGACGTCAAACGCTTCGACCGTCTCGATGTCCCAGGAGACTGGCGGAGCGAAGACGTTGTTGCGCCACTGGTCGTGGGCGATGGCCAGTGCCTCGTCATCGGTCGGCGCCCAACTGAGGTGGATCTGGAGGCGGGCCGGGCCTCGTCCGCCGGCTTCTCGGTAGGCGCCCATGATCTTTCGCAGAGTGTCCAGCGGCTGGTTGACCGTAATCAATCCGTCCGCCCACGCGGCGTGGCGGGTCGCCGTCTCGGGGGTCACCGCAGGGCCAACGAGGTCCGGAGTCGTCTGGGGCAGCGTCCACAGGCGTGCACGGTTGACATGGACGAGGCCCTCGTTCGTGACCTCTTCGCCTTGCAGCAGCCGGCGGATTATGGTCACGCATTCGAGGAGCCGCCGATCGCGCACGTCTTTTCGCGGCCATACTTCGCCGGTGACTCGCTCGTTGGACGCCTCGCCTGACCCAAGGGCCGCCCAGAAGCGGCCTGGGAACATCTGCGCGAGCGTGGCGATCGCCTGAGCGATGATGGCTGGGTGATAGCGCTGTCCTGGCGCGTTGACCACGCCGAACGGCAATCCAGTCGTCGCCAGCGCGGCTCCGAGGAAAGACCACGCGAAGCCTGACTCGCCCTGTCGTGCGCTCCACGGACTGAAGTGGTCGGACGACATTCCGGCGGTGAAGCCCGCTTGCTCAGCCCGCCGAACATCTCGCAGGAGCTGGGCGGGATCGATCTGCTCGTGGGAACAGTGAAATCCGATGACCGTCATGGGCCATGTAGTACCCGTTTTGTCTCGTGCTTACGTCGACGTCAGCGGCGTCGTTGTCCAACCGCCGGCGGCAGTACAGCGACAACGCGGTTCGACCGAATCCGGACACTTGTCCGGCTCCGGAAGGCAGCGAAAAGAACCGGTGCCGCAACGGCCCTCATCTCGCACATTTCGCGGACATATGCCGCGGGACTCCCTAGACTGGACAGGTGTCCAGGAACGTTGCGGTGACCTGCCCGCTATGCGAGGCGATGTGTGGCCTTCAGGTACGCGTCGACGGCGACGAGGTGGTTGATGTCCGCGGCAACCGCGAAGACGTGTGGTCGCGCGGCCACATCTGCCCGAAGGGCACCTCGCTGGCCCATCTTCACACCGACCCCGATCGACTGCGCGAACCGATGGTCAGGACTCAGAGCGGACACGTCCCGGTGTCATGGGACGACGCCTACGCCGAAGTCGAACGCGTACTGCGACCGGTGCTGAACCGTCACGGCGCCGCCGCAGTCACCGTCTATGTGGGTAACCCCGTCGCCCACAACCTGGGGTTGAGCACCCATATCGGCGCGCTCATCGGAATGGCACAGGCCGCAGGGATGCCTTCGTACTACTCACCCGGCACCGTCGACCAGTGGCCGTTGAACCTCGTCAGTGCACTGCTGTTCGGCCATATGTGGAATGCGCCGATTCCCGACGTGGATCGGACCGACCACCTGATGATCTTCGGCGCGAATCCGGCTGCGTCGCAAGGCTCGATGCTGTCGGCGCCCGATCTCATGGGTCGCCTCGCCGCGATTCGCGGGCGTGGCGGCACGGTGACCGTCGTCGATCCGCGCCGGACACTCACCGCGCAACGCGCGTCGCAATGGGTGCCGGTCCGGCCTGGCACCGACGCGCTTCTGCTGTTCGCGATCCTGCGCACGCTCGACGAGAACAACTGGGTGCGCCGACCCGCCCATCTCGAAGGCCGCGTCACCGGACTCGACGACGTGATCGCGATGGCCGCCGACTTCGCGCCGGAAACCGTCGCCGGCGCGTGCGGTATCGACGCGACGACCATCCGTCGGCTCGCGCACGACCTCGCGCACGCCCAAACTCCGGTGTTGTACAGCCGCATCGGCGCATGCACACAGGAGTTCGGCACATTGGCCACCTGGCTGGTGTTCGTCGTCAACATCGCACTCGGCTCACTCGACCGCGCCGGCGGTGCCGTGTTTCCGAAGCCGGCCGTCTGGTCTCCGATGTTCATGAAGCCGCCGGACCAGGACGGGCCGGGCTGGCAGTTCGGCCGCTTCCACAGCCGGGTGCGCCGTGCGCCGGAGGTGTTCAGCCAGTTTCCGGTGAGCTGTCTCGCGGAGGAGATCGACACGCCAGGCGATGGTCAGTTGCGCGGGCTGATCACCGTCGCAGGCAATCCGGTGGTGTCGGCGCCCGGGACGCGGCGCCTCGATGCGGCGTTGGCGACGCTCGACGCGATGATCTCGGTCGACCATTACCTCAACGAGACCACCCGCCACGCCCACGTCATCCTGCCCGGGCTCTCACCGCTGCAACGGCCGCACGCCGACGACCTCTACTGGATCTACGCGGTGTCGTCATGCCTGAAATGGTCCGACCCGGTGTTCGCGCCCTCGCCGGAACAACCGCCGGAGTGGCAGATCCTGCTGCGGCTCGCAGGCGCGATGGTCGGGGTGCCGATGCCCGAGGTGGACGTCGCCGCCATGGACGACCTCTACGTGGCCGGCTTGGTCGCCACCGCATGCTCGACGCCGGGGACGCCGTTGAGTGGTCGGGATCCGCAGGAGGCAACGGCGGCGCTGATCGGATCCGGCCCGGAACGACTCGTGGACATGGGAATTCGGCTCGGCCCATGGGGTGACGACCTCGGCAGGCGGCCCGGCGGGTTGACGTTGGCCGAGGTGCGCAAACATCCCAATGGCCTGCACCTGGACGACCTGGACGGGGGTCGGCTGGAAGAGGTGGTGTGCACGCCCTCCGGCACTGTCGAACTGGTCCACCAACGACTTGTCGATGACGTGCCCCGCCTGCGCGCCCGACTTCAGCGAGCCGACGGCGAGCTGTTGCTCACCAGCCGTCGACACCTGCGCTCCAACAACTCGTGGATGCACAACGTGCCGGCGCTGATGCGGGGCAAGGACCGCTGCACGCTACTCATCCACCCCGACGACGCACAGCGAGCCGGCCTCCGGACCGGTGACGTCGCCGAGTTGTCCACCGATGCGGGCTCGTTGTCGGTGCCCGCCGAGGTGTCCGACGAGATGATGCCCGGCGTGGTGTCGCTGCCGCACGGCTGGGGTCACGGACTCGACCGAACCCGGTTGCAGGTTGCCAACGACCACCCGGGCGTCAACTCGAATCTGCTGAACCCCGCCCATTTGATCGACGTGCCCAGCAATACTCAGGTGGTCAACGGCGTGCCGTGCCATGTCCGAAATCGAACCTGAGCCGGAATCGAACCTGAGGAGGTCCTCGATGGCCGCACCGAATCTGCCTGCCGGCTTCGATTTCACCGATCCCGACATCTACGCCGAGCGCCTGCCCACGGAGGAGCTCGCCGAGGTCCGTCGCGCGGCTCCGATCTGGTGGAACGAGCAGGGCCCCGACGCCGGCGGGTACCGCGACGGTGGCTTCTGGGTGGTCAGCAAGCATTGCGACGTCCGCGAGGTGTCGCTACGCAGCGATGTGTTCTCGGCGGCCGCGAAAACCGTCGTCCCGCATTTCAAGCCCTCGGTCGATGTCGAAGGACAGATCAAGGCATCCAAGCTGTCGATGCTGATGATGGACGACCCCGGGCACGCCCGGCTGCGCAAGATCGTCTCGCGCGGGTTCACGCCCCGCGCCGTCGAGCGGCTCCGCGCCGAGCTCAACGAGCGGGCGCAGCTGATAGCCGCCGAAGCGGCCACGCACGACTCCGGCGATTTCGTCCTCGACGTCTCGCGTGAACTGCCGTTGCAGGCGATCGCCGGACTCCTCGGTGTTCCGCTGGAGGACCGCGAGAAGTTGTTCGACTGGTCCAACCAGATGGTCGGCGGTGACGACCCCGAGTTCGCGGAACACAACTCATTGGCCGCGGTCATCGAATTGATCGGCTACGCCATGGAATTGGCGAAGCTTCGGGAGGAGGAGCCGGGCGAGGACATCGTCAGCACGCTGATCGACTCCGAAGCCGACGGTCAGCTCACCGAGGCCGAGTTCGGGATGTTCGTCGTCACGCTCGCGGTGGCGGGTAACGAGACGAGTCGCAACTCGATCACCCAGGGCATGATGGCGTTCACTGACTTCCCCGACCAGTGGGAACTGTTCAAGCGTGCGCGTCCGAAGACCGCTGCCGACGAGATCATCCGCTGGGCCTCACCGATCACCGCGTTTCAGCGGACTGCGCTGGCCGACACCGAGCTGTCGGGTGTCCCGATCAAGAAGGACCAGCGGCTGGTGTTGTTCTACCGATCGGCAAACTTCGACGAGGACGTGTTCGACGATCCGTACACGTTCAACATCCTGCGAGATCCCAATCCGCACTTGGGCTTCGGCGGTACCGGCGCGCACTACTGTGTCGGCGCGAACCTCGCACGGATGACGATCGACCTGATGTTCAACGCGATCGCCGACCACATCCCCGATCTGAAACCAGCGTCGGCGCCCGAGCGGCTGCGGTCGAGCTTCATCAATGGCATCAAGCACTGGCAGGTGGAGTACTGATCCTGCCGATTTCGGTGCGCGCACGTTCGCTCAGCGACTGTCCGCGCACCGAAATCGCAGAGTAACGGCGCCCGCGGGCTTCGCGTTCCCACAGTTGGCCGTCACCCGCGGTGACACCCTCCAGAATCAGCGTGCGCTTGAGGATCTTGTTCGTCGCGGTCTGCGGCAACTCATCGTTGATTCGCACATATCGCGGCCACGCCTTCGGTGACAGGTCCTGCTGTGCGGCGAGGAAATCCTCGAATCGCCGCGGCGTCAGTTCGTCGTTGAGCACGACGGCCGCCATCACCTGATCGCCGACATGTTCGTCGGGCACCGCATACACCGCGACCAGACTGATCTCCGGCAGGCGCTGCAGGATCCGCTCGACCGGGCCCGCGGCTAGGTTCTCCCCGTCGACGCGCATCCAGTCCGCGGTACGTCCCGCCAGAAAGATCCACCCGTCGGCGTCGCGGTACGCCAGATCACCCGACCAGTACATACCGTGCCGCATCCGCTCATCTGTGGCCGACTGGTCGTTGTAGTAGCCCGTGAACCCACCGGAACCGTAGGTGTTCACCAACTCCCCCACGGCCTCGTCGAAATTGGCCAGCGCTCCGTGCTCGTCGAATTCCGCAGTCGCACATTCGGTCACGGTGTCGGCGTGATACACGCTCACCCCCGGATACCCCTTACCGATCGATCCGGGCGGGCATCCGTCCTCGCGCATCACCACGACCGCGAACTCGCTCGACCCGAAGCTGTCCACCACTCGGCAGCCGAACCGTTTGGCGAACAACTCGATATCGCGTTCGGTCGCTTCGTTGCCGAACGCGGCTCGCAGGGTGTTGTCCGCATCGTCGGGGCTCTCCGGCGTCGCCAATACCAGCGCCAGCGGCTTGCCGACGTAGTTCATGTATGTGACCCCGTACCGTCGAATATCGGGCAAAAAACGCGACGGCGAGAACTTCGCGGGCACCATCGTCGCCCCGCACGCGATAGCGACCGCCCACCCCGCCGCCACCCCGTTGGAGTGGAACAGCGGCATCGACAGGTAGGCCACGTCGTCGGCCGTCAGCTCGAACCGGTCCACCAGGCTCGCTCCGCAGAGCACCGCCATCGCGTGCGCGAATCGCACCGCTTTGGGGTCCCCACTGGTTCCCGAGGTGAAGATCATCAGCGCAGTGTCTTGGCCAGTGACCTCACGATGTGGGACAAGGGGTTTGGCCGACTGCACCGCCGCGAGGTAGTCGGCGCTGTCGACATCCACTACTGTGGCGGCGCCAACATCCAATCCCTCGAGCAGCGGCAGATGGTCGGCGTCGACGAGCACCAGCCGACAGTCGGCGCGCCGAATATCGGTCGCCAGGCCCTCGCCGCGCCGCGTCGTGTTGATACCGCACAGCACATAGCCGCCGAGCGCCGCCGCGGCCATCGCCCGCAGCATCGCGGGTGAATTACCCAGCAGCGCACCGACGTGCAACGGCTCATTCGACGGAGCTAAGTCGATCAGAGCCGCGGCCTCTGCCGACGCCTCGGCCAAATGTTCGCGCCACGTCCACGTCCGATCAGCATGCATCATCGCGACGCCGTCGTCGCCCATACGTGTGCGCAGCAGCTGCTGCACCGTTTCAATCATCGGCGGGCCGGTAGCGAAGCAGTGTTACGCCGTCCCCGTCGCAGAACACCGGAACGACCCGCATGCCGATCCGAATGTTTTCGGGATCCACGTCGACGAGTTCGGTGCTCACGCGCGGACCGACGTCCCATTCGACGACCGCCAGTAGCTGCGGCAGCTTCTCAGCCCACGGCGGTCCGGTGGGGCGGCGCGCGACGGTATAGGTGTACAACGTTCCCGCGCCGTCGATCTCGCGCCACTCAAGATCGTCGGCGAGGGTTCTGGGCGCCAGCGTGCGCGGGTAGAACACATACCGGTCGGCTGAGGGCGAGTACTGGATCAGTATTTTATGCTCGCGCAACGCATCCCAGTACGGTTGCGACACCGGCGTCGGTTCGGGTGAGGGCGCGGTCATGTCAGATCCGTCGCTCTTCGCGCGAGCGCTCATCGATCGCCTCCGAGGATCAAGGCGACCTGCTCGCTCATGATGCCGCCGGTGCCGCTGACGAACGCCGTGTTGCAGTCGGCAACCTGCGCCTGCCCGGAACGGCCCATCACCTGCCGGGCGCCGTCGACGACGTGGTGCATACCGCCCGCCATCCCGGCCTGTCCGTAGGACAACTGCCCGCCGGCGGTGTTGAGCGGGAAGTCGCCGCGGAAGGTGAGGTCGTGCTCTGTCAGCCACTTCATGCCCTCGCCCTTGCCGCAGAAGCCCGCGTCCTCGAGCGTCATCAGCACCGTGATCGTGTAGCAGTCATAGACCGATGCCACGTCGATGTCGGACCGTTGCAGTCCCGCCATCGCGAAGGCGCGTTCCGCGGACAGGGCAATGGGCGTCTGCATGAGATTGTCAGCGTAGGTCGGCGTCTTGAATCGGATGTGCTCCCCGAAACCCTTGAGCCAGACAGGGCGATGGCGACCACGGCGTGCCACGTCCGCGTTGGCGATCAGCACCCCCGCGCCGCCCTGCACGCGCATCACGGTCTCGAGCATGTGTATCGGGTCGGCGATCACCGGGCTGTTCAGCACGTCATCGACGGTGATCGGCGTGCCGTGGAACACCGCGCCGGGATGGGCACACGCATTGGTCCGCTGATCCACCGCGACGCGCGCCAAAGCCGCCGCGTCGTAACCATATTCGTGTGCATAGCGCTGGGCGATCTGCGCGAAGGGGCCGTTCTGGCCGACATTGCCGTACGGGATCTCGAATTCGGCCTGCGGTGAGCCGTAGTTGTTGCTCGACGCGCCGTACCAGCTGAGAGTGCGCCCGGGCTTGGCCTCCGAGCGTGGCACTTCGGTCGACCCGGGGACGACGGCGAGCACCGCATCGCACAGACCCAATTCGACTGCGGCGGCGGCGCGCCACACCATACCCGCCGCGGTTGCCCCGCCGAGATCCACTCGGTCACCGAAGTTCAGCGGCAGCCCAAGGTACTCCGACAGCGTGGCCGGGGCGAACATATCCGACTCCGCGATACCGTGCGTCGAGAGGCCATTCACCACAGCGGGTTCCACGCCGGCGTCCTCTATGACCATCTTGGCGAGCCGGGCGTACTGATCCAGCGTGAACGACGGCGGAGCGCTTTGGCGCTTCTCCGCGGGCAACTCCGCGATGCCGATGATGGCCGCCTCGCCGCGCAGGCCCGTCACGGCGCAACCCGTGAAGGCAGTGCAACGGTCGCGGTACCCGGCATCAACACGTCGTCGCCGCGCTTGCAGTAGATGTCGAGGTCGACGAGGCCGTCCGCCCGCTTCCCGGTGACCACGCCGCCGAACGTCAACTGCTGCCCGGGATAGGCGATCGCCCGGTTCTGGACGGAGAACGCCACCAGCCGGCCGGCGCCGCCGATCCAGTCGGTCAGCGCGCGCGAAAGCAGCGCCGCCTGCAGCGGTCCCTGGACGAGGACGTTGTCGTAGCCCTCGGAGTCGCGGGCCCAGTCCTTGTCGTAGTGGATGCGGTGGCCGTTGTACGTGGCGGCGCTGAAGAAGAACATCTGCGTCTCGTCGACGGTCACCGACAGCACTCCGATCACGTCACCTTTGTGGATGTCCTCGTAGAACGGGCTCATGCGGGCCGCGCGATCATCGATGTCGTCGCCTCGGCGAGAAGCGCACGATGCTGGTTTCGGTATTCGGCACGCCAGGTCACCAGAACGAATCTGCCTGATCTGCCTTCCTTCTCGACGATCGACTCGACCGTGCGCGCCATCGTGACCTCGTCGCCGTGGTAGGCAGGCAAGTGGAAGGTGGTGCTCTCGCCACCGGCCATGCGCCGCGGCGCTTTCGGGAAGGCCATGCTGCCCGTTACCGCGCCAGAGGACCCGTCGGGCCGTAACTCGTCGAGTGCAGCGACCCCGAGGATCGCGTATTGCAGATACAGCGGCGGGCAGATGATGTCGCGATAGCCGTGCCCGCGTGCGTATTCCGCGTCGAACCACAACGGGTTGTGATCGCCAACTGCGGCGGCCCAACGCTGCCAGTCTCGCCGATATACCTCGCCGGTGGCGATGGCGACCACAGTGCCGATCTTGGCGGCCGATTCCGGGTCGACCAGGCTTTCCGCAGTCACCGTGAAACTCTCGTGCCGTCAAGCCATTTCGCGGCGACGTCCGCTCCACCGCCGAGTGTCGACAGCACCCGCGCGCGTTCGGAGAACACGTGTAGGCCGGTGTCGACGACGTATCCCATCCCGCCGTGCAGTTGGTGCGCGTCGAGAGTGATCTTCTTGACCTCGGTGGCGCGCATCCGGGCGATCGCCGTCTCACGGGTCGCCGGTTTGCCGCGTCCGATCCAGAACGTCGCCGACTGCGCCGCGAGACGCGCTGCGGCCAGCGCGATGTGCATGTCGGCGACCAGATGCTGTGCCGCCTGGAATGAGGCGATCGGCCTGCCGAACTGCTCGCGCATCTTCGTGTACGCAACGGTGCGGTCGATCACCGCCTCGCCGATACCGACGAGGTCCAAAGAGTCCAGCGCCACAATGGCATTGGCCGTCCGTCGTAGCTGTTCGATGTCAACGGGCGTGGGCTCGTCGATCGAGACGTCGTCGAACCGGACCGTGAACACCGGAAATCCGCCCATGATGGGCAGGGGGTTGATCTCGACGCCGTTCGCAGTGGTGTCGACGGCGACGACGCCCGCGTCTGTGCTCGCGACGATCACATCGGCCTGGTCGGCGTCGGCGACGTAGTGCGCGTCGCCGCTCACCCGCCAGGCGTCGCCGTCACTGCGCACGCGCAATCGCGGTGTCACGTCGGATGCGTCGCGCGGGTTGAACAGCGCGTACGTTCCGCGGGCTTCGCCGGATGTCAGACGGGGCAGCCATGCCGGCCCGACGTCGAGCCAGTCGACGGCGATCGCCGCGTACACCGAGCTCTGAACCACCCTGGGGCACAGCGCTCGTCCCGCCTCGACGCAAAACACACCGATATCGTTGAGGCTGGCGTCGACCACCAAGCCGAGGATGCCCGCGGACGCGAGCGCCTTCCACTGCGCGTCCGGTTCGAGGTCGGCCGACAGTACGCTGCGGCACATCGCGGCCAGGTCGCGTTCGTCCTGCGAAGGAATCACTCGCATGCCGTCACCTCCCGTACGACGGCATCTTGTGACCGCGCTGGGCGATCACGTCGCGAAGGACTTCGTTGGTGCCACCGCCGAACCGCATGAGCGGCGACACCCGGTAGAGGCGCTCGAAGAATCCGGCGAGCGGTGCGCCGGCGCTGCGGTGGGCCCGCAGGCCGTCAGGCCCGAGGAGGTCGAGCGCGAGGTCGGCGATTCGCTGCCGCAACTCGCTGGTGAAGATCTTCTCGACGCTGACCTCCACGGATGGGATGCGACCGCTGTCGAGCATCGAGGCTGCTTCCAGACCCATCAATCTGGCGACCTCGACGTCGGCCTCGGCCTGCGCGAGCCGCCGCGCGAACGCTGGATCCGGGTGTGGAGCCAGCACGGTCAGCTCGTCGAGCGCGCGACGCAGGTCGCCCACGTTGATCAATGCGCCGCGCTCCAGATCCAGCGCGCCGGTGATGTAGGTCCAGCCCATGTCGAGCTCGCCGATCAGATTGGTGACCGGTACGCGCACGTCGCGGAAAAACGTCTCGTTGGTGCGATAGCCCGACCATGCGTACAGCGGGTGTATCTCGATGCCCGGGCTGTCGATGGGGACCACGATCACCGAGATTCCGCGGTGTCGCGGTGCGTCCGGGTCGGTGCGCACACACAACCACTCGTGGGTAGACCGCTGGGCCCCGCTGTTCCAGATCTTGGACCCATTGATCACCCATTCCGCATCATCTCCTGAGCCCTCGCGCACGGCACGGGTGCGCAGGCTGGCCAGGTCGGTGCCGGCGTTGGGCTCGGAGTAGCCGAGCGCGAAGACGATCTCACCCCTCGCGACGCCGGGCAGGAATTCCTTCTTGTTCTGCTCGGTACCGTGCCGCATGATCATCGGCGCCACCGACGTCACGGTGAGATCGGGTCCGGGCACACCGACGTACTCGAACTCGCTCATCAGCAGGTGCTGGTGCATGGCGGTGAGGCCGAGGCCGCCGTACTCCTTCGGCCAGTTCAGGCCGAACCAGCCCTTCTCGCCGATCTTGCGGCGAAACGCTGTCAGCTCACCGCCCTGGTGTTCGAGTCCGTGCTCGGCCATCTCAGCCCGTAGCGCGGCGGTGACATTCTCGTCGAGGAACTGCCGCACTTCGGCCATCCAGGCTCGCTGCTCGTCGTCGAGCTCGAAGTCCACGAAGGCGACACTATCGAGAAAGTGTTCACCCGGCGGGCGAACGCCGGAGCGTGACTCGCGCGTGTCCGACAGCGCTTTCCGAGCCATGTGGGAACGGATCGAGGTCCTCTTTGCAGTCCTATGCTCGAGATTGAACCTATGGCTGTGATCGGCGCAACGACCCTGAGTTCAATCTCGACTGTAGGACGTGCAGGCGGCAGTGCCGACCGCTGCCGTCAGGGCGACCAACGCGTCAATGTGCGCGAAAACGCCCTGATCGGTCATCTCGGTCCACCGAAAACGCTCGTGATCGGCATAGTTCGTCCCATGCGGGTCCTGGTTTGTAGTCTTCGGGGATGCCATTCGACGACGGCGAGGTCTTCGCCGGCTACGTGATCCAGCGGTTGCTGGGCACCGGTGGCTCGGGTGAGGTCTACCTCGCCCAACATCCGCGCTTGCCTCGTCAGGACGCGCTCAAGATCTTGTCACTGGACTCGACGGCCGATGAGGAGTTCCGGGCGCGATTCAACCGCGAGGCCGAATTGGCGGCGACGTTGTGGCACCCCCACATCGTCGGCGTCCTTGATCGTGGCGAATTCAACGGTCGTCTGTGGATCTCGATGGACTATGTGGACGGCACCGACGCGGGACGATTGATTCGTGAGACCTACCCCGGCGGGATGCCGGAACAAGACGTGTGGGAGATCGTGGCAGCGGTGGCCGATGCGCTCGACTTCGGTCATGAGCGCCAGTTGCTCCATCGTGACGTCAAACCCGAGAACATCCTCGTCACTGCCTCCGATGGCCACCGGCGCCGGGTGTTGTTGACCGACTTCGGGATCGCCCGCAGGATCGATGACGCCAGCAACCTCACCAACACCAACATCGCCTTGGGCACCATCAACTACGTGGCCCCCGAGCAGCTGCTGGGCAAGGCGATGGACGGCCGGGCGGATCAATACGCCTTGGCTGCCACGACCTTTCACCTGCTGACCGGCTCGCCGGTGTTTGAAGACTCGAACCCCGCCGTCATCATCAGCCACCATCTGGGTACGTTGCCGCCGCGGATATCGGACCGTCGACCCGAGCTCGCACACCTCGACGCGGTGCTGACGAGGGCGCTCGCCAAAGACCCGACCGAGCGCTTCGACACGTGCATGGACTTCGTCCGGGCCCTCATGCAGCAGAATCCACGCCCGCAGGCGGGCCCACTAACGGCGGAGTTGCCCACCACCGAGGGCGTCGGCGGCGCCGGTCGTCCGAACACGCAGCGTCTGCAACGTCTCGCCGTTCACGGCACCGCACGGGGCGTGCAGCGCCGCGCACTGGGCACCCAAGATGCAATCGGGGTCTTGTCATTTCATCTGGTGCCGTACGAACCCATTGCCGGACGGGATGCTCCGGTCCCGGTCGAGATTCAGACTCAGCTCGTCAAGGATCAGCTCGCGGACGGAGATGAGGTCGAGGTCAGCGGGACCTGGGACGGCGACAGTCTCGACGCGGACACGATCGTGAACATCTCGGCCGGAGTCAAGCCACCACGGCGGCGGCCCAAGACCCCAGCTGAACAGCCACGTCACGAAGCCCCGGCCAAGGCGCGCCGACGCAAATGGATCCCGATCGCAGCAGTTCTCGCCGTGATCGCTGTCGCGGCGGCAGCCGTTCTGTACTTCACCGGCGCACTCGGGGTCTCGACCGGTCCCGGACCGATCGTCGACCCCGCAAGCGCGACCGTGTTCTCCCCTGGCGGCACACCGGACAACCCGCAAGATGCCGGCAAGGCGATCGACGGCGACCCGGACACCGCATGGAAGACGGTCACCTATCGCGACGCCGACCCGTTCCCGACGTTCATCGAGGGCCAGGGTTTGATGCTGCACCTGTCCGAGCCGACGGCGCTGAGCGCCGTCACCGTCGACATCTCCAGCACGGGAACGGAAGTGCAGATCCGCTCATCGCCGACCGAGAAGCCCGCGACGTTGTCCGACACCACCGAACTGGCTCCCACTGCGACGCTGCAGCCCGGACAGAACCGCATCGAAGTGCACGACTCAGCCAAGACATCCAATGTGCTGGTGTGGATCTCCAAACTGGGCACGACCGACGGCAAGAGCCGCACGGAAATCTCGGAGGTCACGCTGCAGGCAGCGGGCTGAGCAAGTGATGCCGAACAACGATGTCGACCGACGGCTGACCCCGAAGCCGTCAGCCGGCTATGTCTACCAGACCTCCTGGCCCGTCCCGACCGGTGACATCGGCGGTCAGCTGCAGCTGCGCCTCGATGGGGTGGCTCGGTACATCCAGGAGGTCGGCGCCGAGAATCTGCTCGACGCAGGTGAAGCCGAGGAACATCCGCATTGGCTGGTCCAACGCACGGTGATCGACGTCATCGAACCGATCGAGTGGCCCAACGAGGTGTCGTTCAGCCGGTGGTGCTCCGCGCTGTCGACGCGGTGGTGCACCATGCGTGTCGACCTGGTCGGCAACGACGGCGGCCGCGTCGAAACCGAGGGTTTCTGGATCGCGATCAACGAACGGACCCTGACACCGCAGCGGGTCTCCGACAGCCTCATCGAGAAATTCGCCAGCACCACCGAGGAACACCGACTCAAGTGGCGACCGTGGCTGACCAACCCGGACGATTTCGACGTCGCTACGCCATTCGCATTGCGCCGCACCGACATCGATGTGTTCGAACACGTCACCAACACCGCCTACTGGCACGCCATTCACGAAGTCATGGCCGAAGTGCCCGACGTGTGCCGGCCCCCGTATCGCGCGGTCGTCGAATACCGCCGACCGATTCAATACGGCGAAGACGTCACGCTGCGGTGGGCCCGCCGCGACAACGACGTGAACATCGCCATCGCCGTGGGCGACGAAGTCCGCGCCGCGGCACTGCTCCGAAGGCTGCGCTGAGTGTCGTCGGCCGGCGGTCTCCGTCAAAGACATCTCCGCGGCTGAAATGGCGGCAGACCGGCCGGTGCAGTGTCAAGGTAGGACCCATGCAGCGACGAAATCTCGGAGTTCCGTTCGCGGTTGCCGCTGCAGCCATCTGCTTCACGGCGGCGCCAGCGGCTGGGGCTGACGAGTGCAGCGTCATCATGCCCACGACTGATCGGCTGGGGGCGGTATTCAGCGCGATTTCCTCCTCCGGACCACCGCCGTACGTCGCCGGCCAGATTCGACAGGCTTTAGCTCCGCTGTATGGCCTGAGAAGTCCGGCCGCCATCGACCTCCGGATCCGGTCGGACATGGTGGCGAGTCAGGTCGACAACAGTGACCCCTATCGGCCGGCCCGCCCAGAACTCTTCGCAAGCGACTTCGCCAAGGCGACACAATTGCTGGCCGCGGCGCGCGAATACTGCGCGCCCCAACCGGGCGGTTAACTCCCGGGACCCCAGACTCGGACGGATAGACGTTCTGCGCCAGGCCAGATGGCGGCCGCGGCCGGTGATGCGCAGAAGGCCGC
This sequence comes from Mycolicibacterium tusciae JS617, assembly GCF_000243415.2. Next base: position 2,307,477 of record NZ_KI912270.1, read on the forward strand.
CTCTGCCTGGCGGATCGTCATGCCGACCGCATGAAGACCGTCTTCCTGGTGGGCGCGGCAGATCACGGTCAAGGCCTGGTGAGTCGCCGGATCGACTTCCTGAGCTTCGATGGTCAACACCACAACGAGCGTGTACCCGGCCCCCGTCGGAAGATAGAAGGTGAGATCTCGGCTGACCAGACCGCCACCGTTGACCACGAGGTAGCCGTCACCGCTGGGATAGGCGGCCTGCCCTACCATCTGCGTGCGTTCGTAGTGGAGGCGGTCACCCGGCGCACGCCACGTCGCGAACCGGGTATTTGGGCTGCCGTTGAACAGGTTTCGTGCGATCGGGATGATCAGTTCCTCTCGGCCGTCGGCGTCGACGTCTTGTAGCCCGACACCCGCTGGGCTCGACGGCTCCAACAGCTCATCGATCGTTTGCACCACCTCACCCGCCGCGTCGGTCACGGTGACCTTCACCGCCCTCGGCTCCGGCAAGTCGGGCACGGACCAATACGTGACCGCAAAATCGAGCGCACTCGAACGCAGGGAGCAGTCGACGTGCGGCGACGTGGCCTCGGGGCTGATGACCGGGATCACCTGTGGGCACGGCGGCAGCGCGGTGTCCGCGGAGGCAACGGGCCACACGATGCCGACCGTCGCGATCCCCACGACGCCGGCCAGTAGCGACAACGGCTTCATGGATACGCGCCTACCGCCGCGGTGTCGGCTTGGTGGGCGGTGCAGGAGCCGCAGGAAGCGCCGGGATCTGTTGCTCTACAGGCGGGTTGGTGCCTGTTTTGGGACCGATGTCGGAGACCTGCCAGGTGTCGCCCACCTTGTGCACGGTGACCTGCAGCAGGATGATCGATACCTTGGGCGTCGGGTTCTGCAGATTACGGGTGGTCTGGTGGGCCGACACCACCACCTGATAGGAACCGTCCGGCTGAGCGACGGGATCCGTGGCCAACACTTCACCGGTCGAGCTGACCTGCGCCTCCAGCATGACGGCTTTGAGAAGCTCGGATGCATCGACGTACTTGTCTTTGAGTTGTTGCGACACACCGTCTTCGACGGCGTGGAAGAAGGCGTCCGGATCTTCGAAGGTGTAGTCCAGCGACTTGAGCGCGTAGTCCCTGGCGAGCTGTGCCGCGGCGTCGCGATCGGCCTGTCTCTGGCCCAGCTGCTCAAGCTCGAGGTTCACCTGGTGGTACTTGACGAACCCGAACACGCCGCCACCGAATAGCGCCGCCGCCAGAACCGCGGCAACCCACGGCCAGGGCCTCTTGGACCAGACCCGCGGATTGCCGGACGGGCCTGGCGGTTCATCGGTGGTGTCGAGCGAGTCCTCGGTCTCGTCTCCTGCTTCGTCGGCGTTGACGTTCGAATCGGTCATACCAGTTTCCTTCTCCCGTCGCTTCACGGATGGTGCCATTCGGGAACGTTGAGTTGAACCCGCACGCCACCAGTGTCGTTGAACGTCGATTCCCAGAAGTCGAGCCAGTGCCCGGCGTCTATCTTGACGTCGTGCAGCGGTGCGAGCGCCGGTTGCAGGACGGTGGCAAACGAGCCCAGTGGACCGGCCAGCATGTCGAGGTATTCACCCAGTTTCGCGATCATTACCGTGACCGCATCACCGGGTCCGATCGCGCCCACCCCGGCGTACGAAATGTTTTCGATTTCGTGAATCAGCTTCAAGAATGCGGTCACTGAGCGTGGCAGCTGACTGCCCGTCTCGCTTATCACTTGGCCGGCGTTGACGTCGCCCATGTTGGTGGTCAGGGTGGAAACATTGTTGAGCAGAGTGGCCAGGAGTGCCTTGTCATCCTGGATCACCTCGGCGGTCAACCCGGCAGTGGTCGCCAGGGAGTCGATGGTTTCGTCGTTGCCGGTGAACACTGCGGACACATCGTTGATGATGGCGTGTATCTGGTCGAGATCCAGCACCGTGAACAAGATATTGATCTTGGCGAGCAGGTCACTGGCGGTGACGATCGGGGCGACCCGATCCGCGGGAATCAGTGCGCCGTCGGTGAAGTACGGCGGCGCAATCAGCTCCGGTTTGAAGTCGATGTATTGTTCGCCTGCGGCGGAGAGATTTTCGATGCTGATCGGGCTGTCGGCGGGAACCGGATGTGCGCGGTCGACCTCGATCGACACGGCCAACCCGGAGTTGGTGGTCTGGATAGCTGACACCCGACCCACCTTGATGCCGCGCATCGTCACGTCCGACGTAGGCATCAGGCCGCCGGAAGCATTGAGCAGGAGGGTGAGTCGGGTAACCTGCTTGGTCGGACTCATGTCGAGCACACCAAAGGACATGTAGGCGGCTCCCAGTAGCGTCATCACCGCAAGGATGATCAGCGTGGTGCGGGCATTGAATTTCATGGCGGCAGCAGGCCCATCGTTTGCATCGCTTCGACCGCCGCGTCGGTCTTGTCCGCGGGATCCACACCCTCGCGTCCGGTCGGTGGGTGAAGTTCGGTGATCGTGAACTTCGGTCCCCCGTTTCGGAAGAACCCGAGAAGCTTGTAGCGCAGGAATGCGACGAACTTGTCGGCGAGCACCGGAATGGTGGTGTCGACGGTCGCCATCGTTCCCACCATCGGCGTGAGGTAGGAGAGGATCTGAATCAGATCGCCCGCGACCGGGTTGATCAATTCGCCGTTGAGAGCGCCGATGTCCTGAGAGCCGTTTACCACGTCGAGAATTGCCAGTGTGATCGCCGACAGACCTTCGAGCTTCGCGGGGCCCTCGCTGATCAACCGGTTGAACACAGTGGTGTTCGCTGCCATCGCGGTGGTGATGTTCTCCATGCTCGAGAGCATGGAGTTGACGGTGTCCTGGTTGACCGCAAGGTCGTTGAGTACGCCGGCGACGGTGTGCTGCATCCGGGTCAGTTCGGCGGGGTCGTCGGGGAACGCTTTATTGACCTCGACCACGGTGGTTTGCATGGTGCCCATCGCGCCGCCGCCGACCAGGTTCGACATCGATCGCAACAGGTCTTCGACGTTGTCGGGTGGGGCGGTGTTGCGCAGCGCAATGGTGTCGCCGTCGCGCAAGGTTGCCGCCGACCGATTCTCCGGTGACAGCAGCGCGATATAGATGTCGCCGAGCGGCGTAGCCTGGCGAAGTTCAGCGCGGGTGTTGTCGGAAAGTGTGGTACTGCCGGCTATTTCGACGTACGCGACCGCAGTATCCCCGTCGAGCTGGACGTGGTCGAGCACGCCGACCTGTACGCCGCCGGAGTCGACCTTGGCTCGGGCGGGCAGATTGAGCACGCTGGAGAATTCGATCTTTATGTTGTACGCATCGTGCGGGGTAAAGGCGCCCGGCACCGGCAGCCGTGTGGGATCCAGCGAGCATGCCGCCGTGGCGCTGATTGCCACTACGGCCATTCCTGAGGCCAGCAACAGGCGGACGGCACGCATCGATCGTCGGGTCATCCGAACGCGGCCCCCAAGACGAGATCGGTGAGGCCGAGGGTGACGGGATCTGAAGGGTTCCCCGACGCACACGCCGACGCAGCACCGGGAATGTTGCGCTGCGTCAGCGCCTGACAGATCGCACCGGCCTGTGTCGGAGCCACGGCCACCTGCGGTGGAATGTAGGTGACGTTGTGGGTGCCCCACGCCGGCTCGTAAATGTCGGCCATCCAGTTGCTGAACTGAGGCCAGGAATTGATCATGGCGAGGATGGCGGGGCTGTGATTGTTCAGCAGGTCCCGCAGCCATGCGACCTGTCTGTCGGCGGTCCCATACATTCGCGGGCCTAACGGACTCGCGACATCGACGAGGATCGGCAGCAGGTGTGACAGGTGGGCCAGGGCCGCCCCCAAATTGTCCGACAGGCCTTCGACCAGTTCAGTGGTTTCCGGCAGCGTTCGGATGACCGAGGCGAAGCTGTCCCAGTTCTTGAGGAAGTCCGAGGTGAGGATCTCGCTGTTCTCGAACAGCTGTCGGTAATCGGCGTCGGCCTTGTACGGGTCGCCGAGCATGGTGACCAGATTGCGCATCGTCTGGTTGAGGCCTGGGCCGGTGCCTTCGAGCGAACGGCTGGCCGCGCTCAGGCTGTCGTTGATGGCTAGCACGCCTGGCGCATTGGACGGGTCCTGGCCAGGTTGGGATCCGATGATGGTGTCCGCGAGATTTCCGACGGCAGAGAAGGTTTCGCTGATGCTGACCGGGGTCTTGGTGGAGTTCAGTTTGATGCACCCCGGCCCGGTGAATGTGGGCCCTCCGGTGTAGGCCTTCGTCAGCTCGATATGCCGATCGGTGACTATCGATTGCGAGTATGTGACCGCGCCGACGTCGGCAGGCAGGTCGAGGTCGGCAGGCACGGTGAACTGGACCTCGACATGTTCGGGCTTGTTGACAATCGCGCTCGTGGAACCGACTTCAATGCCCAGCAGTGCAACCTTGTTGCCTGGGTAAAGCCCTACCGCATCGGTGAATTCGGCGCACATCGCCCGCGTGCCACTGACCTTGGTTGTCACAACTTTGGCACCCATGACCGCCGCTGCCGCGACGACGACCACGGCGATCGTCGCCGTTGCGATCCCCAATGGGGTACGCAACCTCGCACCGATAGCTGACAGCACCGCCATGTCAACAGTGCCTCATGATGCTCGGAAGACATAGATCCTGCCCGGGAGCCAGCCGCCGGTCGCTCTCATCGAAGACGACTCCGTTGCCACTGAGCATCGGCACCACGATGTTGAGAATTTGCCCTATGCCATCCAGGGCCATGCCCCAACGCTCCGGATGGGCGGCCAGCGTGTCAGTGATGTCTTCAAGACCCTGCGTGATCGGTGCGGCCTCGCGACCGTAAAACACCACTAGACGGTCGAGGATGCGGGTCAACTCCTTGAGCAGACCAAAGAACTCGACGATATCCACCGCCCGCGAGGTGTACATCCGGCCGAGGCTGTCGAACTGCTCGACGAGTGCGATGAGCTGTGCGCGGTTGGTGACCATTGCCAGCAGGCCGTTGTTCACGAAGTCGAGGCCGCGGTGGAAGTCGCTGGTGGACTCACTCATCGTCGTGGTCAACGTGTTGGCCGACCGGATGAGGTCGCGCACCGCGTCGGGATAGCTGTTGGCCGCGTTGGCGACCTCGGTGAAGGTGTCGTGGATGACGTCGCCGTCGACCTCTTTGATCACCGGTGTCGCTGCCTGAATGATGTCGTTCACCTCGAACGGCAACGTAATACGGCTTGGCGGAATGACATTGCGCCCCAGCGGGGATGCGCCCTTCGGATCAAGCGCAATATAGTGGCCGCCCAGCGGGGTCAGCAGCTTGACGTCCAGGGTCGAATCCGAACCGATCGGTACCGAATTCTCGACGTCGAACTTCATCTCCACGAGCGCCCCGTCGAGGCGAACGCTGGTGACCTTGCCGACCGGAATGCCCGCGATGCGCACCTGATCATCGACGCGTACACCGGCCGAGTTGGCCATGTGCGCGGTGTAGCCGGTGTGACCTGTCGGATTGAGGTAGGCAAACGCGGTGACGGACAACGAGACAACGATGACGAGTACGCCGATGATGCCGAGCCGACGACTGCGGGCGGTCGCTGCGCGTTCATCGAGCATGCGGCGCGTCCCGCCCAGCCTTGAGCGCATGGCGGAGAGTCTGTTGCCGAACGCCATCACCGGCACACCACCAGATTCTGTTGTGCGAACGACACCTCGCCGATCCCCGGCAACGCAACTTCTCCGTTGGAGCAGATAAACGTAGGTTCGGCTGGCGCGGCGTCGACCAGCCAGTTCCGCATCCCCTGGATCAAGGATGGCGCCAACGACAGGCCCGCGATGATCGTCGGGGTCTGCGGCCACATTCGGCTGACGAGGTCGTACACCGGAACCGTCGTCCCGTCGAACGTGCGCTCGGTGTACTGCAGGAGATGGACGGTGCTTCGCAGCCCGGGCAGCTGGGTATCCAGCGAGGCACCGAACTTCTCACCCACGGAGGCGAACCTCGTCAGCACGTCGTTGAGCTCGGTGATGAGGTTGAACAGTTGCCCTGATTTACCACCCAGATCTTGGGAGATCGCGTTGAGGTTGCGGATCATGACGGTGATGACCGCCTGGCGGTCCACGGCCAACTTTGAAATGACGTCGAGGTGATGGAGAAACGGACCGATGCCGGATTCATCGCCTTGAATCAACTGCAGCAGATTCTCGCCCAGAAGATTGAACTGGGCGGGATCAAGGGTTTGGAATATCGGCTGAAAACCGTTGAACAGCTTGGCTACATCGAACGACGGAATCGTCTGCTCCAGTGGAATCGATCCAGTATTCGTCAGCTGGGCGTGCGGCTCGGCCGGTTGTACGAGTTCCACATAGCGTTGGCCGATCAGAGTTTGATAGCGCACGGCGGCAACGGTGTTGGTGAACAGCGGGTGGTCAGCTTGCGCTGTGAAATCCACCTTGGCGATCCGCCCGTCGAGTCGGATGGTCTCCACCTTGCCGACCTGCACGCCGGAGATGCGCACGTCGTCGCCGACGTAGAGCCCTGACACGTCGGAGAACTCCGCGGTGTAGCGGGCCACCGCACCGGTCACCGGACTGCGTAAAGCCGTCAGCACGACGAGCGTACAAACCACCGCGATGGCGAAGAAGATCGTCAACCACGTGACGGACTTGGCAACACTTCTCATCGGCCACCGCCGTGGGGCACCGGTTCGGGCGTGGGCAAGGGCGTGGGCGTGGGCAAGGGCAGGGCCGCCGCCAACCCGGGCATGGTGTCCAGCGTGACTTCGATTCGCATGCGGACCTTGCCGTCAATGATCGGAAGTGCCGCGCTGGTGCGGTCCAGCAGGCCCGAAAGCCGGTCATAGGCCGGCGCAAAGCTCCCCTGGAAGTACGACACGGGCAAATACACGCTCATCATCGCACTGGAGAGGGGTACGAGCCACGACATGTTCTTTGCAAGCATCCCGTTGAGGTTGGACAGCAGCTCTGTCGCCTGCTTCATGATCAAGTTCATCCGCTCGACCCCGTCGGAGTGCGCCAAAAACTCCATCCCGTTCAACAGGTCATATACCAGCCCGATAAGCGGGACGGAGTCGCTGACACCGTTGATCACCGACGCGAACACCGAAAGTGACTGCGAGAAGGGAACTTTCTGGGAATCCGCGAGCATTTTGACGAGATCGAAGTATGACCGGGTCACCGGCTCGGTGAGATCGGAGTGCCGACGCACCACATCGATGATGTGGTCGACATCGGGCGAATCGATGATCCGGCCGAATTTCTGTCCCTCGCGCAGCAGTCCGCTGATGGAGGCTGACCGCACGCTGGTGTCAACCATCAGCGTCTGGTTCGGGCGCAGCCGAGCCCCGGCTCCGCTGCTCACCAATTCAACGGCTGCGAGGCCGAAGGTGTTGGACGACATGAAATTCGCCGTGGTATCCGCGGCCAAGGCGGCCGCTTGGCGCGGCTCAAGCTCCAGTGTGATCTTCTGTTTGTTGTAGCCGACCGATTGCAGGCTCTCCACCGACCCGATGGTCAGGCCGCGGAACTTAACCTCCGCGCCCGGTGTCAGCCCCTCACCAAGTGTGTCGGCGAGCACGGTCAGCTTGAACGTGTTGGTGAAGCCACCTGTGCCCACCTGATAGAGCAAAGTGCCGGCGACACCCAGGATTACCGCAGCGATCAGGCCTCGGATTCGCAGCGACTGCGAGCGCAGCGCCCGCGCCCCTTGGTCGTAGGACAGCGGTTGATTGAACGACCGAGGCATGCGGTTACCCCGATATCCGAATGCCGGCGCTGTTACCCCAGAACAACAGCGTCAAGACCATATCGACGGCCACCACGGTGACGATGCTGGCCCGGATGGCACGGCCGGAGGCCCGGCCGACACCTTCGGGGCCGCCGGTGGCGTAGTAGCCGTGATACGTGTGGATGACGATGATCAGCGCCACGAAGATGGCCGCCTTCAGCACTGAGAACACCACGTCGGACGGCTGGATGAACGAGCTGAAGTAGTGGTTGTAGGTGCCCGACGACTGTCCGTGCAGCACGTTGACGACCAGCGCGCAAGACGCGTAGCTCAACACCAGGGTCACGATGTACAGCGGAACAATGGTGAGTATGCCTGCGAGCACGCGGGTGGTGACCACGAACGGAATCGACCGAATACCAAGGGCTTCCAATGCATCGATTTCCTCGTTGATGCGCATGGCGCCGATCTCGGCGGTCATCCGGCACCCCGCCTGCGCACCGAAGCCGATGCCAGCGATCATCGGTGCCATCTCGCGGGTATTCGCGTATGCGGAGACGAACCCGGTCAGCGGACCCATGCCGACCATGTCGAGTGCCCCATAGCCTTCGATTCCCACCGCGCCGCCGACAGCAGCGCCCATGAGCACCAGGACGCCGATGGTGCCGCCACCGACTATGAGCGACCCGTTGCCCCACATCACGTCGACCAGCAGGACCCCGGTCTGGTGACGGTAATTACGCAGAGTGTGCGGGATCGCCCCGAGCACCTGGGTGACGAAGGAGAGCTGGTGACCGAGGCGTTGTAAGAGCGAGTCACCCTGGCGCACGATCCACCACGGGGCCCGCAGGGCGCGGGGCAGATGTCGTGACGGTGTCGCCATCAGCTCAGCCCATCCTCAGCGGCATGGACATCGACACTGCCTGCGTGATGATCAGGTTGAGGATGAACACCGCGACCACGCCGATGACGACGGAGGCGTTCACCGCATCGGCTACGCCACGCGCACCGCCCTTGGCCTCGAGCCCACGCTGACAGGCCACGAGGATCACGACCGCCCCGAAGAGCCAGGTCTTGAGCATGGCGACCACGACATCGCCGACGCTGGCGAAGGACGCGAACGATGCGATGTAACTGCCCGGAGTGCCGGACTGGAAGCCGACATTGATCGCGTAGCCGGCTGCGAGCCCCATGAAGATGATGAATGCGCACAGCACCGGCGCCACGAGAACCATCGCCGCCAGTCGAGGGGCGACCAGCCGCCGCACCGGGTCGACACCCATGACCCGCAGCGCGTCGACTTCATCGCGAATGGTGCGGGCGCCGAGGTCGGTGGCCACCGCCGAACCGGCAGCACCGCCCAACAACAGGGCGGCCACCATCGGTGCGCCCTGCCGGATCACTCCGAGGCCACCGGCCGCACCCGAGATCGACGACGCGCCGACCTGCTGGATGAAACTGCCGACCTGCACGGCCACGATGACCCCGAACGGAATCGACACCAGCAGCGCAGGTATCGCCGTCACACTGATGATGAACCAGGCCTGGTTGATGGTGTCCCGCCAAGGGTGGCGCAACCGGATCACATCCACGATCAGGTAGCCGAATGCCTGCGCGGCCAATTCGAAGAACCGGCCCAGTGTCTGCAACGAATGATCGGACTTTCCGAGGATGTGCCGGAGCGGTTTGCTCAGCATCGTAGAGACCTGGTGGAACGTCGACACCTCTGCGACAGCTTGCGGGTCCTCTTGCGCGCTGGGTGCCACCACCACGGGATCGGGGACGTCTACGCCGTCGAAGGTGGAACTCGCGTCGACATCGGGAAGTCCATTGACTTCCGGCTCAGCCGCGGTCGCGCTATCCACCCTCAAACGCTGGGTCCTCCCCCACTCTGCAACGACTATTCCCCCCAGCAAGACGCGAGCCGGGGTGGTCGGATGTTTACCCAGCGATACCGGAGGACGGGCGTTCAATCAGCAATATCAAATATCCGTTCCGGACAGTCATTGAATCTGACGCACGAGACAATTTCAAGCAAACTCAGCTAGCAGAAGTTTGCGGGGCGGTTTCAGGGATCTCGGGTCAAGGTCCGCGCCAGTGTGCAGGGCCGTTCGCCATCGACCACCATTGGTCACGCGAAACGGTAATCGAGAAGGTGCCCTCCGGCGCGGTCGCCGCTGCGATGACGCGGGTTGCGGCGCGAAAGACTCTCGGTGAGTGCGTGGTTGACATCCGCGGCTGAGCGTCACACGTAGCGGTTGCGGCCTGCGAGTGCGCCCATTGTCATCTGCAGCACGTAGATCACCAGCACGAAGATCCACGGCACCGTCCAGCCGTTGGTCACATCGTGAAGAAGGCCGAAAAGGAATGGCCCGATGCCTGCCAGCAGATAGCCGAAGCCCTGGGCCATCCCCGACAACTGCGCGGTGTCGTCGGTGGTGCGGGCGCGTAGCGCAATCACAGTGAGCGCCAACGAGAAAACGCTCAGCCCCACGCCGATGAGCACGCTCCACAGCAGCGGCGCGGCGGCCGGATCGACCAGCAGGCCGATCACCCCGGCGAAGCCAACGACGCCGAGGCCAAGTATCCAGCCGCTCTGACTACTCGATCGGGCCGCCAACGGCGCGAGGAAGATGCTGATCGGCACGGCGATCAGCGATATCAGGCCGACGAGCATCCCAGCGGTCGCCTTGCTCACACCGCTGTCAATGAACACCTCGGGCAGCCAGCCCAACATGATGTAAGCGAGTGTGGACTGGAAGCCGAAGAATAGAGTCACCGTCCACGCCAGGCGATTTCGCAGCAGTGACCCGCCCGTGGCCCGCGGCGGCAACTCGGCCGCGCTCACCCGCCGCGCCCCGATGAGCCACGCGACGAGGGCCAGCAGCGCGAGGACCGCCCAGCCGCCAAGCGCGCCGCGCCAACCGCCGAACGCCGACTCCATCGGCGGGGCCAGCGCCGACCCCAACGCGCCGCCGCCCTGAAGGGCCGCGGTGTAGATGCCGGTCATCACCCCGATCTGAGCGGGGAACGACCCCTTGATGACCACCGGGATCAACACGTTGATCAGGGCGATGCCGCCGGTGGCCACCACCGTGCCGCCGAGCACGACGAAAGGACCGTCGAGCACACGCAACAACAGCCCGGCGACCAACGTCACCAGGGCGACGCTGATGGCGTGCTGCAGACCGATCCGGCGAGCCAGCAAGGGTCCGGTGAATCCCGCGGCGGCAAAACATAGTCCGGGCAGCGTGGTCAGCGCGCCGGCCCACGTCGCCGAGGCGCCCAGCGAATCGCGCATCGCGCCGAGGAGCGGCCCCACGCTGGTGAGCGCGGGTCGCAGGTTGAGCGCCGTGAGCACCACCGCGGCGATGAGCAGGCCACCACCCGCTACCCGGGCGGCCGGACCTAGTTCAAGATCGTTGTCGGAAGTGATCGAGGCTCCGCGCTCATCCAGTTTCGGGCTTATGCCGGGCGCATCACCGTTCACTGGGTTAGTCTGCCATACATCCCATGATTGGATGAATCGAGCATACTGTGCCCTTGGCAACAACGCGCCGTACCGGGCTGGTCGAGCAGGTGATCGGCCAGCTGCGGCAGTCCGTGGTGTCCGGAGAGTGGCCCGTCGACACGCGCATACCCAACGAGCCGACCCTCAGCGAGGCACTGGGGGTGGGCCGCAACACGGTGCGGGAAGCGGTGCGCGCGCTGGCACACGCCGGGATCCTCGAGGTCCGCCAGGGCGACGGCACCTACGTACGGGCCACCAGTGAGGTGTCCGGGGCGATGCGCCACCTGTGCGGATCCGAACGTCGTGAGGTTCTGCAGGTGCGCCGGTGCCTCGAGGTCGAGGGCGCACGACTGGCTGCCGCCGCAAGTACCGATGAAGACGTCGCCGCGCTTCGCCAATTACTCCAGCGCCGAGATGAATTGGAGCTCGGTGAGGATGACGCCGCCTTCGTGAAGGCCGATGCCGCATTGCACTTCGCCGTGGTGCAGGCGTCAGGCAACGCTGTTCTGACCGAGCTCTACCGCGGGCTCACCGAAGCCGTCACCGCCAGCGTCGCCACTACCAGTGCGGCGCATGAACCCCGCCGCATCCGGCATGGCGGGCTGATCGACGCGATCGCCGCGCGCGACGTCGAAGCGGCGGGACGCGAGGCCGGTGGGTTCCTCGACGAACTCATCGAGGAATTGCCGTCTTGACGCGTATAACTCGGCCGGTTGCCGCGGAATCGACTGGTGCGCGCATTGGCCCGACGCCGGTGACGCCTCTGGGTCGGGTACGCGACAAATCGGCGTCATCATTCGAGGCTCTTGTGACTCATTCGTGGGTCATTGGCGGCCAGGCAAGGTGGGGCGGTGTCCTCCGAGAGTGAGCATGGCTAGGGCGATTAAGGCGCCGGGGTGGGCGAAGCCGAAGGCGATGCGGGTGATGAGTCGGATCTTGGTGTTGACCGATTCGATGAGTCCGTTGGAGAGGCCGTGGGCGATGGAAGCGAGGATCTGCTCGCGGTGGCCGGCGATGCGGCGTTGGAGCTTGACGAATGATTCGATGCGGCTGCGCCGTGCCCAAGCGATCCACCTGTCCAGCGCTTCGGCGGCGTGGTCGGCAGGGAGTTTGAAGACCGTCCGTAGGCCTTCTTTGAGCAGGTAGGCGCGGTAGAGCCGAGGGTCGGTGGTGGCGATCCAGCGCAGCTTCGCTTGTTGGCGGTCGGTGAGGTTTTCCGGGTTCTTCCACAGCGCGTAGCGGGCGCGCCGCAATGCTTGGGCTGGCCCGGTGGAGATGGTGGCGCGTCGGCCATGGGCCCACCCGTGCGAGCGGGTATGCCCGCTGCGGCGAGCATCGCTCCAGGCCTGTTGACGCACGGCATCCAATGCCTCAGTGGCCCAACCAACGACGTGAAACGGGTCGGCACAGCGGATGGCGTCCGGGCATCGTTCGCTGACCACGTCGGCGATCCATTTGGCCCCATCAGCGGTGACGTGGGTGATCTGGGCGCACCGACCTGCACCTGAGGCTTCTAGCGCGTCGAAGAAGGCGCGCACGGTCGCGCGTTCGTGACCGGGATGCGCCCACACCAGGCGGCCGCTGTCGTGGTCGACGACCACAGTTAGGTACTTGTGATGGCGCTTGTAGGAGATCTCATCAATCCCGATCCGCGTCAGGTCGGCGAACCCATCGACTCCGGCGACGGTGTCGGCCCACACTCGAGTGATGATCGATCCGACTGTGCGCCAGGCGATCCGCATCAGCTCGGTGATTGCCTTCTTGGAGCAGTGTGTGGCCAACCAGGCCACCTGCTGGTCGAACGAGCGGGTATGTCCCGCGCCGTGTCGGGCCCAGGGGACTTGTCGCACCGTCGGGCCGTGGGTGGGGCAGTTGACCCGTGGGGCGTCAGCCTCCAGGAAGACCTGAACGGTTCCCAAATCGAGTCCGCGCCACCGCCGCCGCCCCTGGCCGCGGTCATACCAGGAGGCTCTCGATCCGCAGTCTCCGCATCGACCCTTAAGCGGTCGTCGCGGTCGCATATGGACCACGAGAGCCTGCGTTTGGTCGTCGAACTCGACGCCCTCGACCACCGCGTTCTCGACGCACAACACGGTGCGCCATAGGCTGGCATTCCGCACGCCGTTCTCCGATCTGTAGTTTTTGACCTTCGACAAGCCAAAAACCTAGACCGGAAACGGCGTGTGGCCGTTCAGGCGCAATCAGCAACCCACGAATGAGTCACAAGAGCCTCATTCGATGACGGCGCTCGGTCGGGTCTATGACCACCCGGACACCGCCAGGCGCAATAACTACCAGTTGCTCGGCGAGTAATCCTTGAGGAAGCAGCCGTACAGATCTTCGCCACGCTCCCCGCGCACGATGGGGTCGTACACGCGGGCAGCGCCGTCGACGAGGTCGAGCGGGGCGTGGAAACCTTCGTCGGCGAGCCGCAACTTCGTGGGGTGCGGACGCTCGTCGGTGATCCAGCCCGTGTCGACGGCGGTCATGAGAATGCCGTCCTGCTCGAGCATCTCGGCGGCGCTGGTGCGCGTGAGCATGTTCAGTGCGGCCTTGGCCATATTGGTGTGCGGATGTCCGGGGCCTTTGTAGGCGCGGCTGAACTGCCCTTCCATCGCCGACACGTTCACGACATACGTGCGCCGGGCCGACGACGCGGCCATCGCCGGGCGCAGGCGACTCACCAAAATGAACGGTGCCGTCTGGTTGCACAGCTGAACTTCGAGCAGTTCCATCGCATCCACCTCGTGTACGCGTTGGGTCCAGCTGTTGATCGATGCGGTGTCGGGCAGCAGTCCACCCGCATCGATGGCGGTGCCCGCGGCGATCCGCTGCGGGGAAGCACTGCGCGCAGTCAGCGCCAGTTTGGTGACCGCGTGCGGCGTCTGATGCTCGGCGAGGCTTCCCGCGAGTGCGGCCGGGTGGGCGTCACTGACGTGGTCGAACGTGATGACGTCGACGAGCTGCTGCGGCGGCGTGCGCTCGCCCTCGACGAGCGCCGAATAGGAGCCGGGCGCTCGGCGCACGGTCTGGGCGGCGTTGTTGATCAGGATGTCCAGCGGGCCCTGCGCGGCCACGGTGTCCGCAAGCGCGACGACCTGAGCGGGATCCCGTAGGTCGATACCCACCACGCGCAGGCGGTGCAGCCAGTCGGCGCTGTCGGGCATCGCGGCGAAGCGGCGCACGGCGTCGTTCGGAAAGCGGGTGGTGATGGTCGTATGCGCCCCGTCTCGGAGTAGTCGCAGCGCGATGTACATGCCGATCTTGGCGCGGCCACCGGTGAGCAGGGCGCTCCTGCCGGTGAGATCGGTGCGGGCGTCGCGCTTGGCGTGGCTGAGCGCGGCGCACGCTGAACAGAGTTGGTGGTAGAAGGCGTCGACCACGGTGTAGTGGTTCTTGCACATGTAGCACGCGCGCGACCGAAGCAATGTGCCCGCGGTGGCCCCAACGGCAGTGGAGACCAAGGGCAGACCAGCAGTCTCGTCGTCGATACGGCCGGGCGCACCGGTGGCGGTGGCCGCGACGACGGCGTGATCGGCGGCAGCCACGGCGTCGCGTTTCGCGTCGCGGCGCGCCTTCTTCACCGCCTTGAAGATGCCGGCGGTGGCCCGACGTACCGCAACGGCATCGGGGTGCTCTGGCGGCAAAGACTCGATGTCGGCCAGCACCTGTAGGCACGTGTCGAGCTTGTCGGGGTCGATCGCGTTCACCCAGGAAGAATACGGCCCTGTTTTGCGTGTTCTCGCATTCCCACCGCCTTTCGCGAAAAGGCTCGGCGCGGCAGCTGGTGTGGTCACCCAGCGTGGCTACGTGATGGTCGACGAGTACACGGCCACGAATGTTCCCCACATCTTCGCCGCCGGGGACGTCGACGGAAACAGCATGGTCATCAGCAGCGCGACGCTCGAAGGCCGGGTCGCCGCCGAGAATGCGGTGCTCGGCCCGCGTCGCCGGGTTGTCCACGAGATCGTCCCCGGGGGCAGTTTCACCGACCCGGAATACGGCAGCGTCGGCCTCACTGAGGAGCAGGCCCGCTCCCGCTACGACTGCACTGTCGCCGTGGCCCGCTATGAGGACATGCTGCGGCCGGTCGCGGACGGGCAGCCGGAAGGGTTCTGCAAGTTGATCGTCGAGACCACGCGACGGCAGATCGTCGGCGCTCACGTCCTCGGTGAGTACTCAGCCGAAGTCATCCAGATGGTCGCGGCCTGCATGGCGGCGGGGATGCGCGTCGAGGAGGTCGCCGAGCTTCAGTTCGCCTTCCCCACCTTCACCGAGGGTGTCAGCCAGGCCGCCCAGATGGTGGTGCACCAGCTCGGTGTCCGTTCGCAGCCGCATCTTTGGACCCGCCTGGGCTCGATGCCGTCAGATTTGACGTAGCACAGAATCTTTGGCGTCACCCCACGCTGCGGAGGTTATCGCGCGAGGTATCCCCGTCGCCTCCGGGAGCCCCTTGACGCGCTCCGCCGGAGACTCAGGCACTCGCCTCCCTGCGCAGCGGCTTTTCGTCGGTTACCTCGGCGGGTACATAACCGTGTCATCGACTGCCAACCGAAGGAATCATGTGAGTCAGACGAGCCAGCGCGAGCTGGGCGACTCGAATCGTCCGATCGAGGACGAGCTCGAGGATGCTTTCGCCCGAATGATCGACGAGGGGACCCAACGTCTTCACCGGACGTGGCGCGAAGTTCTGGCGACCGGGTTCTTCGGCGGTACCGAGGTCGCGATGGGCGTGCTTGCCTACCTGTCGGTCCTGCATGCCACACACGATCACCTTCTAGCGGGATTGGCGTTCTCTGTCGGCTTCCTCGCTCTCCTGCTAGGTCGCAGCGAGCTGTTCACCGAGGGGTTCCTGGTACCGGTCACGACCGTGGCAGCCAAGCGCGCCAGCGTGGGCCAGCTGTTCAAACTATGGACGGGCACGCTGATCGCCAATCTGGTCGGTGGCTGGGTGCTGATGTGGTTGATCATGACGGCGTTCCCGAAGTTGCGCGCGCAGACCATAGAGTCCGCCACTCACTACGTCGCAGCGCCGATCTCGGCGGAGACGGTGACCCTGACGCTGCTCGGCGGGATGGCGATCACCTTGATGACCCGCATGCAGCACGGCACCGATTCGATGGTTGGCAAGATCGCTGCCGCAGTGGCCGGGGCATTCCTGCTTGCCGGATTGCAGATGTTTCACTCGATTCTGGACTCACTACTGATTTTCGGGGCGCTTGCGACGGGCGCGGCGCCCTTCGGCTACCTCAGTTGGCTCTCGTGGTTCGGCTATACCGCCCTCGGGAACGTGGTCGGCGGCCTCGTCCTTGTCACGCTTCTTCGGCTGCTGCGGAGCAAGGACCGACTTCAAGAAGAACGTGAGGAAGCCGAGGACGCGCCAAGTGGGCACGGAGGCGCTGCCGAACGAGGATGAGGCTAGTCCGAATCGGATTCGGTCACTTGGTGCACCAGATCCTTGGTGGCCGGGTAAAGCTCGCGCCACGTGCCATAGAGATCGTCATAGCGGCGGCGGTAAGCCGGATTCGGCACGATCTCGCGCTCGATCCTCGCCCAGTCGGTGTCGTCGGGCACCATGCCGATACCGATCGCCGCGAGCAGTGCATCGCCGTAGCTGGCGCCGATCGACTGCTCCGGCACCAGCTGGACACGCCCGGTGATGTCGCTGAGCGTCTGTGCCCACACCGGGCTGCGTAGGCCACCACCTACTGCGACTGTCCGCGCGCTGCTGTAAGCATCGTCAAATCGTTCTAAGATCTGCCTGATTTCGAATGAAATGCCTTCGTAGGCAACGCGAATGAGGTGTCCGCGGCCATGGCGAAGCGTGAGGCCGGCCTACGCCCCGAGCCCGAGGATCGAACACAGGGGTGCGCTCCCCCGCGAAGTACGGCAACATCAGCAGACCCTCCATCGAATGGGCAATTGTCTCGGTGGCAATGACCGACCCGTACTCGTCCACCAAGACACCCTTGCTGCTGCCCGTTCCCATATCGATGCCGAGCACCGGGTCCACGCGACAGCCCTACGTCGGCCGGGAGGAACCGGGCGGACGCTATTGCGCGAGGTATCCCCCATCGACGGGCAGCACGGCGCCGGTGATGAAGGAGGCGTCGTCGGATGCGAGGAAGACGATGGCGCTCGCGACTTCGGCCGGTTCGCCGAGACGGCCCATCGGGTGCATGCGTTCGATCTCCTCCAGATATTCGGCGCCACCCGGCGCGTCCGGGATCCGCTTGACAGCGTCGGTTCGAATCGTTCCTGGGGCAACGGCGTTGACTCTGATTCCCCTGTCGGCCCACTCGACCGCCAGGTGCTTGGTCAAGCCGGTAGCGACGAACTTGGCGGGCCCGTAGGCCGCCTGCCGCTTCTGCCCGGCCAGTCCGGATATCGAGGAAAGACAGACGATGGCTCCACCGCCGGTCGGCAGCATCGCCTCGATCGCGAACTTGCACGTGAGAAACATTCCGCGCCCATCGATGGCCATCACTTCGTCCCAGCCAGCGGTGGTCACCTCCATCGCATCACCGAGCGGGATGATGCCGGCGTTGGCGACCAGCACATCAAGCCGTCCGAAGCGGTCGGACGCCGCGGCGATCATCCGCCGGGCGTCGTCCTCAACCGAGACGTCGCCGACCACTGTCTCGACCTGTGCGCCCGCGTGCCGCAGTTCATCGGCCAGCGCCAGCAGCGGTTCGCCCTGAATGTCGGTCACGATCAGCCGTGCGCCCTCGCGCGCGAAGAGCTCGGCAGTCGCCCGACCAATGCCGAACGCCGCCCCGGTGATCACCGCGGACTTACCGTGGAGGCGTCCCGGTCCTTGGGTCATTGCTTGCCCGCCGGGTGTGGGAGAGGACTGTTTTCGCTATTCGCGTTGGGGTTCACCAGAGCATCGTTTCATTGCTCGTCGACGGTGTCGTCGTTTGATGGCCGTCCAGCGCGTCGGCACGATCTCCCGGCCGAACAAACCAATGTGATTCACGCGAGAGCGACGGTCAGTAATTCAGCGATGGCTTCCGGGTCATCCATCGGCGCCGAACGAATCAGCCCCGACTCGATCAGGGCAGCGGCTCGGGCATCAGCCGGCGCGCCGGTCAAGGCGGCGGTGAATACATCTGCGGTGCCTCCAGAACCCGAGACGATCAGGACGCGACGGCCGGCTTCGACACTCTGCTCGACATCTCTGTACGCGACCTGGCCACCGTTGATGAGCACCGTGATGGACCTAGTTCCATCCCTGACCTGGGCCTTGAAACCCTCAGAAACGCAACACAAGACGGCCACGGACACCGCCTCGTTCCAGTAAGCGGTGCGCCTCTGCAGCGTCGTCGGCGGGCAGTTCGCGAGCCACCCGCAGCGTCAGCCCTCCCGTGGATGCCAGATCGGACAAGTAGTCCAATCGTGGCTTACGGGCGATATCCGGTCCCACCCACGCTGTCTCAAGTTTCAGGTCGTACTCTGGATCTATCGCGCCGCCAAAAACTTCGGCTGGACGCACGGCGACATGGGTGCCGCCGGCCCGAATGGCGGGTGCGGCGATATTGCCCAGAACTGCGCAGTCCACCAGGGCGTCAACGCCACCTGGTGCGTGACGCCGAATATGGGCCGCCATGTCCGGGCCGCGGTCGACGACGACGTCAGCGCCAAGGGTCTCCAACAGTGAACGGTCGCGAGCCGATGCGTCGGCGATCACGCGGAAGCCTTGCAATTTGGCAAGTTCGATGACATAGCCTCCCAAGACGCCCGCGCCGCCGGTCACGGCGATCACCCCGCCGGCGAGGCCGTCGAGTTTGTCCAGCACTTGGAGAGCGGTGAGTCCGTTCATCAAAACCGTTGAGCCAGCTGCGAAATCGTGACCGCGTGGAAGCCGGGTCACCGAATCAGCCCCGACGACGACTTTCTCGGCGTACGTTCCGCCCCCTTCGATCACCGGCACTTTGATGGCCAGCACCTTGTCGCCGGGTACGTAACCCGTCGCCGGATCGGCATCGTCGACGATGCCTGCGGCGTCCCAACCGGGAATAAAAGGGGGTTCCACGCCGACGCCGACGTACGCCCAGTGAGTGGTGCCGTTGCGCGTGACCACATCCGTCGGATTCACCGCCGAGGCAAGAACGCGCACCCGCACCTGATTCGGTCCGACAGCCGGCTCAGCGATATCGAACGCCTGCAACACTTCCGGGCCACCTGGAGCGTCGAATCCGATGACCTTCACGAGCGGCCCTCCACGCCAGACGCGCTAGTGGGGCCGCCGTGGTCCACGCGCGTGCACGATGGCCCGCTTCGGCCACTACGGTTGTCGATCTCCGTCTGCGGGACAGAGCCATGTGCGTCGTGACCATTCGGGTCCAGAATCGCGGTAACGGCCGGATCGATCGCGGCAACGATGCCGCGTGCCGCATGACCCAGGCTGGCTAGTTCTGCGTCGCTGAGCACGTCGATGACGATGCGACGAGCTTCGGCGACGTGCCCGGGAGCGCTCTGCTCCAGCTTCGCCACTCCGGCGGCGGTCAGCTGGACCTCAGTCCGGCGGCCGGCTCCCCGGCAGGAACGACGTTGCAGCCATCCGGCGGACTCAAGACGCGATACCGCATGGGACAACCGTGACAACGACCCGTGCGCGGAAAGGGCCAACTCGCTCATCGCCCGTTTGCGCTCAGGGGCCTCGGACAGCTGCACCATCACGTGATACTCGAAGAGATTGAGCCCCGCATCTCGGCTCAGCTGCATGTCCAACCGGGCGGGCAACAGCACCACCATGGCCACGAGGGACGCCCACTCGCGGAGCTGCTCAGCAGTCAACCATTGGTCCAGCGGCTCATCAATTCCCATAAGCTCACAGTACCTACTTGAATATTAAAGTCCAGTCGCCGAGGGCTTGGTTAAATAGTCAACTTGTTGCCCCTGAAGTTCGGGCACCGCCGGTGGCGCTACCCACTGTGAAGCGCCAGGGGTGTATTACACGTCGAGGCCATCGAGGCTGTTCCGATGATTACGCCCCGCTGGTCGCTAAGTGACTTGAATGTTCAAACGGAGAACGCGTACTGTTGAGTTGTACGTTCAATGTAACCAGTGCCGAGTGTGAGCTTAATGTCTTCACGTCCGAATGGAAAGATTCCCTGTGACAAATGCAACCACCGCCGATCTGAAGAGCCTGAGCGGCATGTGGCGGCTCGACCCGCACGCCACCACCCTGAGGTTCCGTGCTCGACTGCTGTCCATCCCGATCGCCAAGGGCGTCGTGCGCGCCAAGGCGGGTCACGCCGAGGTCTCCAGTGCGGGCAGGGCCTCAGGGGTGCTCGTGGTCGACCCAGCTTCGATTACCTCGCGGATCGCGAAGCGTGACGCGCACCTACGTTCCGCGGACTACTTCGACGTGGAAAACTATCCCGCGCTCACGTTCACGTCTAGCGAAGTCCACTCAGTCGGCCCCGGCGAGGTGGAAATCATCGGCGAGATTGAGGTCCTCGGCCGAACCTCTGCGTTGACACTGGCAGGTCACATCGTCGCGCGCGATCGACGTGCCACCCTCACGGCCACCGCACGCATCGGCAATGACGTCCTACACCTGAACGGCATGAACCCCATTACCACCGATGTCACCGTGGAGGCTCATTACGCCCTCGTCGATGCGACGTAAACACCGCCCCACCAAGGAGATTAAAGAGACACTGCCGGGTGAAGGTGATGAGCTGGCCCCGTGTCTGCCAGGCGTGTGCACCGGTCGATGCAGACGTGCTCCCCACCACGCAACGTAATGGTAAAGAAACAGGCCAGAGGAAAATCCTCTGACCTGCATCTTTATCGGTGGAGCTGCCGGGAATCGAACCCGTTTCACACTTCTGGCCAGGGGGTCGAAATAGCCCAGACCTGCCGATTGACGTTCACCGGGATTCACCAGGATTGACCGGATTTATCTGTAACTGTGCCCAAAATGTGCCCACGGACCGTACCGGGGCTGGTCAGCCCTTCCAGTTCTCACCGCGCTCTTTCATCTGTTGAGAATGTTGTGCGGCAGCCCCTCTTTGTTGCCGGTAGGTACGCCGTCCCAATCCGGTTCGGGGCGGTGTATGCGAAACGGCGCGTGGTACGCCGCCCGACTAAGGGCAGTCAGACCATCGTGAATCAGTTTGAGTCCGAGTTCATGCTCTTCTTTGGTGTTCTCTCCGGGTGCTCCCGACTTATTGAACAGGATTATCGGATGAAAGCTGCGCTTGTCGAGCACGTCAGCCGCTTCGCGCACATCGGGATCAGGATGGCCGTGAATGAGGCTTGACAGCCTGGGGTGAATCGTGTCCCGCCAGCGATCCTCGGCAACCTTCGCCGCCACCTGATCTTCGTCGCTCAATTTCTCGGTGGATTCGCGCGACAGCATGAAAATGGCGACGGTCCAACAGCCCCTCGTCTCGCCGCGTACGCCCAACCACCATTCCTGAAACTCCACGATGATCTCGATGGTTTCCCGGTGCAGTGAACGAACGAACTGGCGGTATTCTGCATCAAGGGTTGCGCTGAGTTCAGGATCAATGTCAGTCATCTGGTTCGTCTCCGTTCTCGCCATTCGTTTCTTCCGATGTTTCCTCTGCTGCGGGGTTTTGGCGTACCCGAACCCCAATTGCTTCTTCGAATAGGCGGTCGTCCTCAGCGTCCGCGGCGGCTTCGGCTGCGGCCACTTTGCGACGGTACTGGCGTTCGTCTTCGTCACCGCTGCCGTAAATCCAGATGCCTTCGTGCTCGGTGTTGAATTCGACTAGTCGTCTGTGGATCGCTTCCAGGCCCTTGACGTGTTCTTTAAGGTGCTTATCGAGCATTTTAGTAAGGTCGTGCATCGTCTTTATGTCAACCCAAGTCGTCCCCTTGTATTGGTCCGAATCGAGAAGTGCCTCAGTTTCGTAACTTTTACCGCGACTGTCTTCGTAAACGACGCTAGCCTTATAACGAGTCGGCAAGAATCGCTCCTGCAAACGTTGTTCTGGGGTCGTTTCGTCTTCTTGACGTGTTGTCCAATACTCTCGTTCGAGTTTTTCGGAGTCAGTACGCTCTGACTCCATAGTCTTGGCGAGACGATTCCATTTGTCCTGGTACCGTTTTCTGGTTACGGAGTGGTCCCAGCCGGTTCGCCATTCTTGTCCAGGTGCCAAGATTAGAAACTCCGGTATTGGTATTTCGTACAGGTTGTCGCCTGAGAGCGAATTTGGCGTTGATGTGAGCGGGGGTGTGACTGAAACTTTCACGTGGTAGGCCGGCGTGGTGCCGAAGTTTTTGACGACAATCTCAATAAATTGCTTAACGGCCGGATTCAACTCGCTGTAAATCACAACGTTGGGCTGGGCCTGTTCCTCCCGTGTGCGGCGCGCCTCGCGTACTTGGAACCACGCGAATACGGCAGCACCGAACGCGATCAAGACAGTTGCCCAGGCGGCGAGGGCCGACCAACCTTCCGGCGACACGTGATCGTGCAGCCAGCGGTAGACCGGGCCGAGTGAACCAGTCATGTCCAACGCTGCAACGACGCTCAGAACGACCAGGATTGCAACCGGCCACCACTGTGCAGTTTTGCTGGCGAGACCCATGTCCGGGATCGTACGCAGTGGGGGTGACAGCAAGTGATTCGATACAGCGTGGCTGGCGCACGCCCTCGGTTCGATGTTTACAGGTGGCCTTGCTTGACGACATCGCGAATGCGCTGACCCAGCCCGTAAATCCTGTGGCTCTCACAGATTGTGCGCGTCAGACGTTTGTGTCTTGCAATTTGATTCATTAATGCGCATTGAAGCAATATTTCACCCGCGCGCGTAATTACGTAGACCTCTTCGATTCCATACTTGAACCGAGGATTATGCTTTAACTCATTATACGTGAATTGGAACAATTTCGACCACGTCGTGATATCGCCGACAAATTCCTCAAAAGCTGGGCCCACATATTTAGCGAGCGAGTATGGATTGTCGCCTTTCTTAACCTGCGCCCATTTGGTCGTGCGGCGGTGCGAGGTTATCCAATAGTCAAGTGCCACCGCTATTTCCATTAGGCGGGTCTCTATCGCCAGCGAGTCGCCAAATCGGTAGACCTTCGCAAGAGGCCCAGCGGCACGCGGATGCGTTTGTTCGAGCCTGATCCACGCATCAACCCCCGTTACCCCGTTGATGTCATTAAGGTTGAATGTGGGGTACTCCGTCATCGACTTCGGGGGCTTCGTCCCCTTGGGTAGATGCATCAAATCTGAAATCCACATTTCGGGGCCAGACTGTGGACGCTCGCCAGAATGGCTCTCAATAATCGCGGTCCCGCTCTCGGCTGCAACGAAACCCTGAAACCCAAGGTTAATCAGATTCTGAACCGCGAGAATGGGCGTAACATGGTCAATCCAGCTCCGTGGTTTACGGCTGATGGTTGTCACCGTAAGTGGATTCGCTAGGACCTTTTTGTCGGTCGGGCCAGTAGCAGACCAACGCGATGCAAGTGATACGACGATTCCCTTCCGTTCGGGCGTGGATCGCGCAGGTGCACTGCGAAGAGTCACACTGTAGGACTGAGCACGATTTTCGCCGTCCTTCTCCGATATTCCGTGCACTCCACCAATACCCGACCATTTAAACACCCCGGGAAATGTAACTTTCATTTCTGTAAACTTCTCGCTCTTTATATCCCGCAAGTTGAGCCCTGCGAGTAGTCCGCCGCATCGGTACGTCTCTATGGAAGCGCGGGTAGCACCCATAATTGAGGAGCCCCCGGCGCTAACTGCGTCAAAGAACACCGAACCTGCTGGATGAGTGGCTGCGTAGAGTGTTTCGATCGACCTTGATGGCTCATCGTTGGGACGCATCCACCTATCCATTGCGCGGTGGCTAGCCAGAAAGTCAATCCAGAAATGACCATCGTCGCTGAACCGGACGTGTCCTGATTCTGCCGAATCGAGCTTGCCGATAGTCTCGGTGCTTGACCAAAAATGTCCCAGTGTTCCCTGTTTGATTTCGTCTAGACGGCCCGCCACGTTCGGAGCGTAACAACGGTGAGATCAACGAGACCGCATGTTTTGGCGACTCATCGAGACGTTCGACAGCCCGCCCAAACTGTTTTCACGCGCTTACGCGAGGAAGCGCCACATCCTACGGTCTTCCAGTAGAGGCCGGACCAACGCGACGACTTCGGGACCGGGTCGGCCCGGCGATAGGTCGGGGCATCGAGCGGTGCGTCAGTCAGACGAGGTCTGCGGTCACTGCACACGTCTGTGCCACTGTTCCCGCGAGCTGATCAACCTGCCGCAGCAGCTCAGCCGGCGGGGCGCTCAAATCGAGAGCATGACAGTGGATTACTACACCGCTGCCCCGAGCGGTGTGCAGGTCAACTGGCTCATTGCCTTTCGCGTACACCAGGTGCCCTTCGGGAAGGTCCAAGACGGTGCAGTATGCCAGCATTTGGTAGAGGTCGGCGTTCGGAAAGCCCTCGGGCCGTTCGGCTTTGTACTTGGCGTCGACCACCGCGCGCACATCCCCGTCACGCATCCACATCAGGTCGGGTCGCATCACTACCCGGTCCTGCACATCGAGGCTCAGAGACTTCTGGCAGATGCTGTGGCCACCCACATACCGCAGCGATTCCCGAAGCGCAGTCGTGACGAAGTCTTCGAACACCCGCCACATGTCGAACACGTACCCGGTAACCGTGAGGTCACCCACGTGGTGCTCGAAAGACTCCGCCGCGAGCACGATGTGCGCAAGGGCCAGTGCCGAGTGGTACCGAGCGTTGAGTCGGCTGCGGTGCCATTTCGGCGGTATCGCGCCGCGTGGCGAAACCGTCACGCTGGCGAGGATGCGCCGCAGTCGCTGCAGGCGGCGACGCGCTGCCTCCGCCAGTCTGGGAACCGCGATCAGCCGATTGACGGCCATCAGCAGCAGTTGGTTCTCAGCGATGTCGATGGTGAAGTCGTCGTACTCAACAGCCACCGGAACGGGGAGGCCATAGAGGCGGGTCATCTGCTCGCCCGCTAGCAGTCGGCCGCGCAGCACCGGCAGCCTGTCGGTGACGGTGCGGTATCCCTGCAATAAGCCCTGCTCCACCGCGCGAAGGGCAAGCCGGCCGAAAGCTTCTGCCAAAGCAGGCAACAGATCTTCGTCGGCGGAGAGATGCACCAGATCATCACGCCAGATGCCTGGATCCTTGGCATAGCCGAGCAGGAACACAAGACGGTTCAGGTCGGCGATCTTGGGGCGGACGACGATCTGACGCTGACCGATGAGCACGGCGCCGACTTTGCGGCTGGCCGAGATGTCGAACAGCCCGCGCGTCAGTGTGGGTGCCACGTTCACCAGGGCGAGCCCCTGCAGCGCAACGTATTCCGCGTCAGCGAGGGCGACAGACTGGGCTGCCTCACCCTCAGTCAGCAGCAGCGGTGTCGGCGCCATCATCGGGTGCTTCCGGAGGAGTTGTAGCAGGGCCGTCGGCGGCCTGCAGGGTTTCGCCGACAGGGGTCTTGTTCTGTAGCGCCTTACGGATGACGTAGAGACCATAACGGGATCGAACATCGGTGCCGTCTCCGTAGTGGTGCTCTTCGAGCAGCGGCAGGATTGCGGTGCGCCAGACCCGCTCTAGCCCTTTGTCGCCGGCGTTGTGCACCGCCGCCCGCATGAAGTACGAGGGTCCGATCTTGAAGTCGGAATCCTCGATGCGCGAGTTGAGTTCCTCGAGCAGTTCGGCGACGTCGTTGGGACGGTTCGTCGCCTTGAGCCACTTGCGGAGAATCCCGTTGGTCGGGCTCTCGGAGGGATGAAGCGGAAGGAAGGCGAAGCGCCGGCGCATCGCCGCGTCGACGAGAGCGATCGAACGGTCGGCGGTGTTCATTGTCCCGATGATGAGGATGTTCTTTGGCAGCGAGAACGGCTCGGTGTTGTCGGCGGAGTAGAGGAGGTCGATTGCGCTGTCGCGATACTCCAGCAGGAAGTAGAGCTCACCGAAAACCTTGGCCAAGTTGCCCCGATTGATCTCGTCGATAATCAGCACATAGACCGCATTCGGATTGTCTTTGGCCTTGTCGACGAGGGAGCGCAGCGGCCCTGGGGTGAGGGCGAAGCCAACCTGGCCGCCGCCGTGTTCCTTGGGCCGATATCCCTCGAAGAAGTCCTCGTAGGTGTAAGCCGGATGGAACTGGACGATCTTGACGTTCGCCCCGGTGGTGAGATGGCGGGCCAGTTCTTGGGCAATGTAGGTCTTGCCCGTCCCGGGCGGGCCGTAGAAGATCAGTTGCGGGCGGTCTCGTAGCAGGTCGATACATTCCTGCAGCCACTCAGTGGGCACGTTCAGACGCGTCGCCAGTTCATCGGTCGCATCCGGAAGGTTCAACGATGCAGGCCCTTTCGGTGGCTGCCGATGTTCGGCCAAGGCGGCGAGTGTGTCCAGATGCTGGGTGAGGTCCAGGACCTCGCCTTGGGCACTGAAACGAGCCGAGACCTCGGCCGGCAGGTCTGCCAGAGGCATTGAGCGGGAGTACCACCGAACGGTACGTCTGAGATTGGACCGCTGGTCACTGCTCTTGACGAATTCAGGCGGCCCCGTGATGGTCCCGAAGTAGACCCGTCCCTGACTTACCGTTACAACAAGGTCTTCAGGGTGCATGCGCGCCAGGAAGGCATAAAACTCGTCGAGCTTTTCCTGACGCTGCGCGTAGCCGGAAGAGCGGTAGTCCTCCTCGACGAAGCCCTTGAGCTCATCTTTCGAGACATCGGGCTCGACGTGACGCAGCAGGCTCGCGGCGAGGGACACCGTGCCTTTGTTTCGCCAAATGGGCACCATGTCTTGGCCTTTGACGTTGGAGCCGTGCACCCGCCATGCGTGGCGCACCTCGTCGGTGGGAGCCGGATCGACGATGACCGGCGGTTCTTGCCACATCTCCAACCACGGCGACTTGTAAAAATCGACCACGCCGTGCTGGTCCACCATCGCTTCATAAATGAGGTGGAGGTCCTCGTCGACGTCACCGACAGGCCGACCCAAGTACTCGGGGGCCAAGGTGTCGCGGATCAGTCGACGCTGCCCGCGGCTGACGATCGGAAGAAAGAAATCGGGAAACGCCAGATACAGCAGGGCCTGGCGTTGTGCCCATTGGCCGGACACGACAGTGTCCACCTCGGAGCGGAAGACCAGCGGTTCGATTAGTGCGTCAACCCCGCGCTGCTCGGAGAGCGACTTGAAGTGTCGGGCGACGGCGATCAGGTACGCCAGCTGATTCGGCTTATTGCCGCCGTACGCAGGGCCGCCGTGAAAGGCACGTCCCTCCAGCAGTGCCTGATTCACATCGTCGGGTATCTCGACGCGCGGCTCACAGCGGTCCAGCACCGCCTGAACTTGCTGAAGTTTCAACTGCCCGCCGAGATTACTGATGGGCAAGACGTTAAGGATCAGAAGCTCCGCGAAGAGCTGGACGGCACCCGATGAGGTTGTCGCCAGCTGCTCGTCGAGCTTTTCGATTAGACCGCCTGATCCGAGGTCCGGCCGATCAACGTAGTCGTGCTGAAGCTCAGCAAGATGGCCGGTCGTCCAGATCAGCTGCCCAGGTGTCAGCAGTGAGCCGTCCTGCCCGAACGCCGAGTCGATCAGCCGGCGGTCGATCTTCTCAACCACAGCAGCCTCACGCCGACCAAAGACGCCAACATCTTCGGTGGCCACAAACCCTCCCTCTCACAGACAGCATCGACAACGTCTATCGACCGATCAGCCTTCGGAAGGCATCCGCGATGCGGAAATAGTCAACTGCACCCGGTGCCCCAGTTGCTCACCAATCGACAAATGATCGAACCCCAAGTCGACGATCTGTGCGCTATCTATTTTTTCCTTCTGCGATGGACGCGCGCAGACCGCTGAGACTGTGGGACCCCATAGACGCGACCATGTGCGCGGCAGACCCGTTTTGTACGACACATGAAGCCCAAACGGCGCATTTGGAGCGATGATCTTGCGGAAAGAGCGAGTAGCTTCTTCCACCTCCTGCCCGAAAGCCGGTGTCGCGTACGAGCGTCTCGTCGTAATTGTGACTTCCGTGGAGCCTGCAGGACGCGCCCACTGCAAAGCCTGCACCACCGCCACGCTAGTCAAATCGCTGTGTCGTTTTGACAACCTGACACTGCTGAACTGCACACCAGATACCGTTTTGATCCGGTCAGCAACCGCTATGGCATAGAGCTGTAAATTGTGCCCAGACAGCAAATTTGAATCGTCACGAAAGCCCAATTCGAGGAGAAGCGCCGGACGTTGAGTTGTTCGAGAATGTGAAACTATCCAGTCCTCTGACTCTCTCAAGAGCGACTCCGTCACCGATTCCCACTCTGTGCGGCTCTTGATACCTTCGCGGAATACTACGAGTCTCCCCTCCTCGCCAGGCGACACGCAGTTCGGATCGCGAGACAGTTTAGGGCCGGAACGGGTGCTTTCGCTCCTTGCACGCTTAGTAGGCATACCACTCCTCCTGAAGTAACTGATCAGCTAGAAGGTTGTCCCAGACTAGACACATAGGGCACGCTGGATTCATTGATCACCTCATAAATTTCGAGGATTGCATGCTTTGTTCGGTAGTCGCCAAATTCGGAAATATCCTTGCGCTTGACGATTGGGAATGACTCCATGATGTAATCAACGTCTTCTCGATCCAGGCCGTAAAGGTGAAAGAACGCGGCGTCAAGTTCGGCAAGTAACTGCCGACGGACCGGCTGGGCCACGCCATCGTTCAAGCTTCTAACACGGTCGCCAATCCACTCCCGAATCGGTCCACCGGCCCACGCACTCTGCCCGTTGATCACCGCCGGAGACGGTAGCGCCAACTGCTGCATGTAATTGAAAGTGAGGTTTGTCCCGCCAAGCTTCTGTCGGAGGACAAAATCCAGAGCGTACGACGTAAATGCCCCCTGCAGAACATCATCGGCATCGCTAGCGATCAAGGGCATGCTGTGTCCGACCGCGGCCCTGGGTAGGCTTGCGGCGATCAAGGTCCGAATGTCTGTGCTGCGGGCGATGTTCCGGAAACCCAGTAGCCATTTTCGGTCCCAACGGCCTGATAATTTCGCATCGACTTCACGCTTGTCCACCCAATACCTCGGCAGCACTGCGAAACTCGTATCCCTCTTCTCCTCTGGAGTAACGTCCCTAAAGGTGCCATCACGCTCGAAGGTCGACCAGCGGTAGTCGTAGTGGTGGACCATCTTCGCCTCGTACAGCGGCAGCATCTCCTGCTTGCCCTTGCAGAACACATTCCCCCGCAGGGTCCAACCGTCACCCTCAAGCTCATTGCGGGTTCGGAACAGGTGGGAGTCGCTAGTCATGTTGAACAAGCCCTGCATGAACTTCACACCCCAGGGGTTTCCGTCCGGATCCCCCTCTCGGATAAGCACCGGCACCCGCCGGTAGATACCAAGAGTGATCTCCGCGTCTCGGCGGCTGCGGAACACCGGGCATGTCCCAGTGTTTGGATTGAGCAGCGTGATTTCCTCCGGCGAGAGCGCGAACCGCATACCCGGCCGCTCCAGGTCTGTGGGGTCGTGGGCGAAGAACGCGAAATCGGCTTCGGACTCGCGGAAATCTCGACCGACAAGCGTCAATAGGCAGAACTTATAGCTGCGGTGTACACCCTCGAAAAGGGGTTTCGCGTTCTCGAAGTCGTAAAGACTTGAGATGGAGCCGGTCTCGACAAGATCCTTGAAGAAGTACTGCGTCGTCGCATCGGTGGCGATACCAGTAGGGAGGATCATCCCCGATCGGCCTTCGCCCGCCAGTAGCGCACGTCCCGTCTCCGCGAAGAGCGGGTCAGTCTTGATCCGGCCGCGCCCGCACAGGGGGTAAATCCCAGAATTCGCCGCGAAGTGACGGACCCCATCCAGGCGACGCTTCGCGGCCATGTAGTCACGGCCGACGGGTGAGTCGCCAGCCAAGAGTTCGGTGATCATGCGTTTGCGTTTGGCGCCAGCCGCCTTGGCGATATCTGGATCGCGTGCTTCGAAGTACTCCTGCTCCTTGAGTTCAACGTGTTCCCACGGCGGATTGCCGATTACCGCAGAAAATCCGCCACACCAGCCAGTTGTCTCATTGACAGTGTCGTTAGCCGTCGACTCGGTCGGGAAGATGTGCGGGAACTCCAAGTGCCAGTGGAAAAACCGGTATTCGGCCGTCAAACGTTCGATCTCAGCGCGCTGCTTGTCGGTCAGCTTGTCGCTACCGTCGATCAGCGTGGTGATGGTGCGCTGGGTGACCGCGGGTGGTGCGCCGACGCTCTTCGGCCACACGAATGCGGCGCACCAAGCGTTGGCCGCCAGGAGTTGCTGACGGTAGGCGGTCGACTCGGTGTAGGCGCGCAGCCGTTGCTCCTGCACATGGACGTCAGCCAGTGACAGCGCCGGTGCGGCGACGACCTTCTCCACCTGCTCGGCGAGTCTCGTATTGGCGGCGACCATGTCGACGTCGAATAGGCTGCCCTGGGCGCTCCGTTCGGCCTTGTTCTTCTTGGCCAGACCGGCGGTGATCTTCTTGTCGTCGCCCTCGATCGGCTTGAACGCCTCATCAGGTACCCCGTCAGCGAGCAATCGCGGTGTCACGCCGACGAGGGCGTTGCCAATTCTAATCTGCGCGTCCAGGAACGTCAGTGGTCGGCCGGGGTCGAGAGCCTCCAGCCACAGCGACACCTTGGCCAACTCGGCGGCGAGTGGGTTGAGATCCACACCGTAGATGCAGCGCCCGACCACGTCTCGCATCGCCGAGCGCACCGCCTCGGGGGCCGGTTCGGGATCACCGCTTCGCAGGGCGGCCACCCGCTTGGCGATTCGGCGGGCCGCGCCGACCAGGAAATGTCCACTGCCACAGGCGGGGTCGCAGACGGTGACGCTCAGCAGAGCCTGCTCGGGTTCGCCGGATTTCTCGGCGTCGTCCAAGACCGGGTCGAGCGCGGTGTCCAGCAGCGACTCCACCAGTGACGTGGGAGTGTAATAGGAGCCGGTGTCTTTGCGTTGGTTGCCCGATGCGACGGTCAGCGAGTAGATCTTGGTGGCCGGGTCCCAACTCGGCATGAGTTCCAGCAGCGACTCGTAGATGCTGCCGAGTTCCTCGGCGCCCAGGTTGCGGTAGTCGACGATCCGCATGGCCTGCGAGCGGGGTTCACGCACCAGTGACAGCGAGCGCACCGCAGACTGCAAAGCCTGGTTGCTCAACGAGCACTCCATGAGGAAGTCCAGCGCACCGGTGTCGAATAGACCGCCGATGCCCGGCAGCCCGAGTTCGGGCAGGCCGTCGACACTACCGAGGCCGCGCCACACGACTTTAAGGGCTTCCCATCGGTCGCCGTAGCGACCGCCGCGGCGGCGACGGGACGTCCGCCGCAACCGCTCGGTGGAAAAATAGTCGAGATAGCGACGGCGGGCCTGTGGACCAGCGTGCGGATCGAGCAGTGCGTTGCGGTCTTCGGCAACGAACGTGAACAGCAGTCGGTAGGTGACCCGCAGCAGGGCGTGGTTGATCTCCTCGACGGTGATCTCGCCGTCGGCGAGAACTTGGCGCAGCTTCGCGTTGTCGGGGTGGGTGAGAAATCCCGAGCCGAGGGTGTGCAGAGCCTCGATGACGCCGTCGCGCAGCAGGTTCAGCGCCCGGGAACCGGATTCGATGGCGTCCTGGCGCCAGTGCTCCATCCAGCAGGAGGCGGGACCGACCTCGGGGTCGCGGGGCTCGAGGCGAGAGACGTGGCACAGCGAGTACAGCAGCAGGAAGTCCGCGAAGAGGTCGCCGTCGAAGATCGCCTCCAGGTCGAATTCGACGTAGGCCGACCCCACCAGCGAGGTGGAGTCGCGGACCAGCCGCAACGTGGTCGCGTTGGCGAGGATGGCCCACAGGTGGTCATCGGAGCGGTTGAGCAGCTCCTGCACCATCGACTGCGGCGAGGCGCCGGCCGCCCCGGCTGCGCCCTTCGTCCGGGTATCCACTGCGACCCGTCCGAGCAGATGGATCGGGACGTTTCCCCACACATGTGAGATGGGGAAGCTGCGGTCCCCGACGTGCAGGCCGCCTTTCCCGGTGGGATGGACACGGCCGTACCCCAGCTGGTCGAGCAGCACGAGAGTGAAGCGTTCCCGGGTGAGCCCCGTCGCGGCATCGTTGTCAGGCAGCGCAGCCAAAGCAGCGCGGTAGGTGGTCCAGGCGCCCCGCAGATACGCCCATACCCGGTTGGCGGCGTCGCGCACCGTTTCGCCGGCGGCGAGATGGAAGTCTTTGGAGGACAGTCCGTCTTGGGTCTGGCCGGCCACAAGTTTGGCGAGCAGGTCCGCTGGCAGCAGGCCGCCGACGACACGGACGCCGATGAAATTGGTGGATGCGGTGTCGGCGCTCACTTCTCACCTCCAGCCGGCGGCACGTATACGAAGACGCCGAGGACGTCCGCGCCCGGTTCTACTGTCACTGTCAGTCCGCGCACCACGTCGGCGGCCGCCTGTCGCACCCGGCGGTGCGATTCGAGCAGGCGTGCGGCGAGCTCTTCGCCGTGTTCGGCGAGATGTGTGGCGATGTCGGGCACGCCGTCGAGGGCGCGGGTGATGAACTGGGTCGCCTGCGGCGCGGGCACGTTGCCGGACGGTCGGGCGTGCAGCAGCGGTGCTACCGACTCCGGTGAGAGCCAGTGCGGGGTGCCGGGCGATCCTTTGAAGGCGAGCGACGCGACGTCCTCGGCGACCAGCTGACGACTGCCGGACCGGGATGGCAGCTGCAGATGGAAGCGGTAGCGGACGATGAGCAGCGTGGTGCGCATCGACACCGACTTTGTGCGGATGACCGCGCAGCGCCGGGCCGGCCGCTGATCGTCGGGAAGCTGCGGGTCGAGGGCCGATTCCAGGACGTAGTTGGCGACGGCCTCCACCGATGCGTCGGTACGGGTGAGCACGGCGTCGCCCCGGGCAACGGGCAGCTCACCGGCAAAGTGCAGGGGGTCCTTGCGGCCGGGCGGCAGCGCGTCACGAAGTCCCAATGGCAATGGCCCGAGCGTCGCGGTGAAGCCGGAGTCGGCCGTGGTCACCGTTGATCGCAATGCCCGCAGCGCGTGGTCGACGAATTCGGCGACGTCGGTGTTGGTGCCCAGGGTGGCGCGGGTCTCTTTGAGCTCAGTCTCAACTTCCTGTTGTTTGATGCCGTGCTGGGCGTACTTGGTCTGCGCGTTGCGTTCCCGTGCGGCCGCCGACTCCCATTGGTTGTGCAGCGCATCGCGCTTTTCCTCCAAGTCGAGTTCCAAACCCAATTGCTCCGCGTCGCGGCCGCGCAGCAGCAGGCCCTCCATAAGTGCCTCGACAACGGCCTCACTGTTGTCGGGTACCGGAACCGCGACGCCAGTCGCCTTGCGGATCGCCTCATGTTTGCGAAGCAGGACTTCGAGCACGATCCCGTCGATCTGGTTGTCGCGGCCATAGAGAGTCACCGCGCGCACCGTGTCGGCCCGTTGGCCGAAACGGTCCACGCGGCCCTCCCGCTGTTCGTGGCGGGTGGGGTTCCACGCCAGGTCATAGTGGACCACCGCCTGGAAGTTCTCCTGCAGATTGACACCCTCCGAGAGACAGTCGGTGGCTACCAGGGCGTGCTGGCCGGGGATGGCCGCCAGCTCCTCGATGCGAGCGACTCGTTCAGCTGGGGGCAGGGTGCCTGTTACGGCGCGGACGGTGACGTTCTTGCTCAGAGCCGCACCGAGTTGCTCGGCCACGTACTCGGCGGTGTCAATGAATCGGCAGAACACGATGGGGTTGAATCCGTCGCCCAGTAATTCCTTGACGCTCTTGACCAACGCAGTGATCTTGCGATCGGGCTTGCCTTCGAGTTTGAGAGCTTCAGCCCGGAATGCTTGCAGCCGACGGGATTTGGCATTGCTGGCCTTAGTGGTGCTGTCGGTGTCGGCGCCCGATGTCGTGTCGACCGCCTCCAGCGCCTCGTCGTCGGTCTGGTCGAGCACGATGGCCCGGCCGATGGCGTCGGCTTCCTCCGGAGAGTCGGCGGCGACCGTCGCCGCCCGGGTCTGCAGGGTCTGCGCCGCCGCTCGCGGCGACGAGGCCAGCGCGCGCAGGAGCGCCAGCGCCGACCACCAGTTGACCCGCCGAGCCAGCCCGCCTTCGTCGGTGCGCACCGTTTCCCGGGCGTAGTCGAGGACTTTGGTGAACAACGCGTGGTACTCCGGGCTCAGCGAATAGGGCACCTCAGCGGAGAGGCGATCCTTCGGGAACGGGGTGTCCTCGTCGAGGTACCGGCGGAGGTCCGCGCGACGGCGCTGCACGAAGTGCCTAGCCAAGTGTTCCCGGTCGGCTTTCTTCTCCAGGTCGACGGTGGCCAGCTCGGGTTTCAACAGCCCCAGCAAGTTGCGGAATGCCTCGTCCTTCCCGCTGTGGGGGGTGGCACTGGCCAGGATCAGGTGGCGGGAAGGGTCGGCCGCCAGGTCGCGGACCAATTCATAGCGCTGAGTGCGGCCCGATCCGCTGGTGGTGGAGTCCGCGACGCAAGTGTGCACCTCGTCGACGATCACCAGATCCGGGCAGGTGCGGAGGAACTCGTGGCGACGCCGTGCGCTCTTGATGAAGTCGGTGGACACCACGGTGACCGGGTAACGCTCGAAGATCGACTCCGCGCCGATCAGTCCGCGTTCCAGCCGGCGAACCGTGCTGGGCAGAACGAGTTCCGCTTCGAGACCAAACTTCTCTCTGAGCTCGCCCTGCCACTGCTCGGCCAGCGCGGGGCTGCACAGCACCGTGAGCCCTCGTGCGTCACCGACCTTCAGCAGCTCGGTGGCAACCAAAGCGGCCTCGATGGTCTTGCCGATGCCCACGTCGTCGGCGATCAGCAGGCGCACGACGTCCTGACGGAGCGCCATCATCAGCGGCACCATCTGGTAGGCGCGAGGCTCGACGGCGATCGAGGCCAGGCTCCGGAATGGGCCTGCGGTGGAGCGGAACCCGATCCGGAGCGAACTGCGTAACAGCGATGCGCTCAGGTGGTCGCCGAGATCCTCCGCGTGCGGCGGCGGGAACGATGCCGGGCTGACACCCTCGCTGGCGAGCACCCCGGCGATGTCGTCGTCGATGCCGCCGATGGGCCGCAGCACCAGAAAGTCATCTGTGCTCTCCGGCAGCACCACCCATTCGCGGCCGCGTGCCGTGACCAGATTTCCAGGGGCGAATCCCACAGCGCCTAAACCCTTCCGTCGCCGAATACGTATGAGTGCTCGCGCACCTGAGCCAGCCAGTCCTCGCCGGGATGAAGTCTCAGCACCGACCAGCCGGCGTCGTTGAACATTTCCTCGACCTCTTCAGCGTCTGGCGGGGTGGACTCTTCGACGAACACCGCCAATGCAGATCCGTCGGCAATGAACGCGAAGTCGGGGCGCACCGTTGCCTTTACTACCGATTGCCCGACGTTATCGGGGAGGGCGAACTCGTGCTGCACCAGCAAGTCGATGAAGGCCCGTTGCAACTCAGATTCACACTGCGCCTTGAGCTCTGACGCCTTGTCGCCGCGGGGCTCGTCGTCGATGACCGGCAGCGTCGTTGCTTCCGCGAGCCGCAACAACAGGTCGCGGATCACATGCCGGTCGATCACCGCATGGTCGGTCTGGTTGCCGTAGGACAACAGGCAGTCATAACAAGCCTTCTCGCATCGTTCCCGGGCACCCTCCGCCCGGCCCAGATCGGTGCCGTCGGCACTGAAATGCATGATCTCCAACGCGGCGAAGGCGACTCGAGCTAAGGCGTCCGATTCGGTGTGCAGCCGCCGCAACACACCTGCGCCGCCCTCGGCCGACTCGGTGAACAGCATTCGGCCGCGTCCGTCGTTGTCGGGAAGGGCCTCGCTGGACAATTCGGAGTCCTCAAGCTGGAACTCGGCTTCGATACCGCGTTCCAGCGCGTAGCGCAGGCTTGTGGACACGTCCTCGGCGACAAGCGTGTCGAGTCGGACCACGAGGATGTTGCGGGTGTCCTCGACGTAGGGGATCACCTTCTGCTTAGAAGGGACGTCGGCGGCGTCGTCCAGCGTTTCATCCTGCGGCGTGGTGTCTTCGGCGTCCCGCTCAGAAAGCCAGTTGCCCTTGACGGTGTCGAGCCAGTAGCCGAGGTCTGCCGGATGCTTGCGTCGCCGACGGCCGACATTGGTGACGCGCACCGTCGCAGTGTCGCCGTAACTGACGGTCATCAGCCTGCCATCAACATCTCCGACCGCGGCGTCGGAGCGCCCCAGGCGAGGACCGTGCTCGCTGAACCGGTAGGACGTGTGCAACTCGAAACCCGCTCTGCGGCGTTCTTCCTCATCGCTGGAGATGCGTTCGCGGCGGCGGGCGAACACCGTCTGCATGCGCATCAGCCCGTACTGCGGCGCGCTCAGCGGTGCCGCGCAGTTCTCGCACACGTCGAGTCCGGGGCGGCGCACGTGGTGATAGCCGCACGACTGACAGCGGTAGGCATCTTGAGTGTCGACCGTGCCGATGCCGCCCGAATTCATCGGAACCTGAATGCGCTTAATCTCGTAGCGGGCGCCTTCGTGGTAAATGATTGCGCCAGGCCCGAATTCGCTGATCGCAAGGAAACGCGGGCGTTGCAGGTAGTCGCCGCCCGCTCGGTTGCCGATCGTCGGCCGCACGCCCGGAATGTAGGCGGCCAGCGGCAACCGGGGAAAGCTGTACCCGGGCAGGAATCCTTCACTGGCGAAGTAGCGGTAGGTGTAGAAGTCGGAGTGGGTGCGGTCAGTGTCCTCGTTGCGCAGCAAACGAAGCTGACCCTCGGCCTCACGTCGGCGCCCCTCGGCCGCAGTCCGCGCCTGCTTCCTCACCGAGCCGTCCAACACGATCCGGTTCTGCTCGGCCTGATCGTCGAGCGCAGCTTGGTACAGCTCCCGCCACCGCTCGCACGCCCGATCGAACTCATCTGGTGCAGCCGCGATGACGGTTGCGGGCCAGTCCTTATGCCACCACGACGTACATTGAAGATCCTCGATGAGTGGGGCGATCACCGTGGCGGCCCGTTCAGTTGCTCGCCGGATCGCATCTGGGTTACGCAGGGTCTTTTCGAGGTCCGAGGTCAACGGCATGGCGGGCGATTCAAGTTCCAGCAGCTGGGGCATCCGCGAGTGCAGATCGGCGCCGGTCTCGGACAGCCACAGCGCCTGCAGGTGGGAGGCAAGCAGGGCTTCATTGGTTAGGTCAAGGCGCGGTGGGGCGACTGAGCCGGCGACCATGTCGACTGAACGCCGGAAGTAATACTGGTCATGCGAATTGCCGGTTGCGCAGTAGGTGGTGACCAGTGCGGGTTGACCCGACCGGCCGGCACGTCCACTGCGTTGGGCGTAGTTGGCGGGCGTCGGAGGAACATTGCGTAGGGCGACGGCGTTCAGACTCGCGATGTCGACACCGAGCTCCATCGTGGGTGAGCAGTACAGCACCTTCAATTCGCCTTTGCGGAAGGCCTTTTCACGTTCCTCACGGTCCGCGGCGGTCACCTGGGCGGTGTGTTCGCGGGCGTACATGCCGATGAGTTCGGGTGCGGTGTGGCGGTAGAGCTCGAGAAAGAAGGGGTTGACCCGGGTGCCCTGATCCGGGTCGAAGCCCTTCCGCAGCGGATCGGGTGCGCCGGTGACACCGTCACCCCGCTTCCAGATCACCGCCGAGGCCTTCAGCCGGTAGTTCGGTCCCGACAGGCCTTCGACGTCCACGGTTGTGAGAAGACCCGCGCGGTCAAGAACCTTGAGGAGATCTTCAATCACCTTCTGGGAGTCGGCGGTATCCATCTGCTCGCCGCCGAGGGTGAGCCCGCTGGATTCACGGATGTACCGTCCCAGCGCGGTCCGACCGGTCAGGCGGGCGATCGACCGCAGGGCGCCCGGCTTACCTCCCTCGGTGGAGACCACCGCTGGCCGGGGCCGAGGCTCGTGGGGCGGAATCGACCACAGTCCTTGCAGGTGCTGATCTGACTGCCGCTTCACACGATCGAATCCGTCGTCGGTCAGACAGTCGATGGCGACCGCAAGATCGCGCCGGAACTCGTCAAGAATGATATGGCACAACTCTTTTCGCTGGATGGCGGTGGCGTTGCGCAGCGGTTCATAGGCCTGCTCCCAGAGTGCGGTGTCGGCCGCAATTTCGGGGAGCGACTCGTACTCCACGACAAGCAAGCCGGTCTGCTCCAAGTTGGGCATCGTGACCCGCCAGCCGCGTTGAAGGTCGGAGTACAAGCGGTACTCGATGAACTCCTTGAACGCGCGCTCGGCCGACGACCGGGCGCCGTACACCGCTTCGGGGTTGGCGGCGTAATCCTCGAATCGCAGGCCCAGGCTCTCGACCGCTCGCTGCGCGACGTCCTCGTGGTGCAGGCTTCCGCTCTGCAATGCCCTGTAGACGGCCCCGCGAAGCTGAACCATCTGGACGAAATCATTGAAGTGCCCGGCCTGCAAGCTCGCGTCCTGACGGTTGTCGACGAAAGTCAGTAGTTTGCGTGACTCCTCGCTGAGTTCGCCGGGTGGGATCTTGTCCAGCGAGCGCACTATCGAGGTGCTGAGCACAGAAACCGCGGAGCTTCGGCCTTCGGCATCCAGCGTCGCCAGCTTGGCGAAGTCACTTCCTCGAGCTTGTTCGTAGGACACCTTGCAGCGCAGGCAGAACCGGAACGGAGCCGGGACGAACGCTGCGTCGATGCCAGCGCCGGTGATCTCGTTACCACCGACGTCGACTCGGACCCGGCGCGGCAGGTATTGGCGGCGGCGTTCGGCGACTTGCCCGTCAGCCAGCCAAGAGTCAGGCAAGCGCCCCTCCGGAAGCGGGTCCGCCGGCCACGGCTGATCGGTCGAGATATAGAGGTAGCCGTTGGCTTGGTCTCCCCCGCTGGCGTCGCGGTCACGCCGCGGACGGTAGATCACATCCGAGCCCTCAGAGGACCGCGCCACCACCAGATACTCCTGACCGCACTCCCGGCAGAAGGCCGACGGCATCAGGATGTGGTCGGGCCGATCGGGCACCGCGATCTGGTACTGCGAGGTGATGTGCCGCCGGGCTTCGTTTTCCAGCGACACATACACCGTGTCGCCCTTAGAGACGAACTGGTGCAACCGGAAGGCGAACAGCGGTCGGCCCGTGACCGGGTGTCTAGCCGCCGAACCAGCCAACAGTGTGGTGCGAATCGCTTGGGCGCACTGATCCACGGTGCGCCCGGTGAGGTCCGCCAGGCGCGCGGCCGAATCCCGCACTCTGGCCGGCCGCTGCCGAATGACTCGGCCCGAATCCTGTTCGATCGCAAGCCCGAACGTTGTCTCGATCCAGGACGCCAGCGCCGAATCGGCCAAGCCCTCGTAGTCGCCTGCGGCGCCACCCGCGTGAATTTCTCGGGACAACTGCGCGGTGTCGCCGGGATCGCCAGTGGTTGCATGGTCGAGTGTCTCGCCGATAACACGGTCAGGGCTGACCGTCGCGCCGAACAGGCCCGTCGCGACTTCGGCGACAACACGACGCTGGTCGGCGTTGGTGCCGCCGCTGGCCATCGTCGCGGAGGTACCGACACACTGCATGGCCGGTGACTGGCAAGCATCACGTACCCGGCGAACCAGCATGGCGACGTCCGCGCCCTGACGTCCGCGGTAGGTGTGCAGCTCATCGAGGACCAAGAACTCCAGGCCCTTCGCCGCGTCGACAAGCTTTCGCCGCTCTTCCGGCCGGGTGAGCATCAATTCGAGCATCACGTAGTTGGTGAGCAGGATGTCGGGTGGATTGCGGAGGATGGCCTCGCGGCGCTCGCCTTGCTCCTGACCGGTATAGCGGGCGAAGGTCACCGGCTCGTTGCTCTCGCCGTAGCCGAAGCGCAGGAACTTCTCGAGCTCACCAACCTGGCTGTTGGCGAGGGCGTTCATCGGATAGACAATTATGGCCTTAACTCCGGGCTGGCGCGGCCGTTGGCGGAGCACCCGGTCGACAATCGGGATGATGTAGGCCAGTGACTTCCCGGAGCCGGTGCCAGTGGTGAGCACGTAGCTCTTTCTGGAGCGCGCAGTCTCGATGGCCTCGCGCTGGTGGCGGTGCAGGGTGATCGGCCGGTCGCCAGGGTCCGATAGGTTTGACTTCGGGCGGAAGATCTTGGCGCATTCGGGGTGCAGCAGGTCGTCGGCGACCAGTTCGTCAATGGAGCCGCCGGAGGCGAAAGTCGGGTTCAGCGAGAGCCACGGCTCGGGCCATTGCTTGCCCTCGGCGAGCTCGTCGTCGACGTACTGCTTGATCCGAGGGTCCCGCGGGACGACCGCGCTGGTGGTGAAGGACTTGTAGTCGTCGATCAGCTCCTGATGGACCCGAAAGATGTCCACACAACTCTCCTCCCCAGGCGCACCCCCCACAGCCGCATCCAGTCACCCCTGCCTGCCCGAGGCCGATCGCTACATGTCCCTGACCGAAGGGTCACGTCGAACATACCGGCGGCTAGTCGCCTTCGGGCCCGTCTTTGCCACTGCTCCCGCTGCCACTTCTTGGTCATCTGGTTGGCTATGGGTCCTGGGTGGGTTCGAGCCGTCGGAGTAGTGCGGTGAGTGCACTGGTGCTTCCCTTCAGGCCACGGCGTCGGCAGCCAGGTACCGGTAAACCGTGGCGCGGGACACGCCGAGCATCTTCGCGATGTCGGTGGCGGTGATCCCCTTGCCCCGCAGACTGCGAGCCTTCGCGGCGTCAGCATCGTCGACCTTCCGTGGGCGTCCGCCCTTGCGACCGTTGGCCGCCGCTGCTGCTAGTCCCGCACGGGTGCGCTCGATCATGGTGTCGCGTTCGAGTTGAGCAAAGGCCGCCATGATGGTGAGCATCGCCTTCCCCATCGGACCGTTGGTGTGCAGGCCCTCGGTGATGCTGCGGAAGCCGATGCCGCGTGATGTCAGTTCGTCGACTACTGCGAGTACCTGTTGAGTATTGCGCCCAAGCCGGTCGAGCTTCCAGACGGTTAGAACATCCCCTTCGCGGAGGTGGTCAAGGCAGGCGTCGAGTTGCGGACGGCTAGCGGTCGACCCGCTGATGCCTTGGTCGGTGAAGATACGGGCGGCACCGGCGTGCTTGAGAGCGTCGAGCTGCAGCCGGGGGTTCTGATCTGTCGTCGACACCCTCGCGTAGCCAATGATGGCCATGGTTGCTCCTGTCTCATAATCCCGTCGCCTAGCCCGGTTATGAGAATACCGGTTATGAGACAGGTTTTCAAGACAGCGGGCGGTTTCGTTGCACCTGGACGCCGCACGAAGACGCGAGGTGTTGTCTCAGTCGCAAGAACCCATCGTTTTCGAGACAGGGATACTGCGTCCGTGGCGGCTCGATTTGAGATATGCCCGACCCGAGTGCAGGAGCGCCGAAGGTGGCCGCACCTCAACAATGCCGGAGCGCCTCAGCGCAATGTTCGATCAATAGGTGTTGGAGCCTCTGCGCGCGCCCTACGTGCAACACGTCCCTGATTGACCGCGGTGCGCCGAGGCAGGTCAACACGGTGCGCACCAGTCGGTACTTTCCCCGGTTGCTTAGGAAGCCGCAACCGCGGTCTGGTAGTAATAGCTCCGTCACGGCAAGGGCAGGACTCAACTTCGTCATTGCACCGAGCCACCGCTCGTGCCAGTACCGATTCTCCTCGGATAACAGCTGCTACGCAGGGAGGACGTAATTCGTGGACGTTAGCGACTATTTGGATCGCCGGTACTCTCTGGACCGAGCGATGGTCACAGAGGTTCAGTTACAGACAGATCGCGCGCTCGAAACCCTCCTCAAGACAAACCTTGGACAAGATGGGTGGCCATACTCTCTTACCGATGGCAACAGTCTCCAACGGGATGAATTCTCGGAAAGCACTGCAGCGATGATTTTGCACGCAGTCGCGGTCGAGTACGGCGTAATTACCGATAGCGTTCTTGTCCCGCGAACTCAATCTGGCATGGTCCGAACTGGCGATGGGAAGAAACGTAAACCAGAGGCCGTCTCTAAGCTGCTCCGCGACGGAGAGACCGTCAGTAAGCTGCTCCGCGACGGAACGACAGCTCTTATAAAAGATTTTCCGAACGGCGACTATCTAACTTCTTCGAAGACGTGGGGGCACGATAGCCCGCTTACGTTGACGTGGGTTTATGAGCTACTCAAAGCAAATGTTACCGATGACACACAAGTTGGGCCCGTGCTCGCGCGGATCGCAACGCTAGCCGACCAGTGGATAAAGGTGCTTATCGACGATCCAGCATCCATGGTGCTGAAATTCACACCGAACGGCGATGATTACCCAATTCCACACACATTTGTCCTCTTGCGAGCCTTGCAACTAACACAAGCCGTTCGCCCCGAACGTCTTGCCGAATTGCAGTTGAAAAAGCTCCCCTCGGTCTTTCTCAACCAACTCCACACCGAGCTTTCTAACAGCGCAATACAAGATGGAGGGTTTGATCCTGCTTGTCTAGTATTCGCGCTCGAAGGTTTATTGATCCTCAATCGCGATGCCATCACGGATTCTCTTTTGCAGCAAGTGGTCGACATCCTTGGTAAGGCACCCGCTGTCGTGACACACTGGCAACCAGTACGTCCTCTGGTTGTGAATAAGCGAGGGTTCACCCTTCTTCCTCAAAGTGTTGAAGTTGCTAATTCGTATCTCCGAATTTGCGGCTTCGAGGAAGATAAGCGGAGGATTTCGCCGGAG
The DNA here is from genome assembly GCF_000243415.2 of Mycolicibacterium tusciae JS617. Next base: position 2,350,350 of record NZ_KI912270.1, read on the forward strand.
CCACTGTTTACACGCAGCTTTGCCGCTCTACAGTCATACGCGGATTGGCTCTTGTCGCGGGTATATACCGTTCACATCGATATTGAAGCGAACGCTGCAGAGCTTCAAGGCTGGCAATCCGAGCACACGTATAAACCAGACATCCTGCACCTGTGGGCTACAAGTCAAGTTGTGCTGTTTTTGCAAGCTTACGGCGCGATGTTACAGCAACACATCGCCCACGCGGCGGGGGTAGCTGTGAATCTCGACTTCCGCCGCAAACAGAAGAAGTCGCCAAAAGAGGCTTCAGACGCGTGGGAGAAAGCAAAGCAGAAACGTGAGCCGCTACTAGGATTAACTGGCGCCTTTCAGGCGTACAACCGCGTCGACACACTAGTGGTGGCGCCGCGTAACGACACGTCCGGCGGCTCTCCATCATCATCGGCAAAGTACTCGATCCTTCTCTATGGACCTCCCGGGACGGGGAAAACGTCGTTTTGCGAATCTCTCGCGGCAGCACTGCAGTACGACTTCGTATACGTATCGCCGAGCGATTTCATTCGCGGAGGCGAAGCTGGAGTCGAAGATCGGGCCAAACGCGTGTTTGAAGCGCTGCTTGAACAGTCCAACTGTGTAATACTTTTGGACGAAGTTGATCGGCTTCTTCTAGATCGAGACAGCGTCGAGTACGCCCGCCAAGGCGATATGTTCCAATTTATGACGCCAAGCATGTTGACCAAGATTAATGATCTTCGGCAAAAGGAAACTTCCGTGTTAGTGATCGCGACCAACTACGCGGAACGTATCGACAGCGCCATCAAGCGACCGGGCCGCATCGACGAACAGATTGCGTTACTTCCTCCAAATCGTGAACGGCGCGTGGAGATTATCATTGACTGCGCTAAAGATGTTGGGGTGACCTTCGACAGTACTGATATAGACGAAATTGCGAACAGGACGTCTCTCTACATCTACAAAGAACTCGAATATATTGTGCAGGCTGTAGCAAATAGAGGGTCGGGCACGTCCGAAAGCGAAGCAATCACCGAGATATTGGAGCAATTTGGCTCTCCAACTATCTCGTTGGAAAGTTACAACGGGAGGTTCCACCGGGCTGATGTTGTTGAGACCGACGGAGACCAAATTGATCCCGACTCGGGAAGTGACAAGTGGGTTCTCAAAGACCTTTTAAGCACGCCTTGGAAAGAGTTTGCTCTGTTGGCATACTTGCAGGCCGAGACGGACCCAGGAAATATTCCAGACTGGGCAGAACCAGTACTCAAGGATATCTCGAACAGGCCTAAGTTCTTTAACCAGCTCGGTCCTATTATCTCGCCGTGGCTTAGAAGCTACGTCGACTCGCTGAGTTGAGAACCATCATCGGGCGCTACGCTTCGGTCTGGAATTGGCGAGCGCTGCCTGATAGGTACCAAGGAATTCGATAGTAGTTCTCCGACATGAGACGTGATCCCAAAGTCGCCGACAATTTCAACTCCTTGGTGTTCTTCCTCAGCCTTCGCTAGGACACCACGCAGCGCTTCCAGCCCGTCACTTGTGTTGTACATCACCCAGGTAGCCGGATCGGTCCCCGCGCGAAGCACAGTAGTGGCGCCGGCAACCGCTTTGGCTCGATGCATTTGGAGAATCCAAACTTTCGCGCCGTCGTGAACCCATTCAATCCGTACAACCCCGAGCTGCTTCCGGAGATCAGCAGTCACTTTTCGGACGTCCTCGATGATCTCTTGCGGTAGGGGCTCAGGAATATCTTTTCCCAGCATAAAGTCGTCGCCACGACCGGCGACACCTTCTACAATATCGATTTTGGAATTGTTGGCCGCTTTCGTAGCGCCGCTATAAGCCCCATTGACGCCTTCTTGAGCCAAAACAGATGCGACGATATGTTGCTCGCTGTCCTCATCGTTGAGAACTCGGAAGGGATCCGTCCAACCATATGTAGTCGTATACATTCCCGGCACCGGCTCTTTTGGAGCAGTCCGCATCCACCACTCGCCTGTCCCGGTCCGCCGACCAAATGAAAACGGGGCAACGTTTCTGGAAACCACCGTTGTGAACGGCACGTTGTGCCCCAAAGCGTCGGCGAGAATTAATCCAAATGCTTTGTCGCCAATAAAGCGACTGAATCGGTTGGGCCAGACGATTTCAGAGCCGAACTGGCCAGCAGCGTAATCGGACACCTCCCAGACAATTGCGTGTTCCCCCCGAGTTCCACACCGACGCGGATGGAGACTGAACTCCAACCTTGTGTTGAGAAGGTCACCAAAGTCGATGTCGAAACCGTAAATCGCCTGAAGTACATCGAATCCAATTTCGATGGGGAGTCTTGCTATGCCAGGCTTCTCGACTGCTCGGGGCGTGTCGCCGGGTGCAAATTCTACGATCCCCCCCGCCGCGACTCCAGATACTCCGCCGTCGTTGATATCGATTGTTTCATTGGCGATCGTGTACAAGCCTGAACGGGCAAGTTCGCGAATCAGTGCGGCGGCGTCATCCGCGTTCGAGATCCCATAGTGGAATGGGTTACCCGACGCGCGCGCTGCCGAGAACGATCGAATGTTGATTGAGCCGCTTGTGCTGACTTGTATGAGATACGCAAGAACGTCTTCGAGAGCACCATCCAAACGGCTCGAGTCACGCACCGCGTGGTGTCGGATCGTCGGGTCGCCGTCGCTGAAGCTGACAAATTGTGCCACGTTGTAGCTGCAGGCCAAATTAGCGAGGACATCATCCTTCAGATTCGTCATGAGCCCTGCTCCCGTTCACGCGCAGTCGTCGATATCGCTTGCTCGATGATGTGGCGCGCGGTCAACAACCCGCTGACCGCATGCCCCTCGTCTCGAAGCCGCCCGATCGCCTGTTCCGTCAACATAAGTGCGACGTTAGGCGGTAGCACCGACAAGTTTGCATCCAACGAAGTGGCCTCGGCATTCACCGCGGCGGCGTACTCCCTACAGCACCCCGTGCTGTACTCCCAGCCATCGTTGAACACCACGACGCCGACGTAGTCGGTGATGAGACGGGTCCAGAAGGCGTGAAAGTCGTCTTGGGTCCAGAAAGGCACATCAAGGCGGGTCGGATCGACGACCGTCTTATCGAAGCGACGCCGCACCGTGGCCACAAGTGCTTGGGCAGATGCTGTGTTTTTCGCGATTACTTCGCGCGCGTGAGCCTGTCCGTACTCTGCCCCCGAATCGGGTAGGTACCCAGAGGCCAGGAGCCAGTCGTAAAAGCGTCTGCCCGTCGTAATCGGTGTACTCACGTACATGACGCCCTTGCGTTCGAGTCCCAGACAGGCTCCGAACGAATCCAGCACGTCAGCCAGCCGGCTCGCGGATCCCAACAGGTCCGCTTCCGCCGCAGTCGACAACTGGCCTATCCCTTCTGCGCCATGGCCATCATGCGAGTCAGGGTACCGCTCTGTCCGGAGCCGCGTTGTGCGATGACGGCCGCCGCGGCGGCGTGTCGCGCTTCGATGTTTTGGGCGACAAACGCTGGTCACCTCGGGCCGATTCGATTACTCGATGCTCTTACGATCACACGGCTCGAACTGCGGCTTCATCGCCTTGACGCTCAGAACGCACTGAATCCCAGCCGCTTTCTGAACTCCGCGAGTTCGCCGTAGGCGGGTGGCCTCACGGTCGGCACGGCAATCGCCTTTGTCGTTGGGTCATGCTCGGCGGCGTACGTTTCACACCACTGCAGCCACTCGATGGCTGCCGATCGCTCACCGCCATCGGTCATTGTCTCGACTCGTTCCGACAGCATGGCAAGGTATGCCCGCAATCGGCTGACGAGTTCCCACGCGTCGAGATCGGCAATGAGTCGATCGGCGAGCGCTTGTTGCCTGTACGCCTCTAGGGCGATCGCATCCTCGCGTTCTCGTCGTTCGCGAGCCGCAATCTGACGTTGTCGCTCAGCTTTCTTTCGCTCAGCGTCAAGCGCTGCCCAGTGTTCGAAGAGGGGGATGACGTCGCACAGGCGTGACTCCAGCCGCAGTTTTGTGGTGTCTTGCCATCCGACCTTGGAGTGGTACCCGCTGTCGGTGGCCATGGTGAGGTGGAGCCTGCCGGACTTCACGTAGTCATGCGTCGGAATGCGGTACCAGGTGTCGCGCTTGGCCTTCGCTAGCTCCGTCTCGGTCGCGACGTGCGGCACCCGATCCTGCGGCTCTGAAAGCGATAGCGCGCACCGAATGTCGTTCACATCGAATACAAGGCATCCGATGATGCCGCCGACCTGTTCACCGTATCCGTACTGACTCGGGCGCTTCGACACGCGCACCTTATGGCGACGCACCTCAGCTTCGCGGACCAGCGCATGCAGAAGTCGGTAGGTGCGCGGACGAAGCGAAGCGGCGATGTTGTCCAGGCGGTTGTCGCTCCTCAGTTCAGTGACGATCGGGTGCAGCTTGCTGATGCGCTGCGGCAGTGTCCCGCTTCTCCAGTTCCAAGCTGCACTTGAGAACCGCAGGACGATGGAGCCGGACTTAGCCCAGTCGTTCATGATGACTTGCGCGTCATCGGGGGCGATGTTCCGACCGTTGATGATCGATACCAGGTGCTTGTAGTTGGTGCTGTCCTCGGACACGTCACGCTCCAGGACGCCTCCGGCATCGAGGATGTCCTTGACGAGTTGATGCGTTGGTTTCGTCGCGGCCGGTGCCGACGGTTTCGTCGGGCGCGGCGACGTAGCGGGCAACTGAGAGACGACCGGTGGCCGAGGTGGGCGAATGCGATGGAGCCGATGTCCGGGCGGGTAGTTGCCCGTCTTCAGGTAGTGCGAACCAGCCGGCGTAATCGACGCGGTCCAAATGCCGCCGCGCTTCGAGACCGTGATCAGGCCGCGCCATTCAAGAGCGCTTGCGGTCGTCTTGTGTGTGAAGTCTTTCCAGTGGCCCTCTGGACACCCGTCGCCTACCCAGCGCAACACGTCGATCTGCCGTTGGTTAAGTGGAGCATCAAGAGGCACATCGGTATTGGATCAGCCCCCGCAATCTCGCGCACGCGGAGTGGTCGACGAGAGCCTGCGAGATCGACTCCTGGTCCGCTACGGCAGGGATGCGCTCGAACCACGCAGTTTGGCCAGCGGCCCTCAACTGTGAACCAGCCGAGTGGGTGGGCGACCGTGCGCAACACCGCCCGGTCGCCCAACCAAGCCCTCGTTACGAAGTCATGCCGGACGGCGTCGGATGGTGCGCCGTTTGGTCGGGCCATCGACGGTGTCGTGCGAATCCGCCGAGATCTCTGGGTCGATTGGTGATTGAATGTCTTGACGTATTTCTTCGAGCGCTCCACTACTGCCGCTGCATTCCAGCGTTGCCTGCGATCGGCGAAAGGCTTCGCGCGAACCGCCTTCGAGCACCAAGATGCGGTCGAATATCTGCTCGTACGGCTTGGGCGGTCCGAGTTCTACCTCAACGGCGTTCTTCGCCGCCAGGCCGGCCCGGTCGAGAGCGTCTCGAATCGCTGCAAGCTTGACGGAATCAGCCACGTTGCCGTCGGTCGCCATCCTCAACAGTTCGCAAGCCATTCGGTCGGCCGCCTCCTCAATGCGTTGCCGCGCTTTGCGCTTCACCTGAGGCGCCTTGGCGCCATGAAAGTCGCACACACTTGTTCCGCGGCGGGCAGCGTTCTTGCACTGGTCGCCGTTCTTCCTGTGCGCAGTGCATCGCCGCTCGGGGTGGGCACTTCGTGCCCACCGGTCGATAGGTTCGCGGTTCGATAGGTCAGTCATTGTGGCCTCCTTCGGCAAGACTTCCGCGAGTTCGCAACTCCACCTGAATGGACACCGGAGAGTTCCGCTGGCGCGATCAGCAGAAGCTCGAAGCATCTAAATCGCTTTGCCACCGAATACCTTCGAGAACGAGTCAGGAAGGTCGAGGTGTACAGCGTGTACCGAATCCATGGTTTGGCTAATCCACCCTGGAGGTGACTCGCACGCGATTGACAATTTCCCTTTTGACCTGGTGAAGGGGGCCAGGCGGGTTGCACAATCTTATGCCCACACGTACACGTAGTACACCGTGTACACGGTGATAGCCGTCTGCCTAGTCCCATATTCATTGGTTACCAACGCCTTCCCCGGCCAGCCGCAGCAAGAAACCGCACGGGCCGCTGTTCTCTGACGGCAGCTTGTCGATGCGGCCGGTGTCGACCAATAACTCCTCAGCCTTGTCAAATAGGAGGCGGTCGCGTTGGTGGATCGTCTTTCGTAACATGCTGCGAGAGAGCTCCCCTCCGTTGGCTTTCAACTTGCGCTCGATGTTGTGAGCGACTCGCTGTATCCGCTCCGCTTCCTCGCTCTGCACCACTTCGGTCTTGGCGATCTCGCGGATACCGTCCGCGCGGCCACGGGTCGCGTTCTCCGCGTAAACCTTCGAGCGCAATACATCAGCCACGCGACCGCGAGTTAGGTCAGATATGGCCATCACAATCCCAGCGAGCGACCAATCATCTTGGTTGATCTCATCCGTTCGGCCATCTAGCCACATCAATGCAGCCGCAACTTTCAAACGGCAAAGCAGCCGATGACCGTCCAGTGGGTCAACCTCGCCGCCGCGCAGCATTTCAACGCGGTGAGAGTCCACTGCCCGCCTTGCATCATCGGGCACCCCCAAAACCTGCAGTTCGATATCCGACACTCGAGCGTCGAGCAGACTTGGAGAAGACCCGCGGGCGGCAGCCCGTTGCTTTGGCCAGGCACCGAGGTGTCGCGGGGCAGGCAACTCCGGTAGGTCATTTGGCGCTTCAACGTCGCTGGTGGGCAACCACACGAAGCGCTGAGGTGTACCGCCATCAACATCGTCGAGCAGTGGCTTACCGCGACTGTCGCCTGCCAGGAGCATGGGACCAGCGTGAGCTGATTTTGCCAGGGTGATGGGACCACCTGGATTGCCAGTTATGGGACCACCGGCGCGTCGCGTCGGTGGTCCCTTCATCTGTTCGTTTGATCGCCGTGACGGTTCAAGTCACGGAGGCGGCGGGCATGGCTTTTCGGGAGGTCAGTGTGAACGAGATCAGGGAAGTGCTGCGGGTGTGGCTGGGGGTCGCCGGGTTGCCGGCACCGGGTTACCGCACGATTGCCGCGCATTGCGGCGTGGACCGCAAAACGGTGCGCCGCTACGTCGAGGCCGCGCAGGCGGCTGGTTTGCGCCGTAGCGACAGCGTCGAGGCTGTCGATGACGGGTTGATCGGGGCGGTCGCCGACGCGGTGCGCCCAGTACGCCCGGATGGTCACGGCGCGGCGTGGGAACAGTTGGTGGGGTTCGAGCAGCAGATCACCGCGTGGGTAGCCGGCGACGGTGAACAACGTCCGTTGACGATCACCAAGATCCACACCCTGCTGGCTCGCCAAGGCTGCCTGGTGCCGTATCGCACGTTGAACCGATTCGCCGGTGAGCGTTGCGGTTTCGGTGCCAAGGACACCACGGTGCGGGTCACCGATGGGGATCCCGGGGTGGAATGCCAGATCGATTTCGGCTACCTGGGGATGCTCACCGATGCCGATGATGGGCGGCGCCGCAAGGTGCACGCGTTGATCTTCACCGCCGTCTACTCCCGGCACATGTTCGTGTGGCTGTCCTACTCCCAAACCCTGGCGGCGGTGATCGCCGGCTCTGAGGCGGCGTGGGGATTTCTTCGGCGGCGTGTTCGCGGTGCTGATCCCGGACAACTTGAAGCCGGTGATCGCCGCTGCTGATGCGGTCAACCCGCGATTCACCCAGGGGTGGCTGGACTACGCCAGCCATGTCGGATTCCTCACCGACCCGGCCCGCGTGCGCTCTCCGAAGGACAAGCCGCGGGTGGAACGGGCGGTGCAGTACGTGCGCGGAAACTTCTGGGACGGTGAAACATTCACTAGCCTCGAGGAGGCGCAGCAGGCTGCGACGGCGTGGTGTGTGCGTACTGCCGGCACCCGCATCCACGGCAGCACCTGTGCACGCCCGCTGGAGGTGTTCACCACCGCCGAGCAGGCCCTGCTGCTGCCGGCGCCGGGTGTCTACGACGTGCCGGTGTTCAAAGCGGTGAAGGTGCACCGCGATTTCCACGCCGAGGCGGCCAAGGCGCTGTACTCGCTGCCCGAGCACTGGATCGGGCACACCCTCGACGTCCGTGCCGACAGTGAGCTGGTGAAGTTCTATCACCGCGGTGTGCTGGTGAAAGTCCATCCCCGCCAGCCTCCGGGTGGCCGCAGCACCGACCGCGCCGACTTACCCGAACACAAAGCCGTCTACGCGATGCGGGACCTGGCGGCGTTGATCGCTACGTGCGCCGCACACGGCCCCAACATCGGGATCTACGCCGAACGCATCCTGGATGACCCGCTGCCCTGGACCCGGATGCGCACCGTTTACCGGCTCCAAGGCCTGGTCCGCCGCTACGGCGCCGACCGCGTCGAACGGGCGTGCTCACTGTCGCTGGACCTCGATGTCGTCTCGGTCAACAAGATCGCCTCCATGCTGCAGCGCGGCACCGAGAGCACCGCCCCGCAACTGCCACGAGCAGTCGGACAGGCAACTACCCGTTTCACCCGATGCCCCTCGGAATTCAACACTCCAACAACATCATTGACCATCGTCACCGACGAAACCACACCGCAGGAGATCCGCTGACATGACGACCCACCGCGCACCCGCCGACCCAGTCGGCGCTGACCTGACCCGACTGCTCAAAGCCCTCAAACTCGGTGCTCTGGCCGACACCCTGCCCGAACGGGCCGCCCTGGCCCGCCAGCACAAACTCAGCCACATCGGATTCCTCGAAACACTTCTCGCCGACGAGGTATCCCGACGCGAATCCCGTTCAGCTGCCCTACGGGCGACCAAAGCCGGACTCGACCCGACGATGCGCTTCGACACCTGGACCGCACAAGACGACCTGCGCTACGACCGCACCCTGCTCGGCGACCTGACCTCGCTACGATTCCTCGACGCCGGACAGTCCGCGATCATCCTCGGACCCGTCGGCGTAGGCAAGACACATCTAGCAACCGCACTGGGACACATGGCGATTCGACGACGCTACACCGTACAGTTCGCCCGATCCGACAAACTGTTCACCCGGCTACGCGCCGCCCGCCTCGACAACACCGTCGACGCCGAGATCCGTCGACTAACCGCCATCGACGTCCTCATCATCGACGACTTCGCACTCAGGCCCCTCGGCGCCACCGAAACCAGCGACTTCTACGAAATCATCGTCGAACGACACCGCGCCAAAACGACCATCGTGACCTCCAACCGAGAACCCGCCGAATGGCTGACCATGACCGCCGACACCCTGCTCGCACAATCAGCCATCGACAGACTCACCGCCACCGCCCACACCCTCGTCATCGAAGGACCGTCCTACCGGCAACGCACCCGACCCGGCCAGCTTGACCCAGACCACCCCGACGAGCATCCTCAATAACGCGCCACGGTGGTCCCATCCCCCTGGCAATCAGGTGGTCCCATCACCCTGGCAAGCGACAGCGACCGGGCTGCACACCGACCGTTAAACACAACCGATATCGGTGTGCGCAGAGGCGAACCGCCTTCTCGGGATCTGCGTACGAGAACCCCAGTTCTTCGCCGCTATAGGCGGATCTCAGCTGCGGAAGCAACGTGGAGCTGCTGCGCGTCGTCAGCGCGATCAGATTGTCTACCTCAGGGGCATCGAAGACCACCGACGTCCTTAACCCTTCTTGAACCCACGGCCCCGTGCGGCCGCCCACGCGGTGCTTGTAGGCAAACATCTTCGCCATGCCCTCGCCGCTTCCGAGTGTTGCGGTGAATGTCGCCGGCTCGGTATTCAGCCAGTCCTCCGCAGCCGCGCTGGCCCCGCCTTTGCCGGCACCACTCGGTCCCACCAGTGCCACAAAAAGATTCAAGCTGGCGTGCGAGCCAACCATTGGCGGCAGCACAACTGTCGGCGGAATCGCTGCAACGGCACGAGCTAGGACGTAGCCAAGCATCGCCCATGGCCCGACCCGACGGGCGCGGGCGAACTGCCGAACGCTGCGCAAATTGTCTCTTGCTGTCCAGAAAGGTTCGTCATGAATCGTGCGACCGCTATGTTCGTGGCCATTCAACTCGGCCCGCGCTTGACGGGCGGTTTTCGCTGCTGCGATCTGAGGACCGAAGGCGAATGCCTTCACGAGTTCAAACTGCGGCGCGTCTTCGCCCGTCGCTTCTCGTAGTTGCCGCATCCTTTGGGCCAAAACCGAGTAGCCGTGTTGGTGATCGGCCTCGGTGATACAGCCGAGCCGAACTGCACAAGCCAGACGCACACTTTGACTGAGAAGCCACTGGTGCCGTCCGCTTTCGGGAACATCGATGTTCCAGCCATTGATCATTTCCGCTGCATATGAGCAGGTTTCGTCCGCGTACTCCCAGTCGTCCGGGTTGCTTTTCGGTGCCGTTATCCTCGTGGTTTCGCCATTGACCACAAACTGACTCAGCCTTGAGTCCATCTCCTTCAGCGTCAGGGCTTCACCGTTGTCGGCGTGACAGACGACTGGAATTGGGTCGTGCTTACAGTTAAACGTGTTCGGGACGCGCAACACGCGAGGCAGGTCGAATACTGCATCAGCGGCCGCCCCGAGCGCCCGCGCGGTTTCTTTCACCAACCGCCCCCAACGCTTCGACAGCACGCTGACCGTTTCTCGATTGTCGTCATTGATGAAGCCATCGCGGACCGGCCAGTAGGCATGCAGTCCGCCGCCGCTATTCGTGACTGCCGAAGGTCGAACGTGGAGCATCGACGACAGCACGTCGATGATCTGACGGGCGGTCGACTCGTCTCCGCAGCCGTTGACTTTGAAGTCGAGGTCTGCGACCAGCGCCGCGAGCCGAGTCACGTCGTCGACTTTGCCGCGCCCGCCATTGCGCCGTTCCGGACCCTTGACCGGGTTGACGCCAAAGTAGATGTCGGCGTGTTCGGGTAGTGACTTCACCACCACCCGCGCTTGGCTAGGCGCACAGACTTCCGTGCAAAACGGGCCACCATCAATTCTGTGGCAGATCGACACGTACTCGGCGTCGGTGAAACGAAGAACGTCGAGCAGCAGCTCGGGAAAGGCACGTGTGGACAAGTCGTGGCCGATCTATCGGTAGGAGAAGGCGGTCACGCCGGCAGGTCGGTACGGATCTTGCGGTTCTGTCCGATCCACGCCTCGACATCGCAGCGGCGGTAGTAAACCCGCCGCATCACTTTTACGAAGACAGGTCCGTTTCCCTTGTGCCGCAACGCCGCCCACGTCTGGGCAGTCGTGCCTTGAAACAGTGTTGACATGGATTCGGCGGGGATCAGCTCGTCTTTCCCGTAATCAGCGAGCTGTCGAACAACGGTCATCAGCCGTACCTCGCTTTGCCTGGTGTAATCAAGATGATTACGTACCGTATCCTCTTTGGTGCATCCATTTGAACACGGCAGATCGCAATTGCGCAAGATCGACTTGCTGACGTACCGTAGTCAACATGGGTACACACGCGGTCCAGCGCGGACCAACCGCCGACACTGTCGGCGCCAACGTCAAACGCCTCCGCGAAGAGCGGAATCTTGGGTTGCGTGCCTTTGCGGGACGCTTGGCCGAGAACGGCCGTCCGCTCACGCATACGGCGCTCGACAAGATCGAGCGGGGCACTCGTCGCGTAGATGTCGATGACCTTATGGCTCTGTCGGTCGCGCTAGGGGTCTCGCCACTCAGGTTGTTGATGCCCCACACGGCTACCGCCGATGAATACGTGCAGGCGACTTGTCGGCCCAATGAGCCTGCGCATTTGTTGTGGGATGTTCTGCGCGCCGCACCTTTTCGTGAGACTGACGGCCCTATGAATTACCGTCACTGTCTCGACTCCACGCCACCGTGGGCTATCGCAGACCTTGGGATCACTGTCGCGACTGTTGATTTCAATCGAGAGACCGACAATGGCAACGATTGAGAAGTACCAGACATCAACGGGTGTAACCCGTTACATGGTCCGATACCGGACACCACAGCACACGCAAACCAAAAAGCGCGGTTTCACCACGAAGCGAGCCGCCGAGGCGTTCGCCAACACAGTCGAAGTCGAGAAGCTCACCGGCAATTACGTCGCCCCGTCGCTCGGTCAGGTCACGATGGGCGAGTTGGGTAAAGAATGGCTAGCTCGCCAAGCGCACCATAAAGCGAGTTGGTCGGCGCGGCTGGAATCGGTATGGCGCGTCCACGTGGAGCCCAAATGGGGCCGCCGTCGCATCGCTGACATTCGTCCGACCGAGGTCCAGAAGTGGGTAGCCGAATTGAAGCTCTCGCCATCGTCCGTAGCTCACGCCCATACAGTGCTCGCGGGCATCCTTGACGGGGCCGTAGCTGACCGCCGCCTCGGCGCCAATCCGGCCAGAGGTGTGAAGCTACCTCGCAAGACGCCGAAAGTTCGTAACTACTTGACTGCCAAGCAAGCGTCGGCACTAGCCGACGAGTCCAAGTATCCCGACATCGTTCTCCTGTTGGCGACCACCGGCCTGCGGTGGGGAGAGATGGCGGCACTCCGGGTTCGTGATGTCGACCTCGGTCGTAGCCGGATTCGTATCGAGCGTTCGGCATCGAAGGTGAATTCGAAATCGATCATCGGCACCACCAAGACCCACACGGCCCGTTCGGTGGCGGTCTCAGCGTCGGTGCTCAAGCTTTTAGCTCCGGCGATGGTCGGCAAGTCCCCCGATGAGCTGTTGTGGAGTCGTGCCGATGGGCGGCCATTGCGACCCCCGACGACGACGCATTGGTTTGGTGCGGCGATCAAACGCTGCCAAGCGGCGGATGACAAGTTCCCTCGGGTCACCGTCCACGATCTACGGCACACGGCGGCGTCATTGATGATCGCCTCCGGTGCAAACGTCAAGACAGTGCAGTCCCAGCTTGGGCACAAGACGGCGACGATGACGCTCGATCTGTACGGGCACCTGTTCCCCGACGACCTCGACGACATAGCCAACAAAATGGACGACCTGGTATCGGGGTGTGCCCAAAATGTGCCCAAAAAGGAAGCAGGCCAGGGCTAAAACATACCCTGGCCTGCATCGTCTCCAGTGGAGCTGCCGGGAATCGAACCCGGGTCCTACGGCATTCCCTCGAGGCTTCTCCGTGCGCAGTCCGCTATGCCTCTACTCGGATCTCCTGATCACGCGAACAAGTCAGGATGACGATCCCAGTCGCTGTTTGATGTCCCCGTAGGTCCCGCGACCGAACCTATGGGTTTGTCCCTCTAGATGACGCCAGGGTCCGGGTCGAGGGCTCTCCCGGTCTGACGGACTCACAGTCGCTTATGCAGCGAGAGCGAAGTCGCGCTGATTGGAATCGGCGCTTAATTGGTTGCAACGACGCTTACGGTGGTCTCTTGCCTGCACCGGCACGCTTCCCTTGATTCGATGCGCGAAGTCGAAACCGTTCAGCCCCTCGCACCCCTGCCGACTTTCGGCAGGACATTTCATTCTACCTGTGAGCACAACACGCGCCAGCGAATAAATAGTCCCAGGTAGATCACGTAGTCGACGTGCGCCACGACGGGATCTGCCCATGGCCGCGTCGCCGCCTAAGTGACGGCGTCACGAGCAGTAACGCCCATGAAATCTGGAGGCGACGTCGGTGTATCTGTGTCGACATACGGTGCCGACGTATGAAGCTTCTGACTCATCCCGCGATCCAGATCGGCATCGCCGCGATCGGCGGCATCGTGTTCGGCCTGATCGTCGGCGACTGGGCGGCCAATCTGAAGTTCATTGGCGACCTGTTCATCCGCCTGATCCAGATGTCGATCGTGCCGCTGGTGATGGCGTCTGTGATCGTGGCGACCGGCTCGATGACCGGCACGGGCACCGGCAGGATCGCCTTCCGCACGTTCAAATGGATGATCGGATTCTCTGCAGTTGCAGCCGTTCTGGCCTGGCTCCTCAGCTCTCTCATCCAGCCGGGCGCGGGCATGGTGTACGACCTGCCGCTCGAATCCGGCTTGGAGGAATCCGCGCAGGAGGCGTTGGGTTGGCAGGACACCCTGCGCAACTTCGTCTCCACCAACATCTTTGACGCAATGGCGACGGCCACGATGGTGCCCATCATCGTCTTCTCGCTGTTGTTCGGGATCGCGCTGCGGATTCAGATAAACAAGACCGGCGACGACAGGGTGCTGAGCTTCATCGACCAAATTCAGCAGATCGTGCTGACGATGATTCGCCTGGTGATGTACATCGCCCCGGTCGGCGTCTTCTGCCTCCTCGCATCGCTCGCAGGCGATGTGGGCATATCGGTGGTGACCACCGCCCTGAAGTACCTGGGCACGACGCTGATCGGTGTCCTCATCCTTTTCGCGTTGTTCGTCCTGGTCGTCTCAGTGCGCACAGGTCTGAGCCCGTTGAAGCTGCCGAGCAAGCTCGTCGAGCAGACCGTCATCGCCATCACCACGACGAGTTCGGCGGTCACGTTCCCCACGGTGCTGAAGAACACCGTCGAGAAGGTGGGTGTCAGCCAGAAGATCGCCAACTTCACCCTGTCGATCGGGTTGACGATGGGCTCGTACGGAGCCGTCCTGAACTACACGATCGTGGTGATGTTCCTGGCGCAGACGGGCGGAATCGACCTGAGCATCGGGCAGATCGCGCTCGGCATGGGGCTCGCGATTCTGCTCAACATGGGGACGATCACCGTTCCAGGCGGCTTCCCGGTCGTCGCCACGTTCCTCGCGGCATCGCTCAGCCTTCCCGTCGAGGCGATCGGCCTCCTGATCGCCGTCGACTGGTTCACCGGCATCATGCGCACGTTCCTCAATGTCAACGGCGACACCTTCGTGGCGATGCTAGTCGCGAATGCTGACGACGAGATCGACCGTGACGTCTACAACGGCCCGAAATCGGTGACAGCAGAAGAGCTGAATCTCGACGATTACGGCGATTTGATGGCCCGGGCGGATCAAGCCGACTGACGTTGTCAGATCACGTAATTGAGGTGCTCGACGACGCGCCTGCCCACGGCCTCGTCGCCGCCGTAGGTGATCGCGTCGGCGTGCTGTGCCAGTGGGGTGCGTCCACCCGCGAGTCGGCTGAACAGCAGGCCGTCGAGCTGGATCGTCGATGTCGGGTCGTCGTCGCCGAAGTCGTCGACCACCTTGGCTCTGCCCTCGACCGCCACGTTGATCGTGCGGCCCAGCGGTCCCGTCAGCTCAAGCGAAACACGCGACCCGTCGGGCGCGCCGCCCAACTTGCCGACGACGAAGCCCATGCTGGCCGCCATCTCGTCCAGCGCCAAATCGCCCGCAGGCCCGACGAGCTCACTGACGCTGGCAGGCGCTCCGATGGCGTCGCGGATATCGTGCTCGTGCATCCAGCAGTCGAAGATGCGCACCCGCATGAAACGTCCGTAGCTGTCCGGCCCGGCCGGGGTGAAGGTGACGTCATTCCACTGCGCATTGGGCAGATCCGACAACGCCTTTCGCCGCCCGGCCGTCGTCTCACGGAACGCCTCGAGCAGCTCTGCCGCGCTGAGGTCTCGGAGCTTGCGTACCCAGCGCTCGTTCATCACGCCGATGTCGTTGCGGACATGTTCGAGCGTCGACACGTCGATGTCGGCCTCTGGGGTGTCGACGCCCTGCATCATCGACTCCGTACCGACGAGGTGAGAGATCACGTCGTGCACGCTCCACCCGGGCAACGATGTCGCCGTCTGCCACTGGCTCTCCCCCAGTTCCTCGATGAGCGCATCGAGGTCTCTCCACACCCCGAAGAGACCGGCGAGGACGGCGGGTTTGTCGAGCACTGTCACGGGACGCGAGGGGCTACTCACCTGCCCGACGCTAGCGCCCACGGCGTGCGAGCGTGCGCGAAATTGCCGTCTCGTCAGACCGCGGTGCCGTCAGCCACCCACGGCACTTTGTCGGCTGTGGCGTTGTCCAGCACCATCGCGGCGACGCGGTCCCGATGCTCCTCGGCGCTGCCCAGCAACACCGCGTTGGTGGTGGCGCGCTTGTAGTAGAGGTGCGCTTGATGCTCCCAGGTGAACCCGATTCCGCCGTGCACCTGAATGGTGTCGGTGGCGACATGGCTGCCGGCGGCCGAGCAGACTGCTTGCGCGATGCTGGTCGCCAATGCCGCGTCGTCGGATCCGTCGGTCAGCGCCCAGATAGCGTGATACGCCGTCGATCTGGCGTGCTCGACATCGACGAGCAGATTCGCGAGCCGATGCTTGACGCCCTGGAACGATCCGATCGGCCTGCCGAACTGCAGCCGGGTCTTCGCGTATTCGACCGATAGATCGAGTAGATGCTGGGCGGCGCCGACCTGCTCGATGGCCAACAGCGCCGCGCCGACCTGCAGTGAATGGTCCAAGACGCGCTGGGTTTCGTCAGTCCCCGCGATCAGGGTCGCTTTCGCCTTGGTGAACGTGACGTTCGCCTCGGGACGCGTGAGGTCGAGCGTGGCCAGCGGCGTGCGCTCGACTCCGTCCGCCGCGGCGTCGACGGCGTACAGAGCGACCCCGTCGGATCCCCGCGCGGCGACCAGCAGGACATCGGCTGCGCCACCGTCGACCACCTGAGCGACCGTGCCCGACACAGCGTCGTTCTCAACGGTTACTGCGACCGCATCCGGATCGAATACGCCTGCCCGGTCCACCATCGCGACGGCCGCGGTGCGCCGCCCCTCGACGAGCTCGCCGAGCAGCTCGTCTCGCGCCTCGCCGGACGGGGCGGCCACCAGCGCGGGGATTGCGAGGTAGACCGTGCCGAACAGCGGGCCGCACGCCAGCCGCGCGCCGAGCTCCTCGATGGCAACCGCCTGATCGACCAGTGTGCCGCCGACACCACCATCGGCTTCGGGCACGGACAGGCCCAGCACACCGAGCTCGCCGCCGAGCCGCGCCCACACCTTCGGGTCGAAGGGCGGGTCGGACTCCATGAGTGCCCGGATCTTGTCCTCACCGAAGTGGTCGGCGCTGAACTTGCGCACCGCATCGCGCAGTTGCGTTTGTTCATCGGTGAACTTGTACTCGCCCTGGAACTCAGCCACGGGGAATCTCCTTCCACGGCATGCCCGAATCAGCACGCAGATCGCCGGGCAGTCCGAGAATGCGCTCGCCGAGGATGTTGCGCATCACCTCCGACGTGCCGCCTTCGATGGTGTTCGCGCGGCTGCGCAGGTACTTCTGCTGGATGGGACCCTGCCAGTCGCGTTCTCCAGTGGGCGCGCCCTGCGAGTAGCCGCGGTACAGAAGTCCTTCGGGCCCAAGGAAATCCATGCACCACTCATAGATCTGCTGATTCAGCTCGGCACCGACCAGCTTGCCGATCGAGCCTTCCGGGCCAGGGCCACCGACGGTGGCGGCGGCCCGCGAGCGCTCCGAGGTAAGTCGTTGGGCTTCTGAGCGCAGCCACAGCTGCGTGAGCCGGTCCCGCAACACCGGCGTGTGCCGCCCGGGGCGTGACGCCCACAGCGCGGTGGCGTCGGCGATGGTGCCCGCACCCCGCCGGCTGCCGCTACCGCCGAGAGCGGTGCGCTCGTTCATCAGCGTCGTCATCGCGACGTTCCAGCCGTTGCCCACCTCACCGAGACGGTGCTTGTCGGGAATGCGCGCGTCGGTGAAGTAGACCTCGTTGAATTCGGCCTGCCCGGTGATCTGGCGCAGCGGGCGGGTCTCCACACCCGTGCCATGCATATCGATGACGAAGTAGGACAGTCCCTTGTGCTTGGGCACATCCGGGTTGGTGCGGGCCAGCAGCAGCCCCCAGCGGGCGCGGTGGGCCAGGCTCGTCCACACCTTCTGACCGTTGATCACCCAGTCATCACCGTCGCGCACCGCGGACGTGGCCAGGCCGGCCAGGTCAGACCCGGCGCCAGGCTCCGAGAACAGCTGACACCACAGGTCCTCGGTGGTGGCCAGGGGCCGCAGCCACTCGCGCTTCACCTCCTCGGTCTGCGCGTGCTCGCGGATCGTGGGTGCGGCCATGCCGTAGCCCATCGGATTGAGCCCGAGCGGCACCGGTCCGCCCGCACCCTGCAGGATCCGATCCGCGACGGCCTGCAAACCGCGAGACACTCCGAGCCCGCCGAGGCCTTCGGGGAAGTGCACCCAGGACAGGCCGGCGTCGTAACACGCGCCCAGATATTCCTGGACCGGTGCCTTTTTTGGGTCGTGGTCGGTGACCACTCCCCGCGCCAGCTCGGCGACCCGTTCGGCATCAGCGTCATTGCTCATACCAGTCACGATAGAAACTCGACACCCGTCGAGACACAGCGGGGCGGTCAAACGTCTCGTTTCACGATTGTTATTAAGGTTTGTCTCAGCTGTCACACGGGTAACACAAGTAACAAGGGAGATGTGGTTCACCACAACTCCAAATAATGAAGAAAGAGTGGAATGGGATATTCGAATGCACACTGTCCTTTACTGCAGCCCAAGTGGCGTCGTTTATGAAACTCGGGCCTATAGCAAGGCCGATATCGACAAGCTCGTGGCCACTAAGGGTTTGCACTGCTTGAGCAGCACAGACCGGCAGTTCGACTTCTGGTTCTCCGCGGCGCCGCACACGTGCCAACGCCAAACCAACACGATTGCCACTGAATTACTCATGGCAACAACGGATTTCACCGCACGAACAGTGCCGCTTCTGCGCGGATGCGTGGTTATCGCCACTCACGACTCAGACGGCGACCTCGACGGACTCAGCTGGCAACAACTGGACCTGCTGGCCGCGAAGAACCGCACGATCACCAATCGACAGGCACGCATCCTCGCCCGCCGAGTCGCGCGGGATGCGGATAAGCAGCGGCAAAGCGCCGACCGTGTCGGCGACCGCCTCGTGCAGGCCCAGCCGCAGCTGGCCTCCGTCGAGTAAGCGAGGTCGGCCTCTGCTCGGCTACGAGAACGTTTCGCGCTTCTCGGTCATTGAGCGGGTGCACATCCTGCGCTGCTGCAGCGCGGCACGTACGCGCCTGATGGCGGAGATTGCAGTGTGGTCCGGTGGTATGCGGAAATGCAGCCACCCGAGTCGCTGAAACAACTCGTCGGTCGCAATCCGCTGGACCGCGCGGTAACGATCAGTGTCTTCGGCGTAGAAGCAGTCGACACCCACCTTCGGCCCGTCCCAGCCCATCGCGATCACCGCCTCCCATAGGTCGTCGCCCACAACGATGCTGGTGCGCGGCCGCGGCAGGCCCGCGTCGATGAGCCGCAGGCGCAACTGTGACTGCTGTTGGCTCCTCGCACCGCCGTCCATCAGCCCGCTTGCGATGCGCGCAGCCCTTATTCCGCGTGCGCCATGGTAGCGATCTTCTAGAAATCTGATCTCGTCACGTGTTAGCCCAGTTACTGCAGCGAGCGCGTCGATGTGCGCAACCGCGGAGTCGCGCTCCAAATGACGTCCTAGGTCGAGCGCGGTGCGCGCCGGCGAGGCAACCGGAAGATTGCCCACCCGCACGACCTCATCCTCGCCGATCCGTTCCTCGCGGATCGCAACTCCCGGTCTGCGCCGGCCGTGCTTGGCGATCAGCTCGACCGGCACCGTATCGTCAATCCAGCTGACGCCATGCAAAGCGGCGGCGGCCAGCCCGGTGACGATGCCTGTCCGTCCGGTCCACAGCCACGCCGCCACGGTGCGGGCATAGAGATCCCGCCATGCGTCTTTACGCAGATAAATGTCCGGATGAATAGCGCTGTAGTTCCATCGCAACGCGCCGCGAGAAATGGCGCCCCGTGCGACCGCTTCGCTCCCAATGAATGGACCCCGCATGTCGTGATGGTCCCGAGTACCACTGACGCTTTTCAGTGCTATCGCCCATTTCGACGCTATGGCTGTGGATAACGCCAGATACGTCTCCGCCGCAGCCCTGACGTCGAAATGGGTGATAGGACCGCGCACGGTACTCGGTCTTGTGACCAGGAGGCGGACCTGGACCCTAGCGTGACGGCGGAGCAAATCCCGACTGCGCCACCGAGACTGAGATGCTGCTGCCGATCTCGCCGTGCTCGTCGAACAGTATCGCCGAACCGGTCGCGATTCCGTCCTGAGTGGAATGGCTCTGCGATGCCAGGCCGATCAAGGGCCCGTCCGGTAGGCGGCTCAGCGTCAGCGTGTAGTCAGCGTTGATGAACTTCAGGCCCTCCGAGCTCCAATTGACCAACGAGGCCGTCACGTCGGCGGCCATCGCCGCCCGGGTGAAGGGCGTCAGCGGCTCATCGTCGAACAATGGCTGCGTCAACCTCAGCCACGTGTACTTCGCGCCGCCTTCACCCGGCCAGTCTTCGTCCGGATTCTGAATCGACAGCCCCCAGCCGTAGGTGCGGACGAACAATGGATTGTCATTCGGCCGCACATCCGTTGGAATCGGCGGCATTTGGACCTGGGGTGACCAGATGGTCCCGGTCGGCTGGTCGCCACGACGAAGGAAAAGACCCGTCGCCTGGCCGACGATCTTGTCATCCTGGCGAATGACCGCCTCGACGAGACGTAGCCGCTTTCCGCCGCGGATCTCGCGGGTGTGCACCTCGACGGGCGCGATGCCGGCCGGCCTTGGTAGATCGACCGTCAAGCGTGCGGGAAGGAAATCCGGGTCGTCGACGAACCCTTCGACGGCCCAGCCCAAGAGACCGCCGACCACATGCCCGCTGAGGAGCGCACCCCAGCCGCCCCTGGCTATCGACCGTGGGTGGTAACTGTCGCCGCGACGCTCGAAATACGCGGTGCTCGGCGTGATCGTCGACTCAGCCAACGGTGATGCTCCTACGATTCGGTTGTCTAACTAAATCGCCATCAGTATCACCTAGGGCCGTCCAGCATCCGCAGCGTCCCCGCGAACCTCTCCCCGATGATGAGCCGATGCGTCGCCGCGTCGGGATGCAGTCGGTCGGTCAGCGGATGAGCCTCGGCATCTGCCGGGCCATAGAGCGTCAACCCGTCGACGTAGCTGATCGCAGGGTCGTCGGCCTGCCTGCGGGCGACGATCGCGGCCAGCTGCGCGCGGATGTACGTGAGTGTCAGTCGCCCCAGCCCGCCGGGTCTGGTCGCCTCCGCCGGATCACCCGTCGCGACGAAGCGCACCTCGCCGCGGGCCAGCGCGTCGACGTCGAAAGCGCCCGGCCCCGGGGTGGTTTCGTGGATTGGACAGTACAGCGGACCGACGACGATCAGCGGGTTGTCGGGATGTCCCTCGCGGATGGTGTCCAGGAATCCGTGCACGGCGGGACCGAAGGCGCGCTGCCGCATCAGGTCCGCGTTAACGAGGTTGATGCCCAGCCTGACGCTCACGATGTCGGCGGGCTGATCCCGGATGGCGCGCGCCACGAACGGGTCGAGCAGCGCGCTGCCGGAAAACCCCAAGTTCACGAGATCCACTCCCGCCAGACTGGCGGCAAGCGCGGGCCACGTCGTACTCGGACTCAGGGCGTTCGACCCCTGGCTGATGGAACTTCCGTGGTGGACCCAGCGTTTCCGCTCCTCCGTCGGCACGCCGACCGTGGCATCCGTGCGCAGCGCCACCAGTTCGATGCGCTCGTAGTGCGGCAGCCAGATCTCGACGTCCTTGTCACCGGCGGGCAGGTCGAACCGGATCGTCGCGACCGGGCCCGGCTCGACCCGGGTGTCCCCGGTGGCCGGGTCGATGCGCACCACGTCGCCGCCGCTCGTCGCGGCGTGCTGGACCAAGCGGCCGTTGACGACGAGATCGACTGTGCCGTCGGGCCGCTCCGGCACCCCGATCAGTACCACCCGCGTACGGATGACGTCGAACTCGAGCACCGTCGCGGCCGTCCGAAGGGCGAAACGCACTCCTGACGGCTGCGATTGCGCCCCGAGCAACTGCGGGTCGTCACACTGCGCGCGGGCTCGAGCCGGGAGTCGATGCGGCAGCCAGCCCCGCTCGGTGCGCTCGAGGTCGGCGAGGCCGCGCAGCAGGCGGGCCTCGATCTGGTGCTGGATCAGCTTCGCGCCTCCATTGTTTGGCAGACCATCCGCTCGTTTGCCTCATCGGTCAACGCGCCGTCACCCCTTCTTACCGCCGCCGAGGTGCTTAGCCAAGAAGCGGTCGACGGCGTTGAACATGTCGATGACGTTGTCCGGGTTGACGAAGCCGTGGCCCTCGTCCTCCTTCACCATGTACTCGACCTCGACACCGCGGCCGCGCAACGCCTCGACGAGGTTGTCGGATTCGGCCTGCACGACGCGAACATCGTTGGCGCCCTGGATGACCAGCAGCGGCGTACGGATCTGGTCGACCTTCGTGATGGGCGATCGGGCCAGCATGTCCGCCAATTGCTCCGGATCGTCGGGGTTGCCGACGAACAAATGCCAATTGTTCGCCAGATGCGGGCGGGCGATCTCGGGCAAAGTCCGCATGAAGTTGGACAGGTCCGAGACGCCGACGTAGTCGATCGCGGCTGCGAACACGTCCGGGGTGAACGTGACGCCGACCAGCGTCGCGTAGCCGCCGTAGGAGCCACCGAAGATGGCGACCCGTTCCGGATCCGCGTAGCCCTGGTCGACGGCCCAGTTGACGCCGTCGATCAGATCGTCGTGCATCTTGCCCGCGAACTCGCCGATCGCGGCCTTCTGGAACGCCTTGCCGTATCCGGACGAACCGCGGAAGTTGACCTGCAGCACTGCATATCCGCGGTTGGCCAACAGTTGCACCGCCGGGGCATACATCCATCCATCGCGCGCCCACGGTCCGCCGTGCACCGTCAGGACCAACGGAAGCGGCCCTTCGCCT
Source organism: Mycolicibacterium tusciae JS617 (assembly GCF_000243415.2). The sequence goes on from NZ_KI912270.1 coordinate 2,373,053, forward strand.
TCTGACCCCACCGGCAACGTCAGATACGAATGCAGATCCAGCCCGTCACGCGACGGAATGGTCACCGGACGCATCGGCGCCAGCCGGTCCGGATTCAGATGCGGGTACGGGCGGTACAGCAGCCGGCCCTCGCCGCTGTCGTGGTCATACAGGTAGGTGACGCCGGGGTCGCGGTCGTGGTTGAAGCTGACGATCCACTTCCTTCCCTTGATGTCCGACGACAGCGCTCCGATGTCACCGTCGGAGAGCTTCTCCAAGCCGGCGAGCACATCGGCGAATCCCGGGTCCAGCGCGTGAATGACCTGTCGCTCACCGAGATACCGAACACCGAGCAGTTCTCCGGTAGCCCGGCTCTGGATGAGCGGTTCGGGCAGGCCCGGCCACACCTGGGCGCGCGTGTCAACGTCGAACGTCGGGTGACTGTCGACCGCGTACTGCTTGCCGTCGGCCACGTCGAGCCGAACCAGCCGGGTGCGATCGGTGCCCTCGTTCGACCCCATCCAGATCCCGCTGCCGTCCGGCGTGACGACCATGGGGTACATCCCCATGGTGTAGTCCCTGCCGTCATAGTTCGCGACCGAGCGAAGCGACCCGTCGTCGTCCCACTGCAGAATCTCGAGATCGCCTTCGGTGCTCAGCTTCGTCGCGAACAGGTCGCCGCGACGACTCGTCAGCCACCCGATCACGTCACCGGGATTCTGGGCCAGCATCATCAATTCGCCCGATGCGATGTCGAGTTCGTAGGCGTCCATCCGCATCGGATTGCGCCTGTTGGAGTGGACGAGCGCCTTCCCCGGCTTTTCGGGGAGCAGTTCGAAGGCTGCCATCGCGCCGGGGAACGGGGTGAGGTCGACGGCCGCGGCCTCCGGGTCATCGAGATCAACACGGAAGATGTGCCAGTTCTCGTCACCACCGGTGTCCTGCAGGTACAGCAGCCAGCGCGGGTCATCGGTCCACGAGAAGTGCAGGATGCTGCGGGTCTCGTCGGCGGTCACGCGCCGGGCGTCGGCGCCGAACTCGCTTCCGGGGCGAGCGGAGCGAGGGGAATCGGACGGGGCTTCCAGGGACGCCACCCAGATGTTCAGGCGGTCCTGCCACGGCGCGAGGTAGGCGACGCGGGTACCGTCCGGGGAGATCGTGGCCGCGGCCCTGACGGGTGACTTGAACAAGTCTTCGACGGAGATGCGCTCGGGTTTGTTCACGTCTCCATGGCACACCCTGACGCTGCGGCACAGTCAACTCGACGCCGATGATCCATGATGGAATCGTGGCCTGGAGCACCCGCGAACTCGCCGAACTGGCCGGCACCAGCCTGCGCGCGGTACGGCACTACCACCAGGTCGGGCTGCTCCCCGAACCTGAACGTCACAGCAACGGTTACAAGCAGTACTGCGCCGCGCACCTCGTCCGGCTGGTGCGCATCAAACGGCTCGTCGATCTCGGCTTCTCCCTCCCCCAGATCGCCGCGATGGGTGAATCCGACGACCACCCCGAACAGGCATTGCGCGAACTCGACGCCGAACTCGCCGAGACGATCGACCGCCTTCAGCGCGCCCGCGACGAACTCGGTGAGCTGCTGAAGCTCTCGGCGCCCACCGATCTGCCGCCCGAATTCGTCGCGCCCGACACCGCGGCCAAGATGACCGACGCCGATCGCGCGCTCGTCGTCGTCTTGAGCCGCGTGCTCGGGCCGCGCGGCATGCAGATCTACGCGGACATGATGCGTGAGACACCCGAGGACCCCGCGGCGACCGAGCTGGACAACCTGCCCGCCGATGCCGACGAGGCGACACGCCGCGAACTCGCCGAACGGCTCGTCCCCTACATCCGGGCGATCAACGAAGCGCACCCCAGCCTCGCGGAGTCCCGGTCGGACGCACCGCGAGGAGAACGTTTCGCGGACAAGGCGATTGGCGCCGCGATGGTCGACCTGTACAACCCTGCTCAGCTGGATGTGCTACGCCGCGCAGGCGCTATTGTGCGCGACCTCAGTGCGCAAGCAGGTTCACGAGACGGCTGAACACGCTAGGAAGTGCCTGCGCGGCAGGCACAATGGCCGAGCGCACCGAACTATGCGCGCTCGCCGCGAGCAGGCCTGCGGTCAATATCCGATAGCGCCGCGTAAGTCTGCGCCACTGCCGGTCGTAGTCATCGGGGCAGTCGCGCACGACGCAATCCGCCAGCAGCTCAGCGGCGCCGAAAGCCAACCCCATGCCTTCACCGGTGAGCGCGTCGATGTAGCCGGCGGCATCGCCGACCAACAGCACCCGGCCCGCCGCCCGGCCCCGAACGTTCTGCCGCAGCGGTCCCGCGGCCCGGTCCTGGCCGTGGGTGTGACCGGCGACCCTGTCGCGCAGCTCGCCGAACGACTCGAAGTGGCGGTCGAACCCACCGCGCCCAGCACTCAGGATCGCGATCCCGACGCAATCGTCGGCCACGGGCGTCACATACGCCTCGGCGTCGCGCGACCAGTGCACCTCGACCGAATTCGTCCACGGCGCGATCTCGTAGTGCCTGCGGATCCCCCACCGACGCGCACCCGTCGTCGCCGCGGACAATCCCATTGCCTTGCGGATCGGTGAATGCAGGCCGTCTGCCGCCGCCAGATATCTCGCCTCGAATCCCCCGGCGCACACCGACTCCGCGCCCGCAGTGATGGCGCCCAGCTCACCGTGCACGAGCTTCACCCCGGCCGACTCGGCGGCCCGCCACAGCGCGGCGTGCAGCACTGTCCTACGCACACCGCGTCCAACGCCCGCCTGGAAGGGCGCATCGACCCTGTGGCGGCCGTCGACGTAACTGATCCCGTGCAGCGGGTGTCCCACCGCCGTCACACCGAGGCGGTCCAGATGCGCGACGGTGTGGGGCATCATGCCTTCCCCACATGCCTTGTCCAACACCCCCGCTCGTCGTTCGACAACAGCGACGTCGAGTCCGGCCCGGGCGCCATAGAGCGCCGTGGCCAGGCCCGCAGGGCCGCCGCCCGCCACCAGCAGGTCGATCATCTCAGGCTCGCCAGTGCGCCGTTCTCGACCTTGATGCGGGTGCGCAGCAGCTCCGCGTTCAGCGCGGTGAACACCAGGGCGGTGATCCAAGCCGAATGCACCAATGGCAATGCGATTCCCTCGAGCACGACCGCGACGTAGTTGGGGTGGGGTATCAGCCGGTACGGCCCGCCGGTCACCCGCGGTGCCCCGGGGACGACGATGACGCGCGTGTTCCACTGGTGCCCCAGCGTGCTGATGCACCACCAGCGCAAGACCTGCGCTGCCAGCACCACCGCCAGCATCGGCCAGCCCAGCGCAGGAATGAACGGCCGCGCGAACGCAAACACCTCAACCAAGCACCCCGCCAGCAGGCCGATGTGCAGTACCACCATGACCGGATAGTGACCGGCGCCGAATTCGACTCCGCCGCGGTTTCGACTCCACGCCCAGTTGCGTCTGGAGACAACCAGTTCAGCCAACCGCTCGACGGCGATTACCGCGATCAACAGGACATACCAGAACATGGTCACCGCCACCGCAGCAGCACGAGTTCAGAGCAGAATCCCGGCCCCATAGCCATGAGTAAGCCGGGGCTACCCGCGGGCGGGCGCTTGGCCATCGTGTCGCGCAGCACGTGCAGCACTGAGGCTGACGACAAGTTGCCGACCTCGGCCAGTGATCGCCAGGTCAGTTCCAGCGCATCGTCGGCCAGACCCAACGTGGCGGTGATCGCCTCGATCACCTTCGGGCCGCCGGGATGACTCACCCACGTCCCGATATCGTCGATCGTGAGGCCATGGGCCGCAAGGAATTCGGTGACATCGTCGGCCAGATAGCGCTCGACCACCACAGGCACGTCTGGCGACAGCACCAGCCGGAAGCCACTGGCTCCCACATCCCAGCCCATGGTGCGCAATGAGTCCGGATACAGGTGGCTGCGCGAATCGATCACTTCGGGGCCGGACGCCCCGATCTGAGCGGCTTTGCGATCGCCGACCGCGACGACGGCTGCGGCGCCGTCTCCAAAGAGAGCGCTACCCACCAGCGTCGCCATCGAAGGCTCGGATTTTGGGGTGAGCGAGCACAGTTCCACTGCGAGCAGCACCGCGACACCATCAGGGTCGCCGCGCAGATAGTCGTGGAGACGTGCCGTACCCGCCGCGCCCGCCACGCATCCCAGCCCGAACAGCGGCACACGGCGCACGTCCGGCCGTAGCCCGATCCGACCGGCGATCCGCGCGTCGACGGTCGGCACCGCGAGTCCGGTGACCGTCGTCGTCACGAGTAGGTCGACATCGGACGGTTCCAGCCCCGCGTCTGCGAGCGCTCCGGTGATTGCGGCGGATCCGAGTTCGACGGCGTGCTCGATGAATACGTCATTGGCGGCGCCGAAATCGGTGAGCCCGGCGTAATCCTCCAGTGGGAGCACCATGTGCCGACTGTCGACCTTCGCACTGTCGTGTACTGCACGGATGAAGTCACCATGTTCTGAGAACCCTGGTATCGCCAGCAACGCCTCGGTCACTTCGGCTTGCGTATAGCGGCGTTCTGGTAATTCTCCGCGAACGGCTGCAATGACAGTCATGTCTCACTCTCCCTTTTCCTGGACACGCATTCCGAGGCCCGTTGGTTCACTGCGAGCCGATGATCGAAGCCGACCGCGGCGTCTGCTTCGAAGTGAGGCCGTCTTCGATGCCGAAGCGGTCATGAATCTTGGACATCCATCTGGGTGCCCACCAGTTCCACTCGCCCATGGCATGCATGAACACCGGGAGCAGCACCATCCGCACCAGGGTGGCGTCGACCAGGATCGCCAATGTCAGGCCGAGGCCGAACATCCGCATGAACGACACCTGGGCGGCGATCAGCGCGGCGAATGAGATGCACATGACGACGGCGGCCGCTGTCACTACCCGGCCCGTGCGCGCAATCCCCAGCGCGACGCTCTCGTCGCTGTTCGACGACTTCAGCCGGAACTCACGGATACGGGAGACCAGGAAGACCTCGTAGTCCATCGACAAACCGAAAGCGATGCAGAACAACAACACCGGAATGTTGGCGACGAGGACTCCGGTCGCAGTCGTTCCGAGTGCGCCCAGGTGCCCTTCCTGGAAGATCCATACCATCGCGCCAAAGGCTGCGGAAAGCGACAGCACGTTGAGCACCAACGCTTTCAGCGGGATCACCACGCTGCCGGTGAGCAGGAACAGCACCGCGAACATGATCACCGCGATGAGCCCGAGCACGACCGGCAACGCAGATGTGATCGCGTCGACGCTGTCCCGGTTTACCTGCGCGGTGCCGGCGAAGAGCACATCCCGGCCGCCGGGCCCCCCGACTGCGTGGAGAGCGTCGAGTTGGGCTTCCGATGATTCGGAGAACAGCGGGGCGGTGCTGTGCACGGTCAGATGCGCGCTTCCGTCGGCCACCCGGGCGGGCGTCACCCCTGCCACGTCGGCGACGTTGGCCAGGCTCCTTGCATATCCGTCGATCTCCGCAGGCATCAGCCCACCGGCATCGGGCACCACAACGCTGACAGCGGTGGTCGAGTCGTCGGAGAACTGGGCGCGCAGGTCATCACCGACCTGGTGCGCCGATGCTGACTCGGGTAGCACCCGGTCGTCGGGGAAGCCCCATTTCACGGAAAGGAACGGGGCACCGAGCAGCACGAGCAGGACGACGACGGCCGATCCGGCGGGCAGCGCGTGTCGCATGACGGCTTTGGTCCAGCGATAGAGGGGCTGCTGCTCGACCGCACGCGCGACGGGTTCGGGCCGTTTCAGTACCCGGCGGGCCAGCCGGCGAATATCGAAGGCCTGCAATCGATCACCCAACATGACGAGCGCCGCCGGAGTCACGAACAGCGCGGCGAGTGCGGCGAGTGCGACGGTCGCCACTCCCGCGTAGGCGAACGACTTGAGGAAAGCCATTGGGAATACGATCATCACGGCCATCGACAGGGCCACGATGGTCGCCGAGAACACGACGGTGCGCCCTGCCGTCGCCATGGTCGTAACCAGCGCGTCCTCGGGCTCGGCGCCGTCCGCCAGCTCGTCGCGGTATCGGCTGACGATCAGCAGCGTGTAGTCGATCGCGAGAGCCAAACCCATTGCAGCGCTGAGGTTCAGCGCGAAGATAGAAACATCCGCAAAATTGGTCACACCACGGAGCACTGCAAGCGCCCCCAGGATCGCCATGCCGCCGACGGCAAGCGGGATCGCCGCGGCCAACGCGCCGCCGAACACCCAGACCAGGACGGCGAAGCTGATGGGAATCGCCAATGACTCCATGACCAGCAGGTCGCGCTGCGATTGTTCGGTGATCTCGACATTCATCATCGCTTCGCCGCCCGCGCGTACCGTCACACCGTCTCGGTCGCGAACGAGCCCGTCGGACAGGGACTTTGCGTACTCCTGGGTCTTGCTCTCGTCGCCGGCGATACCTATGACGATCAGCCCCGAGTTGCCGTCCTTGCTGACCAGCGCGGTGCGCTCGGGCTCGGGCGCGGTCCACAACGACGTCACCGACGCGACGTGCGGCGAGCGTGTCAGTTCGTCGACCATCTCGGTCCCTACTGCGCGCGCGGCAGCACCGTCGGCCCCGTCCGGCGCGCTGACGGTGATCACCATCGCGACATCACCGACGCCGAACTTGTCTGTCAGCAGTTCGGACGCCTTAGCCGATTCCGAGGAGGGGTCTTCGAGACCGCAGGCACACAGGCTCTTTGCGACCGGCACGCCGAAGATGCCCGCCGCCACCGCCACGAGCGCGGCGAGCACGAGCATCCGCCGGGGGGCGGCGCTTGCCAGATGGGCGATGCGTTGCAATATTCCACCCTTCGAAGGGGAGGCACCCACGCCCGGCCCAGTCGGGATTGCCTGCTCTGTCCCTATGACGACAACCACAGGATCACCCGCCCCATCTGCTATTTCAACAGCTGTTGAGATTTGTCATCCGCTGATGACTTAATACTTTAGGGCCATGTGTTCATGAAGTCAACAGCTGATGACATAGCATTTGGCAATGGCTGAACCGAGACCACGCAACGCCGCCAAGACTCGGGCCGACATCTTGGCCGCCGCGCGCCGCCGATTCGCGACGGACGGGTACGGCCCCACCACGCTGCGCGCCATCGCAGCCGACGTCGGTGTCGATGCTGCTCTGGTGAGTCGCTACTTCGGCAGCAAGGAGGACCTGTTCGCGACAGCGACCGAGTTCAAGATCGACCTACCGGATCTGGGCGGCGCGGAGGCGAAAGACATCGCGGCCATGTTGTTGCCACGGTATTTCGCGGTGTGGGAGGACGACCACACCTTCTTGGCGCTCTTGCGCACGGCGGGAACCAGCCGAGTCGCCGCCGACACGATCAATCAGACCTTGGCCACGAATGTCGCGCCGACATTGCGCGCTATCACTCCGGACAACGACAGTGTGCGGATCGCGCTACTGGACGCATTCGTCATCGGCCTGGCGATGACCCGAAAGGTACTCGCCAATCCGCCGATCGCGAGCCTGAGTCGCGAAGAGCTCAGCAGGTGGGCCGGACCCGTCTTTGCCCAATTGCTCGTCGGCTCGTCGCCGCCGTAGCGTCGTCCCCCATCACGTCAGCGCGCGCGGGATGGCGAGAGGGTCAGCCGGCGTCAAACGGAGTTCGGATATCGGCACGGGGCGCCCGAACAGGTGCCCCTGGGCCAGGCGGCCACCGGCGCGGTACACCGCGTCGGACTGCGCGACAGACTCAATGCCTTCAGCGATCACCGTCAAACCCAGCTCGCTGCACAGTCCGATCACCGAGCGATACAGCGTCAGGTCGCGCGCCGGATCGGCGGTTGCCAGACCGCGGTCCAGCTTGACGATCTGCACCGGCAGGGCGTGCAGATACAGCAGCGAGTTGAACCCCGCGCCGAAATCGTCCAGCGCAACCTTGACTCCGAGCGCATTCAGCCGGTTGATCTGCGCCGCGGCGTGGGCGACGTCGACGATCGGCAGCGTCTCGGTGATCTCCACGACAAGCCGGCTCGGCGGGAGGTGATAGCGCGTCAGCGCCCCGTGCACCTGTTGCTCGAAACCGGGGTTACCCAGCCGCCCTGCACCGATGTTCACGTGGATATCGACGTCCAGGCCCGCCTTTCGGATATCGCGACACGCCAAATCGAGCACCAGCGCATCGAGGTCGGCCCCGAGCCCGGCCGCCTCCGCCACAGAGACGAATGTCTCGGGTGACATCTCGACTCCGTTCGGCGCGGTCCATCTCGCCAGGGCCTCGACCGCGACCGGCTTGCCGTCGGGCAGCTGCACCACGACTTGGTAGACGAGGCGGAAGCCTGGCGGAGCGCCTCCGGCGGCTTCGCGAAGCGCGGTCGGGAAATCGATGGCCAGCCCGGAGGACGGTTGATAGACCACGGCGGTGTCCTTACCGACCCGCTTACCCGCGTACATCGAGATGTCCGCCTGCCGAAGCAGATCGTCGGACGTCTGGGCCACGCCATCGGTTCCGGGCCTGACGAGTCCCATACTGGCCTTGACCCGCACCGAGGAACCGTGCAGAGCGAACGGATCCCGCAGCGCGACGCGCAGACGCTCGGCCGCGACCTCCAGCTGTTCGGGTTCACCGTCGATCAATATCGCAAACTCGTCGCCGCCGATCCGTGCCAGCGTGTCGGTGTCGCGCACGCATCGTTTGAGGCGCTGCCCGATGGAGACGAGCAATTCGTCACCCCCCGCATGCCCGAACCGGTCGTTGACCTCTTTGAAGTCATCGAGGTCGATGAAGATCAGCACGAACCCGCCGTCCCGCATCGCCTCGTCGAGCCGTTGGGTGAACAGAATCCGGTTCGGGAGGCCGGTCAGTGCGTCGTGGTGCAGCTGATAAGCCAGCCTGTGCTGCGCCCGGTACAACCGCTGCGTCAGCATTTGCTGAGCGCGCATCGCAACCACCTGGCGGACGGCCACCAGGAAGACCATCACCACCGCCGCGACGATGGCGAACGGATCCAGCGGACGTCCCATGAGCACATGGAACGCGAACAAAAGTGCGATCCCGAGGAACCCACAGTAGGGCAGTATCAACCGTGCCAAGTCGCCGCCACGGTTCGCGCGAGCTTCGTTCCGGGGCGAGGGCTCGAGCATCGCGAACGCGATCATCAGCGGGCCGAGGATGAACCCGATGCCGCCCCACAGATCCCCGTTGTCAAGGTCCGTGGATCGCAGGTAACTGACCACCCTGTCGGCCGCGGCCATGGTTACGAGGCCGCCTGCCATGAACAGATAGTTCGTCCGAGATGGGCTGCTCGGATCGTAGATCATCGCGATGACCACCACCGCCGCCACGAGAAGCACCTCGGCCAACACGAACCCCAACTCGACGGCCGTTACGCCTGAGCGGGGAAGCGATGCCGTCGAACCGGTGTTGAAACCGCCCATGGCCGCCAGGATGAGGAACGACATGCCTGCGACGACCCCGTCGAGGACATTGACGACGAACGGGGCCCGTAACACACCCTCGGTCTGTCCGGTCACCTCGCCGGAACGGACAAGCAGGGCCACCGAGCCCACAGCGAACGCCGGAGCCCCCAGGTAGGCGACGCTGGCTGCGAGGGGCGCCACCCCCGCGGAATCGGTCCACCACAGAACCTGACCCACGAGCCAGCACACAATCGCCGCCACATAGGCCAGTCGCCACCAGCGCGCAGAGCCACTTACCCGCCGCGCCACCACGATTCCGCAGGCCACCGCGCCGAGGCCGGCGGCCAGCTGCAACGCCGCTTCGCCCCGATGGGCCGCCGAATGACCCCACAGTCCCATGGCATTTATCACCGCCAGCGCCGCGACGAACGCGGCGAGGTATACGAGGGGCCGTCTGGCGTTGGGTACCACGCGCCTCCTCTCCCCTATACCTCGTTTTTGAAGTACAGGGACGCGACCGCTAACCGGCAGCGATCATCGCGACTGCGGTCAACGCTAGCGCCATACCCATCGCTTGCGAGCGAGTTACGCGCTCACGAAGCACAACAATTGCCAGCAAAACCGTCGCCGCCGGATACAGCGCGATCAGGACGCCGGCCAGCGACAGCATGCCGGACTGCAACGCCAGCAGGGTGGCGACGTTGGCCACGGTGTCGAGCACCGCTGCGGTAAGCGCAAGTCTTAACGGCACACCGCGTTCGATCGTTAGATTGGCGGTGAGCGTCGCCGCCAGCAACACAATCGCCGTCGCGGCGAGCCTGCCGAAGACCAGGGGCCACAGCTTGGCGTCGACGGGCACCTGGTCGAGGAAAACGAAGTTCATTCCGAACGCCACGCCGGACCCAACCGTCAGCCACGCGACCTTCGCGGTGAACTTGTGCGGTCTCACATCCTCATCGGAAGCATCCCGACTGACGAGCACAACCGCCGCCAACGCCACCACGACGCCCACTACCGCCAACGCACCTGGCCGCTCACCGAGCGCCAGGCCGACGCCGACGGGAATACCGGCCACAAGTATCGCCGTCAGCGGCGACACCACCGAGATCGGACCTGCACCCAATGCCGCGTAAAACCACCAGACGCCGAACGCCTGCGCGACGCCGGAGATCAACCCCCACACCACCGCCGGAGTCGAGACCACTCCCCCGGCAGGTATCGCCAGCACCGTCAGGAGGATCAGCGCCACCGGATAGGAGATGACCACCACCCGCAGCGCAGCGACTCGGCGTGAGGCGATACCCCCCACGAAATCGCTTATGCCGTAACCGAGCGCCGCGACTAGCGCGGTAACGAAGCTGATCAGGTCATACCCTTGGCGCGGCGACCGAGTTCACGGGTGATCTCGCGGTCGGCATCGCGCTTGGCCATATCCTGCCGCTTGTCGCGGGCTTCCTTGCCTCGCGCCAATGCCAACTCGACCTTGACCTTGCCGTCGGAGAAGTAGAGCGACAGCGGGACCAGGGTGAGGTTGCCGTCGCGGATCCGTCCGATCAGATTGTCAATCTGGCTGCGGTGCAACAACAATTTGCGGTTGCGCCGGGGCGTGTGATTGGTCCAACTGCCGTGGTGATACTCCGGGATGTGCAGGTTGCGCAGCCACACCTCGCCGTCGTCGATGGTGGCGAAGGCGTCGGCCAGCGATGCCTGCCCGTCCCGGAGGCTCTTCACCTCGGTGCCCACCAACTGCACGCCGGCCTCGAAGGTCTCGAGAATCGAATAGTTGTGGCGCGCTTTTCGATTCGTCGCGACGATCTTGTTGTTGGACTTTCCGGCGTCCGCTGCCGAGCTAGATTTTCTGGCCATGGCTATCTTCGGACGTACAGCCGCAGCGTGGCATACGCGGTGACGCCCGACATCGCAAGACCCAGGAACAACATCCACGGCGCGCTGAAGTACACCACGTCCGCATAATCCACCTTGGCGATCAGATTGGCCCGATAGAACTGGTCGAGGGCATTCTCCAGGAACAATGCGCGGACCAGGACGAGCCCGACGATCGCGATGACCACGCCGACGAACGCCGCCAGCATCGCCTCGACCAGGAACGGCAGCTGGGTGTACCAGCGGCTGGCACCGACCAGTCGCATAATGCCGATCTCGGTCCGGCGGGTATACGCGGCCACTTGAACCATGTTGGCTATCAGGAGGATTGCTCCGATCGCCTGCACGAATGCCACCGCGAACGCGGCATTCCTGACGCCGTCGAGGACGGCGAAGAGCCGGTCGATCAAGACCTTCTGGTTGAGGACCTGCTGCACCCCGGGCTGGCCCGCCATCGCCTCGTCGAACTTCTGATGCTGCTCGGGGTCGTCGAGCTTGACGATGAACGACGACGGGAAGGCGTCCTGGCCCGCGAACTCCTTGAACTCCGGGAACTTCTTCACCGCGTCGGCGTAGGCCTCTTCACGGTTCAGGAACCGCACCGAGCGCACATCGTCGCGGTCCTCGATCTTCTGCCGCAACGCCTTGCACGGATCGGCGTCACAGGTGGGGTCGTTGGCGGAGACGTCATTGGTCAGGAATACCTGGCTCTCCACGCGATCCAGGTAGATGTCGCGCGACTGGTCGGCCAGCCGCACCACCAATAGCCCGCCGCCGAACAGGCCGATCGAGATCGCGGTCGTCAGGATCATCGCGATCGTCATCGTCACATTGCGACGGAACCCGGTGAGGACCTCATTGATGAGGAATCCGAAGCGCACTAGCGGTCCATTCCGTAGACGCCGCGCTGCTCATCGCGAACGAGTCTGCCCAATTCCAATTCCACGACGCGCTGGCGCATCGAGTCGACGATGTGGTGGTCGTGGGTCGCCATCACCACCGTCGTCCCGGTGCGGTTGATGCGCTCGAGTAGATCCATGATGTCCTTGCTGGTCTCGGGGTCCAGGTTGCCGGTCGGCTCGTCGGCCAGCAGCACCAGCGGCCGGTTGACGAACGCTCGGGCGATCGCCACCCGCTGCTGCTCACCACCGGATAGCTCAGTGGGCAGGCGGTTGGCCTTACCCGAGAGGCCGACCATCTCCAATACGTCGGGCACCACGCGATTGATCACCTCTGAGCGCTTCCCGATGACCTCCAGCGCGAAGGCGACGTTCTCGAACACCGACTTCTGCTGCAGCAGCCGGAAGTCCTGGAACACACAACCCAGCACCTGCCGCAGGCCCGGGATGTGGCGGCCGGCCAGCTTGTTGACGTGGAACTTCGATACCCGAATGTCACCCGAGGAGGGTGTCTCCTCGGCGAGCAGCAGCCGCATGAAGGTCGACTTGCCCGAACCCGATGGCCCAATGAGAAAGACGAACTCACCCTTGTCGATCTTGACCGACACATTGTCGAGCGCGGGTCGCGCCGACGACTTATACATCTTCGAGACATGGTCAAGGGAGATCATCACGGCACGCCAGTGTAGCGGGGGAAGTCTTTCGCCCTAGCTGGGCGGAGACGGGGGAGGCGGTGTCAGTCCGGGAAACGTCGGCACCGGAGGCAGGGTGATCGGCCCCAGCGGGCCCGAACCGTCGGGATCCACCACGTTCGTCGGGGTGGTTCCCGTCGGCTCCGTCGGCTCCGTGGGACTCGTCGTCGGCGACGTGGGGCTGGTCGTCGTGGTTTCAGTCGGGCTGGTCGTGGTCGGTGTGGTGGTCGTCGTGGTCGTGGTGGTGGACGGCGGTTCTTTGGGTCGGCGCACGTTCGTGCGCGGCACCCACGTGTAGTTCGGATCCGGTACGAAACCGGGCGGGACGACCGCAGGCGCAGGCGCCTCGGGGGCGGGCGGTTCCGCGTGGAAGGTCTGGTCCACCCAGAACAGCGCGACGAACGCGACGATGAGCACCACCGTCGAGACCCGCATCCGGCCAAGCCGCAATTTTCGCCAGGAGCTCATGGCTTCTTTGCCTCTGCGGACCCTTGCGTTCCTTCTTCGGCGCCACCCGTCGTCGCCGGGTGCACGATCGCCCCGACCATCGGGGTGGCGCCGTCTGTCGGTGCCCCGATCCCCGCGCGGCGAAGCGCGGCGACGACGAGCACGCGAATCCGGCGCCCCACGTCGAACTGCTTGCCCGGCAGTGTGCGCGCCACCATCCGAAGATTCACCGTTTCCAGCCCGATGCTCTCCACACCCATCAGTTGAGGCGCATCTAGCATGAGTGCGCTCAACGTGGGATCCTCGGTCGCTTTCTGCGCGACGCCGTGAAGCAATTCGTTGACAGCGTTGAGGTCCGCCGACGTCGGCACGGGAATGTCGATGACCGCGCGTGCCCAGTCCTTGGACAGGTTCAGCGACCGGACAATGTTGCCGTTCGGGATGGTGTACATCTCGCCTTCAGCGGTGCGGATCTTGGTCACCCTTAGCGTGACCTCTTCCACCGTCCCCAGCGACTCCTCTGCCGCCCCGACCATGCTGAGCTGTACGAGATCGCCGAAACCGTACTGCCTTTCGGTGATGATGAAGAACCCCGCCAGCAGATCCTGCACCAACTTCTGCGCGCCGAAACCGAGCGCGGCACCCAGCACCGCGGCGGGTGCCACCAGCGATCCCACCGGAATCGCCAGAATGTCGGTGATCTGAACCGCCACCATGATGAACAACAGCGCCACCGACACCCAGGAGATGACCGACGCAACGGCCTGCCGGTGCTTCGCACTCTCGGTGCGCACCAGCTGATCGCTTTCCTGATACTCGGCGTCGATGCGACGAACGACTCGCCGCGCGGCCCAGTTGATGAACCGGGCCGCCAGCAGTCCGCCGATGAGCAACAGCGCGATGACGACACCGCGGTCGAGGATCCAGCTGCCGATGTCGCCCTGCCAGAAACCGGTCCACCGGTCTGCCAGAGCGAGTGCGGTCAGGTTGCTATTCGTCATCTCGCCTGTTGCGCCAACGAATTCCGGCCTCGAGGAAGCCGTCGATATCGCCGTCTAATACGGCGGCCGGATTACCGACCTCGTACTCGGTGCGCAAGTCCTTTACCATTTGATACGGGTGTAATACGTAGGAGCGCATCTGATTTCCCCAGGAGCTTCCGCCGTCGCCCTTCAAGGCGTCCATCTCGGCGCGCTCTTCTAAACGCTTGCGCTCCAATAACTTTGCCTGGAGAACCCGCATTGCCGAGACCTTGTTCTGCAACTGCGACTTCTCGTTCTGGCAGGTGACCACGATACCGGTCGGAATGTGCGTGAGTCGAACCGCAGAGTCGGTGGTGTTCACCGATTGGCCGCCCGGTCCGCTGGATCGGTACACGTCGACGCGCACGTCACCCTCGGGAATGTCTATGTGATCGGTGGTTTCGGTGACGGGCAACACTTCGACTTCGGCGAAAGACGTTTGGCGCCTGCCCTGATTGTCGAACGGACTGATCCGCACGAGCCGATGTGTGCCCTGCTCCACCGACAACGTGCCGTAGGCGTACGGCGCGTGCACCGCGAACGTTGCGCTCTTGATTCCGGCTTCTTCGGCGTAGGACGTATCGAACACCTCGACCGGGTAGTTGTGCTGCTCGGCCCATCGCACGTACATGCGCATCAACATCTCGGCCCAGTCCGCCGCGTCCACCCCGCCCGCGCCGGAGCGGATATTCAGCAGCGCCTCACGCGCGTCGTACTCACCGGACAGCAGCGTGCGGACCTCCATCGCCTCGAGGTCCTCACGCAGCTTCTTGAGCTCGGTGTCGGCCTCGGCTTGGGCTTCCGCGGCACCTGATCCTTCTTCTTCGGCGGCCATCTCGTAGAGCACGGGCAGGTCGTCGAGGCGCTGCCGAAGTTCCTCGACGCGGCGCAACTCGCCCTGGGTGTGGGATAGCTCGCTGGTGACCTTCTGAGCCCGGGACTGGTCGTCCCACAGGTTCGGGTCGGAGGCCTCGTGTTCGAGTTTTTCGATGCGAACCCGCAGACCCTCGACGTCGAGCACCCGCTCCACCGTGGTCAGGGTGGAGTCGAGTGCTGCGATGTCGGCTTGCCGGTCGGGATCCACGGGAATTCAGGGTACCTGTGAGAGATCCCGACACAGTTATCGTGACTAGCGGCGATCGGGCAGCGTGCGCGTTTAGCATCGGAGATGGCAACAGCCCTGCCGCGACGCGACAGCCCCTTGCGCGTGGCCGGGCAGCGACAGAAAGCTATCAATGCGCCCCTATCACGTGGCGATCGTCGGCTCAGGCCCCTCGGGGTACTTTGCCGCCGCTTCGCTTTTGAAATTCGCTGACGCCTCAGAAGGGTCGGATGTCCGCGTCGATATGTTGGAGATGCTGCCCACGCCGTGGGGCCTGGTGCGCTCCGGTGTTGCGCCCGACCACCCGAAGATCAAGTCGATCAGCGCCCAGTTCGAGAAGACGGCGCTCGACCCCCGCTTCCGGTTCTTCGGCAACATTGTGGTCGGCGACCATGTGCAGGCCGCTGAGCTCGCCGAACGCTACGACGCCGTGATCTACGCCGTCGGCGCGCAGTCAGACCGGTCGCTGGGCATTCCCGGCGAGGACCTGGATGGCAGCGTGCCCGCCGTCGACTTCGTGGGCTGGTACAACGCTCACCCTGATTTCGCGGATCTTGCGCCGGACTTATCGTGCCGTCGCGCTGTTGTCATTGGCAACGGCAACGTCGCCCTGGATGTGGCGCGGATATTGGTCACCGATCCCGACGTGCTTGCGGCGACCGACATCGCCGACCATGCTTTGCAGATCCTGCACGACCGCGGCGTCGAAGAGGTTCTCATCATCGGCAGGCGCGGGCCGCTGCAGGCCCCGTTCACCACGCTGGAACTGCGGGAGCTCGGCGCGCTGGAGGGTCTTGGCGACGTCGACGTGATCATCGACCCCGCGGATTTCGCCGATATCTCCGATGAGGATCTGGACGCCGCAGGCAAGACCATCAAGAACAACATCAAGGTGTTGCGCGGATACGGTGAGCAGACGCCAAAGGGTGCCAAGCGCCGGATTGTGTTCCGGTTCCGCACCTCCCCGATCGAGATCAAGGGCACCGACAAGGTCGAGGCCATCGTGCTGGGACGCAACGAACTTGTCGTCGAGGACGGGCGCGTCGTCGCCAAGGACACCGGCGAACGCGAGGAAGTGCCCGCCCAACTGGTGGTGCGGGCCGTCGGCTACCGCGGGGTGAAATTGGACGGTCTGCCGTTCCACGAGCGCAACGGCACGATTCCGCATACCAAAGGCCGCATCGAGAGCCGCCGCAACGAGTACGTCGTCGGCTGGATCAAGCGCGGACCCACCGGAGTCATCGGTAGCAACAAGAGCGACTCGCAGGAAACCGTCGACACTCTGGTCGCAGATCTGTCGTCGGCGTCGCTGTCAGACTTCGGCAGCGATCACGGTCAGCAGCTGGCGGAATGGCTGGTCGAGCGGCAGCCGAAGGTGATCACCGACGACCACTGGAAGCTGATCGACGAACACGAACGCACATCCGGTGAGCCGCACGGTCGGCCGCGGGTGAAGCTGACCAGCGTCGCGGACCTGTTGCGCATCGCCCACGGCTGAGACCGCTAGTTCAAGAAGTCGCGGTGGGTCTGCGTCGGCGGAGGTGGACCCGCCTGCGGCGCGAATCGCCAGTTGTCCGGGTTCTTCGGCGAGTAGACGACGGGAAAGAGCTGCGACATGGTCGGCCACTGATCGACGTCGACCGCCATGCGCTGATAGATCACGTGCTCGTTGACCGTCGGTCCGTTGATCACACCGGTGATCGTGACGAACTGCTCTCCGGTGACGTCGGTTGGGCGCGGGCTGACGCCGGTGACCAGCAGCTGGCCCTCCATCCAGTCGCTGCCTGTGCGGCGGCGCCTCATAATCCAGGGGGCCGCGATGAGAGCGAGCACTCCGAACATCACGACAAGCATCCCGATTTCCCACACACCGACATGGTAGGACGGCAGGCATGACAACGGTCCGCGATGACATGGCCTTCGCGCTACAGATGGCCGACGCCGCCGACGCGCAGACGCTGGATCGGTTCGGGGCGCTCGATCTACGCGTCGAGACGAAACCGGACCTCACCCCCGTGACGGACGCCGACCGGTCGGTCGAGGAGCTGGTGCGCGCCGCATTGTCCGCGCAACGACCCGACGATGTCGTCCTCGGTGAAGAGTTCGGCGGAACAGCGGTTTTCACCGGTCGTCAATGGGTCGTCGATCCCATCGACGGAACCAAGAATTTCGTCCGCGGCGTCCCGGTGTGGGCCACGTTGATCGCCTTACTCGAGGACGGGGTCCCCATAGTCGGCGCCGTCAGCGCTCCGGCATTGCACCGGCGGTGGTGGGCCGGCCGCGGCGAAGGCGCGTTCACGTCCTTCGGCGGCCAGACCCGGCGCATTTCGGTGTCGGGCGTCGACGACATCGCGTCGGCAAGCCTCACGTACTCGGATCTCACCACCGGCTGGGATGGACTGCGCTCGCGATTCGTGGAGCTGACCGACGAGGTGTGGCGAGTGCGGGGCTATGGCGACTTCTGGTCCTATTGCCTAGTCGCCGAGGGCGCGGTCGACATCGCCGTCGAGCCCGAGGTGAAGCTGTGGGATCTGGCGGCGCTCGACATCCTGGTGCGCGAGGCCGGTGGCTTGTTCACGGACATCGCCGGGCAAGCGGGTCCGCACGGCGGCAGCGCGGTGGCCACCAACGGGCTTCTGCACGACGCGGTGATGGCGCGACTCGGTCGGTGAGTCCGGTGTTCGACGAGGCGATAGGCCACCCAACAGGGCTGAACGCGCCTAGCCTTGCGTCGGCGGGGATTGCCGGGAGGGGACCTTAGGTGCAGCAGCTGAGCTGGACAGACGACATGTTGCTGCGCGCCGAGCGGCCCGAGACTCCGATGCAGATTCAAATGCTGCTGATCTACGACCCGGCAACCGCGCCCGGTGGCCGTGTCACCTACAAAGGCATCCTCGAAGAGATCGAGAGCCGGTTGCATCTCGCGCCGACCTTCCGACGGCGGCTGACCGAGCTTCCGGGCGGCCTGCACATGCCGTACTGGGTGGACGATCCCGACTTCGATCTCGAGTACCACGTCCGTCACATCGCGCTACCGCAACCGGGAGACTGGCGGCAGTTGTGCATCCAGATCGCGCGCATCCATGCCCGGCAGATCGACTTGCGTCACCCACCGTGGGAGATGACCGTCATCGAAGGGCTGAACTCGGTGCCCGGCGTCCCGACGGGATCGTTCGCGGTGGGCCTGAAGTTGCATCACTGCGCGGCCGACGGGATGGAAAGCGTCGAACTGATGGCCGCCCTGCACGATCTCGCACCCGAGGGTCCGCGTCCCGATCCGCCCGAAACCCCCTGGAAACCAGGCGAACTGCCGTCGACGGCGACGCTGGTGTCGAAGACCGCGGTCAATATTGCGCAGTATCCGTTGCGCGCGACCAGCGTCGTGGTTCCCAGCGCTCTTAAGGCAGTACGCGAGTTGGCCGGCCTGCCTGCCAAACTTGCCGGCGGTGTCGCCTCGGCGCTGGGGCCGGGGTCCGGTTCACTGTTCGCCCCGACCACCCGATTCAACGATTCCGCCTCACCCCACCGGGTTTTCGAGGCGCGTTTCCATGACCTCGCCGATTTTCAGCGCATCAAGGCCAGTGTGCCCGGGGCGACGATCAATGACGTCGCGGTCGCTTACGTCGGCGGGACGCTACGGCACTACCTCGAAGGCCACGACGAGTTACCCGACGACACCCTCGTTGCCGCCTGCCCGGCGTCGATTCGGGATTCCAGCGAGAAGGGGGCCGGGGGAAACCGGTTGTTCGGCAGACTGCAGTCGCTGCAGACAGATTCGCCGGACCCGCACGAGCGGCTGGCATCGATCGTCGCGGAATCGTCGGCCTTCCGCGAGAACTCCGATACGTCGAACACCAGCCGACTGATGGAGCTCGTCGGCCTGGTCCCCACCACGTTGTTGGGCCTGACGGTCAAGGCGGCGTCCGCGATGCCGTTCAGTGGTCCGACGATCGCCAACACCACCGTGAGCAACGTGCCGGGCCCCGACGTGCCGATCTATTTCGCGGGCGCTCACCTTGTCCAGGTGACGGGCATGGGGCCGCTGATCGCGGGAATGAACCTGTTTCACGTCATCGCGAGCTACAACGGAACCGTCTCGATGGGCGTCACCGCGGACCGCGACGCACTACCGGACCCCGCGCACTACGCCGAGTGCATGCAGGCCGCGTTCGACGAGCTCTTCGCCACGACCAAATAGCGCCACCCCGATCATGCTCGCGGGCCGACGGTGACCGTGTGACTTGCACGACAAAACGGGCGACCTTACTCACGAGTCAGTTCCGATACCTTACTCTGGAGTCAGTTCCGCGATTGCGAACGTCACTCTTCACAGCGAGGCAGTTGAAATGACCAATACCCTGCCGTCGAAAAACGGATCCACCCCGCAGCCCAAGCGGACAGGCAAGGAAAGCGCCGTCGGCAAGCGCAGGCACAAGCGCACCGCGACCGACGTGGGCCTGGCCCTCGTCACGCCGCTGGTCGGCCAAGAGTTCCTCGATCGCTACAACCTGCGCGATCCGCTCAATCGCGGTCTCAAATACGGCGTCAAGCAGGTGTTCTCTGTCGCGGGCGCGGCCAACCGTCAGTTCAAGCGCGTGTCCAGTGCCCAAGGTGGGCCGACACGGCTCAAGAAGAGCGGCGCCGACTACTTCGATCTCACTCCCGACGACGAACAGAAGATGATCGTCGACACGGTCAGCGAGTTCGCCGAGGAAGTGATGCGACCGGCGGCTCACGACTCCGACCGCTCCGCGACCTATCCCCCAGATCTGGTCGCCAAGGCCGCCGAACTCGGCGTGACAGCCATCAACGTCCCCGAGGACTTCGAAGGAATCGCCGCCCAGCGCGCCGCGGTCACCAATGTGCTGGTGGCCGAGGCACTGGCCTACGGGGACATGGGACTTGCGCTGCCCATCCTGGCGCCCGCCGGTGTTGCGTCAGCGCTCACCCATTGGGGCAGCGCGGATCAGCAGGCGACCTATCTGAAGGAGTTCGCCGGCGAGCACGTGCCGCAGGCGTGCGTCGCGATCTCTGAGCCGCACCCGCTATTCGATCCGACCGCGCTGAAGACGACGGCGGCGCGCACCCCCAGCGGCTACCGACTCGACGGCGTCAAGTCGTTGGTGCCCGCTGCTGCAGACGCCGAATTGTTGATCGTGGCCGCACAACTCAACGGCAAGCCAGCCCTGTTCATCGTCGAATCATCGTCGAAGGGCGTCACCGTCACTCCGGATCCGAGCATGGGTATCCGGGCCGCGGCGCTCGGACAGATCGAGCTCGACCATGTCACCGTGCCGCTGTCAGCGCGGCTGGGTGAGGACGGTGCCGGCGAAGCCGACTATTCGGAGGCCATCGCGCTGGCGCGCCTTGGCTGGTCGGCACTTGCGGTCGGCACGGCGCACGCGGTGCTCGACTACGTGGTGCCATATGTCAAGGAGCGCCACGCATTCGGTGAGCCGATCGCGCACCGGCAGGCAGTCGCATTCATGTGCGCCAACATGGCGATCGAGTTCGACGGTCTGCGGTTGATCACCTGGCGCGGAGCGTCGCGTGCCGATCAGGGTCTGCCGTTCGCCCGGGAAGCGGCGCTGGCCAAGCGGCTCGGCACCGACAAGGGCATGCAGATCGGACTGGACGGTGTGCAGCTGCTCGGCGGCCACGGCTACACCAAGGAGCACCCGGTTGAACGCTGGTACCGCGATCTACGCGCGATCGGTGTCGCCGAGGGCATTGTTGTCATATAGCGCAGTCATCTGACCCTGTAGTCATCCCTCATAACCGAAAGTCAAATGATGGCAATCAATTTGGAACTGCCGAAGAAGCTCGAAGCAGTGATCGACATGGCGCACAACGGCGCCGCCGAGATGCTGCGACCGATCTCGCGCAAGTGGGACCTGCGGGAGCACGAGTATCCGATCGAGCTCGACACTCTGGCAACCCTCTTCGAGGGCATTTCGCAGGCCAACGCCATCGCCTTCGCCGGCGCCGAAGCGTTTGCGGCCGGCGAGGCCAAGGACACCAACCACAACGGCGCCAACATGTCGGCCGTGCTCAATGTGATGGAAATCAGTTGGGGCGATGTGGCTTTGATGCTGTCGGTACCGCGCCAGGGCCTCGGCAACGCCGCGATCTCCAGCGTCGCCACTCGCGAACAGCTCGACGGGCTCGGCAAGGACGTGTGGGCCGCGATGGCCATCACCGAACCCGGGTTCGGCTCCGACTCTGCGGCCGTGACGACGACGGCCAAGGAGGATGGTGACGAGTACGTCATCAACGGCGAGAAGATCTTCGTCACCGCAGGATCGCGGGCCACCCATATCGTCGTCTGGGCGACGCTGGACAAGTCGTTGGGCCGCGCGGCGATCAAGTCGTTCATCGTGCCGCGCGAACACCCCGGCGTCACCGTCGAGCGCCTTGAAGACAAGCTCGGCATCAAGGCTTCCGACACCGCGGTGATTCGCTTCGATAACGCGCGCATCCCCAAAGCCAACCTGTTGGGCAGCCCCGAGATCCACGTGGACAAGGGCTTTGCCGGAGTGATGGAGACCTTCGACAACACCCGCCCCGTGGTGGCGGCGATGGCCGTCGGCATCGCCCGCGCCGCGCTCGAGGAGTTGCGCAAGACGCTCACCGAGGCCGGGGTGGAGATCTCCTACGACAAGCCTTCGCATGCACAGAGCGCGCCCGCCGCGGAGTTTCTGCGGATGGAATCCGATTGGGAGTCGGCGTATCTACTGATGGTGCGCTCCGCGTGGCAGGCCGACAACAACATCCCGAACTCCAAGGAAGCCTCGATGGGCAAGGCCAAGGCCGGCCGCGTCGCCAGCGATATCACGCTCAAGGCTGTCGAATTGGCAGGCACCGTCGGCTATTCCGAGCAGACGCTGCTGGAGAAATGGGCGCGCGACAGCAAGATTCTCGACATCTTCGAGGGCACACAGCAGATTCAGCAGCTGGTGGTGGCTCGACGACTGCTGGGTCTTTCGTCGTCCGAACTGAAGTAGTCCCCTACTCCCCAGCTTGCGCGTGGGCCCAGCGGTGTGGGCCCATTCGTCGGCGAGGTCAGAAGCCGTCGTGCACGACGACGCGGGTTCGGCCGGTGACGCCGCCGCCGATGATGGTGCGCAGCGTGTGCGGGGCGTCGAGCACCGAGACGTCCTTGGTGATCTCGCCGAGGTGGCGTGGCTTGAGCTCGCCTGCGAGCTGACGCCACACGTCACGGCGCGCGTCGATCGGTAGCAGCACCGAGTCGATCCCCGCCAGGGTGACACCCCGCAGGATGAACGGCATGACCGTCGTCGGCAGGTCAGCCGACCGAGCGAGGCCTGAAATCGCCGCGGTGCCACCGTAATTCAATGTGCTCAACGCGTAGGCGAGCGTGTCGCCGCCGACGCTGTCGACAACGCCTGCCCACTGCGACTTGCCCAGCGCCCGAACCTTCTCCCCCTCGACGGGCAGCCGGCCGATCACCTGATTGGCGCCGAGTGCCATCAGCCAGTCATGGGCGTCGGACTTGCCCGTCGAGGCGACCACCTCGTAGCCGAGGCCGGCCAGCAGATCGACGCTCACGCTGCCCACCCCGCCCGTCGCGCCGGTGACCAGAATCGGGCCATCGGCCGGCTTCACTCCCGCCGCGCGAATCGCGTTGACGCTCATGGCTGCCGTGAATCCCGCCGTGCCGATGGCGGCGGCCTGCGCCGTCGTCAAGTCGTCGAGCTTCACCAGATACTCGGCCGGGTAGCGCGCGGTGTCGGCATAGCCACCGTGGCGGCCGGTGCCGATGTCGTACCCGTGGGCGACGACGCGGTCGCCGACGGCGAACTCTGAGGACGAGCTGGTGGTCACGGTTCCCGCGACGTCGATGCCGGGAATCAGCGGGTACCCGCGCGCCACGCCGCCCTTGGGCGTGATGGCGAGGGCGTCCTTGTAGTTGATCCCCGAGTACTCGACGGCGATCTGTACGTCGCCGTCCGGCAGGAAGGACGCGTCGACGACCTCGTGCTGCAGCGTGATGGAGCCTTCGGCGTCCTGGTGTGCGACCAACGCATTGACTTCAGACATGGAACTCATTCCATCAGACGCAAAAGTCCCCGATCACCCGGGCAAGCCGAGTGTCGGGGACCTTGCGATAGTCGCTACGAGCCCAGGTGCGAGATCAGATCAGGCTTCATCTCCTGAAGCTGCTGACCCCAGTACTCCCAGCTGTGCGTGCCGTAGGCCGGAAAGTTGAACACAGCGTTGTTGCCGCCCGCGGCGATGTAGTTGTCGCGGAACGTCTCGTTGGTCCGGATCGTGAGGCCCTCGAGGAACGTAGCGGGCAGGTTCGCGCCGCCCAGCTCATTGGGCGTCCCGTTGCCGCAGTAGACCCACAGGCGGGTGTTGTTGGCTACCAGCGTGGGGATCTGAATCATCGGATCGTTGCGCTTCCACGCACTGTTCGGGTCTTCGGTCGGGCCCCACATATCGTTGGCCTTGAAACCACCCGCGTCACCCATCGCCATGTTGATCAGGAACGGCCACTGGCCCTCGGACGGGTTCAGGAACGCCGACAGCGATCCGGCATAGACAAACTGCTGAGGGTGATAGACCGAGAGAATCATCGCCGAGTTGCCGGCCATCGACAGGCCGACGGCCGCGTTACCCGTCGTGGACACGCCCCTTTCAGCGGACAGCCACTGGGGCAGCTCGCTCGTCAGGAACGTCTCCCATTTGTAGGTCTGGCAGCCGGCCTTGCCGCATGCCGGTGCGTACCAGTCGGTGTAGAAGCTGGATTGGCCGCCGACCGGCATGATGACCGACAACGGGGTTTCGAAAAACCACTCGAACGCCTGGGTCTCGAGGTCCCAACCGTTGAAGTCGTCTCGGGCGCGCAGGCCGTCGAGCAGATAGACCGCCTTTGACCCGGTTCCCTTCTGGAACTGGATCTTGATGTCGCGGCCCATCGACGGCGAGGGGACCATGAGGTACTCGACCGGTAGGCCGGGCCGGGAGAACGCCTCGGCGGTCGGTGACTGCCCGGTGAGGCCCACTACGCCCGGCAGCAGAGCCGCCGCTACCGCAGCCATCGTCAGGCGGCGCGCCCAGGGGCCTCGAAACTTGTCAATAAAGCTCATACTGCAAACCCATCCATCTTCCGGTTTCCGCTTTTCCCACGATCGATCGAGCGATCGCCATCGACAGCGCAGCATGGTGTTCACTGCGCTGTCGAGCCCGCTCTACTGAGCCCGGTGGCCGGTTGAGCGGACCGAGAAAATTTCAGTTGTCGCGTGTGCAGTAAAACATGTGACCAGCATGGGAGAAAGTCCGATCGACGTCGTCGGCGCGTTTCCTGTGAACATCGCGCCTGGCGTTCGCGTCTGTGTGACCGCCCCTTCGCACCGTAGGCTGCTGGGCATGGCAAAGGCCCGCGCCACCCGCCTGGCCGTGGATGACTGGATCCAGGCGGGCTATGAGGTCCTTGCCGAAGAAGGCATCAAATCGCTCAAGGTGGACCGGCTGTGCAGCCGTCTCGGGGTGACCAAAGGCAGCTTTTACTGGCATTTCGCCGATATCGCCAGCTATCGCATTGCGCTCGTCGACGCGTGGGGCGCCTCGCGGGACGAGGAACGGAGCCACTTCGGCACGTACACGGACGTCCCGCCGAGGGAGCGGCTCTCGCAAATGATGACGACCCTCGTGGACGCTCGTCACTGGACGCTCGAGCGCGCCATGCGTGAGTGGGCACGCACCGACGAGGCCGTCGCCGCGAGTGTGCGCGCCGCGGACCGCCGTGTACTGCTCGCCGTCCGGCAGGCATTTCTGGACTATGGGTTCGATGCCGAGGAGGCCGATCTGCGCGCGACCGCGACGTTTGCGGTCGGAATCGGGTTCCTGCATCTGTCCGGGCCGCAGCCCAGCGCCCGGGATGCGGCGCGGCGGGAACGGTTCCTGGACATCATGCTGACGCACTGATTTCCGTCGATACTGCGTACAGATCGTGAATCGAGCCAAATCGCGATCTGTGCGCAGTCTCGGCTGGTCAGGCAGCCCGGTTTCCGTACTAAATAGTATGGTAGCGTCGCCGCTATGACCGCGGTCTCGGCCAGCCCGGCCATCACTCCGGAGTTTGTGGCCCGGCTCGCCGACCGTGCGCAGGAAGCCGAGCAGATCCGCCGACTGCCTGCCGAAACCGTCGCCGACCTCACCGCGTCAGGCTTCACCGACCTGCTGAAGCCTGCCCGTTTCGGCGGTCAACAAGCCGAATTTTCCGCAATCCTCGACCCGGTCCGGCGGATGGCGCACGGCTGCGCGTCAAGCGCGTGGACCATCGGCTTCTACGCGCTGCACAACTGGATGCTTGCCCTGTTCGACGAGCGTGCCCAGGAGGAGGCGTTTGCAACGCGTCCGTTCCTCGCGCCCGCGCCCCTAGCCCCGACGGGTCGAGGGGTCCCGTCGGGCGACGGCATTCGGCTGACTGGCCGGTGGTCGTGGGCGACGGGCGTGATGGACGGCAACTGGATCATGGTGGGCGCGCTGTGCGGCCCCGAGGAAGATCCGGCTGCCATTTATCCGGCATTGGCACTGCTGCCCATTGAGGACGCCCACATCGAGGACGTCTGGCACACCGACGGCATGCGGGCAACCGGATCCAATGACGTCGTCATCACCGATGCATTCGTCCCGCAGCACCGCCTTGTCCGGGTTGCCGACATCTATTCCGGCACCGCGCCGGGTGCCGGCCTGCACGACGCCGACACCTACCGATGGCCGATGGTCCCCGCACTGTCGCTTCTGGCGGCGATGCCTGCGCTGGGCAGCGCCGAGCGCGTCGCCGAGATCTTCGCCGACCGGCTCGGCGAACGCATCCTCGCGTACGAGGGCGTTGCACAGAAGGACAAACCGCTCGCACAGGCTCGGCTCGGCGAGGCACGAGTCCGACTGCGTGCCCTGCGCGGGCTGCTCGCGAACACCGTCGCCGACATTGAAACCGTCGTCGCCTCAGGCGAACCCGTGCCCCGGCCGGTGCGCGCCGAGGCGCGCCTGGCGGCCGCGCACATCGTGCACGAATCGCGGATCGTGATCGCCAACCTGCTCGAAGCAGCGGGCGCCAGCGTGCACTTTGCCGATAACCCGCTGCAACGCATCAAACGTGACGTCGATGTCCTTGCCGGTCACGTGGTGTTCGACTACGACACCAGTCGCGAACTCGCCGGAGCGCTCACACTGGGTATGAAGGTCTCACGCACCGCAATGGTCTAGGGAAGGGGAACTATGGCCGATCTACGCGATCAGATCACGAAGGGCTTCCACAAGAACGTGGCGAACCGAATGATGCGGTTGATGCCGTTCCAGACGCTGCTGGAGACGACCGGGCGCAAGTCCGGGGAGCCCCGCCGGACCCCACTTGGCGGACGCCGCGAGGGTGATCAGTTCTGGTTCGTCTCGGAGTTCGGCGACAAGTCGCAGTACGTGAAGAACATCCAGGCCGATCCGAAGGTCCGCGTCAGGCTGAATGGCAAGTGGCACAGCGGCACGGCCCACCTGGTACCGGAGGACGATCCGCACGCGCGGTTGCACTCGCTGCCGCAGTTCAACAGCTTCGGCGTGCGGACCTTCGGAACCAATCTGCTGAGCATTCGGGTGGATCTGAAGGGTTGACCTCAGCCCAAAAGTAAAACTAATATCACTTTTAGTTTAGCCTCAGCCTGGATGGCCAATTTGTCGACGGAGACGCCATGGAATCCTTTGTTCACCTGCGAAAAGGCCGCACTCCCCGGCGTCTGCATGCCGACCTGGAGGGCCTGAAGGACGACGAACTCGGGCGCGGCGGGTTCACCGGCCGCACCGCGAACATGTATCGCCGCAATGACCCGACGGCATACCGCTCCGTCGGCCCGTTGCGGCCCGTCGACGTGCTGTCCTCGGAGCTCAAACCCAGCGATGCCAGCGACGCCGCGGGCGGTCCGCTGCTGATGTTCAGCAATGCCGACTGCCTAGTCATGTTGTCGAGGCGCACCGAAGCGATGCCGTTCTTCGTCCGCTACGTCGACGGAGACCTGCTCAGCTTTGCGCACAGGGGCTCGGGCCTGCTGGAGACGGAGTTCGGGCCACTGCGCTACCGCGAGGGCGACTGGGTCTATATCCCCAAGGCGTGCACCTTCCGCCAGGTGCCCGACGAAGAGTCCACGCTGCTGATGATCCAGGCCACCGACGAGTTTCGGGTGCCGGCGCCGGGTTACCTGGGACGCCATTTCCCATTCGACCCGTCGCAAGCCGTCATTCCCGAGGCCAGTCCCGTCGACGATGACGGCCGCGACGAGTACGAGGTCCGGCTGATCCATGAAGGGGGTCCGACAACCCTTTACTACCAACACAATCCGCTCGACGTGGAGGGTTGGCGCGGCGACAACTTCGCCTTCACCTTCAACATCGAGGATTACAATGTGGTCACCTCGAACAGCGTGCATCTGCCGCCGACTGTGCACCTTTTCATGGAGGCGACCGGCGTCTACGTGATGAACTTCCTGCCCAAGCCCGCCGAGGGAGTGCCCGGCACCGAGCGCACACCCTGGTATCACCGCAACGTCGACTTCGATGAGATCGCGTTCTTCCACGGCGGATCGCTGTACGGCATTCCGATGCCTCCCGGCCTGGTATCCCATGCGCCACAAGGGGTTCACCACGGGGCCCCGGAGAAGGCCCGCGAGCGAGCGCGGCGCAAGTTCGACGACTACGACAAGGTCGACTGGTCGGTGATCGCGATCGACACCCGGCGCAGGCTCGTCCCATCCGAAGAGGTATTGGCGAGCGATCTGGGGCAGCACTAGTGACCACCGCCGTCAAGTACGAGTACGACCGTATCCCGTATCTGGTTGCCTACCAGAACACTTCAGGCGTTCGCGACGTGTACGGCGGCGTCGCCGAACTCGTCGTACTCGAAAGCCACCTGCTGCGGCCAAAGGGCCCAGAGCCGTCTGCCGCCGGAGCCGCCCCGGCGGCGACATCAGATACGGTGCTGGTGTTCATGCATCCCATCGGTGGCGGGGCGTATCTACCGATGATGAACGCGCTTGCCCGCGCGGGACATCACGTCATCTACTGCAACAGCCGCTTCCGCGGCACCGACTCTGCTCTGCTGATGGAGAAGGTGGTCGAGGATCTCGGCGAGTGCATCAAGGATGCGAAGAATCGGCTGGGCTATTCGAAGGTGGTCCTCGCAGGCTGGAGCGGCGGCGGCTCGCTGTCGGTGTTCTACCAGCAGCAGGCCCAGAACCCGACCGTGACGGCCAGCCCGTCCGGTGATGGCCCCGACCTCACCAAGCTCGGCCTGATCCCAGCCGACGGCATCATGCTGCTCGCCGCGCACGTCAGCCGCCACGGCACGATGACCGAGTGGTTGGACGCGTCGATTCTCGACGAGTCCCACCCGTCGAAGCGGGACCCCGAGTTGGACTTGTACAACCCGGACAACCCGAACCAGCCGCCATACTCCGCCGAGTTCCTGGAGCGCTACCGTGCGGCTCAGATCGACCGTAATCGCCGAATCACCAAGTGGGTCAAAGGCAAACTGGCGAAACTGGCCGCTGACGGCCGCCCCGAGGACGAGTTCGCGTTCGTCGTACACGGCACCATGGCCGATCCGCGCTGGCTCGACCCGACCGTCGATCCGAACGATCGCACCCCGGGACAGTGCTATCTGGGCGATCCTGCGGTGGTGAACAACAGCCCCGTCGGCCTGGCCCGATTTTGCACGCTGCGCAGCTGGCTGTCGCAGTGGAGCTATGACGACGCCAACGGGGACGCAGTGCGCGCCGGCCCCGACATCGCGGTGCCCGCTTTGGTCATCGGCAACCTGGCCGATGATGCGTGCACACCCAGCCACACGCGGCGACTGTTCGACGCGATCGGGCATCCTGACAAGGAGATGTACGAGATCACCGGTGCCAACCACTACTACTCCGGGCCAGACCAGCGCGGCACGCTGCGCGAGGCCGTTGGCATCTGCACGGACTGGCTGCACAGGCACGAGTTCTCGAAGTGAGTGTCACCGGGCCGCTTGACGGCATCAGGGTGATCGAGGTCGGCACGCTGATCTCCGGGCCGTTCGCGGGTCGGCTGCTCGGCGACATGGGTGCGGAGGTCATCAAGATCGAACCGCCGGGAGCGCCGGACCCGTTGCGTACGTGGGGCCAGGCCGAGCTCGACGGCCACCACTTCTTCTGGACGGTGCACGCGCGCAACAAGAAAGCGGTCACGCTGAATCTACGAATGGAAGGTGGCCGCGCCCTATTCCTAGACCTCGTCGAGCGCTCCGACATCATCGTGGAGAACTTCCGTCCCGGGACGCTGGAGAAGTGGGGCCTCGGCTATGACGTGCTGCATCAACGCAACAAGGGCATCATCCTGGTGCGGGTTTCGGGATACGGGCAGACCGGACCCGAAGCGCACAAGGCCGGTTACGCCTCGGTCGCCGAGGCGGCCAGCGGCCTACGCCATATGAACGGGTTCCCCGGCGGACCTCCCCCGCGACTGGCACTGTCGCTCGGCGACAGCCTGGCCGGGATGTTCGCCGCCCAGGGCGCACTGGCCGCGCTCTATCGGCGCTCAGTTACCGGCGAGGGTCAGGTGGTCGACGCGGCGCTCACCGAATCCTGTTTGGCGGTACAGGAATCCACGATTCCAGACTACGACGTGGGCGGCGTCGTCCGCGGGCCGTCCGGTACCCGCCTGGAGGGCATCGCCCCGTCCAACATCTACCCGACCGCCGACGGCAGCTGGGTCGTCATCGCGGCCAATCAGGACACCGTGTTCCGCAGACTGTGTGCCGCGATGGGACAGCCCGAGCTCGCCACCGACGACCGGTTCGTCAATCATGTTGCCCGCGGACGCAATCAAGACGAGCTCGACAAGATCATCGGCGACTGGGCGGCCACCCGCCAGCCCGCCGACATCATCGCCACCCTCTCGGAGGCCGGGGTGATCAGCGGACCGATCAACACCGTCGCCGAAGTCGTCGAGGATGCACAGCTGCAGGCCCGCGGGATGATCGCCGACCACTGGGACGAACGCATCGGACGAAACGTCAAGGGCCCCGGAGTGGTACCGGTGCTTTCGGACACGCCGGGGACCATCCGCAGCGCCGGGTCAGCCCGGCCCGGCCAGCACAACGACGAGATCTACGGCGGCCTGCTCGGTCGCAACGATGCCGAGCTGGCCGAGTTGCGTGAGGAGGGCGTCCTATGACCGCACTACCGACACATGTCGACATTCGCGACGTTTCGCTGCGCGACGGACTGCAGATCGAGGACCCGATCCCGTTGTCGGCCAAGCTCGAACTGCTCGCCGCCGTCGCCGCCACCGGGGTGCGGGAGATGGAGGCGACGGCCTTCGTCTCGCCGTCGAAGGTGCCAGCGCTGGCCGACGCGGCCGAACTCGCCGCCGAGCTGCACAATTTTCCCGGCATCGAGTTCTCGGCGCTGGTGGCCAGTCCCAACGGTGCCAAACGCGCGATCGCCGCGGGCCTGCACTCGATCGAGTATGTGGTGTCGGCTGCCGACGGTCACAGCCGCGCCAACGTGGGACGCACCACCGCGGAAGCCACCGCACAGATACCCGAGATCGTCGCGATCGCCCATGACAGCGGCGTGAGCGTCGAGGTCATCATCGCCACCGCGTGGGACTGCCCCTTCGACGGCCCGACGCCACCGCAACGCGTCCTGGACATCGTGGCTGCGGCCTGCATCAACGGCGCCGACCGCCTGGCGATCGCCGACACCATCGGCACCACCACGCCGCGGCGAGTCAGCGACCTCGTCGCGCTGGTTCGCCCCCAGATCGGCGACATCCCGCTCGGGGCCCACTTCCACAACACCCGTGGCGCCGGCCTGGCCAGCGCGTACGCCGCAGTCGCCGCCGGTATCACCCGTCTTGACGCTTCGATCGGCGGTCTCGGTGGCTGCCCGTTCGCGCCGGGCGCCAGCGGCAACATCGCCACAGAAGATCTGGTGTACCTGTTACGGGACAGCGGGATTGGAGTCGACATCGACCTGCAGGCCGCCATCGCCGCCGCCCGCATCGCGCAGGTTGCCGTCGGGCACGGCCTACCGAGCTCGCTGCTGCGTGCCGGCGACCGAATACTCGACACCTGACCGTGCCCGTCGAGACGCTGAGCGCCAAGGGCCGCCAGACCAGGGAGGCCCTCGAACAGGCCGCCCGGAAACTCTTCGCCGAGCGCGGCTTTCACGGCACCACGCTGGGTGACATCACGTCGGCGGCCGGGAAGTCGCCCGCGTCGTTCTACCGCTATTTCGCCGACAAGGAAGATCTGCTGGCCGCACTCGCCCAGTCCTTCCTGCACGAGGTGGTCGCACCGTCGGGGTTGAGCGTGCACCTGCCGGACTCACCGGAGGACGACACGTTCTTCCGCGCCGTGGTCACCGGCTACTGGAACATGTTCAAGCAGAACATCGGCATCATGATCGCGGTCGCCCAACTGGCGGCGACACAGCCGCGTTTCGCCGCTGTGCAGAACGAGTTCCGGCGCTTCGGCATCGATATCGTCGCCGCCTCCGTGCGCCGAGCCCAGGAACAGGGCTACGGTTCCGAACTGGATCCCGAACACACCGCGGCGGCGATCGCGCTGCTGTTCGAGAACTTCACCACCGTATTCGTCGGCACATCCGGTCTCGGGCTCGGGCTTGAGATCGGGGACGAGGACGCGATCGCCACGCTGTCGAGGATCTGGAAGAAGACGCTCTACGGGTTCTAGAGCCAGGACGTCAAAGGAGAAACAGTGGATTTCACCCTCCCGGAGCATCTTCCGGGCCTGCTTGCCGAGATGGACGCATTCATCGAGGACGAGATAAAGCCGCTGGAACGCGAAAACATGCAGTACTTCGACCAGCGCCGCGAGTACGCCCGCACGGACTGGGACAACGACGGCATTCCGCGCCGGGAGTGGGAAGACCTGCTGGGTGAGATGCGCAGGCGCGCTGATGCTGCAGGCTGGCTGCGCTACGGTCTGCCGTCGCAGTTCGGTGGCCGGGACGGAAGCAACATCGACATGGCTGTCATCCGGGAACATCTGGCGCAGAAGGGACTCGGATTGCACAACGACCTGCAGGACGAATCGTCGATCGTCGGGAACTTTCCCCAGGTCATCATGATGGACCGGTTCGGCACCGACGTTCAGAAGGCCGACTGGATCGAGGCCATGCTGACCGGCAAACGGTCGATGGCGTTCGGGCTGACCGAGCCCAACCACGGGTCCGACGCCACCTGGCTGGAGACCACGGCTGTGCGAGACGGCGACGAGTGGGTCATCAACGGCGCCAAACGGTTCAACACCGGCGTGCACCGCGCCACTCACGACCTCGTCTTCGCCCGCACCTCCGGTGAGCCGGGCCAGGCCCGCGGCATCACGGCGTTCCTGGTGCCGACCGACACACCCGGATTCACGGTGCCGTACTACTGGTGGACGTTCAACATGCCGACTGACCACGGTGAGGTCGAGCTGAAAGATGTCCGGGTACCGGCCGACGCGGTGCTCGGCGAACTGGACCGCGGCCTCGAAGTCGGCCAGACCTTCCTGCACGAGAACAGGATTCGGCAGGCCGCCAGCAGCCTCGGTGCGGCCCAGTACTGCATCGACCGCGCCGTCGAATACGCGAACGAACGCAAGGTATTCGGCAAGCCACTGGCGGTGAACCAGGCCGTGCAGTGGCCGCTGGTCGAATTGCAGACCGAGGCACAGATGGTGCGGTTGCTGGTGCGATTCGCCGCCGCGGAGTTGGACCGCAACCACCACATGGAGGTCTCCGACAAGGTGTCGATGGCCAACTACCGGGCCAATCGGCTGGTCTGCGACGCCGCCGACCGCGCAATGCAGGTGTTCGGTGGTGTCGGCTATAGCCGTCACCAACCGTTCGAGCACATCTACCGACACCACCGCCGCTACCGCATCACCGAGGGCGCCGAGGAGATCCAGATCCGACGGGTGGCCCAGCGGCTCTTCGGATTCGGGCGCAGGTGAAGGACCGGCTCGAGGCAGTGCTCCGCCCCGCGCTGGGCGACGGTGTCGTCGTCGAGAACCTGCGGGCGTTGACCGGCGGGGCGAGCAGGACCACGTGGGCGTTCGACGCCGTCACCGATGAGCGGCAAGCGCTGATACTTCGCACCGGACCGCCGGACGATGTGCACGCGAGCATGGAGTTGGAGGCCGCTGTGCAGCAGCGTGCGGCCGCCGCAGGCGCTCCTGTCCCCCAGATCGTGACTGCCGCCAATTCCGCTGCTGCACTGGGTAATCCGTACCTGATCTGCAATGCGATCGCCGGAGAGACGATCGTCAGGCGGATCTACCGAACGCTCGACGACGCGGGCCGTGACCAGTTGCTTCGCCAGTGCGCGCAGGCGCTGGCGGACATCCACCGCGCCGATCCCGCCGACTTGGGCCTGAGCGAGTCCGACCAGCTCAGCGAATGGCGCGACCGGCTCGACGAAATGGGTGACACCACAGCGACGTTCGAATGGGCGTTTCGCTGGCTGGCCGCGAATCGCCCGTCGCCGTCACCGCACGTGCTCGTGCACGGTGACTTTCGGATGGGCAATCTGATCGTCGACGAGAGCGGGCTGGCGGCGGTCCTGGACTGGGAGCTGGTGTACACCGGCGAGGTGTACGAGGACTTGGCCTGGTTCTGCATCCGGGCGTGGCGCTTCGGCGCACCCGAAGACCTGGGTGCGGGTGGGCTGGGCAGCATCGAAAGTTTCCTGTCTGCCTACGAATCGGCGGCCGGCACCGAGCTCGATCGCGACGTGTTCCGCTGGTGGCTGACCGTCGCCACGCTGCGGTGGGGTGTGATCTGCCGATTCCAGGCCGAACGGCATCTGTCGGGCCAGACACCCTCGGTCGAGTTGGCCGCGATCGGTCGCCGCGTCGCCGAAACCGAATGGGACGTTCTGGATCTGCTGACGGGAGGTGGTCCCCGATGACCGGGCTCTACGGACGGCCGACGGCTGCCGAACTGATCGCGGCCGTCGCCGATTTTCTCGACAACGAGGTGCGCGAGGCGATTGAAGGCCCGGTCAACTTCCACGCGCGCGTCGCCTCGAACGTGTTGCGCATCGTCGAACGCGAACTGCTCGACGGGTCCACCGCCGACGTCACCTCGGCTCTTGATGGTCTGGGCTACGGCGACGAAAACGAGCTCGCAATGGCCATCCGCGCCGGCGATCTCGACGACCGTGGCGCGGACGTATTGGCGGCCCTGCGCACGATCGTGCGGCGCCGCCTCGATGTCGCTCACCCCGGCTATGCCGAGTGAATCGGGCGCGGAAACCGACCTTCACGGGCGATACGCGCGCCGAATTCGCTCAGAGGCGGCGGGCGCGGACGAGCCAGGCCGGCTCATCGACCACCGTTCCTTGCGGCAGCCCGATGGCCTCGGCCTGCGGCTCCTGGACGACACCGCGGTAGGTGGTTTCATCGAGCGCCTCCAGCGCCCAGCCGTCGCTGAACGCCTCGCGGATCGTCGCCTCACTGACCTCAGGCCCGAATCCGCGGCCCTTGTCGGACAACGCGAGCACGTGCACCACCGCGTCGGGCACGCATACGGCATGCAGGCCTGCGACGTATCTGGCCCGATCTGCGTCATCGAAAATGTGAATCAGCGCGCTGTCGACGATCGTGTCCTAGCGCGGCTCGACACCGAGGTTCAGCGCGTCAGCGACTTCGAAGCGGGCGTCGACCCCCTTGGTGGCCGCGTTCTCGCGGGCCTGCTCGATCGCGGTCGGCGCAGCGTCCACTCCGACTACGTCGTAGCCCAACCGGGTAAGCAGGATCGTGTGCTCACCGGTTCCGCAACCGGCGTCGAGCACTTTGCCACGTACCAGGCCTGCACGCTCGAGGCCGACGATCGCGGGCTGCGGCTCGCCGATCACCCACGGCGCGGTGCGGGTCTTGTAGGCGTCGTCAAATCGGGAGAAGGTTGGGGTGGAATCCATGAAACCCAGGGTTCTACCTCAACCTGGCTTTAGGTCAAGGAGATCAAGAATGGCCAGCACGGATTCCGGCTCGATCGTCGACGTCGCCGATCAACTGTTCGGCGCGATCGCAGCCAGTGACATCGCCACGGTGAAGCAGCTGTTCGACGACGACGTGCTGGTCTGGCACTCGGGCGACACCAGGGACAGCGCGAAAGAGCGCGCCTCAAAGGTCATCGACTGGTTCATCAATGCGACCATCGATCGCCGCTATGAGATCCTCGACCGACAGTTCTTTGACGGCGGTTTCGTGCAGCAGCACATCCTGCACGCCAACGGCAGCAACGGCGGATCGATCAAAATGCGCGTCTGCATCGTTATCAAGGTGGGCACCGACGGGCTGATCACCCGCATCGACGAGTACTTCGACCCGGCGGAAATGGCCCCACTGCTAGATTCGACGAACTGACAGGAGACGACATGGCAAGCCTCAGCGAATTTTTCAGCGATCCAGCTTCGGCCGGGGCGTGGACGGCCGTCGCCGATCAATCCGCCATCGAGGCGAAGAGCAAGTCCTTCTGGGGCGCAATGCCGGTGAAAGTCCGCTTCACCGAGTTCAGCGGCGACGGCCAAGTCACCGCCCCCCAAACGGTTTTCGGCCGCATCGATGTCAAGGCCGCATCGCTGCGCACCGGAATGGGAAAGCGGGACGACCACCTGCGCTCCGCTGATTTCTTCGAGGCCGAGAAGTTCCCGGACATCAGCGTGGTGGTCACCGGCGCGGACGCTGTCGACGTCGACACCGTCAGTCTGCGTGCACAAGTGACCATCAAGGACACGACAAAGCCGCTGGAGCTCAAGGCGAAAGTGGCGCCGGTCGGCGACGGCGGAATGCGGCTGTCGACACAGGCGACGATCAACCGCCAGGACTTCGGCGTCGACGGCAACATGATGGGGATGATCGGCGACAACGTGACGATCTCGGGCGACATCGTGTTCCGGCGCGCGGGCTAGGCCGTACGATCGGGCGCATGGTCGAGCCATCGCCGCTTCGGGTCCTCGTCTACAGCGACAATCCCAGGACCCGAGAACAGGTGCAGCTCGCGCTCGGCAAGCGCGTGCACCCGGATCTGCCCGAGCTGACATACGTCGAGATCGCTACCGGTCCGATGGTGATTGTGCAGATGGACAAGGGCGGTTTCGATCTGGTGATCCTCGACGGAGAGGCCAGCCCCGTGGGCGGCATGGGAATCGCCAAACAGCTCAAGGACGAGATCGCCGACTGCCCGCCTGTGCTCGTCCTCACCGGACGACCCGATGACCGTTGGCTAGCCAACTGGTCGCGCGCCGAGGCTGCGGTACCCCACCCGATCGACCCGATTCGGCTCGGCGACGCGGTGGTGTCGCTACTGCGCACACCCGTGCAATAACTGGAACCACCAAAACCGCTGTCGCCCATGCTCATTAAGGACACGCCGACGTAGCAGATGTGTGATCTTAGCCATACTAACCCCAAGGTGTGGCGCTCATCGCTGGGCCCGCTAGGGTGTGGGTAAGCTCACATCGACAGCCCACGAGGGAGCGTTTGCTCGGCATGGATTTGTACACCCCAATACTGGTGCTCGGCGCCATCGCGGCGGCGTTCGCGATCGGCTCGGTCGGCATTGCGCTGCTGATCGGCCCGAGGCGCTACAACCACTCCAAACTCGAGGCCTACGAGTGCGGCATTGAGCCGGTCCCTGAACTGGCCAGCGCTCACTCGGCAGGCCAGCGGTTCCCGATCAAGTACTACCTGACCGCGATGTTGTTCATCATCTTCGACATCGAGATCGTTTTCCTGTATCCGTGGGCCGTCGCATTCGACAATCTCGGACTGTTCGCGCTGGTAGAGATGCTTCTCTTCATGGTGGTGGTGTTCGTCGCCTACGCGTACGTCTGGCGTAGAGGAGGCCTGGCATGGGACTAGAAGAGAAGCTGCCCGGCGGGATTCTGCTTTCGACGGTCGAGCAGGTCGCCGGCTATATCCGGAAGGGCTCGCTGTGGCCCGCGACCTTCGGGCTCGCCTGCTGCGCGATCGAGATGATGGCGACGGCGGGTCCGCGCTTCGACATCTCGCGATTCGGCATGGAGCGATTCTCGGCGACACCACGGCAGGCCGACCTGATGATCGTCGCAGGTCGCGTGAGCCAGAAAATGGCGCCGGTGCTCCGCCAGATCTACGACCAGATGGCCGAGCCTAAATGGGTGCTGGCGATGGGTGTGTGCGCCTCCTCAGGAGGCATGTTCAATAACTACGCGATCGTGCAGGGCGTCGACCACGTCGTCCCGGTCGACATCTACCTACCCGGATGCCCGCCTCGGCCCGAGATGC
This sequence comes from Mycolicibacterium tusciae JS617, assembly GCF_000243415.2. The sequence goes on from NZ_KI912270.1 coordinate 2,410,818, forward strand.
TGCTGCACGCAATCCTCAAGCTGCACGACAAGATTCAGGAGATGCCGCTCGGCGTTCACCGCGAGGAGGCGATCCGCGAAGCTGAGAAGGCCGCACTATCGGTCACACCGACCATCGAGCTCAAGGGTTTGCTGCGGTGATGAGCCCCGGCGAAGAGCAAACAACCTCGACTGAGAACACTGGTCAGCAGGCAAATATCGAACCGCCCGAGGTCATCGGGGTACGCCGCGGCATGTTCGGGGCCAGTGGCTCCGGCGATACGTCGGGCTACGGCCGTCTGGTCCGTCCGGTCGCGCTGCCAGGCAGTTCACCACGCCCCTACGGCGGCTATTTCGACGAGGTCGTCGACACGCTGGCCGCGGTACTCGGCGAGGACGGCTACGCCGCGTCGATCGAGCGGGTGGTGGTCTTCCGCGACGAGCTGACGCTCGAAGTTCGGCGCGAGGAGCTACCCGCGGTGGCGCAAGCCCTGCGTGACGATCCCGGTCTGCGATTCGAGCTGTGCCTCGGAGTCAGCGGCGTGCACTATCCCGACGACAGCGGCCGTGAGCTGCACGCGGCGTACCCCCTGCTGTCGATCACCCACAACCGCCGGATCCGCGTGGAAGTCGCCACACCCGACGACGACCCGCACATCCCCTCGTTGTACGCGGTCTATCCGACCGTCGACTGGCACGAGCGCGAAACCTACGACTTCTTCGGCATCATCTTCGACGGCCATCCCGCCCTGACGCGTATCGAGATGCCCGATGACTGGGTAGGACACCCGCAACGCAAGGACTACCCGTTGGGCGGTATCCCGGTCGAGTACCACGGCGCCGAGATCCCGCCGCCCGATCAGCGGAGGTCGTACAACTGATGAGCACATCCCCCACCCCGCCCAACCCTTCTAAATCGGGCGGTACCGAAACAGTTGTCGTCGTCGGCGGCCAGGACTGGGACCAGGTTGTCGAGGCCGCAAAGCAGAGCGCGGCTTCGCACGCCGGAGAACGCATCGTCGTCAACATGGGCCCGCAGCACCCGTCCACCCATGGAGTGCTGCGACTGATCCTCGAGATCGAAGGCGAGACGATCGTCGAGATCCGTTGTGGCATTGGGTATCTACACACCGGCATTGAGAAGAACCTCGAGTTCCGCACCTGGACGCAGGGTGTCACCTTCGTAACTCGGATGGACTACCTCTCACCGCTTTTCAACGAGACGGTGTACTGCCTCGGGGTGGAGAAGCTACTCGGCGTCACCGATGACATCCCCGAGCGCGCCAGCGTCATTCGCGTGATGATGATGGAACTCAACCGGATTTCCTCACACCTGGTCGCCCTGGCCACCGGCGGCATGGAGCTGGGTTCCATGGGCGCGATGTTCTACGGGTTCCGCGAACGCGAGCAGATCCTGTCGATCTTCGAGACCATCACCGGGCTCCGGATGAACAATGCCTACATCCGGCCCGGCGGCGTGGCGATGGACCTGCCGGACGAGGCCATCCCGGAGATCCGCGACATGCTCAAGCTGATGCCCAAGAGGCTCAAGGACCTCGAGGACCTGCTGAGCGAGAACTACATCTGGAAGGCGCGCACCCAGGGCATCGGCTATCTAGACCTGACGGGGTGCATGGCGCTGGGCATCACCGGCCCCTGCCTGCGCTCCACGGGCCTGCCCCACGACCTGCGTAAGTCGCAGCCCTACTGCGGGTATGAGACCTACGACTTCGACGTGATCACCGACGACGCCTGCGACTCGTATGGCCGCTACCTGATCAGGGTCAAGGAGATGCACGAGTCGTTGAAGATCATCGAGCAGTGCGTCGAACGCCTCGATGTGCCGACTCCCGGACCCGTGATGATCCAGGACAAGAAGTTGGCGTGGCCCGCCGATCTGAAACTCGGGCCCGACGGACTCGGCAACTCCCCCGAACACATCGCCAAGATCATGGGCCACTCGATGGAGGGGCTGATTCACCACTTCAAGCTCGTCACTGAGGGGATCCGGGTCCCCGCGGGGCAGGTCTACGTCGCGGTCGAGTCGCCGCGCGGTGAACTCGGCGTGCACATGGTTTCCGACGGCGGCACCCGCCCGTACCGCGTGCACTACCGGGATCCTTCGTTCAACAACCTGCAGGCCGTGGCGGCGATGTGCGAGGGCGGCATGGTCGCCGACGCCATCACCGCGGTGGCTTCGATCGACCCGGTAATGGGAGGCGTGGACAGGTGACTGTGTTCCTCGAGCTTGGTCAGCGTCCCGATGAGCCCGGCCCACCGATCCGTGGCGCCAAGACATACCCGGCCGAGGTGACCGCGCGACTGACGGCCGACGCCGACAAGGTCATCGCCAAGTATCCGCACCCTCGCTCGGCATTGCTGCCGTTGCTGCACCTCGTCCAGTCCGAGGACGGATGTCTGACACCCGCAGGTATCGCGTTCTGCGCCAAGAAGTTGGGGCTGACCGACGCCGAAGTGACAGCGGTCGCCACGTTCTACTCGATGTACCGCCGCACACCGACCGGTGAATACCTGGTCGGCGTGTGCACCAACACACTCTGCGCAATCATGGGTGGAGATGCGATTCTCGAAGCGCTGCAAGATCATCTGGGCGTTCACGCCGGCGAGACAACCGAGGATGGCCGGGTCACTCTCGAGCATATTGAGTGCAACGCCGCATGCGACTACGCGCCGGTAGTGATGGTCAACTGGGAGTTTTTCGACAACCAGACACCGTCGTCGGCCCGCGACCTCGTCGACGGATTGCGCGAGGGCCAACCGCCCATCCCGACCCGCGGCGCGCCGCTGTGCACTTTCAAGGAGACCGCGAGAGTCCTTGCAGGCCTCCCGGATCCGGAAGCGGCAGCCGCGCAGACCCCGACCGGGGACGCCACCCTCGCCGGATTGCGGATCGCCAAGGAGCGCGGCATGGAGGCACCGGCGGCCGACGCAGTGACGGATTCGCACAGCGGCCCCGACGACGAGAAGGTCGCCGCCGAGGCGACCAAGAACCAACCCGCACCGGGTCCGTCGGCGAACATACCGGCAGAGCCGAAGGAACCCGAAACCGACCCGAAGGCAACGGATTCGAACACATGACGCCACTAACGCCCGTGTTGAGCCGGTTCTGGGACGAGCCGGAGCCCTGGTCGATGGAGACCTACCGTCGTCATGACGGCTACGTCGCGCTCGAACGCGCGCTCGCCATGGACCCCGACGACCTGATCGCGACCGTGAAGGATTCGGGTCTGCGCGGGCGCGGTGGTGCAGGCTTCCCGACAGGTACCAAGTGGTCGTTCATTCCGCAGGACGACACCGGCGCCGGCGCCAAGCCGCACTACCTCGTCGTCAACGCCGACGAGTCCGAGCCCGGTACTTGTAAAGACATTCCGTTGATGCTGACCACCCCGCACTTTCTGGTGGAGGGTGTCATCATCGCCGCGTATGCGATCCGGGCGCACCATGCGTTCATCTACGTCCGCGGCGAGGTGTTGCCGGTGCTGCGGCGGCTGCAGGCGGCGGTCGCCGAGGCATACGACGCGGGCTATCTGGGCACCGACATTCTGGGCTCGGGCTTCGACCTGGAACTGATCGTGCATGCCGGCGCGGGCGCCTACATCTGCGGTGAGGAGACGGCGCTGCTGGACTCCCTGGAAGGCCGTCGCGGACAGCCGCGCCTACGCCCGCCGTTTCCCGCAGTCGCCGGCCTGTACGCCTCTCCGACGGTGGTCAACAATGTCGAATCCATCGCCAGCGTGCCACCCGTGCTGCTCAACGGTGTGGACTGGTTCCGGTCGATGGGCACGGAAAAATCACCCGGCTTCACGCTGTATTCGCTGTCGGGTCACGTCACCACGCCCGGACAGTACGAGGCGCCACTGGGCATCACGATGCGCGAACTGCTCGATTATTCCGGCGGAATCAGGGCCGGCCACAAGCTGAAGTTCTGGACGCCCGGCGGCTCGTCCACACCGCTTCTGACCGACGAACACCTCGACGTGCCATTGGATTACGAAGGCATGGCGGGGGTCGGAACAATGCTCGGCACCAAGGCACTGCAGGTGTTCGACGAAACTACCTGTGTGGTCCGCGCGGTGCGCCGTTGGACGCAGTTCTACGCACATGAATCGTGCGGTAAGTGCACACCGTGCCGGGAAGGCACGTACTGGTTGGCGCAGATCTACGCGCGCCTGGAGACCGGAGCGGGCACCGAGGCCGACATCGACAAGCTGCTCGACATCGCCGACAACATCAACGGAAAGTCGTTCTGTGCGTTGGGTGACGGTGCGGCCGCACCGATCCTGTCGTCGATCAAGTTCTTCCGCGACGAGTACTACGAGCACCTGGCGGGCGGCTGCCCGTTCGATCCGCACGCGTCGACTCTGATGGCAACAGAAGGGGTGGGGGTCTAGATGACGGTGACCGAACCGGCCCACGACGCCCCGCCCGTCGAGATGGTGAACCTCACCATCGACGGTGCCGAGGTGAGTGTGCCCAAGGGCACCTTGGTGATTCGGGCTGCCGAACTGATCGGCATCCAGATCCCGAGGTTCTGTGACCACCCGCTGCTCGATCCCGTGGGCGCCTGCAGGCAGTGTCTGGTCGAGGTCGAGGGGCAACGCAAGCCCATGGCCTCGTGCACCATCACCTGCACACCGGACATGGTGGTGCGCACGCAGATGACGTCGGAGTCTGCGGACAAGGCCCAGCAGGGAGTAATGGAACTGCTGCTGATCAACCATCCCCTCGACTGCCCGGTGTGTGACAAAGGCGGTGAATGCCCGCTGCAGAACCAGGCGATGTCCAACGGCCGCCCCGAGACTCGGTTCGAAGACGTCAAGCGAACGTTCCCCAAACCGATCAACATCTCATCCGAAGTGCTGCTGGATCGGGAACGCTGCGTGCTGTGCGCGCGATGCACCAGGTTCTCCGAGCAAATCGCCGGCGACCCGTTCATCGAACTGCTCGAACGCGGTGCGCTGCAACAGGTGGGCATCGCGCCCGGCGAGCCGTTCCAGTCGTACTACTCCGGAAACACGGTGCAGATATGCCCGGTCGGCGCGCTCACCGGCGCGGCCTACCGGTTCCGCGCTCGCCCGTTCGACCTGGTGTCCAGCCCCAGCGTGTGCGAACACTGCTCGTCGGGGTGCGCCCAGCGCACCGACCACCGCCGCGGAAAAGTCATGCGCCGATTGGCCGGTGACGACCCGGAGGTCAACGAGGAGTGGAACTGCGACAAGGGACGCTGGGCGTTCAACTACACGACCCAGGGTGACCGCATCACCACTCCCCTGGTCCGTGAGAAGGGCGAGCTGCGACCGGCCTCGTGGTCGGAAGCCATCAACGTGGCGTGTACCGCACTCGCCGCCGCACGCGGTAACGCGGGGGTGCTGGTCGGCGGACGGCTGACCGTTGAGGACGCGTACGCGTACTCGAAGTTCGCCCGAATGGTGTTGGACACCAATGACATCGACTTCCGTGCCCGCGCCCACAGCGCCGAGGAGGCCGATTTCCTGGCCGCGCACATCGCGGGCCAGCCGATGACGGTGACCTACGCCGACCTCGAAAACGCGCCCGCTGTGCTGCTGGCCGGGCTGGAGCCCGAAGAGGAATCGCCGATCGTGTTCCTGCGGTTGCGTAAGGCGGTCCGCAAGAACGGACTTGTTGTGAAGGCGATCGCGCCGTTCGCCACGCGATCGCTTGGCAAGATGCGCGGTGAACTGATTGCGACGGTCCCCGGCGGTGAGGGCGCGGCACTTGACGCTCTGACCGATGACGCACAGCTGAAGCTTCCGGGTGCCGTCATCCTGGTCGGCGAGCGCCTGGCAACCTCGCCCGGAGCGCTTTCTGCCGCAGCCAGATTGGCCGCCGCGACCGGCGCCCGACTGGCATGGATACCCAGACGGGCCGGTGAGCGCGGTGCGCTGGAGGCGGGGGCACTGCCCGGTCTGCTGCCCGGTGGTCGACCGGTCAGCGATGTCACTGCCCGCGAACAGACCGCCAACGGATGGCATGTCGGTGAGCTGCCGAGCACGCCCGGACGCGACACCGCCGGCATCATCACCGCGGCCCGCAAGGGCGAGTTGGGCGCGCTGCTGGTTGGCGGCGTCGAATTGGCCGACCTCCCCGATCCGGATGCGGCCCTGGCGGCGATCGACGCCGCACCGTTCGTGCTGAGCCTCGAGCTGCGGGAGAGCGCGGTCACCGAACGCGCGGACGTGGTCTTCCCGGTGGCCCCAGTCGTGGAGAAGGGCGGTGCGTTTGTCAACTGGGAGGGCCGGATTCGCCCGTTCGAGCCGGCGCTGCAGACCAACGCCACCCCCGATCGGCGGGTCCTGCAGTTCCTCGCCGACGAGCTCGGTGTCGACCTGAACCTGCCGACGGCGCTTGCCGCGGGTGAGGAGATGGCGCAGCTGGGACTGTGGTCGGGTCAACGGTCAGGCGGGCCATCGGTGTCGCCGTCGCAGCCCGAGAAGCCCGACACGGGCCACGCGGTGCTGGCCGGCTGGCGCATGCTGCTCGACGACGGACGCCTGCAGGACGGCGAACCACACCTGGCCGGCACCGCCCGGCAACCGGTCACCCGGATGTCAGCGGTCACCGCGAGCGAGATCGGCGCTGCGGACGACGATCTGGTGACCGTGCGTACAGAACGCGGCGAGATTACGCTGCCCCTGCTGATCACCGACATGCCCGACGGCACCGTGTGGCTGCCGATGAACTCACCCCAGTCGGCGGTATACCGGCAGCTCGGTGTGACGACAGGAACCGTCGTGTCGATCGGGCGGGCCTCGATATGACCTACCCCGACCCCACGCTCTTCGGGCACGACCCGTGGTGGCTGATCCTGATGAAGGCCCTGGGAATCTTCGTCTTCCTGATGCTGTCCTTGTTGGTGGCGATCCTGCTCGAGCGCAAGATTCTCGGCTACATGCAGATGCGCCCGGGGCCGAACCGCGTCGGACCGTGGGGACTGCTGCAATCACTGGTCGACGGCGTCAAGCTGGCGCTCAAAGAGGGCCTCATCCCCGCCGGTGTGGACAAGTTCATCTACCTTGCGGCGCCGGTCATCTCCGTGGTTCCCGCGTTCATCGCGTTCTCCGTGATCCCGATGGGCGGCGAGGTGTCGATCTTCGGCCACCGAACCGCGCTGCAGCTGACCGACATGCCGATGGCGGTGCTGTTCGTTCTCGCCGCGACTTCGATCGGGGTGTACGGAATCGTATTGGCGGGCTGGGCTTCCGGTTCCACCTATCCCCTGTTGGGTGGTATTCGGTCGAGCGCGCAGGTGATCTCCTACGAGGTCGCCATGGCCCTGTCGTTTGTCGCGGTCTTCATCTACGCGGGCACGATGTCGACCTCGGGCATCGTCGCCGCACAGCAGGGTCTATGGTTCATCTTCCCGTTGCTGCCGTCGTTCTTCATCTATCTGATTTCGATGGTCGGCGAAACCAACCGCGCGCCTTTCGATCTGCCCGAAGCCGAAGGTGAGCTGGTCGGCGGGTTCCACACCGAGTACTCGTCGATCAAGTTCGCGATGTTCATGCTCGCCGAATACGTCAACATGTTCACGGTGGCGGCGTTGGCGACGACGTTGTTCTTCGGCGGGTGGCACGCTCCGTGGCCGATCAACATGTGGGACGGCGCCAACACCGGCTGGTGGCCGCTGCTGTGGTTCGTCGCCAAGGTGTGGGGCTTCATGTTCGTCTTCTTCTGGCTGCGCGGCACGTTGCCCCGGATGCGCTACGACCAGTTCATGGCGCTGGGCTGGAAGGTCCTGATTCCGGTATCGCTGGTCTGGATCGTGATCGTGTCGTCCGTCCGCGGCCTGCGTAACCAGGGCTGGAACCAACTCACCACGGGACTGATCACCGTGGGAGCCGTGATCGCACTGCTGCTGTTGTTCGCCCTGTGGAGAACGGTGCGCACCAGAAACATTCGGAAGATCCCCGAGCCGGTGCTGGAGCCGGGCATATACCCGGTGCCACCCATGCCCACGAAAGTCACGGCTGCACGGGAGATGGCCTCGACGCAGATGACTTCAAAGGAGAAAACGGATGCCTAAGTTCCTCGACGCGATCGCCGGTTTCGGCGTCACGTTCAGCACCATGTTCAAGAAGCGAATCACCGAGGAGTACCCGGAAAAGCCCGGCCCCGTGGCCAAGCGCTACCACGGCAGGCACCAACTCAACCGCTACGACGACGGCCTGGAGAAGTGCATCGGCTGCGAGTTGTGCGCATGGGCCTGCCCGGCGGACGCCATCTTCGTCGAGGGCGCGGACAACACCGAAGACGAACGATTCTCTCCCGGTGAGCGTTATGGCCAGGTCTACCAGATCAACTACCTCCGCTGCATCGGGTGCGGCTTGTGCATCGAGGCGTGCCCGACCCGGGCTCTGACGATGACCAACGAGTACGAGATGGCCGACGACAATCGCGCCGACTTGATCTGGGGCAAGGACAAACTGCTCGCCCCGCTGAAGTCCGGCATGCTGCCCCCACCGCATCCGATGCAACCGGGGAGCACCGACGAGGACTACTACCGCGGCAACATCAAGCCTGTGACCGAGGACGCCACGTGACGCTGGAGTTCTTCGCGTCAGCCGCCGCTGACGTAGCCGGCCACACCTCCACCACAGAAGCCGTGTTGTTCTGGGTGCTGGGCACCGTCGCGGTCGCCGGAGCGGTGGGCGTCGTCGCCGCACCGAAAGCGGTGTACTCGGCGATGTTCCTGGCCACCACGATGATCGTTCTTGCGGTCTTCTACATCGCGCAGGACGCGCTGTTCCTCGGCGTCGTGCAAATTGTGGTCTACACCGGCGCGGTGATGATGTTGTTCCTGTTCGTGCTCATGCTCGTCGGCGTCGACACCTCGGAGTCACTGGTCGAAACCATTCGGGGACAACGCATCGCGGCCATCGCGATCGGCGTCGGTTTCGGCGTCCTGCTCATCGCCGGGATCGGCAGTGTCTCGGTGGGCGGATTCGTCGGGCTGGAGCAAGCCAATGCCGGCGGCAATATCCAGGGCCTGGCCGTCCTCATCTTCACCGAATACCTGTGGGCCTTCGAGTTGACCGGCGCGCTGTTGATCACCGCAGCCCTCGGCGCAATGGTGCTGGCCCACCGCGAACGCTTCGAACGCCGCAAGACCCAGCGCGAGTTGTCCGAGGAACGCTTCCAACCGGGCGGATACCCGACGACCTTGCCCAACCCCGGCGTCTACGCACGCAACAACGCCGTCGACATGGCTGCGCGCCTTCCCGATGGAACGGTCTCAGAGCTGTCCGTCAGTGCGCTGCTGCAAAAGCGGACGGTGGATCAGACCAACGGCGGTGGTGACGACAAATGAACCCCGACAACTACCTGTACCTGTCCGCGCTGTTGTTCACGATCGGCGCGGCCGGAGTGCTGTTGCGCCGCAACGCCATCATCATGTTCATGTGCGTCGAGCTGATGCTCAACGCCTGCAACCTCGCCTTTGTGACGTTCTCCCGCATGCACGGCCACCTGGACGGCCAAATGGTGGCCTTCTTCACCATGGTGGTCGCCGCCTGCGAGGTCGTGGTGGGGCTGGCCATCATCATGACGATCTTCCGTACCCGCCGTTCGGCTTCGGTCGACGACGCAAGTCTGCTGAAACACTAAGGTGCGATGACGATTCCAGTGTGGCTCACTATTGCCCTGCCGCTGGCAGGCGCGACGATACTTCTGTTGGGCGGACGGCGTACGAACGGCTGGGGCCACCTGCTTGGCACCGCAGCCTCGCTCGGCGCGTTCGTTGTCGGCGCGATGCTGTTCACCGACATGCTCGGCCGCGACGCCGAACATCGCACCATCCACGAATCGCTGTTCAGTTGGGTTCCGGTGGCGGGTCTGCAGGTCGACTTCGGTCTGCACCTCGACCAGTTGTCGATGTGCTTTGTACTGCTGATCACCGGTGTCGGCTCGCTGATCCACATCTACTCCATCGGCTACATGGCCGAAGACCCTGAGCGGCGGCGGTTTTTCGCCTACCTCAATCTGTTCCTGTCCGCGATGCTGCTGCTGGTGCTCGCCGACAACTACCTCGGGCTTTACGTCGGCTGGGAGGGCGTGGGCCTGGCGTCGTACCTGCTGATCGGGTTCTGGGCGCACAAGCCGTCGGCGGCGACTGCGGCGAAGAAGGCGTTCATCGTCAACCGCGTCGGCGACATCGGTCTGGCCGTCGCATTGATGGTGATGTTCGCCTATATCGGGTCCATTTCTTTCGAAGGCGTCTTCGCCGCCGCGCCGGGGGTCAGCGAGGGAGTGCTGACGGCGATCGGCCTGCTGCTCCTGCTGGCCGCGTGCGGCAAGTCGGCTCAGGTGCCGCTGCAGTCCTGGCTTGGCGACGCGATGGAGGGTCCGACACCGGTGTCGGCGCTCATCCATGCCGCGACGATGGTGACCGCAGGTGTCTACCTGATCGTGCGTTCGGGCCCGGTCTTCGATCTCGCGCCGTATGCGCAACTCGGTGTCGTGATCGTCGGCGCTGTCACGCTGCTGTTCGGCGCGATCATCGGCTGCGCCAAGGACGACATCAAGAAAGCGCTTGCCGCATCGACGATGTCGCAGATCGGCTACATGGTGCTGGCGGCCGGCCTCGGACCGGCCGGATACGCGTTCGCGATCATGCACCTGCTCACCCACGGCTTCTTCAAGGCCGGCCTGTTCCTCGGCGCCGGGTCGGTGATGCACGGGATGAACGACGAGGTCAACATGCGCCGCTACGGCGGTCTGCGCAAGGCCCTGCCGATCACTTTCGCGACTTTCGGGCTCGGCTACCTGGCGATCATCGGTGTGCCGCCCCTGGCCGGCTTCTTCTCCAAGGACGGCATCATCGAGGCTGCACTCGGGGCTGGCGGAATCAAGGGTTACATCCTCGGCGGCACGGCGATCCTCGGCGCAGGTATCACCGCGTTCTATATGACCCGAGTGATGCTGATGACGTTCTTCGGCGAAAAACGTTGGGCGCCAAACGCGCATCCCCATGAGTCACCGAAGGTCATGACGTGGCCGATGATCCTGCTGGCGATCGGGTCAGTCGGTTCCGGCGCGGCGTTCGCCATCGGCGGCACACTCGAACATTGGCTGGAACCCGTCGTCGGCAGCCATGAGATCCACCACGTCGCACCGGTGTGGGTGGTCACCACCGTGATCCTGGCCGTGGTGGCGGTCGGTATCGCGATCGCCTACCGGATGTACGGCACTCGTGCGGTGCCCGTAGAGGTGCCCGCGGGCTCGGCGCTCACCGTGGCGGCCCGCTACGACCTGTACGGCGACGCACTGAACGAAGAGCTATTCATGCGACCGGGTCAGCTGGTCGCCAGGGGGTTGGTCGAAATCGACGATGAGGCAGTGGACGGCGCGGGAACCGGGTTGGCCGCTCTGGTAACCCGCTCATCGTCCGGGCTGCGGCAGTTGCAGACCGGTTTCGCCCGCTCCTATGCGCTGTCGATGTTGGCGGGCGCGTTACTCATCGTCGGCGCGATCCTGGCGGTGCAACTGTGGTGACGTCACTGCCGTGGTTGACGGTGCTGTGGGTGGTGCCGATGGTCGGCGCCGCGGTGGTGATCCTGCTGCCCGCATCGCTACGCGCGGCATCCAAGTGGCTGGCGCTGGTGATCTCGGTCGTGGTGCTGGCCATCACGGTGCTGCTCGCGGTGAACTTCGATCCCGGCGGTGATCAGTACCAATTCGTCGAATCCCACACGTGGATACCGTCCTTAGGCACCGGCTACATCCTCGGGTTGGACGGCATCGCACTGGCGATCGTCGCGCTCACCGCGGTGCTCGTGCCATTGCTGCTGATCGCCGGCTGGAACGACGTCAGCGACGAGGCCGCATGGGGCGGTCGCTCGACGCACGCGTACTTCGCACTGACACTGGCCGTCGAGGGCATGGTCATCATGTCGCTCGTCTCGCTGGACATACTGCTGTTCTACGTCTTCTTCGAGGCGATGCTGATCCCGATGTACTTCCTCATCGGCGGCTTCGGCGGATCTGGAGGAAGCCGCGCCGGGGCTTCTAGGGCGGCGGTGAAGTTCCTGCTGTACAACCTGTTCGGCGGCCTGGTCATGCTGGCCGCGGTGATCGGCCTCTACGTCGTCACCGCAGGCAGCGATGCCTTCGAGAGCGGCACGTTCGACTTCCGCTTGATCGTCGAAGCGGTGTCGAGCGGTGAGTTCGTCGTCAATCCGGCCGTGATGAACCTGTTGTTCCTCGGCTTCATGTTCGCGTTCGCGGTCAAGGCGCCGTTGTGGCCGTTCCACCGTTGGCTACCGGACGCCGCGGTCGAGGCCACCCCTGCCAGCGCGGTGCTGATGATGGCGATCATGGACAAGGTCGGCACGTTCGGCATGCTTCGGTACTGCCTGCAGTTGTTCCCGGACTCCGCAACGTATTTCCGCCCGATGATCATCACGCTGGCGGTGATCGGCATCGTGTACGGGGCGATTGTCGCGATCGGGCAGACCGATGTGATGCGCTTGATCGCCTACACGTCGATCTCCCACTTCGGCTTCATCATCCTCGGCATCTTCGTGATGACCAGTCAGGGGCAGTCCGGTTCGACGCTGTACATGGTCAACCACGGTCTTTCGACCGCAGCCCTGTTCTTGATTGCGGGGTTCTTGGTGTCACGCAGAGGCAGTCGCCTCATCGCGTCCTACGGCGGCGTGCAGAAAGTGGCCCCCGTACTGGCAGGCACGTTCCTGATCTCGGGCCTTGCGACACTGTCTCTTCCCGGGCTGGCGCCGTTCATCAGCGAATTCCTGGTGCTGGTCGGCACATTCACCCGCTATCCGGTGTTCGCGGTGTTCGCGTCCACCGCACTTGTCTTGTCCGCCGTGTACATCCTGTGGATGTACCAGCGGATGATGACCGGTCCGGTCAAGGACGGCAACGAGAAGCTACGAGATCTGGTACCACGCGAGATACTCGTCATCGCACCGCTCATCGCGCTGCTGATCGTATTGGGCGTGTACCCCAAGCCCGCACTTGATGTGATCAACCCGGCGGTCACCCACACGTTGACCACGATCGACCAACCTGATCCGGTTCCTCAGTTCGCAGAAGGGCCGACGCGATGAACCTGCAAACGCCCGTCGTCGAGTACGACTTGTTGCTCCCGATGCTGATCGTGTTCGGGGTGGCGATCGCCGGCGTCCTCGTCGAGGCATTTCTGCCGCGGCAACGCAGGTACGCCGCTCAGCTCGTGCTGTGCCTCGGCGGGCTGGCCGCCGCTTTCGTCGCCGTGGTGGCCCTCGCGCGCGATATGCACGACACAGTCGGCCGCTCGGCAATCATGGGAGCCGTCGTCATCGACAGACCGGCGTTGTTCCTGCAGGCCACCATCCTGCTGGTAGCGGTGCTTGGCATCCTGCTCATCGCCGAACGTCAGACCGGGACAGAATCGGAGAGCGACAAGGGAACTCGAGGGCTGGACGGGTTCACGCCGCAAGCGTCCGCGATTCCCGGCTCCGTCGCCGAGCAGCTCGCCACCAAGGCCGGTGTCATCCAGACCGAGGTGTTCCCGCTGACGATGTTCGCCGTCGGCGGCATGCTGCTGTTTCCGGCCGCCGACGACCTGCTGACGATGTTCATTGCGCTCGAGGTGCTGTCCCTGCCGCTGTACCTGCTGTGCGGCCTCGCCCGCCGGAATCGGATGCTCTCGCAGGAAGCAGCGCTGAAATATTTTCTGCTCGGCGCCTTTTCGTCGGCATTCTTCCTGTTCGGAGCCGCGATGCTCTACGGCTACGCAGGGACGCTCGATCTGCGTGAGATCGCCGAAGTGGTGGCGGCTGGTTCCGGCAAGACCTCGTTGGCCCTGATGGGTACGGGGCTGGTGCTGGTTGGCGTGCTGTTCAAGGTCGGGGCCGTGCCATTCCACTCGTGGATCCCCGACGTGTATCAGGGCGCCCCGACTCCGATCACCGCGTTCATGGCCGCGGCCACCAAGATCTCGGCGTTCGGGGCGTTGCTGCGGCTGTTCTATGTCGCGCTGCCCGAGCTGCGCGACGATTGGCGCCCGGTGCTCTGGGCGATCGCGATCCTGACGATGGTCGTCGGCACAATCACCGCGATCACGCAGACCGATGTGAAGCGCATGCTCGCGTACTCGGCGGTGGCGCACACCGGATTCATCCTCACCGGTGTGATCGCGGAGAACGAGGCCGGCCTGTCGTCGACGCTGTTCTATCTGTTCGCCTACGGCTTCAGCACCGTCGGCGCGTTCGCGGTGGTGAGCCTGGTTCGCAACTCGGCAGGCGAGGAGGACACCGCGATGGCGCGCTGGGCTGGGCTCAGCAGGCGGTATCCGGTTGTGGCGGTGGTGTTCTCGCTGTTCCTGCTGGCGTTCGCGGGTATCCCGTTGACGAGCGGGTTCGTCAGCAAGTTCGCGGTATTCAAGGCGGCGGGCGAGGGCGGCGCGATACCGCTGGTCATCGTCGGCGTACTCGCCAGCGCCGTCGCCGCGTACTTCTATGTGCGGGTCATCGTGTTGATGTTCTTCACCGATCCGCCCGATGACGCACCGACAGTGGTGGTACCCAGCGTGCTGAGCACCGCCGTCGTCACGGTCACCGCAGCGGTCACTTTCGCCCTCGGCGCGTTGCCGCAACCGCTGCTGGACTTGGCGAACACCGCCAATCAGTTCCTGCGCTAGCTCGTCACCGCAACAACCCAACTTGGCGGTAAGCGGATTCGAGGTAGCGCCGCATCTGCCGAACCGTCGGCGGATTTGGCTGCAGCACACGGTAGGTGACGGCCCCGGCAACCATATCGACCAGCACATCGAGATCGGCGTCCGGCGGAACGGAACCCTCAGTTTGGGCCCGCTGGAACATGGCGATAGCGAGGTCGCGTCGCGGCTGTATGTAGTGCTCCCAGTACGTCTGCATGAGCAGTGGGTGCGACACCGCCGAGCCGTAGATTTGGGCAACGAGGGCACGGAACCTCGGGTCGGCGGAAGTCCGCGCGGCCGCGTCGATGTTGCGGCGGATCAACTCCTGCGGCCCGACGGCGTCGATCTCTTCGCGAGACGGCCAATCAACACCGCCGGCGACAAAGGTTTCGATCGCATCGGCGACGAGCTGTTCCTTGCCCGTCCAGCGACGGTAGACGGTGGGCTTTCCAACCCCGGCCCGCTTGGCGACCTGCTCGATGCTCGTCCCGGCGATACCGTGCTCTTTGAACAAATCCAACGCCGCCGCGAGGATTGCAGTGTCGAGCGCGGGGTCGCGCGGACGTCCGCGGGCGGGGGTCGTCATCGGACGCTTCCTTTGCTCAGAGCCGAGCGCAGCCAGCGCTCCAACTCATCGGGATCGTCACCCCGCCAGGCCAAGTGGCCATCGGGCCGAACCAACCAGGTGTCGCGATCGATGCCGCGCAACATGGTGATGCGGTCCCCCAGATGAACACGAGCTGTCTGCCGCAGCGGGTCGACGGAAGTCAGCAGCACCCACCGTCCGCGTAGCTCCACATAGAGCCGCGTCGACGCACCGTCGGTGCGGAAGCACTCCCGGTCCGCAACCCGGTCTCCGGGTCTGGGCTTTCCGGTCAGCTTCCCTTTCACTAGCGAAATTTCGGCCAACGGACCCTTTCTGTAGCTCACCCACAACTGTGATGCTTTGAAGGTCACCAACCGTTGAAGGGCGGCAATTTTGAAGATCGGAGCGATGACGCGGTCTCGGACGAAGCGCCCGATGCGGCCCTGGGCCACATTGATCCGCGTGACAGCGCTCGTGTCGCGCAACACGTCGGTGGCCAGCGGCCTCCGCTCCGCCTCATACGTGTCGAGCAGTGCGACGTCGGGGCGGCCTTCGACGACCAGGGCGAGCTTCCACGCGAGGTTCTCCACGTCGCCGAGGCCAGTGAGCATGCCCTGCCCGCCGAACGGTGCGTGGATATGGCCGGCGTCGCCGGCGATCAGCACACGACCGTGTCGGTACGTGTCGGCGAGCCCGCGGTGCACGGTGAACATCGACAGCCAGTCGGCGTCGAGAACGCGAACGTCGCGGCCAGTCCGTTCGGGAAGGATCTGCTCGAGCCGGGCGAGAATATCTGACTCGGTTGGCTTTTCGGCTGGCTGGCCCGGATCGTAGGCGAAGACGCGCCACTGCCCGGCGGGCATCGGCATCACGCCGACTATCCCGCTCGGGTGGATCCAGCCGGTGGTTCCCGAGCGATCCAGATCCCAGTCCAACGCGACGTCGGCAAGCAGGAACCGCTCGCTGAGCTTCACCCGCGGGAAGCCGATGCCGGCGAGCCTGCGGGTGGTGCTGGTGGCGCCGTCGCAGCCGACCAGCCACGCCGTAGACAACTCCTCGTCGCCGACGGTCGCGACGACACCGGAAGCGTGCTGCCGCATACCGACCAGCGGTGTGCCCCACTCGATCGAGCCGCCGAGTTCGGCGAACCGGCTCCGCAGCGTTGCCTCGACCTCCGCCTGCGAGATGACCATGGGAGGAGCAGCCGTCTGCATACCGGGGTCACCGAACCGGATTCGCATGATCGGTTTGTCGCCGAGGTAATTCGTGATCTGCATGGCGCGCACCGAACGCTGCGGCAGATCACCGAGTGCACCGAGTCGGTCGAGCACCTCCGATCCACGTGCATGCAAGAAGTTCGCCCGTGACGTCGTCGCCGGTCCGGGGGACTTGTCCACCACCCGAACGGCTATGCCGTGTTGCAAAAGGGCACACGCCAGCCCCAAACCCGCCGGACCGGCTCCCACGACCAACACCTGCTCCATCAGGCAACCTCCATACAATTACGAAACGACTCCGTAATGCAATGTACTCTCTTCGAACCCCGCCCGCTACATTCGTGTCATGACCACCGACCCGCTCGTTCTCGTCACCGACCACGGTCCGGTCCGAGTTCTGACACTGAACCGCCCCGAGGCCCGGAATGCGTTGAGCCGCGACCTCATCCGTGCGACCTATGCCGCGTTGACTGAGGCCGACGACGACGAGTCGGTGCGCGCCGTCGTGCTCACGGGCACCGACCCGGCGTTCTGCGCCGGCGTCGACCTCAAGGAGGCCCAACGCGACGGCACCAAGTACTTCGCGGAGTTCCGCTCGCACAGCTGCATCGAGGCCACTTCGAAGATGCGCACTCCCCTCGTCGGCGCGATCAACGGGGCGGTGTTCACCGGCGGCCTCGAAATGGCACTCGGCTGCGACTTTCTCATCGCCTCGGAGCGGGCGGTTTTTGCCGATACCCACGCCCGCGTCGGCATCCTGCCCGGTGGTGGCATGACCGCACGCCTGCCCCAGCTCATCGGTCTCGGGATGGCCAGGCGTCTTTCCATGACCGGCGAAGTCGTCGACGCGGTGCGCGCCGAGCGCATCGGACTGGTGACCGAGGTCGTCGCCCACGACCGACTGCTCGAGCGGGCGATCCAATTGGCAGCGCAGATCGCCGAGGTTCCCGGCCCGATCATGCTGGGACTCAAAGAGATCTACACGACGGGCGCTGCGGCCGTCATCGACCCGGCGTTGGCCGCCGAGGACAGGATCGCAACCGCGCAGCACCGCGATTTCGACGGACTGGGTGATCGGTTCCGTGCAGTGTCCGAGCGCAACAAAGGTCAGATCGAGCGCTGACCATTGCGCGAGCGACCTTGAATTGCACACGACTCGCGGCGTGTTGCCGTACAAACACGGCCACTCGCGCCTAGGTCGGTACGTGGGTGGCTGCTATGCGACCACACCGTGGACCACGATGGCGGTGGTCTGGTCCACCCAATCGTCACCGAATGGCTCCTCGGGCCACAACAGGATCCGCATCAGGGTGGCCCCGCCGATCACCTCGACGAGCCGGTCGGGGTCGATGTCGGCATGCACCTCGCCGCGCACGACGGCATCGGCCAGTCGGGTGCGCACGGCGGCATACGCCCCTGTGAAGCGCCCCATGACGCGGGCGTTGAGCTCGGCATCGGCAACCATGTCCGAGATCAGCCCTGGCAGGGCAGCACGTACCAGGGGGCTGGTGAACACCGCCCTTGTCGCGTCGATCATCGCGCGGATGTCGGCGGTGATATCGCCCGGCGGTGTCTCGATCGCGGTGGGCGCCGCAGGGAAGGCGGCTTCGTGCACCAACTCCGCCTTGCTGGACCACCGCCGGTACAACGCCGTCTTGGTGGTGCCCGCTCGCTCGGCAACGGCGGCCATCGTGATGCTGGAATATCCGATTTCCACTAGGAGTTCGGCGGTCGCGCGCAGAATGGCAGCGTCGATGCGTGGATCCCGGGGCCTCCCGGCGCCCGGGGTCTTGTCAACAACCGACGCGTCTGATTTCATATCGCTACCGATCGTATCGTAATTACCGGCCGAAGGAATAGTTCTGATGCCAAGCGAACCGGCTGTTGAAGACATCAGCCGTCTAGAGCACTCAAGCCGAGACCTCTCCGCGCTACCCGAGGTGATGGCCGGATGGCTTTCGACCGTGCTGCCCGGCGGTGCCACCCCCGAGATCACAGTGGAAAGCGGTGTGGACTCCAACGGCATGTCGTCGGAGACGATCATCCTGACGGGCCGCTGGGACGAGGACGGCGAGCGGCGCGAGCAGAAGTTCGTGGCGCGGGTGGCTCCGGCCGAGCAGGATGTGCCGGTGTTCTCGTCCTACCGGATGGACCATCAGTTCGACGTGATCCGCCTCGTCGGCGAGCAGACCGATGTGCCGGTCCCGCCGGTGCGTTGGCTGGAACCGACCGGCACGGTACTGGGCACTCAGTTCTTCCTGATGGACTACGTCGATGGACGCGTTCCGCCCGACGTGATGCCATATACGTTCGGCGGCAACTGGTTTGCCGATGCCCCCGTGGAGAGCCAGCGCGAGCTCCAGGACAGCACCGTCGAGGTGATCGCGAAGCTGCATGCGATTCCCGAGCCCGAGAAGACTTTCGGATTCCTGGACGACGGATCGGAGCCCAACGCGTTGCGACGCAATTTCAACTGGCTCAAGTCCTGGTACCAGTTCGCGGTTCCCGACATCGGCCGCTCCGCCCTGGTGGAACGGTCCCTCGAGTGGCTGGAGGAGAACTGGCCCGAGGACACCGCAGCGACCGACTCCGTTCTGGTGTGGGGCGACTCGCGCGTGGGCAACGTGCTCTATGACGGGTTCAAGCCCGCCGCCGTGCTCGACTGGGAAATGGCCACGCTCGGCCCGCGGGAGATGGATGTGGCGTGGATCATCTTCGCCCACATGGTCTTTCAGGAGCTGGCCGGATTGGCAGGCCTACCCGGGCTTCCCGATGTCATGCGCGAGGAGGATGTTCGCGCCGTCTACACCGAGCACAGTGGTGTCGAGCTGGGCGACCTGAACTGGTTCTACGCCTACTCCGGCGTGATCTGGTGCTGCGTTTTCATGCGGACCACCGCCCGGCGGGTCCGTTTCGGCGAGATGGAGGCGCCCGAGGACGTCGAATCGCTGTTCTACCACGGCTCTGTACTCAAACGACTCATTGGAGATGACGCCTGATGCTCGGACCCACCGACGAATTCCCCATTCACCAGATACCTCAACCGATCTCGTGGCCAGGGGCGTCAGATCGCAACTTCTATGACCGCTCCTATTTCAACGCCCACGACCGCACCGGCGACATCTTCTTGATCACCGGTCTCGGCTACTACCCCAACCTCGGGGTCAAGGACGCGTTCTTCCTGGTGCGGCGCGGCGATACCCAGACCGCGGTGCATCTGAGTGACGGCATCGACTCCGACCGGCTGAACCAGCACGTGCTGGGCTACCGCGTCGAGGTCACCGAACCCCTGCACAAGCTTCGGATCATCCTCGAGGAGACCGAGGGCATCGCCGCCGATCTCACCTGGAACGGACTGTTCGATGTGATCCAAGAGCAGCGCCACGTGCTTCGGTCGGGGACGCGCGTGACCCTGGACGCACAACGGTTCGCCCAGGTCGGCAGTTGGGCCGGAACGATCTCGATCGACGGTGAGGACATCGCCGTCGACCCTGACGTCTGGATCGGCAGCCGCGATCGGTCATGGGGTATCCGGCCGATCGGGGAGGCCGAGCCCGCGGGCCGGCCCGCACATCCGCCGTTCGAGGGCATGTGGTGGCTGTACGTGCCGATGGCGTTCGACGACTTCGCGATCTGCCTGATCATCCAGGAGGAGCCCAACGGTTTCCGCAGCCTCAACGACGTCACGCGAATCTGGCGCGACGGGCGAGTGGAACAGATGGGCTGGCCGCGGGTCAAGATCCACTACACGTCGGGCACGCGGATCCCGACCGGCGCGACCATCGACGCCACCGCGCAGGACGGCTCCGCCGTGCGCTTTGACGTGGAGTCCAAGCTGCCGGTGCCGATCCACGTCGGCGGCGGCTACGGCGGTGACTCCGACTGGATACACGGCATGTGGAAGGGCGACAAGTTCACCGAGCGCCTGACCTACGACATGACCGATCCAGCGATCATCGGCCGGGCGGGCTTCGGCGTCATCGACCACGTCGGTCGCGCCGTGTGCACCGAGAACGGCAAGTCCGTCGAGGGCTGGGGCCTGTTCGAGCACGGTGCGCTCGGGCGGCACGACCCGTCGGGCTTCGCCGACTGGCTCACCGTCGCCCCGTAGTTGGCGAATCGGGCGCGCAAACCACCCGCTGCCCTCTTTGCCACGCTGGTTGTGAGTCATGTTGACGACCAGAGTGGGGAGTTGGGTTGTGTCGATCAGTCCGGGGTTCACGGCTGCGGAGATTCATGATTTCGTCGTTGAGTATCACTTGCAGCCTTATGGCCAGAAGGAGGCCTGGCGTGCTGCTCAGGGGGTTTCTGTCCGCCAGTTGAGGCGCTGGGAAGCCACGGTGTTCGCCGGTGATCTCGACCGGGGCCTGATTCCGCGAGAGGGTAGCGGTATGACAGGTCCCCCTGGGAGACGAGCGGCGTTCGTTCAGGCGAAGACGGCAAAGCAGGAACGCGAGGCGGCCGAACTGGCTGGGTTGCGGGCGCGGGTCCGCGAGCTCGAGGCGACCAACGAGGCGTTGGGAAAAGCTATCGGGCTCTTGCACGAATTGAACGTGCCAGGGCCCGACTCCACCCCGACGATCCGCAATCTCGACGATTCCTCGACGCCGAGAACGGACTCGTCGCCGAGCTGACCGCGGCGACCGGTTCGCAACGGCAAGCGCTGGCGATGATCGATCTGTCGCGCTCGAGCTGGCACTACCGATCGCACCCGCGCCCGCGCGTGGCCGACCCGGTGCCGCACAAGGATCGGGCCTACCCCTCGCGTATCGGCGTCTCCGACCGTGCGGCGATCGCCGAACATATCCTCGCCGGCTGGCTGACGGGGATGTCGGTGGATCAGTCCTTCGCCGAGATGTGGGATGCCGGTGTGGTGTTGGCGTCGCGGCGGTCGTGGTGGCGCATCGCGGCCGCGATCGAGGATCAAAGTGCGCGGCCGGTCGCGCCGACCCGTTCGAATAACAAGGCGCCACGGTCGGCGCCGGTGCTCAAAGCGACCGGACCGCAACAGATCTGGAGTTGGGATATCACCGACTTGCGGAGCCCGTGGCGTGGTGTGGCGTTCAAGGCGTACTCGATCATCGACATCTACTCCCGCAAGATCGTGGGCTGGCGGGTCGAGGAACGCGAGTGCGACGACATGGCCGTGGAGATGTTCGAGACCGCGTTCACCGAACACGGACCACCCTTGGTGGTGCACGCCGATTCCGGGCCGGCGATGCGCTCCACCGTGCTCAAGGACCTCCTCGCCGATCTCGGAATCGGCCGGACCCACAACCGGCCCCACGTCAGCAACGACAACCCGTACTCCGAATCGGAGTTCCGCACGATGAAGTACCGACCGAACTACCCGGGCGTCTTCGACGATCTCGACGCCGCCCGCGCCTGGGTGAGCGCCTACGTGCCTTGGTACAACCACCACCACCGCCACAGCGGCATCGCGCTGTTCACTCCGGACGAGGTTCACAGCGGAACGTGGACGCGGCAATGGGATCGCCGCGACCACGCCCTACAGGCCTACTACGACGCCCACCCCGAACGCTTCCGCAACCGTCCACACACCAACAGTCCCAGCCCCGTCGTCGGCATCAACCTCCCCGCCGAAACCGACCCCAACCGACTCCACGCAGCTTGACAACGCCCGCTGCGGTCGATCAGCGCGCCGAAATCGCAAAGAGGGCGGCGGCGGCGAGCGCTTCGACCAGGCAGTAGAACCAGTTGGGATAGAACGCCGTCCGTTCGTCGAGCACCGCGGACACCAACCGGCCGATCGCCATCCCCGCCAGCGCGGCGCCGACGGCGATCAAGATTCCCGTCCGCACGTCACCGCCTGCGACCGCCGCGTAACCCAGCACGCCAGCGATCGCGAGCCCGAACCCGCCGTACACCGCGCGGACCTCCGAACGCGCCGCCGCTGAACCAAGAGTGATGCCGAACGGGCGGATGATCGCTGCGGGGGCCGCGAGCGCGTAGCAGCCCATCCCCGCGAAAAACACGCCGATAACGGCGATGACCGCGATCGTCACGGTAGCCTCCTGTGCGGTTGACGTAGGAGATCAGCATGAAGCCAGGACCGGTGGCGGCGCTTCCACAAACCTGCTCCCCGACGGTCTGGCTATGGCCGGGCCAGGCGCTGTACGCCGGCCCGAGCCTCAATCTGGAGCCGCATTCGGGTTCGGTGTGGTGCTTTGCCATCGGCGTCGACGGACCGTTGGCGGTGACGACCCCCGACGGCGCCATCTCCGAAGCGACGAGCCTGCTCATTCCGCCACGGCTGACCCACCACCTCACCTGCCTCGGCCGCGGACTGGTGTCCTGCTACCTGGAGCCGACATCGGTTCGAGCCGAATCCTGTCGGAGCGCGATGACGGAGTGGCGCGGGGAAATAGGAGTGACTCACACGGCAGAGCCGCAGCTGATGTTCGCACCGGCCAACAACGACAGTGCCCGCCGATGGCTCGATCTCGCCGCGCCCACCGCACGGCGCGCCATCGATCCGCGCATCGCCGCCGCGGCGCATCGGATCCGCACGGACCCGGCGACGGCGGTGTCGTCGCAAGAACTCGCCACCGAGGCCGGATTGTCGGAGTCGCGATTTCTGCATCTGTTCCGGGACGAACTCGAAACGAGCCTGCGGCGCTATCGGATATGGGTACGGCTCGTGCACGCAGGCACCGCGATCGCCGGCGGCGCCAACCTGACCGAGGCCGCGATGAAGTCCGGCTTCGCGAGTCCGTCGCACCTCGCCGACCGGTTCAAGTCGACCTTCGGGCTCTCGGCTAGCCGACTGCTTCAGACTGGGCTTGCGGTGCGGACGCCGTAGTAGCGCGGCCGAACACCATCGACTCCTCGATGTCCTCGAACCGTTTGCCGATCGCGTCCCGCAGATAGTTGTGCGTCACCTCCCACGGCCTCCGGACGCCCGACTTCGGCAGCACATTCGGTGCGCGCAGCACGTAGCCCGACTGGAGGTTGAACACGGGCTGTTCGGCCATGTGAACGTCACCGAGATGCGGGTAGGCGTGGGTGTAGCCGTGGGAATCCATGTAGGACAACAGCTTCGCGACCGAGCGCGCCGTCATGTCGGCGCCCAGCGTCCACGACGCGTTCGAGTAACCGAAGCACCATGCCGCGTTGGGCACATCTTCGAGAAGGTGTCGCCGGAAGGCGAACCGCTCGTTCGGTTTGATCTCCTCACCATCGATGCGGATCTCAACTCCACCGAGGGCCTGCAATTGAATACCGGTCGCGGTGATGATCACGTCGGCGTCGAGGTGTCTGCCCGACTTCAACACGATGCCGGTGGCGTCCACGTGGTCGATGTGGTCGGTCACGATGTCGACGTCATCTCTGCCCACCGCCTTGCAGAAATCACTGTCGAGGATGAAGCACATCCGCTGATCCCACGGGTTGTACGGCGGCGTGAAGTGGGTGTCGATGTCGTATCCCGCTGGCAGGTTCTTTTCGGCTCCAGCGCGGAGCAGACGCTTGCTGAAGCCTGGTGCCCGGCGGGAGACCAGCCAGAGCACGGCACCGAACAGCGAAAGGGCCACACGAGCCGCCGCATGAGATGCTCTGCGCGGCAGTATCTTCCGTATGCCGTTGATCACCGGTTGCACCCGCTGTACCGAGAACAGATACGACGGTGTGCGCTGCAGCATCGTCACATGCCCGGCCGTCTTGGCCAGCGACGGAATCATGCTGACCGCGGTCGCACCACTGCCGATGACGACCAGTCGCTTTCCCGCGTAGTCGAATCCGTCCGGCCAGTGCTGCGGATGCACCACGTCGCCCGCGAAGTCCTCGATGCCAGGGAACGGCGGCGAGTACGGCTCGTCGTAGTTGTAGTAACCACTGGCGAAGAACAGGAACCGCGCGCTGTAGGTCCTGAGCTCGCCGTCCTGTTCGGCCTGAACGGTCCAGGTGTCGGTGGCCGAATCCCAGTCGGCGGCGATGACACGGGTGCTGAACCGGATGTGGGAGTCGATGCCGTGCTTGCGCGCCGCGTCTGCCATGTACTGCCAGATGTCGGCTCCGTCGGCGATCATCTCCTTACGCGTCCACGGCTCCCACGGAA
Source organism: Mycolicibacterium tusciae JS617 (assembly GCF_000243415.2). The sequence goes on from NZ_KI912270.1 coordinate 2,435,377, forward strand.
AGCTCAGCGTGAAGATGTCGCTGTCTGACCGAATACCCGGGTACTGGAAAAGATCCCACGTGCCGCCGAGGCGCTCACGCCGCTCCAGGATCGTGTAGCTCACGTTCGGGTTCTGCTCGCGAATGCGATAGGCCGCACCGATGCCGGAGAAGCCCGCTCCGATGATCAGCACGTCGCTGTAGTCGGTCATGAGAACCTCCTAGGCGGACTTCACCGCTCTGTCGTGCGCTCGGCCGAACACCATTGACTCCTCGATACGGTCGAATCGGTGGTCGATGACGTCGAGCACATAGTTGTGGCGCACGTTCCAAGGCCGATGGGTACCGGACTTGGGCAGCACATGTCCGGACCGCTGGACGTAGCCGGCGTTGATGTTCCACGCTGGTTTCTCGGGCATCGGCTTGTCACCCAGGTGCGGGTAGGCGTGCGTGTAGCCGTGAGCGTCCATGTACGCCAAGAGCTTCGCCACCGAACGGGCGGTGAGGTCGACGCGCAGTGTCCACGAGGCGTTGATGTAGCCGACGCTCCACGCGGCGTTCGGAATGTCCTCGAGCATGTGCTCCTTGTAGACGAACCGGTCCTGCGGCTTGACCTCCGCGCCGTCGACACTCAACGCGATGCCGCCGAGAGCCTGCAACTGAATTCCGGTGGCGGTGATGATCACGTCGGCGTCGATGCGCTCCCCCGAGCGCAGCGCGATCCCGGTGGCATCGATGTGGTCGATCTGGTCGGTGACCACGTCGAGGCGCCCTTCGGCGATCGTCTCGTAGAAGTCGTTGTCGAGAATCGCGCACAGCCGCTGATCCCACGGGTCGTAACTCGGTTTGAAGTGCACGTCGACTGGATAACCGTTCGGCAGTTGACGTTTCGCGTTGCTGCGCACAAAGGCCCGGCTGAGCCGCGGCGCCGTGCGGGCAAAGCCGTAGACCAACACCGTGAACAAGGTGTTGTACAGGCGGGCCGCGTAATAGCCGAGTCGCCCCGGCAGCAGCTTGCGGAGCAATTGCACGGCGGGGTTGATGCGCGGCGTCGACAGGATGTACGTCGGCGAGCGCTGCAGCATGGTCACGTGCCCGGCCTTCTCGGTCAACGTCGGGATCATGCTGACGGCGGTGGCACCGCTGCCGACCACCACGAGCTTGCGGCCGGTGTAGTCCAACGATTCGGGCCAGTGCTGCGGGTGGACCACATCGCCCGAGAACTGCTCGAGTCCCGGGAAGTCCGGCCGGTAAGGCTCGTCGTAGTTGTAATAGCCGGTGCCGAAGAACAAGAAGCGGCAACGGTAAGTCTGCGATTCGCCGTCGTGCTCGGTCGTGACGGTCCAGGTATCGGTCGTCGAGTCCCAATCGGCCGACTGAACCCGGGTGTTGAACCGGATGTGGGAGTCGATGCCATGCTTACGGGCGGTCTGGGTGAGGTATTCGCGGATGTCGTCGCCATCGGCGACGTTCTCGGGCCGGGTCCACGGCTCGAACGGATAGCTCAGGGTGAAGATGTCACTGTCGGATCGGATGCCCGGATACCGATTCAGGTCCCAGGTCCCGCCGATGCGGGCCCGACGTTCCAGCACTGCGTAGCTCAGGTTCGGGTTCTTCTCACGGATCCGATACGCGGCGCCGATCCCGGAAATCCCCGCGCCGATGATCAACACATCGAAGTAGTCGTCCGAGCGCTCCACCCGCAACCTCCTTTGGTTCGGCTGGTACCACGATATGGGTCAGGACCTCAGCGCGTCCACGATCGACGCCAATGACTCCACCGCGATCGGTCCCGGCTGGTAGAGACAGATTTGTTCGGCCACCCCGGCGACCCGGTCACGGACGTGAGCGGCAACGTCGGCCGGACTGCCGCAGGCCGCGATGGTGTGCAGCACGTCGTCGTCGATGAGCCCGGCCATGTCCTCCCAACGCCCTTGTTTCGACAACGCGTTCAACTCGGGCTGCATGTCACCCCAGCCGTGCACATCCAGCACGGGCCGGTAAGCGGGCGTCGACCCGTAGAACGCCAGCAGGCGCCGGGCCGCGGAGTGGTCTTCTCCCACGGAGACGATGATCTCCGGCACGACCTCGAGATCCGAGGCATCACGGCCCGCCGCGGCCAGCCCCTTGCGCACATTGGGCATGGTCACCTCGTGCAGGAAGCGTTTCGACCCGAACGGCATGACCAGCAGGCCATCGGCGACCTCGGCGGTCGCGCGGGTCAGCAGCGGCCCGAGCGCCCCGAGGTAGATCGGGGGCGGGCCGAACGGATTGGGGCCCGGGTTGAAAGTCGGTGTCATCAGCGTGTGCCGGTAGTACTCGCCGCGGAAATCCAGGCGTTCGCCGTCATTCCATGCAGCGAAGATCGCGCGCAGCGCCCCGACCAACTCCTTCATCCGTGCGACCGGCTTGTCGAAGGCGACGCCGTAGCGCTTCTCGATCTGGGCGCGCACCTGCGTGCCGAGGCCCAGCGTGAAGCGCCCCTGCGCCAGCAGCTGCATGTCGTTGGCCTGATGCGCGAGCTGAACGGGGTTGCGTGGGAACGCGATTGCCACGTTGGTCATCAGGTCCAGACCCCCGACGGTCGACGCGACCATCAGCGGGGCGAACACGTCATGCGGCCCCTCGAACGTGAATACGCCGGTGGCACCCGCTTCGCGCAGCGCGTGCGTGCGTTCGATCGCATCCGTCGGGCCGAACAACGCTGTCATGACCTTCACAGCGTGAGAGCCTAGTGGCGTGACAATCCCGACGAATGCCGACGTCGTCGTCGTGGGTGCCGGGTTCGCAGGCCTGGCGGCCGCGCGCGAGCTGAACAAACGCGGCCGCGACGTGGTGGTGCTCGAAGGCCGCGACCGCGTCGGCGGCCGATCGTCGACGACAAACATCGCGGGCACACCGGTCGACCTGGGCGGAACATTCGTCGGCCCGACGCAGGACGCGGTCATAAAGATGGCCGCCGAACTGGGCTGCGAGACCGTACCGACGCACAGCCGCGGCAAGAACCTCATCCGGTGGCGCGGCAAGGTCCGTGCCTATCGCAGCACCATTCCCAGGCTGTCCATCATCGAGCTGCTCGACGTGTCGCGGATTCAGTGGCGGTTCGACCGTGTCAGCCGGCGCGTTCCGGTGGATGAGCCGTGGACGTCGCCGATCGCCGAGATCCTCGACTCCAAGACGCTCGATCAGTGGCTGCGGTACGTGCACGCGAGCGCCGGAACGCGGGACCTGATGGCGATCATGGCGCGAGTGACGTGGGGATGCGAACCCGATGCGGTGTCGATGCTGCACGCGGTCCGCTACGTCAAGGCCGCGGGCGGTCTCGACCGCATGCTCGACGTGAAGGGCGGCGCCCAGCAGGACCGCTTCCCCGGCGGCACTCAGCAGATCGCGGTGCGGATGGCCGAGGAACTGGGGCCACGCGTCGTGCTGGGCGCTGTAGTGCGCAGCATCGAACGGTGCGCTGACGGCACACTGACCGTCACATCGGAGGCGGGCACGGTCGCGGCGAAGGCCGTCATCGTCGCCATTCCGCCGGAACATCGCATAGGCATCGCCTTCCTGCCGGACCTGCCCCCGGAGTACGGCAAGCTCGCCCAGCATTGGCCGCAGGGCAACCTGAGCAAGGCCTACGCCGCCTACGAGACACCGTTCTGGCGTGCCGAGGGCCTTTCGGGTGAGGCGCTTTCCGATGAAGGTCCGGTCTTCATCACGTTCGACGTCAGCCCCGGCGACTCCGATGTTCAAGGTCCGGGCATCCTGCTGGGCTTCACCGACGCTCGGACGTTCGACCCCCTGCCGCCGGCCGACCGGCGCGACCGCGCGCTGTCCGGCTTTGCGGCGCTGTTCGGGGACGCCGCGCTCGAACCCATCGACTACCTCGATCACTGCTGGAGCGCAGAGGAATTCGCGCCGGGCGGGCCGACGGCCGCGGTGCCGCCGGGCTCGTGGACGATGTACGGGCCGTGGTTGCGCAAACCCGTGGACGGCATCCATTGGGCCGGAACGGAAACCGCCGACAAATGGACGGGTTTCCTCGACGGCGCCATCCGATCCGGACAGCGCGCGGCCGACGAGGTGGACCGGGAGTTGTCGGCTAGGAGCTGACCCGTCGCTCCTCGGAGACCGAGTCGATCAGCCAGCGCAGATGCTTGTTGACCGCGTCGGGGCGTTCCAGGATCGCGCAGTGTCCGCCGGGCAGCTCGACGAACTGCGCGAGATTCGGTACCTCCTTGGCGATTCGGCGCGACGACACCATCGGCAACAACCTGTCCTGCTCGCTGCCGATCACCAACGTCGGCACCGACAGGTTCGTCAACCCGATGTGTTGCGGTCCGAGATGGTCGACGAGCGTGCGGGCCCAACCGCCTCGTCCGGCGGGCGGGGTCGCGGTGAACAGTTCGTAGATGAACTCCGCGATCGCAGGATCGGCGTCGCGGCCGACCGCCAGGGAAGACACGAATCGTCGGCTCGTGCGCGTAGCCACTCGCAGCAGCGGAGCCTCGCCGAACGTCTTGAGCAATGTGCCCGCAGTGAGGACGCGGGCGGCGGCCAGCGGCGGTGGCACCGGCAGAAAGTTCACATGACGCAGCAGGTCGCCGGTGGTCGTGTTGATCAGGGCGGCTCCATCGACGAGCTCTGACACCCGACCGGGATAACGCTCCGCCCACGACGAGATCGCGATACCGCCCATCGAGTGGCCCGCGATGACGGCGCGCTCCCCCGGCTTCAGGGTCGCTTCGAGCACGGCGTCGACGTCGTCGGCCAGGCGGTCGAGGCTGTACCCGCTGCGCCGGGCGGGCACTGCACTTCGCCCGTGGCCGCGGTGGTCGAAGGCGATGACGCGATGGTCCTTCGCGAGGTCGGCGATCTGATAGGCCCACACGCGAAGGGCGCAGGTGATGCCATGCGCCAGCACGACGGGGTAACCGTCCTCGGGTCCGAAGACCTCGGCGTGCAGGCGGATGCCGTCCGCCGACCGCACACCGACGCTGCGCCCGCGGCCCATCGCCTCGGCCGCGGCGAACCGCCTAGCCCGCGATCGACCTCTCTGACCTCGTGCCATGGGTGCTCCCCTCGCGCTCGGCAACATTGCCGGACCCATCAGCCTACCGGTCGGTTGGTCGGAGGCGCCGCAGGAGTTAAATGATGTCGTCGACGATAGAAAGGCCCCAATGCGCGCGATACAGATAGCCAGCCTCGACGGACCCCAAGCCGCGAAGCTCGTCGAGATCGAGGAACCGGCCGGCGACGGCGCTGTTCTGGTCGATGTGCACGCGGCCGGGGTGGCCTTTCCCGATGCGCTGCAGTCGCGCGGGCTGTACCAGTACAAGCCCGAACTGCCGTACATCCCAGGCGCCGAGATCGCCGGCATCGTGCGCAGTGCACCCGACGGCGCCCACGTCGCGGCCGGCGACCGGGTGTGCGGTCTGACCATGTTGTGCGGCGCCATGGCAGAAGTCGTTGCGCTGCAACCCGACCGGGTGTTCAAGCTGCCCGACTCGGTGTCCTTCGAGGCCGGCGCGGGTCTGCTGTTCAACGACCTCACGATGCATCACGCACTGCGGACCCGGGGCCGCCTCGCCGAGGGCGAGACCGTCCTGGTGCACGGAGCGGCGGGCGGCATCGGGACGTCGACGCTGCGACTGGCGCCCGTATGGGGCGCGTCCCGCACGATCGCGGTGGTCAGTACCGAGGACAAGATCGCGATCGCCGAGGCGGCCGGAGCATCCGACGTGGTGCTGGCCGACGGCTTCAAGGACGCGGTGAAAGAACTGACCGGCGGTCGCGGCGTGGACATCGTGGTCGACCCGGTCGGCGGCGACCGTTTCACCGATTCACTGCGCTCTCTTGCACCCGGCGGGCGACTGCTCGTGATCGGCTTCACCGGCGGCGCGATCCCCGAGGTGAAGGTGAACCGCTTGCTGCTCAACAATGTCGACGCCGTCGGTGTCGGCTGGGGTGCATGGGCAGGCACGCATCCGGGCTATCTGCTCGAGCAGTGGGCGGAGCTCGAACCGCTACTGGCCTCGGGCGAGGTGTCCGCGCCCGCCCCGGAGGTCTATCCGCTCGAACGCGCGGCCGACGCGATCGCCTCGCTGGAAGACCGCAGCGCTAAGGGCAAAGTCGTCGTCAAGCTTCGGTGAGGCTACTTCGACGCCGCCGCGGCGTCGCGGTCCGGAAGTTCGACACGGAGACGCAGCGGTGGGTGGATGCCGATGTCAATGCCAGTGCCGATGCCTGTGCCGATGTCGTCCGCGACGAACTGACCGTCGCCACTTTCAACATCTGGTTCGACGACTATTACGCCGAGCAGCGCTACCTCGCGATCGTCGATCTGCTGGGGGCGCGCAGACCGGATGTGATTGCGCTCCAAGAGGTCACGCCCGCCGCACTCGAGGTCTTCCTCGATCAGCCGTGGGTCCGCAACGAGTATCTGAGCGCATCGGCAGTCGGCGGCGCTGCCGGGAACTACGGAATGCTGATGCTGTCGAGGGTGCCCATTACCCGCGCCACCTACTCCCGCCTGCCGACGCGGCAATCGCGCGGATTCCTCGAAGCGGAGTTGGCCGTCAGCGACGCCCGACCGATCATCTGCTGTCTGCACCTCGACAGCGGCAAGTCCTCAGCGCGGCTACGCGGTTGGCAGTTGCGCAGGATCTTCCGTGCGCAGAAATCGGCCGAAGATGCCGTGCTGCTCGGCGATTTCAACATGCGCGACGCGGAGAACGACCGGATCGCTCCGCCATATTGCGACATTTGGCCCGCGCTGCGCCCTCACGAACCCGGCTTCACCGAAGACACGTCGATCAACCACATGCGCTTCGACGCACGGAACAAGAAGCGGCAGGTGCGGTTCGACCGTGTGCTTCTCAAGGGAACCCGTTGGCGCGCAGCGAGTATCGAGCTGTTGGGCACGCAGTCGATCTCGCCCGAGCTTCCGCGGATATTTCCCTCCGATCACTTCGGCGTCGAGTGCCGCTTGGTCAGAGATAGGGGTCGGCCCAGGCGCTGATGATCTTGGCCGCTCGCGCAGCCTGGTTCTTGCCGGTGAGCAGATGATCTGCGCCCTCGAGCGAGACAAAGCTGCGCGGGTGCCTGGCAGCGCGGAAGATGTCGCTGGCGTTGGCGATGCCGACGGTGTTGTCGGTGGGCGAATGCATCACGAGCAGAGCGCGGCGCAGCGTCCGGATCTGCTCGCGAAGGTCCGCGTTGCGAACGTCTTCGATGAAATGTCGTTTGAGCGTCAAGGCCTTGCCGCCGGCCAGGAACGGCGCCTCGCCCTCGACCTCGATCCGCGCTACCAACGCGTCGTAATTGTGTTCGACGTGGGCGGGCTGGTAGGGCGCCCCGACACTGGCAACCGCCGCGACACTCGGGCATTCATGGGCGGCGGCGATCACGGCCGAGCCGCCGAAGGAATGGCCGACCAGCAATTTCACCTCGCGATCCGAGGAGTTCATGAACTCGACCGCCCGGACGGTGTCGTCCACTTTGTGGGAGAACGATCCGTCGCCCCAGTCACCCTCGGAATCGCCGAGGCCGAGATTGTCGAACCGCAGCACACCGATGCCCTCGCTGGCGAGTTGCTTGCAGATTCGGCTGGCCGCGGGGCTGTCCTTGCCGAGGGTGAAGCCGTGGGCGAAGACCGCCCATCCGCGCAGCTCACCGTCGGGTAGATCGACGAGGCCCGCCAACATGGGCCCCGTGGTGCTGGGAAATCTGACACGCTCGGCCACGCGCGTCATCCTGTCACCCCGTTCGCCGAGACTGCGCACAGATCGCTTTTCGCGACCAGATCGCGATCTGTGCGCAGTTTCGACGGGCTTAGAGCTCGCCGGCCTCGAGGCTGCGCTTGACCTCGAGCCGGCGCAACTTGCCCGACGTCGTCCTGGGCAGCGAGCCGGGGCGGACGAAGACGACGTCCGAGGGCACGACGCCACATTCGGACGCGACCCGCTGAACGACTTCGGTGCGGACGTCCGCCTCGTTGGGCCCCCGGAACTCGGCCACGATCATGACGCTGGGCCGGATCGAGCGCTCCCCGACGCCGATGGCGACAACGGCACCCTCACGAACACCTGGCGCCGTCGCGGCCACCGCCTCGACCTCGGCGGGGAAGATGTTGCGCCCCGCAATTGTGATGAGTTCCTTGGCGCGCCCGCAGACCACCAGGCCGCCGTCGACGAAGTAACCGAGATCGCCTGTCGCGAACCATTCGTCGCCGTCGTGCGGTGGTTCGCCGACATAGCCCGCCATCATCGACGAGCCGCGGATCATGATCTCGCCGACTTCGAGCCCGGTGCCTCCGGTGGTCGTCGCATCGTCGCGTGGCTCGATGCGCACCGACATGCCGGCTATCGACTCACCGAGCACGGCGTTGCCGGCCTCGTCGGCAATCAGCCCACGACCCGGCTCGGGAACCGTGACCGCACAGGTGGATTCGGCCATCCCATACGAGGGCGCCAGCGCACCTGCGGAGAACCCGAAGCGGGCCATCTCGGTGGCAAATCGCCCGGTGAGTTCGCAATCGATGGGTTCACCGCCATTGAGTGCGAAGCGCATGCTGGTCAGGTCGACGTCGGTGACGCGTCGCGAGTACTTACCGATCAACCCGTAGGCCATATTCGGTGCCGCGGTGACGGTCGCCCGGCTCTCGGTCAGCCAGTTCAGCCACCGGAACGGCGACGCCTGAAACGCCGCCGTCGGCGCCTGCCACACGTCGGTGCCGGCCAGCGCACCCGCAAGCAGGAAGCTCAGCCCCATGTCGTGATAGAGCGGCAGCCAGGAGCAGCCGACGTCCGCCGGTGTCACGCCGATGCGGGCGTTGAGCCCACTCAGGTTGGCCAGTACCGCATCCGGCGATAGTTGCACCGTCCGAGGGATTCCCGTCGAACCCGCGGTGCCCTGGAGAATCGCCACCGGAGCCGGGTTATTCGGCGGCACGAATGTGGTCGAACGCGCAACCGGTGCAACGGAATCGAGCTCTTTGACCAGAAGAGGTCCGTCGACGGCCGACAACCGTTCGAGGTGGGTGCCCCGGCTCAGGACGTGGCTGATCCCCATCCCCGCAAACCGGCTCAGGGTCGTGTGAGCCCATTGATCTGCATTGGCGCCGCGCACCGGCCCATGAGTACATGAGTAATCGAAACGGCCGTGCCGGCCTGGATGGCGCCAAAGATCGCTGCGACCAGTTCCACGGTGGGATCGGCGGTCAGGCCGAGTGCGGCCACCTCGTCGTTGAGCAGCCACTCAGCGATGTTTTGCGATCGCGCATGGACCTCCGCCCATGGATGGCGGATCCACATCCCGTCCTGGAAAACGAACAGATGGTTGTTGCTGCTGGGCAAGCGTGCGGCAAAGGCCGATGCCAAGGAGTTCATATCACCTCTTCAGCAATCGAACTGCGGGTAGATAGAGTCGGCTGCGCTTCAAGCTAATACATGAGTGTTCGCTGCGGTCGACTAGGTCGTCAGCACGATCCGGGAGCTCGGTACGATCTTTGCGGGTGTCTGAAATCGAAGCTGTTGTCGAACAGGAATCACATGACTGCACATGTCGAGCAATTGGAGTTTCAGGCGGAGGCACGCCAACTGCTGGATCTGATGATCCACTCGGTCTACTCCAACAAGGACTCCTTTCTGCGGGAGTTGATCTCGAACGCCTCCGACGCACTCGACAAGCTGCGGCTTGAAGCGTTGCGGAACAAGGACCTGGACGTCGATATCTCTGACTTGCACGTCGAGATCGAGGCGGACAAGGACGCGCGCACCCTTACCGTTCGCGACAACGGGATCGGGATGACACGCGAGGAGGTCGTGGACCTGATCGGCACCCTCGCCAAATCGGGTACCGCCGCAGTGCGTCAGCAGTTGAGGGACGCCAAGAACGCGGCCGCCTCCGAGGAACTGATCGGTCAGTTCGGTATCGGCTTCTACTCGACGTTCATGGTCGCCGACAAGGTGGAGCTGCTCACGCGCAAGGCCGGCGAAAGTGCTGCCACCCGATGGGTGTCCAGCGGCGATGGCACCTACACCGTCGAATCCGTCGACGATGCCCCACAGGGAACGTCCGTGACCTTGCACCTCAAGCCCGAAGACGCCGAGGACGAGCTGCACGACTACACGTCTGACCTGAAACTGCGGGAGTTGGTGAAGAAGTACTCCGACTTCATCGCCTGGCCGATCCGGATGCAGGTCGAGCGCCGTGCACCGGCGGCCGAGGGTGGCGAGGAGCTCGTCACCCTCGAAACGCAGACCCTCAACTCGATGAAGGCACTGTGGGCCAAGTCCAAAGACGAGGTCTCCGAGGACGAGTACAAGGAGTTCTACAAGCACATCGCTCACGCCTGGGACGACCCGCTCGAGGTCATCGCGATGAAGGCCGAGGGCACCTTCGAGTACCAGGCACTGCTGTTCATCCCGTCGCACGCCCCGTTCGACCTCTTCACCCGCGACGTCAAGACCGGGCTGCAGCTGTATGTCAAGCGCGTCTTCGTGATGGGCGACTGTGACGAGCTCATGCCGACGTACCTGCGCTTCGTGAAGGGCGTCGTCGACGCACAGGACATGTCGCTCAACGTCTCTCGCGAAATCCTGCAGCAGGATCGGCAGCTCACGGCGATCCGCCGCCGTCTCACCAAGAAGGTCCTGTCGACGGTCAAGAACCTGCAGTCAGAGCGGCCACAGGACTACCGCACGTTCTGGACCCAGTTCGGCCAGGTTCTCAAAGAGGGCCTGATGTCGGACTTCGAAAACCAGGACACGTTGCTGCGTATTTCGTCGTTCGCTTCGACGCACAGCGATGAGGAACTCACCACCCTGTCCGAATATATCGAACGTATGAAGGACGGTCAGGACCAGATCTTCTACGCCACCGGGCAGTCGCGTGAGCAACTTCTGAAGTCGCCGCACCTGGAGGCGTTCAAGGCGAAAGGCTACGAGGTACTACTGCTCACTGATTCGGTCGACGAGGTATGGGTGGGGTCGGTGACCGAGTTCGACGGCAAGTCAGTGCAGTCGGTAGCCAAGGGCGAGGTGGACCTGGACTCCGAGGATGACAAGGCGGCGCACGCCGCTGAGCGTGAGGAGCAGGAGCGCGAATTCGCCGACCTGCTCGCCTGGTTGACGGACGCCCTGAATGATCACGTCAAGGAAGTACGGTTGTCCGCCCGCCTGACCGAGTCCCCTGCCTGCCTGATCACCGACGCCTTCGGAATGACACCGTCGCTCGCGCGCATGTACCGGGCTTCCGGACAGGCGGTTCCAGTCGGGAAGCGGATTCTGGAACTCAACCCGAAGCATTCACTTGTCACTGCCCTGCAGCAGGCACACAAGGCCGGCGGCGACGATGCCCACCTGCGCCGGCTCGCCGAAACTGCCGAATTGCTCTATGGCACAGCTCTTCTCGCTGAAGGCGACATCCCCGAGGATCCGGCGAAGTTCGCCGGACTGCTTGCCGACCGGCTGGCTCGCACCGTGTAGGACCGCTACAGCAGCTCAAGCAGTTGCAGGTCGATGCTCGCCCGGTCATTCCACACCGGTTGTCGGCCTCGCGTAGCAGTTGATCACCAGGTAGGACTGATGACCGGGAAAGGGTGCCTCGACAGTGCCCAGACGTTGGCGCCCAACAGTTCACCTAGTGGCAGTCAACATAGAAACGAGGACTGATCATCGCCAGCTGTCCCGGCGTAGGAATCAAGAACCAGTCTGCTCGCTGACTACTAGTTTCGGGATGTGACGGTCAGGAAACCGACACCGAGCCCTCCACTGTCAACGATCCAGAGATAATGATGTGCAACCCCTGGACTACGCCGATGAACACCAAACGAAAGGCTCGGATCCCGCGATGAGATTTGTCCTGGCATGCTGGGGAAGTCGCGGGGATGTCGAGCCTTCCCTGGCAGTCGGTTGTGAACTGCTGCGTCGAGGCCACGAGGTACGTATGGGCGTACCGCCCGACCTGGTGGGGTTTGTCGAGGCAGCGGGTCTGGCGGCGGCACCCTACGGTCCAGAGGTACAGACACTCCTCAACGAGGATTTCGTCAGAGATCTATGGTCGAAGTTCTTCCGCAATCCGGTCGGTTTGCTGCGCGAGCTGTATGCACTGCCTGTCCGCCACTGGGACGAGGTCAACACGTCGCTAACGGTGTTGGCAGAGGGCGCCGATCTGCTGTCGAGCGCGATTAATTTCGAGCCGGCGGCCGCCAACGTCGCCGAGTATTACGACATTCCGTTGATCTCCATGCACCACTTCCCATTGCGTCCCAACGGCCAACTCATTCGCATGGTGCCCTCGCCGCTGATCCGCTCAGCGGGCTCGATCTCGGAGTGGCTGTTTTGGCGATCGACGCGCGCCGCCGAAGACGCTCAGCGCCGCGCGCTGCGTCTACCCAAGACCAATCGCCGCTCACAGCGACGCATCGCCGAACACCGGTGGCTGGAAATCCAAGGTTACGACGCGGTATCTGTGCCCGGACTGGCAGCCGAATGGGCCAAATGGAACGGCCAACGACCGTTCGTCGGCGCGCTGACCATGCAGTTGAGCACCCCAGCCGACGATGAGGTCGCGGCGTGGATTGGCGCGGGAGCACCACCAATCTGCTTCGCGACCGGCAGCATCCCCGTCGAATCGCCCGCCAAAACAATGGCGATGATCAGTACCGCCTGCGCGCAACTTGGCCAGCGAGGGCTGGTGTGCGCAGGCGGCACCGACTTCGGCCACGTGCCGCATCCCGACTACATAAAAGTGGTCGGTCAGGTCAACTACGCGGAGGTCTTTCCGGCCTGCCGTGCCATCGTGCACCACGGCGGCTCAGGCACTACGGCCGCCAGTCTGCGGGCCGGTGTCCCGGCCCTGATCCTGTGGAGCTCAGCCGATCAACCATTTTGGGGAAGTCAACTCAAACGACTTCGCGTCGGCACCGCCCGACGCGTATCGGCCACCACCTCCCGATCGATGGTCGCCGACCTACGCCAAATACTGGACCCCGAATACTCCGTCCGAGCCCAACAACTCGCCATCCAATTGACCACGCCCGAACTCAGCATCGCGCGTGCCGCTGACCTCTTCGAACAACGGGCCCGCCGCACGGCAACTTGACCACGCTTTGGTGTCGGCCCAAGAGCCAACACCACATGGGCTACAACAGCCCCAGCAGTTTGAGGTCGGTGACGTACTTGACGACGACCGGCGCAGACACGTGCGGGATGTCGTTGTCGGGGCCAAACTTCGCTTCTCGTACCGCGGCTTGGAATCGGTCGGCCGGAGCGTAGGAGCCCAGTGTCGGTGCTGGGGCCTGCAGATCGTTGGACGCATTCACCAGCATCTGCAGCATCTGCAGCACCGAGTTCTGGCGCTGTTGCTCGGGCAGTGCGCGCAGGCCGGTTTCGAAGCGCGACACCCATTCGGCGAAGTCGGCGATGCGCTCGATGGGATAACCGGCCTCGATCAGCCAGTCCACATACTCATCGATGCCGATGCCGTCGTCGTGCGGGTTCATCACGTGATAGGTGTCGAACCCATCGACCACCTGCGTTCCCAGCGTCGCAATCGCCTCGGCGACGAAGTTCACCGGCAACCCGTCGAAATGCGCACGCTGCCGATTGCCCTGCGCGTCGAGCTGATAGAACGAGGCCGGCGCCACACCCGTGGCCACCACACTGAGCACCATCCGGCTCACCGTGTCAGACACATTGAGCTGACCCTCGTAGGTCGGGTCCACCATGATCATGCCGGAACGGAACACCGCGACGGGCAACCCGCACAGGTCGTGGGCCTCGCGCAGCAGCACCTCACCGGCCCACTTGCTGTTGCCATAACCATTGGCATAACTGCCGTCCATGGCCCGCGTCGCGCTGATCTCGCGGATGTCGGCATCCTCGGTGAACGCCGAGGGCTCGACCTGGCGGCCCACATCCGACGTCGACACAAACGCATACGGCTTGAGCCTGGTCGTCAACGCGAACCGGATCAGCTCCGCGGTGCCCACCACGTTGGGGCCGAACAACTCGCTGTAGGGCAACACACTGTTGACGAACGCCGCCGAATCGATAATCAGATCCACCGACTCGGCGTACTGCTGCCAAGCCTCCGGCGCCAGGCCCAGGTCGGCTTTGCCCTTATCGCCGGCCACAACCTGCAGATGCCCGGCGGCCAAGTCCTGGAAGCGGCGCAGCAGCTGCGCATCGCCACTGTCGAAGGTCTTCTCCAGACGACGCCGTGCGTCCTGGTCGTCCTTGCCGCGCACCAAACAGATCAGCGTGCCGTCGACCTGCTCCATCTGCTCGAGCAGTTCCAACACGAGATACCGCCCGAGGAACCCTGTCGCCCCGGTCAACAGGACCGTGCGCACTTCAGCGCTGGGCCCCGGGAGGCTCGGCGCCCCCGTCAGTGTCGTGTCGTCGAGGAACTTGTCCAACGTCAAGTCACGGGCATGCACCTCGGCCACATCATGGCCATGCACCGACGCAAAACTCGGCCCGTGAACCTCCGGCGCCGAAACAGCGTCCCACTGCTCACTCAGACCACTCACCGTCGGGAACTCGAACAACGTACGGACCGCGAGTTGGGCGTCCAGCGCGGTGTTGACCGCCGCGATGACCCGCATCGCAGAAATCGAATCTCCACCCAAATCGAAGAACGCGTCGTCCACACCAACCCGGTCCACACCCAACACCTGGGCGAAGATGCCGGCGATGACCTCCTCGATCGCGTTCGACGGGGCGCGGTAGCGCGCGGAATTCTGATATTCGGGCGCGGGCAGGCTGCGCCTGTCGAGTTTGCCGTTGACCGTCAGCGGCAGCGCGTCGAGCACTACCACCGCGGCAGGCACCATGTAACCCGGCAACCGGTCGGCCAACAGGCGGCGCATCTCGGCCGGCTCGACGGCCCCGGTGACATATCCCACCAGGCGTTTGTCGCCAGGACGATCCTCGCGGGCGATTACCACAGCTTGATTCACGCCTTCGAGATCGGCCAGAGCCGCCTGTATCTCACCGAGCTCGATGCGATAACCGCGGATCTTGACCTGATCATCGGCACGACCCAGATACTCCAGCTGGCCGTCGCAGCCCCACCGCACCAGATCACCTGTCCGGTACATCCTGGCCCCCGGCGCCCCGAACGGGCAGGGCACGAACCTAGATGCGGTCAATCCGGATCGGTTCACATAGCCGACACCGACGCCACGGCCTGCAAGGTAGAGCTCGCCTACTCCGCCTGCCGGTACCGGCCGCAGCCACTCGTCCAAGACGAACGTCGCACCGCTGGGAACGGGCGAACCGATCGGGGCCACAGTCGAGCCGGGCACCAACGGCGCGCTGATCGCTCCGTAGATCGTTGCCTCCGTCGGTCCGTAAGCGTTGATCATGACCCGTCCAGGAGCCCACCGGTCCACCAGCTCGGTCGGGCAGGCTTCACCGGCGACCACCAGCGTGGCGTCCTCCAGCCCCTCGGGGGAAAGCATCCCTGCCGCTGACGGTGTCTGGTACAGCACAGACACCTGTTCGGTGACGAGCAGATCGTGCAGGTCGGCCGGCGAGCCTGCCACCGTCTCGGGCACGATCACCAACCGGCCACCGTGTAGCAGCGCACCCCAGATCTCCCACACCGAGACGTCGAACACCAGCGAATGCCATTGCGACCACACCTGGCCCGGCCCCGCAGGTATATCGGTGTGCAGCGACTCGAGCACTTGAGTGACGTTGCGGTGGGTCACCGCCACACCCTTCGGGACACCGGTGGTGCCGGACGTGTAAATCAGGTACGCGATGTCGTCGGAGGCCGGGGTCAGCAAGGTGTTGTAGTGGAGGTAATCGGCAGGTTCGTCGACTTCGACTACCGCTACATCGGACCCGTCCAGCCGCGCCCGAAGATCGGCGGTCGTGACGGCGGCGATCGGCTTGGCGTCGCCGAGCATGAACTCCAACCGTGCCTCCAGCACCGACGGATCGATCGGCAGGTACGCCGCGCCAGTCTTGAGCACCGCGAGCATCCCTACGATCGCATCGTCGGAGCGCGGAACCAGCAGCGCCACGGACTCACCCGGGCCGGCACCGTACATCGCCAACACGTTCGCCAACCGGTTGGCGGCCTCATCGAGCTCGTAGTAGGTCATCGACCGATCCTCGAATGTCAGAGCCACCGCCGCGGGAGCGCGGTCCACCTGCTCTGCAAAAGCCGCCGGGATGGAGATCGGCGCGGCGACCGGTTGACCCAACACCGCCCGGTTGGCCCATCCGTCGAGCTGGGCGTGCTCGTCGATGTCGAGCACGTCCACTGACGACAATCGCCTTGTGGGGTCGACAGTCATGGAAATCAGGAGCCGCTCGAAGCGTTGCATCAGCGATCCGATGCGGGCGACGTCGAAGACGTCAGAGTCGAATTCGACGCGAAGCCCCAGCTCGTGGCCCGGCAACGCCATCACCGACAGTGGGTAATGGTTGTATTCGCGGTTGTTGAACTCGGTGATCGCCAACTCGTGCACGCCGGAGAACGCGCTGGTGTCGATCGGATAGCTCTCGTACAGGAACAGAGTGTCGAACAGTTGATCATGACCGGCGACGTGGTGGATCTCGTTGAGTGCCAGGTGCTCGTGCTCGACGGTGTCGTTGTGGTGGCGTTGCAGCTGCGCCAGCAAGTCGGCAACGGTGGTCGCCGCAGTCATGTCAGCGCGAACCGGCACGGTGTTGATCAGCAGGCCGACGATCGAATCGGCGCCGGCCAATTCGGCAGGCCGTCCGGAAACCGCGGTGCCGAAAGCGACATCATGCTGACCTGTCAGCCCCATCAGCAGCTGCGCCCAGCCAGCCTGCAGCACGGTGTTGATGGTGGTGTGACACGACCGCGCCAACTCGCCGAGCGCGCCGGTGAGGTCCGCGGACAGCCGATACGATTCCACACCGCGGGGGCCGGGCAGCGCCGGCGGCGCGACCAGCGTGGGGGCGTCGAAGCCGTCCAACACCTTGCCCCAGGCCGTGCGCGCAGCGTCGCGATCCTGATCGGCCAGCCAGGTCACGAAGTTGCGATACGGCGCGGCGGCGGGCAGCCGCTGTCCGAAGTAGCTGGCGAGAATCTCCTGCAACAGGATGGGCAGCGACCAACCGTCGATCACGATGTGATGGAAGGTCAGGACACACCGGTGCTGATTGCCCGCGGTGCGGATCAGCGCGGCGCGGAAGGTCGGCCGGTCGGCGAGGTCACAGACCGCGGCGCGCTCAGCGGCACACAGCTGCTGGACCTCGGCATCGGACTTCCGGTCATCCCAGCGGAGGTCGAGGTACCGCCACGCCATCACCGGATCGGCCGGGATGATCTGCACCGGCTCGCCGAACTGTTCAGAGAAGCGGGCCGCGAGGTTGGGGTGGCGGGCGACAACGGTTTGCACCGCATCGCGGAAGCGGTGGGCATCGAGGGCGCCGGTCACGGTGATGTCGAGCTGCACCGCATATAGATCGTCTCCGGAACCCCGCGCGAAGGTGGAGTGGAAGAGCAGCCCCTGCTGCAACGGCGTCAAGGGCAGCACGTCGACGATGTCGTGTTCTGTTGTCAGATCGTCGATCTGCTGTTGGTTCAGTCGTGCCGGCACGAGGTCGGACGGGGTGAGCCCGCCGCCGCCGTTGCGCACATGTGAGCAGATCCCGCCCAAGGCCTCGAACCACAGTTGGCTCAGCCGGTCGACCTGTTCGGGATCCAGCGCCGAGGGGGCCCACGTCCAGGAGGCCTGCAGTTGCGGACCATCATCGGTATCGATGGTGCCGGCGTTGAGCTCCACGGTGTGCATCAACGGCATCGGCACCGCCGAGGCCGCCGCGGCGACCGAGAAGCCGTCCTCATTGATACGCCACAGGTCATCGGAAAGATCACCCGCACCCGCGCCGAGGCGACCCAGATAGTTGAACCCGATGACCGGATCCGAGCCACCAATCTCCACCTCGGGATTCAGATAGCGCAGCAGGCCGTAGGTCAACGGATCAGGCAGGGCGCGCAGCTGCTCCTTGGCGTCCTTGACCACTGGGCCCAGCGCGGCGTCACCGGCGATCACCTGCTCCCACGACAACCCGCCGACGGTTAGCGCCACCGGATATTTGGTGGTGAACCAGCCCACCGTGCGCGACAAGTCGACATCGGGGCCCAGCTCCTCATGGCGGCCGTGGCCTTCCACGTCAAAGCCGATCGGCGCCTGCTCTGTGCCCAAGAACTCCGTCCACGCCAACCCGAACGCAATCAACAGAATGTCTTGCACCCCCGCATGAAACGCCGCAGGCACCTCACCCAGCAGCGGTCGGGTGGTGGCGGCATCCAGCGACACCGACAGCTCCTTGGCCGTGACATACGTGTCCATCGCGGGATTGACCGCAGGAAGCGCGACCGGGGCCGCCGTCACCTGCCCCCACGCCTCAGCCTGCTCAACAACCTGCGGGTCGCGGGCGTACTCCTCCAGCAGCGAAGCCCAGTGCTGGAACGACGTCCCGCCCGTCGGCAAGTCCACTGGCTGCCCGCTGTGATGCTGCACCCAGGCGATGTTGAGGTCTTCCAACAGAATCCGCCACGACACCCCGTCGACGGCCAGGTGATGAATCATCAACGCCAACTGCCCGGTGTCGGGCACCCACAGCGCGCTCAGCATCGCACCGGCACCCGCGTTGAGCCGAGACCGCGCCCCTACCAGCGCCTCATCGGTCAACGCGTCGACCGCATACAGGCACGCCCGGGCATCGACCGACCCCACCTTGGGCACATGCAGTGACCACTGACCGGCTCCGTCGTCCTCAACGCACAGCCGCAGCGTGGCGTGCCGATCCAGCAGCGCCTGCAACACACTTACGACGTCGGCCTCGGTCACCCCGGCGGGGGCCTGAAGCACCAGCGTCTGGTTGAACTCCCCGACCGGGCCGTCAACGCTCTGCAACCACCGAATGATGGGGGTGGCCGTCACCGCACCGATGCCCTCGTCGATGATCGCGGCCTCACCGCCGACCACCTTGGCCACCGACGCCAGCCGGGCCACGGTCTGCTCGACGAAGATGTCGCGCGGCCGACACATGACCCCGGCGGCGCGGGCGCGGGCCACCACCTGCATCGACAGGATGCTGTCGCCGCCCAGATCGAAGAACGAGTCATCGACCCCGACCCGTTCGACCCCGAGCACCTGGGCATAAATCTCGGTCAGGATCTCCTCGACCGGGGTGCCCGGAGCCCGATAGTCAGCACCGTTGCCCCGGAATTCGGGCGCCGGTAAGGCGCGCTTGTCCAGCTTGCCGTTGACCGTCAGCGGCAGCGCCTCCAGCACCACCACCGCGACGGGCACCATGTATGCGGGTAGCCGATTGGCCAGCGCGCTGCGCACCTCGGCCGGATCGGCGGTCCCGGTGATGTACCCGACCAGACGCTTGTCGCCGGGACGATCCTCGCGCGCGATGACCGCAGCGTGCTCCACCCCGTCCAGCTTGGCCAGCGCAGCCTGGATCTCACCGAGCTCGATGCGGAAGCCGCGGATCTTGACCTGCTCATCGGCGCGGCCCAGATAGTGCAGCTGTCCGTCTTCGCTCCACCGCACCAGATCGCCGGTGCGATACATCCGCGCACCGGGTCCGCCGAACGGGCACGCCACGAATCGCGACGCCGACAGGCCAGCCCGGCCGAAGTAGCCGGCCGCTACCCCCGCACCGGCGACGTACAGCTCACCGACCACGCCCTCCGGCGCCAACCGCAGCCACTTGTCCAGCACGATCAACGCCGCCCCGGGCACCGGCGAGCCGATCGGGGCCACATCCGATCCCGGTGTCAGTGGCTTACTCATCGCCGCGTAAATCGTTGCCTCGGTCGGGCCGTACGCGTTGATCATCACCCGATCAGCCGTCGCCCACCGATCCACCAACTCAGTCGGGCACGCCTCCCCGGCCACCACCAGCGTCGTCGACTCCAACTCCTCCGGCGAAAGCATCCCTGCCGCCGACGGGGTTTGGCACAGGACGCTCACCTTTTCGGTGACCAGCAGGTTGTGGAAATCTATCGGTGAACTCGCCACCGCTTCGGGCACCACCACCAGTCGGCCACCGTGCAGCAGCGCACCCCAGATCTCCCACACCGAGACGTCGAACACCAGCGAATGCCATTGCGACCACACCTGACCTGGCCCCGAAGGCAGGTCGGCGCGCAAGGATTCAACCAGTGACGTCACATTCTGGTGCGTGACCGCGACCGCTTTGGGGACGCCTGTGGTGCCCGACGTGTAGGTCATGTAAGCCAGGTCGTCAGGCGCCGGCATCGACACTGCGGTGCTGGGTTGCCGGTCGACGACGGGATCATCGAACTCGATGATCTGCAGGTCGGATCCCTCGAGGCGCGAACGCAGGCCCGCGGTCGTGATCGCCGCGATGGGAGCGGCGTCGGAGATCATGAATGCGATTCGCTCGTCGGGATGCGCGGAATCGATCGGCAGGTACGCCGCCCCGTTCTTGAGCACCGCCAAGATCGCGATGATCGCCTCAGCGGAACGGGGAATCAACAACGCTACGGACTCACCCGGTCCGGCGCCGTGGTCGGCCAGCAGATGCGCCAACCGGTTCGCGGCCTCATCCAGTTCGCGATACGTCCACGACCGCTCGCCACAAACCAACGCCACCGCCTCCGGGGCACGGACCACCTGCGCGGCGAACAACACCGGAATCGACACGGGCGCGCTCGCCGGCTGGGACAGCACCGCCCGATTGCCCCACTCAGCCAGCTGATCGTGCTCGAAGTCGTCGAGAAGGTCCAGGGACAAAAGTGTCCGTGTGGGATCGGCACTCATGACTTCCCCCTCGTGTCTGCGGTCATCGCTTCGAGCACGCGTCGGAATCGATCAACCAGCTTTCCAACGCGGGCGGTGGTGAACACGTCCATATCGAATTCGACGCGCAGGCCCAATTCGTTACCGGGCACAGCCTGAACCGACAGCGGGTAATGGTTGTACTCGCGGTTGGTGTAGCCGGTGATCGCCATTTCGGGCACGTTCAACATGCCCGATGTGTCGATCGGATAGTTCTCGTAAATGAAGACTGTGTCGAAAAGTTGGTCGTGTCCGGTGGCGCGGTGGATCTCATTCAGCGCCAAATGTTGATGTTCTAACGTGTCAGTGTACCCGCTTTGTAATTGGTTCAGCAAATCGGCAATTGTGGTGGTTGGGGTGACACTTGCCCGCACTGGCACGGTATTGATCAAAAGTCCAACCATGGATTCCGCACCCGGCAAATCAGCTGGCCGTCCGGAAACGGCGGTGCCGAAGGCCACATCATGGTGGCCGGTCAGCCACATCAGCATCTGCGCCCACGCACCCTGCAGCACCGTGCTGACGGTGGTGCGGCATGAGCGCGCCAGCTCGCCGAGAGCCTGTGTGGTCTCGGCCGACACCTGGAACTCTTCGACACCGCGCCGCCCGAGAGACAACCGCCCTGGCGGACCAACCAGGGTTGGGGTGTCGAAACCGGCGAGCGTTTTACGCCACGCTGCCTGCGCCGCATCCCGATCCTGTCGAGCCAACCAGGTGACAAACCGTCGATAGGTCGCAGGCGCGGGCAGCCGGGCACCGAAGTAGCCGGCGAATATCTCTTGCAGCAGGATCGGTTTCGACCAGCCGTCCAGCACAATGTGGTGATTTGTGAGCACGAACCGGTACTGGTCTGCCGCTGTGCGGATCAATGCAGCTCTGAACGGCGAGTTGTCGACCAGCTCGCACACCGCGGCGCGTTCGGCGGTGCTCAGCTGCTGAATCTGGTCCTCGATATCGGCGGCGCCGCCGTCAAGCTCGACATATTGCCATGTCAGCTCCGGATCGGCCGGGATGACCTGCACCGGCTCACCGAAGTCCTCGTTGAAGCGGGCCACCAGGTTCGGATGACGATTCACCATCTTCTGCACGGCATCGCGAAGACGCTCGGGATCGAGCCGGCCGGCCACCGTGATGTCCAGCTGGACCGCATACAGGTCCTCGTTGCCGGGCGCGGCGCCAGTGTGGAACAACAGCCCTTGCTGTAGCGGGGTCAGCGGCAGCACATCGGCGATCGGATATTGCTGTGTCAGCTCGTCGATCTGCTGCTGGCTCACCCTGGCCGGCAAGACGTCCGACGGGGTCAACCCGCCGCCGCCCTGTCGCACGTGCGCACAGATACCGGCCAGCGCGTCGAACCACAACTGGCCGACCCGGCTGACCTGCTCGTGATCCAACGCCGAGGTCGCCCACGTCCACGTCGCATGCAGGTGCGGGCCGGTGTCTGTGTCCATGGTGCCTGCGTTGAGCTCCACGGTGTGTCCGAGCGGCGTTGGCACCGCGGTGGCCGCAGCGATGATCGACACATCGTCTTGGTCAATCCGCCAGAAATCCTCGGAGAGCTCGGCCGCGGCCGCGCCCAACCGGCCCAGATAGTTGAAGCCGATCGAGGGATCCGACCCACCCAGATCCACGTCGGGGTTCATATAGCGCAACAGACCGTAGGTAAGCCCATCGGGCAGCGCGCGCAGTTGCTCCTTGGCATCCTTGATCAGCGCACTCAGCGCAGCGTCGCCGGCGGTCACCTGCCCCCAGGACACTCCACTCAAGCTCAGCGCCACCGGGTACTTGGAGGTGAACCAGCCCACCGTGCGGGACAAGTCAGTGTCGCCCAGTTCCTCTTGGCGGCCGTGGCCCTCGACGTCGATGGCGAGCGATGCGCCGTCGGACCCCAAGAACTCGGCGAACGCCAACGCGAACGCGATGAGCAGGATGTCTTGCACGCCGGCATGGAACGCCGCGGGCACCTCCCCCAGCAGCTGCCGGGTGGTGTCGGCGTCCAGCTCTACCGACCATTGCCCGGCATTGGCGTAGGTGTCGACCTCGGGCTTGACCGCAGGCAACGCGGCCGGAACAGCACCCACCTGCCGCCAGGCCTCGGCCTTCTCCACGACCGCCGAACTGCGTGCATGCTCATCGAGCAGCGCTGACCAGCGGGCAAACGAGGTGCCGCCCGTCGGCAACGCGACGTCCTGTCCGCTGTGATGCTGAGCCCAGGCAATATTGATGTCTTCCAACAGAATTCGCCACGACACAGCGTCCACGGCCAGGTGATGGACCATCAACACCAACTGGCGGGTGTCAGACACCCACAACGCAGTCAACATCGCCCCAGCAGCTGGATTCAACCGCGACCGCGCCTCCACCAGCGCGGCTTCAGAGAAGGCGTTCACCGAGTGCAGGCAACTGCGCGCATCAACCGCGCCCACCTCGGGCACACTCAATGACACGCCGCCGGCGCCGTCGTCATCTTCGAGTAGCCGCAACATGGCGTGCCGGTCCAGCAGGGCCTGCAGCACGACAACCACATCGTCCTCGCCGACGCCCGCGGGGGCCTGCACCACCACCGTCTGGTTGAACTGGTCAACCGGACCATCCAGACTGTTCAGCCAACCCATGATCGGGGTGGACACCACAGGCCCGACACCCGCATCGACTGCGCCGCCCGTGTCGTCGGCGAAGACGGTCACTTGTGCGAGCCGGCCTACGGTCTGCTCGACGAAGATGTCGCGCGGCCGACACACCAGCCCGGCC
The DNA here is from genome assembly GCF_000243415.2 of Mycolicibacterium tusciae JS617. The sequence goes on from NZ_KI912270.1 coordinate 2,458,918, forward strand.
GCCCGCGCGCGGGCCACCACCTGCATCGACAGAATGCTGTCCCCGCCCAGGTCGAAGAACGAGTCATCGACCCCGACCCGCTCGACCCCAAGCACTTCGGCGTAAATGCCTGCCAGGATCTCCTCGAATGCACCGGACGGCGCGCGGTAGCTGTCCGCGTCGTTGAACTCCGGTGCCGGCAGGGCACGGGTATCGAGTTTCCCGTTGACCGTCAACGGCAGCGTTTCCAGCACCACCACGGCGGCGGGCACCATGTACGTCGGTAGGCGTTCGGCGAGCTTCGCACGCGCCGTGGCGGGGTCGACCGCGCCAGTCACGTAGCCCACCAGCCGCTTGTCGCCGGGACGGTCCTCGCGCACGATCACCGCCGCCTGGTCGACGCCGTCCAGACCTGCCAACACGGCCTGGATCTCCCCCAACTCGATGCGGTAACCGCGGATCTTGACCTGCTTGTCGGCGCGACCCTCGTACCGCAGCTGTCCATCAGCCCCCCAGCGCACCAGATCACCGGTGCGATACATCCGCGCTCCTGGACCTCCGAACGGGCACGCCACGAACCGCGTCGACGTCAGATCGGACCGACCGACATAGCCGCTGGCCAGACCGGCGCCGGCGACATACAGCTCGCCGACCACACCGACCGGTACCTGCCGCATCCATTCGTCCAGCACGAAGAAGGCAAGATGCTCCAGAGGCAAGCCGATGGGGCTGGAGTTGCCGGCGATGTCTCCCTCGCCGATCTCCCGGAACGAGGCATGCACCGTCGTCTCGGTGATGCCGTACATGTTGATCATGCGCGGCAACCCCGGGTGGCTATGCATCCACGTCGAAAGACGCTGTGGTTCAAGCGCTTCGCCGCCGAAGACCACCGTCTGAAGCTTCAGTTGCTGTCCCAGCTCCGGCTGCAGCGCGTCGGCGGTTTGCAGCGCATAAAACGCCGATGGCGTCTGGCTGAGAACGCTGACCTGTTCGGCGACCAGCAACGCGTGGAGTTCTTCGGCCGACCGAACGACCGAATCCGGCACGATCAGCAGTCGCCCACCGTAAAGGAGCGCACCCCAGATCTCCCACACCGAGTAGTCGAACGCCAGGGAATGGCACTGCGTCCACACCTGTCCCAGCGACAGTTCGACGTCGAGTGATTCCAGCAGCCTGGTGACATTGCGGTGGGTGACCGCAACACCTTTGGGCGTTCCGGTGGTGCCGGAGGTGTAGATGATATAGGCGATGTCATCAGGCGTCGGAGCGGCCAGCCCGACGCCCGGTTGGGGATCGACGGCGGGGTCGTTGACATCGATGACGGGCACGTCGAGCGGCTCTAGCCGCGCGCGCAGATCCGCGGTGGTGATTGCGGCGACCGGCGCGGCGTCACCGAGCACGAACTCGATGCGGGCATCGGGATGGGCGGGGTCGATCGGCAGATACGCCGCCCCGGTCTTCAGTATGGCCAGGATCGCCGCGATCGCTTCGTGCGTGCGAGGAAGCATCAGCGCGACACGTTGTCCCGGGCCTGCGCCGAGGCCGGCCAATCGATGGGCCAACCGATTGGCGGCCTCATCGAGCTCACCGTAGGTGATCGAACGGCCCTCGAACGTGACCGCCACCGCCTCCGGGGCGCGGGTCACCTGGTCGTCGAACATCGCCGTGATCGACAGCTGCGTAGTGGGTGGCCGGCCGAACACCGCCCGGTTGCCCCATTCGTCGAGTTGGTCGCGCTCACCTGCGGCCAGCAGATCAATGGACGACAACTTTTCGGTGGGGTTGGCGGCCATGGCCACCAACACCCGCTCGAGCCGACGGATCAGGGTTTCGACTTCTGCCGTATCGAACACTTCGGTGTCGTATTCGACGCGCAGGCTCACCTCGTGACCCGGCGTCGCCACCACCGACAGCGGGTAGTGGTTGTATTCGCGGCTGCTGAAGTCGGTGACAGTCAAGTCCTGCACGCTCAACAGCGCGCCCGGGTCGATCGGGTAGTTCTCGTAGACGAACAAGGTGTCGAACAGGCGGTCCTGCCCGACGGCCCGATGAATCTCGGCGAGCGCCAGATGCTCGTGCTCCACAGTGTCGTTGTGTGCGCGCTGCAACTGGCCAAGCAAGTCGGCCACGGTGGTCGCGGCTTTCATGTTCGCGCGCACGGGCACCGTGTTGATCAACAGCCCGACCATGGAATCTGCGCCGGCCAATTCCACCGGCCGTCCCGACACCGCGGTGCCGAACGCGACATCCTGATGCCCGGTCAGCCACATCAACAATTGCGCCCACGCCGCCTGCAGCGCCGTGTTGACCGTCGTCTGCTGGCTGCGCGCCAACTCACCGAGCGCCTGGGTCATCTCCGCCGACAACCGGTACGACTCCACGCCCCGCACACCGGCCTGCGCCGGCGGCGCGACGAGGGTGGGGGTGTCGAAACCGTCCAACACCTGACCCCAGGCCGCTTTGGCGGCGTCGTCATCCTGATCGGCGAGCCAGGTCACGAAATTGCGGTACGACGCGGGCGCGGGCAACCGCTGCCCGAAGTAGCCGGCGAAGATGTCCTGCAACAGGATCGGCAACGACCAGCCGTCGATCACGATGTGATGGATCGTCACCACAAGCCGGTGCTGGTTCTCCGGCGTGCGGATCAGTGCAGCACGAAACAGCGGCTGCGCACCAGACAGATCACAGACCGCCGCACGTTCCGCGGCGCACAACTGCTCGATCTGCTGATCGACATCTGCTGCGCTGCTGTCGAGTTCGACGTACTGCCAGGCGATCTCGGGATCGGCCGGGATGATCTGCACCGGCTCGTCGAACTGTTCAGAGACGAAACGCGCCGCAAGGTTGGGGTGACGCCCGACCATCGCCGACACCGCGTCACGCAGCCGGTCGGCATCCAGCGCACCGGCCACCGTGATACCCAATTGCACCGCATACACATCGTCGCCGGACCCCTCCAGGAAGCCGGCCTGGAACAACAGGCCTTGCTGCAGCGGAGTCAACGGCAGCACATCGGCGAACCGATTCTGCTGCTGCAGCTCGTCGATCTGCCTTTGACTCAGCCGAGCGGGCGCCAGATCCGACGGGGTCAGCCCGCCGCCACCGTGTTGCACGTGCGCGCAGATGCCCGCCAGCGCCTCGAACCACAGCCGGCTCAGCCGATCGATCTGATCGTCATCGAGCGCCGAGGGCGCCCATGTCCAAGCGGCCTGCAGCTGCGGGCCGGCGTCGGTATCGGCGGTGCCGGCATTGAGCTCCACGGTGTGCGCCAGCCGCAGGGGCACCGCCGAGGCCACATCGGCCAGGGACAGGCTGTCCGGGCTGAGTCGCCACAAATCATCGGAAAGATCACCCGCACCCGCGCCGAGGCGGCCCAGATAGTTGAACCCGATGACCGGATCGGTTCCGCCCAGGTCGACATCGGGGTTCAAGTAACGCAGCAGACCGTAGGTAAGACCGTCGGGCAGCGCACGCAGCTGCTCCTTGGCGTCCTTGATCAGCGCACCCAGCGCAGCGTCGCCGGCGGTCACCTGCTCCCAGGACAACCCGCCCACAGCCAACGCCGCCGGATACTTGGTGGTGAACCAGCCCACCGTGCGCGACAAGTCGACATCGGGGCCCAGCTCCTCATGGCGGCCGTGGCCCTCCACATCAAAACCCGTCGGCGCCGCACCGTGGCCCAACAACTCCGCCCAGGCCAACCCGAACGCAATCAGCAGGATGTCCTGGACGCCTGCATGAAACGCCGCAGGCACCTCACCCAACAGCTGCCGCGTGGTGTCCACATCCAACGACACCGCCAGCCGGCCGGCGTTGGCGTAGGTATCGACCTCGGGTTGCGGTGCAGGCAACGCGTTCGGTAGCGACGCCACCTGCTGCCAAGCCTCCGCGTTCTTTACGACCGCCGAACTGCGCGCATGTTCATCGAGCAGCGAGGCCCACCGCTGAAACGATGTCCCGCCCGTCGGCAACTCCACCGGCTGCCCGCTGTGATGCTGGGCCCACGCAATATTGATGTCTTCCAACAGGATCCGCCACGACACCCCATCAACTGCCAAGTGATGGATCACCAACACCAACTGGCTCGACCCGGCCACCCACAGCGCACTGAGCATCGCCCCGGCAGCCGGGTTCAACCGCGACCGCGCCGCCACCAACGCCTCATCGGACAACGCGTCGACCACATGCACGCAATCACCGGCGTTCACCGCGCCGGGCTCGGGCACGGTCAGGGACCACTCATTGGTCCCGTCGTGATCCTGCGCGCGCAACCGCAAGGTGGCGTGCCGATCCAGCAGCGCCTGGACGACGATTTCGACGTCGGCCTGGCTCACACCGTCGGGGGCCTGCAGCACCAGAGTCTGGTTGAACTCATCGACCGGACCCTCGACGTCGTGCAACCAACGGATGATCGGAGTGGGCACCACCGCGCCGATACCCTCGTCGACGACTGCGGCCTCACCACCGACCACCGTGGCCACAGCGGCCAGCTTGGCGACCGTCTGCTCGACGAAGATGTCACGCGGACGGCACAACACCCCCGCCGCCCGCGCGCGGGCCACCACCTGCATCGACAGGATGCTGTCGCCGCCCAGGTCGAAGAACGAGTCATCCACCCCGACCCGCTCCACACCCAACACCTGGGCATAGATACCGGCCAAGATCTCCTCGATCGCGGTGGCCGGGGCCCGATAGTCAGTGCCGACGCCCTGATATTCCGGAGCCGGTAGGGCCCGGGTGTCCAGTTTGCCGTTGGATGTCAGTGGCAGCGTCTCCAGCACCACGATTGCGGCAGGCACCATATACGGCGGTAGCCGATCGGCCAGCTGGGTGCGGACGTCGGCCAGATCTGCGGGGCCGGTGATGTAACCGACCAGGCGCTTGTCGCCGGGGCGGTCCTCACGAACGATCACCGCGGCCTGTTCCACCCGGTCCAATCCGGCCAGGGAAGCCTGAATCTCCCCCAACTCGATGCGATAGCCGCGGATTTTGACCTGAGCATCGGCGCGGCCCAGATATTGCAGCTGGCCATCCTCGCCCCAGCTCACCAAATCCCCGGTGCGATACATCCGCGCCCCCGGTTCCCCGAATGGGCACGCCACAAACCGCGATGCCGTCAGGTCGGGCCGACCCAGGTAGCCGACCGTCACCCCAGCGCCCGCCACATACAACTCACCGACCACCCCTGCGGGCACCGGCTGCATCCAGGTGTCCAACACAAACAGTGCCGCCCCCGGCGTGGGCGAACCGATCGGCGCCACCCCGGACCCCGGCGACAGTGGCGCACTGACCGCCGCGCAAATCGTTGTCTCGGTCGGGCCGTAGCCGTTGACCATCACCCGCCCGCCCGTCGCCCACCGATCGACCAGCTCGGTCGGGAGGGCCTCGCCGACCACCGCCAACGCCATCGATTCCAGTCCCTCCGGCGACAGCATCGCCACCGCCGAGGGAGTCTGAGTCAAGACCGTGACCCGTTCCCTGATCAGCAGGGCGTGGAGATCCTCCGGTGAGCTCGCGACCGCTTCGGGCACCACCACCAGTCGGCCACCTCGTAGCAGCGGTCCCCAGATCTCCCACACCGAAGCGTCAAACGCCAACGAATGGCACAACGTCCAGGTGGCTGGGTGCGGGAAACTGGCATCCAGATTTCTCATCAGCTGGCCGGCGCTGTGGTGGGTGACGGCCACCCCTTTAGGCTTTCCGGTGGTGCCCGAGGTGTAGATGATGTACGCCAGGTCATCAGGAGCTGGAGGCGGCAGCGCCGTGCTGGGTTGAGAGTCGACCGCGGGATCGTCGACATCGATGACCGCCAAGCCGGACTCGGCCAGCCGAGGCCGTAGCACGGCGGTGGTCACCGCCGTGATCGGTGTGGAATCGGCGAGGATGAACTCCAGCCGCGCCGCCGGCACCGACGAGTCGATGGGCACATACGCCGCCCCGGTCTTGAGGACCGCGAGGATCGCGATGACCGCCTCCGCGGAGCGGGGAATCAGCAGCCCTACGAATTCACCAGGGCCGGCGCCGCGGTCTACGAGCAGGTGGGCCAATCGGTTGGCCGCCTCATCCAACTCGCGATAGGACCACGACCGCTCCCCACACACCAGCGCCACCGTGTCCGGGGAGCTATCCACATGCGTGGCGAACAATTCCGGAATCGAGAACCGGGCGGGCGCCGGTTCGGTCAACACCGATTTGTTCCCGATGAGTTCCAGAGTCGCGTGCTCTTCGGCGTCCAGCGCGTCTATGGACGACAGCGGCCGATCCGGATCGGCCGCCATCGCCACCACGATGCGCTCCAGGCGCTCCGCCAAATTCGCGACTCCGAAACTGGCGAACGGCTGCCCTGGACCCGCGGATCCGACGAACATCTGGTCGCTGGCGCCGGAGAAGAACAATCCGAAGTGACCCATCGGACCGTGATTGGTAAAGGCCGCTGTTGCTGGTACACCGGCGAGGTCCAAGGTGAGCCGGGACGGCAGGAAGCTGATCGCGACCCGATCTGACGTCTGCCTGGGACCACGATAGTTTCCGTCGTCGTCGATACCGTGTACCGGAAATCGCTGATGTCGCAACAACTCTCGTATGCGCAGATCGACATGCCGACAGAACTCGCCTGCCGTGGCTTCGGGTGGCGCCGACAGCACCAGCGGTACCATTCCGGCGAGCATTGCGGGAAGTGTCTTCGACTCTTCGCCCACCCGCCTGCTGACCGGGAAGTCCAGCGCGACCTCTGAGCCGTTGCCGGACCACGATCGCGCCAACAACGCCAACGCCGCGGTCATCACCGTATGGCGACGGATGCGCAATGTCTTTGACAGCGACTTGATGCCGCCGATGGCCGCTTGACCTACTTGAACGGTCGCCGAAGCCGCGTACGCGTCATGCCGGCTGGCCAGTTGGGACGCTCGGCGATCCAGTCCGCTTTCCGGTGGACGATTGTCGTTCCAGTAGGCACGGTCGTCCTGGAAGTCTGGGGAGGCTGTATATCCAGCCTCGAGATCGACCAAGTCCTGCAAGGAGCCGAAATAGGCGGGCGCGACGGATTCCCCGTTGACCATCGCCGTGTAAATCGACGCGATTCGACGGCAGACCAGCGCCATGCCCACACCGTCTACAGAAATGTGGTGACCCAAGCCGAACGCATAATATTGATCCGGTTGAGTCTGAAATAGTGCAAATGTCACCAACCGCCCGGTGAGCGGCATGGATGTGTGCTGAATTGACGACGCAATCTCACGGACTCGCTCTGCGGGATCGGGCGAATCACTGACGTCATAGAAGGGCACCTCGAGATCCGAGTAATCAACCGGCTTCTGGAAAACCTGGCCATCCATCTCAAAAAAGGCAGCGCGAGCCGGTTCGGCTTCTTGCAACGCTTGACGGATCGCGTGGTGTAGAAGATCGCGCTGAATCGGTCCGTCAATTCTTACGAGGAGGCCGAGCTGCCACTCCGTTCCAACGAGACCGCTTTCCTGCGAAAGCCAGATATCTAGCTGGCCTCGCGAAAGCGGCAATCCCCCATTGTTAGGTTCCATGCCTCGTCTTTCCCCGCCAAACCGGCTAGCCGTCAAGAGTCCCGCCCTGCGCCAACCTCTCGCGCAGGCTCTTCGGCCTGATGTCCGGCCAATGCTCTTCTACGTACTCGAGGCACGCAGCGCGGTTCGCTTCGCCGTAAACCACCTGCCACCCAGCAGGCACGTCGGCAAAGCTCGGCCAGAGGCTGTGTTGCTCCTCGTCATTGACCAAAACGAAGAAGGTGCCGGTGTCGTCGTCGAACGGATTGATGCTCACGACCCTCCAGGGTAGTCATGCTGTACCGCAAACTGATAGTGAGCCTATCGCAAACCTTCCGCGGGCAGCAGGGTAAGCCCAAACATTCTCACAAGGTTCCCATGGTTGACCATGCCAGCAAACTATATCGAGTTAACCTTACTAATTAACCACAGCGTCAATATCCGTTGCTGTTTGTCCAGCTCGAGGCTGAATCCTACGGGGACCGCCTCGTTGCCGAGATGGCAGGCTTATGAATATTGTGTGGGCTCGCTAAGTGCGGCGGCGACCGCCAACGTGAAATCCGCCAAAAAAGACCGCGATCGCAGCAAACGAGCAGGCAAAAGCCGCCGGCGTGGTGTTGAAATCGCCAAACCAGCGTGTCGAACAACCTGGAATTTCCTCACGGCGCGGAGGCCACGTCATAAGCAGTAACCGCACCCGTGGCAACAAGGTGACGCCCATCGTTGCCGGCGAAGACCCGTAAACTCTACAGGACGGGCAGGAACGCTAAAGTGGCGACGGGAATGCCAGCGCGCAACACCGATCAACAGGGGCTCGGTGCCAGCCACCAGAGGCCGAGTCGCATCGACGTTTCCTCCTACGTAGGGGTGGCGTTTACCTCTCGCTAGGGAGGTCGCAGTCGCCATTTGCCAGAAGCTCCTCACGATCACAGCTTCTAGTCGTCCTACCCTCGATGTCTACCGTTAATCATTGTCAGCAGCGGTTCGGCGATCGAAAGTTAGGTCGAGCAATCTGCTCCCCAAAGACCGGAATGTTGCCAGCGATAGATCTTGATGAAATCGACAATGGGTAGATCGTGACGGCAGATTTTATTCGTTGTTCTGTTTTGAGGGAACCCGTGAACCCTGAATCGGCGAAGACCCGACCGGCATAATCGTGATGAACACCGGGATGCTCAGCTTCGCGCCGCCGGGGATCGGAATACGCATCGCGAAGGACACGACCTCGATCTCAAGGCGTTTGCCGCGCTGGGTCTCCATCTCCAGGCGACCCGGGATCCGTCTCGGCGTCGCCAACCATTCCAGGCCGCGTTCGATCGACTCGACCAGGCTCATACAATCCACTATACCGCGTAGGAAGCGCGGCAAATGTCACCGCAATCAGCGTCGGCACCGGTCCGATATCCGATTCGTTGCACGACAATGCTCCAGTCACGGCTGTGCTTCGGCAGCTTTACGACCACCTTGGCTTAACAGGTGCCCGCCACGGCGGCGGGGGTCGATTCACGACTGCGCAGCTAACTCCCTTCTGCGTTAGCCGACACAGCTAAACGACCTCGCCTAGACGTCGTACGAACAATCCGGCGGGGTTCAAGCGGGGAGAGCAAACACTGTAGGGTTCGAATCATGTGGGGATCGCTGCTGATGTTGGCGCTTCCGATTGCGCTCAATCCGGGCGTCCTCGCCGCCATCCTTCTGCTGGTCTCCCGGCCACGACCCGTGCAAAATCTGTTTGCCTTTTGGGTCGGCGCCCTGATAGTGAATCTTCCCGCCCTGCTCATTCCCGTGGTAGTGCTGCATCACACACCAAGCTATTGGTCTTTCGCGGGAGAACTGGATGGACCAGCCGCAGACGGTGGCTCCACTGTCAATCCGATCCAAATCGGAATCGGTGTGCTCGCGTTATTGGTCGCCGCGCTATTGACGGCACGCTATATGGCGCGCCGGCGAGCGAGGACGCCGTCAGGAGCTGGAGACACGTCAACGGGAGTGTTGGAATCGGAAACACGGCCCCCGATCGCGCGGCCCCACGGACGCTCCCGGAGTGCGGTGGCGGCGGCCGGGTCCGCAATCCGGCGGCTGCGTGATAGCGCCTACACCGCCTGGGAAAACGGATCCACGTGGGTCGCGGTGCTGTTCGGCATGGTTGGGCTACTGCCCGGTCCCCCAATTGTCCTGTTCGTCGTCACTACCATCGCAGCCTCAGGAGCCGGGCTTGGCACCCAGCTCATCGCCACCATCGTGTTCATCGTCACAATGCTTGCGGTTATGGAGATCATCCTCGTCGGCTGCCTCGTCGCGCCGGATAAGACCCAGGCGATAGTGCAACCGCTGCACGACTGGGCGCGGGCTCATCGTCCGCAGTTGCTCGTAGGCATCTTCGCAGTGGTTGGGGTCTTGCAGGTGGCTTCCGGCTTGCTATGAGTTCGGTCACTGCCAGCCATATTGCAGCTCCCAGTAACTCCCTGGCAAGGCGTCAAAATGATTGATCTGTTGCTGTCTTAGCAGCCGACCGCGGTGCTTGAACGGTGGACAAGGCTCGCTTCGATCCGCACGGCAAACTCCACAAGGTGTGGTTTTGGGGCCCTGGCGGCGATGGCGCATGACGTCCGTCTCCGCGCCAACCGACGATTGTCGGGGCATCGCGGCAGCGATCCCCGCAGTGGCGGCAATGACCCGGATTTGAGCTGCTCATTCAATCACGGGTTGCGGCTCCGGCCAACACGCGTGGACGGCTGATCACGTCGGGATTAGGCAACACCTGGTATTGACCCCTGAGTCAGGGTTTAGGCTAACACTGTTTTCAGCGAACCCTCGAGGCGTCCAAACAAAGTGTGTGAGACAGGGGTTGCTCTTGACCGACCATCGTTGCCGTATATGCGGCGCTGATCTGACCGAGGTCATCGACCTCGGGCGTCAGCCTGTCTCGAATGCCTTCGTGAAACCCGAGGAGGCTGGCAAGGTGCCATTCTTCCGGCTGGCAGTCGGACTTTGTACATCTTGCACAATGGTGCAACAGCTCGATGAGGTTCCCCCGAGCCAGATGTATCGCGCCGACTATCCATACCGCGCATCCGGTTCCTTGGCGATGTGCGAGCATTTCAAGGACGTAGCGCGGCAGATTATTCAGTCACGCCCCGGCGGTCCGAACGGGTTCGTCGTTGAGATTGGCAGCAACGATGGCGTCATGCTGAACCTTCTCGCCGCAGCAGGAAGGTCAAGTCCAGGGGCGTGGTGTACGACGTCTTCGTGTGATTCTTCGATGTGATGGTTCAGGCGGTCAGTGCCGCGGGGGTGGCCTCCTGTTCGGTCGGTGAGCTCTGATCGGCTCGGGATTTGCTGAGGACGTCGAGGCCGAGGTAGCGCCGGGATTCGGCCCATTCGTCGTGCTGTTCGGCCAGGACGGCCCCGACGAGACGGATCAGCGCGTTGCGGTCAGGGAAGATGCCGACGACGTCGGTGCGGCGGCGGATCTCCTTGTTGAGCCGTTCCTTTATCCGGCCCTCGGGGGCGGGTCAACCCGTCGGGGTGGGATGTTCATCGATCGAGGCGCTGGAGGTGGTCGGTAAGGGCGTGGGCGACGCGGTCGTGGCGGGCGGCTTCGTCGGTCCAGCCGCGGCACTCGGCGTCGGTTCTGAGGGCCTGGACGTCGGCGAGTTGGTCGGTGAGTGTGTCGCGGAATTCGGGGGCGGTGACGTAGTTGTCGCAGGTTTCGCAGATGTTGGCATACGGGCACGCGCCCGCGGATTCGTGGCGCGCGCAGTATCCGTGTGCAACACGGGTTTTCAGCATTTCACTGTGCAGCCAGCCAACCTTGTCGGGCAGGATCGGTTTGCCGACCGGGGTGAGTGTGAACTGGCGGCGCATCTTGCCCATCGCTTCGTCGTAGGCGGCGCGCAGGGTGGGCGAGGCCAGGGTGGCGTAGCGGATCGTCATCTGTGGAGTGACGTGCCCGAGTAAGGACATCAAGGCCTGCAGACTCATCCCGGCGTTGGCGAGTTCGGTGGCCCAGGTGTGGCGCAACTGATGTGGAGTGACCATCAGGACGCCGCCGTCGGGACGGTGCAACCCGGCGGATTCAGCGGCGGTGAGCAGCCCGTTCCGCAGCCGGGTGTAGCCCAGGCGGCGTCCGTGTCGGGTGAACAGAAAGTCGGTGAGCACACCGGTGCGTGGGTGCGGCAGCGGCCGGTGCGTGCCGCGGAGGGCGACCCACTCGTCGAGCGCGGCGAGGGTCGCGGCGGAGAGCGGGACCATGCGTTCGGTGGCGAGCTTGCCCAGTGGCACCTTCAGCCAGGTTCCGGCCGGCCCGTAGTCGATGATGCTGCCCAGTTCGAGGTCGAGCAGTTCCCCCGCCCGCAGGCCGGCACCACGCAGCACAGTCAGGCCGATGCGGGCGAACGGATCCTGCAGGTGGGCAACGGCGTTCATCACTGCCGCGTCGACATCGGGTGCTAGCGCGCGTGGCAACGGCTGGTCGAGTTTGGGGACGTCGGCGGCGAATACCAACCGCCGTGGTGGGGCCTGCGCCCAGCCCCAGGCGGTGATGTCGTCGAGCAGGTTGCGCAGACTGAGCACTGCCGACTGGGCCACCGCGGCCGAGACGGTGCGCCCGGCGCCCGCGGCGGCGCGCTGACCACGCCAGCCCCGGGTGCGATTCCATTTCAGGTAGCCCTCGATGCAGCTCCGGTCGAGTTCACGCAAGCTGGTGACGTCGGGATGGTGAGCGGTGAGGTATTCGGCGAAGGGCAGCAGGTCGTTGATCAGCGACTCGACCGATTTGGGCCGCAGCACCGCCGCGCGCACGCCGATGTAGCGCAGCAACGTCTGACGGATCGGGTCGGGCATCTCCACCTCGGTGAAACGCTGCTCGAGGCTACGGGCCCACCGTCGGCGTTTCGGCGCGGCGTCGATGACCGCGGTCTCGAACAACAGCTGCCGCAGGCTGGCCAGCCGCGCCCGGTATGCCCGCCGCGACGATGACGGCACCGCGGTACGTGACAGCGCGGCGTCGAAGTCGTCGAGCGCGTCGCCGGTCAGGTCGGCGACCATTCCACCGTGGTGTGCCAGCACTACCGCCAGACATTCGCCCAGGACCGTCTCGACCCAGGAACTCCTCCAGCCCAACCGAATTCCCGCATTTCGCAACGCGGCGAATCCGCTCGGATCCCGGTCCTCCACTGCGCGGCCCAGCCCGGTCAACTGTTTGACCGCGGCCAGCTCGACGTCCAGCCGTAACCGGCCGGTGCCGATCGTGTGACAGATCAGCGGCCACGCCCCGGTGTCCCGTATCTCGGCGATCCGCTCAGCTGCCGGCAGCGTCATCCAGGCGTGCAGGTCGCGGTGGCGTGCGGTGAAGTCGCGGGCGATCCGAATCCGGTCGCGTACCGCCCGCCCGCTCAAACCCAGGGTGGCGACGTGGTCGAGATAATCCGCCACAACCTCGTCGGCGCCTACGGGTTGGCCGACCAACACCGTGGTCACTGCCGGGCTCCGGCCAACGTCGCACGAGCAGCACCGTATTCGGCGGCGAGCTGCTCGATCGACAAATGCACGTAGCGGGCCGTGGTCTCCGGTGAGACATGCCCCATCAACGCCCGCAATGCCAGCAGATCGATTCCGGCCGCCGACAATTCGGTGCCGTAGGTATGCCGCAAACGGTGCGGGCGGACTCTTGTGGCGCCGGAGGTCTCCCGGTGCCGACGGAACAGGCTGCGCAGCCCGGCCTCGCTGACCGGTGCACCGGTCGTCGGGCCGCGCAGCACCACGAAGCACTGCGGCGTCGCCAACCCCGGCGGACGCTCCCATCGCAGGTAGGCGGCGAGTTCGGTGAAGAACGCCGCATCGACCGGGACATGACGTTCCTTGCCGCCCTTGCCGATCACCCGAAGCCGGCGTCGGCCCATGTCGACGTCGGCGAGCAGCAGGCCACGCGCCTCGGCCGACCGCAGCCCTCCGAGCACGCCCGGGACCCAGATGACCGAGCAACCCCCGCTGCGACTGGCGCAGCCCCTGTCCCCGACGCGGCGACGGCACCGGATTGTCGGTGCAGACACCGGTCATCACCAGATACTCGAATAACGCGCGCACTGCCGCGACCCGACGATTCACCGTCGAAGCTGCCGGCAGGGTCGACGAGCGGTGACCGCCGGTGGGCTGGTCCGTTCGGCAGACGCCTTGCCAGTCGATCCAGTCGAACACCAACGGCGCATCGACCGCGGCGAGCCCGACCGCTTGCTGGGCGAGAAACCGGCTCAGATTGGCGACGTCGAATGCGTAGGCCCGCACCGTGGCCGAACTGAACCCCCGTCCCGCCAAATGGTTGAGAAACGCGTTCGCCGCGTCCTGCCCGTCCCAGTCGCCCTCCAGGACATATCCGCTGACGCTCTTCAATACCCGCATCGCCGCACCGCCTTCCCCACCGAGATGCCGACAGCATCCATCCATGCTCAGCGCTTGTGCGTGAACCTCACGCTGCAACCCGAACCGTGTCCCCGGAGGGCCGGTTAACGGATAGGGGGTTGTTTGACCAAATCTGGCGCCAGATCTGCTTGGGGAATGCAGTAAACGCCAGCAGGTCCGCGCGGGCGTTCTCTAGATGCTCGGCAACCTTGGGTAGCTTGTCAGACAGCGCGTCGATGATCCGATCATATTGAGCAGCAACCGATCCCGCGTCGGGTTGATCGAACACCGAATGCAGCAGGGTGCGCACCCACGGCCACGACGCCTTCGGAGTGATCGCCATCAGATTGGTCGTGTAGTGCGTGCGGCAGCGCTGCCAGGCCGCCCCGGGCAGGGTGGCGCCGATCGCGGCCACCAGACCCGCGTGAGCGTCGCTGGTGACCAGGCGGACCCCGGACAGGCCCCGGGCGGTCAGCGAGCGCCAGAACGCCAACCAGCCCGCACCGTCCTCGGCGGTGGACACGTCGATGCCCAGGATCTCGCGGTAGCCCTCGGCGTTCACGCCGACCGCGATCAAGGCGTGCACGTTGACCACACGTCCGCCCTCGCGGACCTTGAGCACCAGGGCGTCAGCGGCCACGAACGTGTACGGGCCGGCATCCAGCGGCCGGGTACGAAACGCCTCCACGGCGACGTCGAGCTCTTTGGCCATCACCGACACCTGCGACTTCGACAACGACGTGATCCCCAGGGTCTCGACGAGTTTGTCCATCCGCCGCGTCGACACCCCGAGCAGGTAGCAGGTCGCCACCACCGTGGTCAGCGCGCGCTCGGCGCGTTTGCGACGTTCCAGCAGCCAGTCCGGGAAGTACGAGCCCTGCCGCAACTTCGGAATCGCGAGATCCAGTGTGCCTGCCCGAGTGTCGAACTGACGATGACGGTAGCCGTTGCGCTGGTTGGTGCGCTCGGTGCTGCGCTCGCCGTATCCCGCACCGCACAGCGCGTCGGCTTCTGCGCCCATCAGGGTGTGGATGAACGTGGCCAACAACTCGCGCAGCACGTCGGGGTGGGTGTTGGTGAGTCGTTCAGCCAGCACGGTGGGCAGGTCGATATCGTGGGCAGTGGTCATCGCGTTGATTCCTTTGCTCGAGTGACTTTCGCGGGTCTCTCGAAGAATCACGCGATGACCTTCATTCATCCGGCTACGACACGCCGGTACCGCTGATCAGGTCCGACTCGTACACCACTCTGCTGGACGCAACCAGCAGGAATGCGGCATCTGGGGGTGGACCCGGCTGCCCGTGCGGCTGACGTGGCCCGGTCGCATGGGGTCAACGTCCGGAAGGATTTCTTCAACAAGTCGACCGCCAGCGATATTCTCGCCGAGTACGGACCTGCAAACTTGATCTTCTCAGCGAACACATTCAGTCACATCTCGTACCTCGATTCGATCTTTCACGGGGTCGACTTGCTCCTTGCACCCGACGGACTGTTCGTGTTCGAGGATCGCTCCCTCGCAGATATCGTGAGGAATAACTACTTCGATCAGATCTACGACGAACACATCTATCTTTTCTCGGTCAGTTCGGTACAGGCGATGGCAGCTCACTTCGGCTTTGAGCTGGTCAATGCGGAACACATCCCCATTCACGGGGGTTCCATCCGCTATACCGTCGCCCGCGCGGGAACAACGAAGCCGGCCGCCGCCGTCGCCGAATATCTGGCGCAAGAGAAAGCGGACGGCCTCGCCGATGAAGCGGTGTTTGTCCGGTTCTCCGCGGCCATCCAACGCATAACGGCAGACCTCGTCTCGCTCCTCCGCGATTTGCGGTCCGACGGTCGTCGCGTCGTCGGATATGGGGCGACGTCGAGGAGCGCCACGGTACTGAACTACTGCGGTATCGGCACAGATTTGCTTCCGCTGGTGTGTGATTCGACCCCGGAGAAGCAGGGAACGATGACGCCGGGCTCGATGATTCCGGTATGCCCGCCCGACGCGTTCTCTCAGCCGTATCCTGACTACGCGCTGCTGTTCGCATGGAACCACGCCGAAGAAATCATGGCCAAGGAACGTCGGTTCCATGAAAAAGGTGGCCGGTGGATCCTGTACGTCCCACAGGTCCATATCGTGTAATTTGCGTGGATCTAGCGCAGTCGCCGGTCAGGTCAGATGCCCGGACCGGGCGAACGCTTCCATCAAGTCGGCGGCTTTCGCCATGCTTTCGGCCGGTGCGGTCATCCGGGTGGAGAGTTCGCGGGCTCGGGCGACACATTCCGCTGACAGCACCCGACGCAAGTCGACGACCAGTGATTCGCGAGTAGTGGCCAAAAAGCCCCGACTGGCGCCCACTTTCAATCGTTTGACTTGAGCTCCCCAGATCGTCTGATTGGCATCCATCGACAAGATCAACGTCGGAACTCCCGCACGCAGGCCGGCTGCAGTCGTGCCCGACCCGCCGTGGTGAACGACGGCGCGGCAGGCCGGGAAGACCGCTGCGTAGTTGATCGCGCCCACCACCTTGACATTGTCAAAACTGCCCACCCCGTTGAAGTCCGTCGAACCTGCGCCAATCAGCGCCCGTTCGCCCAGCTCCGCGCAGGCCGCGCTGATCATTGCGGTCGCGTCGGCCGGCGATTTGACTGGCATACTGCCGAATCCGAAGAAGATGGGCGGTGTTCCCTCGGCAATCCAGGACACGACCTCGTCATCGACCTCTGTGGCCAAAGCCATCGTCAGCGCACCGACAAAGGGCCGCTGGCCGTCCCATTTCGCCCATTCGGCTGCCAACCCGGGAAAGCACGCCTGGTCATACGCTTGGATTTCAAGCGATTTCCGTTCGACGATCCTGCGGGTTGGGTGCCGTCGTGCCTTCGGTAGGCCAAGTTCACGCCGCTGAGTGTCCTCGACCTTCTTGTTCAGACCCCAAGCTAGCCAGTCGAACGCCACCATTGCCGAGCGAGCCAAGGGCGGAGGCAGGAGCGTGAGCACCTGACCGTTGGCTCGCACAGGTGCGTGATGCAACGTGACCAACGGAAGGTCGTAATACTCCGCGACATTAGCAGCCGGCTCTTGGTAACTCTGCCCGGTGAACAACACATCGGCCCCATCCGCCAGCGACGTCAGAGTAGTACTCATGTGCCTCCAGGCCCGGTCGCTCAGCTCCCACATTTCGCGCCACAGGGCGCGCAGCTCCCTGACCCTCCAGAAGGCGTGAAAGAAGGCCGTCCAGAAGTTGCGGTACACGTCCAACCACGTCTCTGTTTCGAGCCCGTAGGCAACCGCCGAAAGCCCCGCCGCCTCGGCAAAGCCCACCAAATCTGGAGGGACAGCCATGCATACCTCGTGCCCGCGGCGCACCAGTTCTCGCCCCACGACGAGGGAAGGCTCAATGTCGCCTCGAGTCCCGTAGCTTGCCATCACGAACTTCATCGGAGACGCCGGTATGCCGTGGTCGCGCTTGAGGGTGTGGTCCGGTGGTCGAAAAGTGCGAGGGAAGACTGCACCGATATCACTGCGTCCTAACGGGCTTCATCACTTCCGCCAGAGGACGCCGGTGCCGTCGATATCGACGATCTCCGCGGATATCGCATGCTTTTCGCGGTAGTCGGCGACAGCCTGGCGACACCCTTCGAGGTTGTAGTCGTCGATGATGCAGTAACCCCCGGGGGACAGTCGTGGGTAAAGCGCATCAAGGGCTTGGATGGTGGATTCGTATAAATCGCCGTCGAGCCTCAATACCGCAATCTGATCGATCGGCGCATCGGCCAACGTGTCTTTGAACCACCCGGGAAGAAAACGAACCTGGTCGTCGAGCAGCCCGTACCGCTCGAAGTTCGCCTTGACTTCCGCTTGCGTCACCGCCAGGACGGGCGCCGCGCGATGCAGGCCCATCGCGTACCAGGGCACCTTGTCCTCTTCATAGTTCTCGGTGTCCGGCGGCGGCACGCCTTCGAACGAATCGCACAGCCACACCGATCGCTTCTCATCCCCGTAGGCGGCCAGAACCGCACGCATCAAAATGCAGGCCCCTCCACGCCAGATGCCGCACTCGACAAGATCGCCGGGTACGTCTTCGGTCAAGACTGTCTCGACGCACTCTTGCAGACTGGTGAGCCTCGTCATTCCGATCATCGTCTCGGCGTCCGCCGGCCAGTCCTGGCCCAAGTCACGGGCGCGCTTATCGAACGGGCGCTTGCGCACCAGAATGAAATCTCGGATTTTGACCACCGGAATGCCCAGTAACCAGGATGCGCTAGCACGCATTCCAAGCGGCCAACCCACCGGCACCAATTGGTCCAGGCCGTATCGGGTGAGGTCCCGCCGCATCTGGTCGAGATACAGCGATCGAGCGTCACGGTCGGTCACGGTCAAGACTGCCCCTATCTCACACGCCAGCAACTTCCGGCGATGAGTCTAGACTGCCAGCGGACGTCCGGAGAGCCTGGGATACGAAGGTACGGCGTTCCACCGCGGTAGCTGAGTCCAATTGGCGACGGTATACGTTACCGCTTTCGAGGTACCCAGCCATTTGCTGATGCCGCGGGGCCCGTGGATATGATCGATCCGACCGCGTCTCACCACGGGCGTTTGGTTGCGTACTTCTCGGCAGGAAACGGGGGCGTCGACTCTTGTCAACATCTGTGCTCATCACCGGTGGGGCGGGATTCATCGGGTCCTTGCTCTCGCGCCGCCTAGTCGACGCCGGCTACGACGTCGCAGTGATGGATGTCCTGCTTCCTCAGGTCCACGGCGCCCGCCAGGCGGTCGACCTGCCACCATCTGTGCGGTTCTTCACCGGCGACGTCACCCATGCTCCTGACTGGGATGCAGTACTCAGATTGTTCCGTCCCTCTCAGGTTGTTCATTTAGCAGCTGAGACCGGTACGGGACAGTCGCTCTCCCACGCGACGCGCCACGGCTTGGTGAACGTAGTGGGGACCACCCAGCTCCTCGATGCCCTTACCCGCGCGGCGCTCGTACCCGACCAGCTTGTTGTGGCGTCATCTCGCGCTGTCTATGGCGAGGGCGCTTGGCAGTCCGGACCCCACATGTTCTATCCGCGGGCACGTAGCCACGCGCAGCTCGCCGCTGGTATCTGGGACCCTTCCGGCCCCGAAGGCGAGCCGGCGGTGCCGCTTCCGAACCGTGCGGGTCATACGGAGCCCCGGCCCACCAACATTTACGGAGCTACCAAGCTGGCGCAGGAGCACTTGTTGACTGCATGGACTGCTGCGCACGACACGAGTCTCAGCGTGCTTCGGCTGCAGAATGCCTACGGACCGGGCCAGTCGCTGACCAATCCTTATACCGGAGTGGTGCCGTTCTTCGCCCGTCTGTCGCGTGAGGGCCGCCCATCGGAGGTCTACGAAGACGGGCGAATCGTGCGGGACATGGTCTACATCGATGATGTCGTCGACGCTGTGTTCGCCACGATTGAAAAGCCTGCAACTGAGCCACGCTGCCTGGATATCGGTTCCGGCGTTGGAACGACCATCCACGATCTGGCACGAAAGATCGCGGCTGTCTTCGACGCTCCAGAACCGGTCGTCGTGCCGAAATTTCGCGACGGCGACATTCGAGCGGCCAGTTGCGACATCGAGCCGGCGAAGAACGAGCTTCACTGGCAACCTACGTGGACGCTCGACAACGGTCTGCACGCCTTGCTCGAATGGATCGCGAAGCAGCCCGAACAACCGTCCCACACAAGCGATCACCCCTAAGGCGCAGCTCGCCTGCAGGCGCGCACCTAACCGGTTTGAGGTTCCGGCTCCGCTGCCGGGTCGACGGAAGGCAACTGCGCGGATGCAGTGCTTTTTCCCTTGAGACGCCTCTTTAGGGCCATTGCCGGTCTCTCCACTGCGAACCAACTCAAAGCGGCGATCGGCAGCGTGACCGTTACCGAAACCAGGAAGAATAAAATCGGCCCCAGAAATACGAGTCCCGCGGCGGCCAAGAGCTGTTGAGTCGGGAAGGCATATATGTACAGGCCATATGACACGTCGGTGCGCAGCTGCAAGCGCCTGTTCTTGATCAGCGAGCCTGAAACGATGACGGCGTACGCCAGCGGAAGGGCGGCCACGATACGGTAATCAGGCAGGAAGCCGGCGGCAACAACGATGACCACACTCACCGCGACGAGCGACCATCGAGCCGGAATCACATCACGCCAGTGGTACAGGCACGCTCCGGCCGCAAACATGATGGCGGAACGAAATAGGAGCTGCGGAATAGTCCACACCCCAGGGAAAGTGAGCGGCGGGAATAACAACGCGCCCCCGATGGCGAGTGCCAGGATCACAGGCGAGATCCACCGGCGAGTGGCTAGCCCGACTACTCCGAGAACCGCAACGACGAGGTAGCACAGTAGTTCCCAGATCAGCGACCATAGCGACCCGTTCCACCCTGCATGCGCATCCGGGATTCCATATGGTGTGCCACCAACGTCGTGTTGAACGTAGATGATCCCGCTGTTCTTCAACACATAGTCCAACGGCGCTGATGACGTCAGAAGCTCCGAAACCGCACCGCCGCGAATCTCAAGAAAGATCGGCGCGAAAACGAAAGCGGTCACGATCAGGCAGACATAGAAGCCGGGCAAGATGCGAAGAGCTCGGGCGACCAGATACTCACGCAGTCGAGGATTGGTGAGCCAACTCCTCGAGATCAGAAATCCTGAGATCGCAAAGAAGCCGTCAACCCCAACCGAAAATAGAATCTGGAGTATCGCCACGGGGGGCATACGACCCGTGATGGGGAACGAATGCCACAACATCACCTCGGCCGCCAGCGCCAGCCGGAACGCGTTCAGGGAGTTATTCCGCGGATCGAATACCTGCTCTAGTTTCATTGAACTCCTGGGCTGGGCCGCGCTCGGCGCTGTCGGCGCCATCGTATCTTCAGGCTGTCGACGAGTCCGAGCTGTCGGCGGCATGCGCCGGAGAGAGTCTTTCGCTCGTCGATTCACCAAGGCCCACGGTCGATTACACGGCGCCTCGGTTTTGAGTCGGCCCCTGGGCGGTCTGATTTGCAACCGGCTTTCGGTTCTCGCCGGCATGTGCGGAGCTCCGCTGCGCGGAACGACCTTTCAGACGGGACTTCAGAGACAACGCAGGCTTTTCGATCATGAACCAGCTCAGGGCGGCTAAAGGCAGGGTAGCTATCACCGACACTACGAAAAACACGAGTGGGTTCAGGGCCAGAAGGCCACTCATAGCCAACAGCTGCTGGATCGGAAACGCGTAGATGTACAGCCCGTAGGACAGATCGGTGCGCAGTTGGAGGTGCTTGTTTCGGACTAGGGCTCCTGAAACGATCAGGGCATACGCGAGCGGAAGTGCAGCTACCACCCGGTAGTCGGGCAGGAAACTGGACGCCCCTACGATAACTACGCACACCCCGACAAGTGACCAGCGGGCGGGAATGACATCTCGCCAGTGATATATGCATGCTCCGGCTGCAAACATGATGGCGGTACGCGCTGCCAAGAACATGAGCGCGGTGCCCGTGTCGAACTCGTGTTGAGTCGTCAGCCCGCCGCCGAATATCACGGGTGGCATCAGCATTGCGCCAACGACGGCCGCCGTCAAAATCGTCGGAGAAACCCATCGTCGACTTGCGAGTCCGACTATTCCAAGGACCGCCACGATGAGGTAACACAGCACCTCCCAGATAAGCGACCACAACGATCCGTTCCACTCGCCGGCAACAGGCACACCGTGCGGAGTTCCGCCGATATCGGGGGCGACCAGCGCTACCGCGCTGTTCTTCAGGACAAACTCGAGCGGCGCGCCTGACATCAGCAAATTCGCTGCCGAGCCCCCCTGAATCGCCACTCCGACCGGGGCGATGAGAAAGGCTGTCACCAGAAGGCAGACATAGAACCCGGGGAGGATGCGAAGAGCCCGAGCAGCCAGATACTCACGGGGGTGCGGACTATTGAGCCAGCTCGCGGTGATAAGAAATCCCGATATCGCAAAGAAGCCGTCGACACCTACGCACACGAGAAGCTGATTGACTGGCGCGACTCCGGGCACGCGGCCGGAGACTCCCCAGGAGTGGCAAAGAATCACCTCGATCGCCAGCAACAGCCGCCACGCGTTCAGCGCGTTGTGTCGAGGATCAAACACCTGCCCTAAGCTCATCGGCCCCCGGCTCGTTACATGTTTGCGTTCTGTGGCTAGCGTAGCTTCACTCTGTCGAGTCGTGAGGCATTTTGCCAACCCTTCCAACCGAAAGACTTCTGTCTGGATAGCGAACCGAGATGTGTCTGTCGCCAGTTCGCTGGAGCTATGGCGCCGTCACGGCTCCAACGGGATAAAGTGCGGCGCGCCTGGGGGCGGTAGCTCGGCGGAGCCGGACATTTGACTAGCGTCGACGGTGGATGGCCGATTCCAGGTCCGGTGGACTAGTTAGGGACTGAGCTGCAGTAATCCTTCAAGGTTCTGCACACGGTTTGTAGCCGAGCGCGCCTTCCCAATGCTGATGGGCGTCATCGCACGGCCGAGCGCACGACCTGACGGCAGTTCGACCAGAATCCAGGTGGCGTGTTCGCTGTCATTCGCTCCAAAACTCGCTGCAATCTGTGCAGCAAATGGGCGGTGACCTACAGGCGACGTCCAGCGAAGCCGCCCCCGGACGCCGACGGTCGGCGCTGGTTACAGCGCCCAAGTTAGCTAGTCGACCGCGAACGGGCTTCGGCCCGATTCATTGTGATGAGCGGCGCACGCCTGTTCAGCACCGTGTTCCATGGCTGCGGACGGCGTCGAGAGCACGGCGTCATGCAGCGGTGACCTGTTAGTATCCCACTACGCGTTCAGCAACTTGGCCGCAAGGGACTAGAAGCACGAATAATCGAGCGGCAGGACAAACGCCCGCCGTTTCGAAGACAAGACCAAGGAAAGCATGCCTGCACCGACAACTATGCCCAAAACTCGTTGGACACCCCGAACTCTCACCTTCTTATTCATCTGGTGGATTGGGGGATTGCGTCCATCCATATTGAGGTTCTTCGTTCTGGGCAATCTCCGCAATAATTTGATCAAACGTGGAATCTTGCGTGGCCCAGCAAAGCACTTAGCCGAGGTTCGTGCCGATTTTGAGCGTCGCGCGGCCGGAGGCCAATTCCAGGAGCATTGGTTCGACAGGAACATTATTCCCTGGTGCGCCACCTTCGCGAAAGCGTTCGGTCGTGCGGACAGTCTGCGTATTCTCGAAATCGGTTCCTGGGAAGGCCGATCTACCCTCTTTTTCCTGACCTACTTCAAGCACGCTGATTTGACCGCTGTAGACACTTGGGCTGGCAGTGAAGAGTGGGAATATCACGCAACCGGCGACCTGAGTGACCTGGAAGCCCGCTTCGACCACAACGTGGGATTGGGTGGCGGAACAGTGACGAAACGCAAGGGTTCTTCGCTCGAAGTACTACCCCAACTCCTAAGCGAAAACCAGACATTTGATCTGATATATGTGGATGGGTCGCACTTCGCCGATGATGCCTTGACGGACGCGATAAATGCGTGGCGCCTACTTCGACCGCAAGGCATAATTATTTTCGATGACGTTATGTGGCCCGCTTACGCGCGTCCACGGGCCAATACCGCTTGGGCAATCCACCAGTTCTTAAAATTCCACCCAGGGGAATATAAAGTTCTGCACGCGGCCTACCAGGTCATTTTAGAGAAAAAGACAGATTTTGATGACCCCCTAGCGGAATGGGTCCATCGGCCAGCCGTGCCTACTTCGATTCGAGAATCGGCGGCCGACGCACAACGTCTGCCTGGCTAACTCGGTTTGTCGCGAACCGGGCAGGTCATCAATCCTGGTGGAATAGCATCCGAGGAGATCACGACTTTGCCAGGAGGGCAAGTGAGCGAAGTTTCGAAAGAGTGCCAAATATGCGGATCAGCTGGCCCTCATCAGATCCTTCCAGTTCGTGAGATGTATTTCGGGTCTCGGGAGTTGTTCGAATATTTTTGCTGCGTTGCGTGTGATTCGCTACAGATAATCAATGCGCTCGAGGGTGAAGCGCTCGCCCATTTTTACCCAGCAGATTATTATTCTTACAACGTGCCAGACCAGCCCCAGCTTCTTCGGTGGCTGACTGCACAGCAGGACCGTTTTGAATTGCAGGTTACGCGTAGTTTGCTGAGCCGGGTAGTTGGGGCCTTCATATCTAAGCTACCGCCAGGAGTCCGAGGTTTCATTGGCACGCGTGATTCCAGCGGAGATGTCATTCGAATGCTTAGTGCGCTAAATCTTGGATCCGGTGCGCGAATTCTCGATGTGGGCTGTGGTGGCGGCGCGTTGCTTGATCGTTTGGCGAGGGTTGGATATACCAATCTGTCTGGCGTAGATCCGTTCGTCGAGGCCGATGTCAAAACGGCTTTAGGTGTACCGATATTGAAGCGGGATTTGGGCCAGGTCACCGGCGAATTTGACCTCATCATGTTCAATCATTCACTCGAACATGTGCCCGACTTCGTTCCGACGCTTCGGGCGGCGCACAAAAAGCTTGCCGAGGGCGGCAGCTGCTTGGCTCGCGTGCCAACTACCTCGTCTGAAGCCTGGAGAATCTATGGCACAGACTGGTGTCTAATCGATGCGCCCCAGCATGTCGTTATACCGTCGCGAAACGGAATGGAGCTGGCAGCTGACGCCGCAGGCTTCCGGGTGAATCAGACTTTTGATGATTCGAATTCGGCTCAGTTCTTCGGGAGTGAAGCTCATCAGCGGGATATTGCAGCGACCGAGCTTAAGAGCCTCTGGCATCTTGTCCGGCTCTTCGGATTGAAGCAACTCTATGATTGGGAAAGGCGCTCCGAACGGCTTAATCGGCAGAGCCTTGGCGACATGGTCGGGTTCGTCTTGCGGTCCAAGTGATCGGATGAAGCTGGGCTGCGCGAGCTGAGCTCAACCGACTCAACACCGACGCCCAGGCTGCCGAAGCACCGGGAAACAAGGGCGAGGGTGTTGATACAACGTCCAGGTGGCACGGCAAGTCAACTAACGCCTCAGACGCGGGGCCCGCTCTCCACGCGTCGCAGAATCCCGATGGATAGGACGCCGGTAGCTGCTTGCACTTTTGACGGGCGCTCCTCCTGCCCAGCTTTAGCGGTCCCGTCCGCCTAGAAAGGCGCGCGTTCTGTCACTTTTGCGCGAATGCCCACACCTGGACAGGAAAATTGGGTTCATTGCGCAGCGAGCGCCACGGCAATTTCCATGCCCAGCGTTTGAAGTTGGCGCGGACGCAGGCACGATTCCCCCACGACCCGGTTTGAATCCGCTCCAGATCGAAACCGCACTCAGCCAAAAAATGCTTCATTCCAGTCTCTGTCCACCGCGTGCAATCGCTGTACCAGCCGCCGTGGATGCGGACCAGAAAGGGTGTGGTGATCAGGAAATGGCCGCCAGGCCGCAGCATTTCGTACACGTTCTTTCCTGCGCGGTAGGGCCACAACAGATGCTCCCAAACCTGCTCGGCGATGATCAGATCGAACTGCTCGTCCAACGCAGTCGCGCAGATGTCGAACTCGGGATAGTGAACGTAGCGATACGTCCTGAACTGCTCGATATGTCCCCAAGTCTCGCCGGAAATCTCCAGCACGTCCAGCTGTTGTGGCCCTAAGCTCTGCACAAGTTCCCGGGTTTCACGGTCCATCACGACGCGTAACCAATGATGCTTTGTTCGATACGCTGCGATCGCCCACTGTGCATCAATGAACGATTGCAATACCGAATTGGGAACCTTATCTTCCCAGCCCAACTTCACGCCCCCAATCACAGTTGATCTCGCCGAAGTCCACGTCGACAGCGAACTTTGCCACCTTAGTCGCCAACGACGAAGGACAGCTACCGTCACCCCTGCTTTGTGACGCATACCAAGTCACTTGCGCATCACGTGTGCGGGTCGAACACGCGCGGTAGAGACTTACGAAACAGCTTGTGCCTGCAGCTGCCGCCTGCCCGAGCCTGGTCGGAGCAGATAACGCCCGTCGCCTCCTTGTCGATCTCGACTCCGATGCGAATGTATCCGAAGAGCGGTCTCTAGATCGGTGCGTCGCGGATTGCTTGGCAGCAACCCGCGTGTCGCCGGCGATCACACGGTCGCAGTTGGTGACTGTTCCGCGCATATACGCGGGTATAAAGGTCGGTGTGCGGGCACCTTGAAACCACGCATGGCAGGCCAGAGAACGTGAAGTCTCAGGACGCGACGGGTGGTACTGTCGTGGCTCGCCTGAACTCGGCAAATCTCCTGCAATTCTTGATCGAGGAACTCAATTTGGCTGACGGCGAACTTACCGCGCGCGAGGCGGAACAGGTCCTGTGGGACGTAATCGTCGTAGGCACCGGCATGGGAGGCGGGACGCTGGGCTACTCACTGGCCCGGTCAGGGCGCAGCGTGCTGTTCATCGAGAAGGGCCGCTCGACATTGCCAGCGGCTGCGGGGGCGATTCGGTCGGCGATGCCCGAAGTTGCTGAGCCGCTCGCGTGCCGCTCGCCAGAAGGCTACTTCGACGCTTTGGTGCGGGCTGGGCGGTCGACTGACGAAATCGAAGACATCAGCGGGCGCGTCCCCCGGCGGTTCATGCCGTTGATAGGCAGCGGCACCGGTGGATCGTCGGCACTTTATGGCATGGTGTGCGAGCGGTTCTTCGAACGCGATTTCACTCCGCGGCAGGACTTTCGGAACCCAGGCGACTCCACCGTCCCAGATGCCTGGCCGGTTACGTATGACGAAATGCGGACCTGGTACCGGGCGGCCGAACGACTTCTGGGAGTCCGCGGCCAGCTAGACCCTTTGCGACCAGAGGCCGCCGACGCCCAATTGCCGTCGGCGCCGCCATTTTCGGCGGCCAACCAGCCGCTGGTCGGCTATCTGGAAGGGCGCGGACTGCATCCGTACCACCTGCCGATGGCCTGTGACTACACCGACGGCTGCGCCACATGCCAGAGCTACTTGTGTTCGAAGTCGTGCAAGAACGACGCCGCTCGCAATGGCGTGCTCCCGGCTGTGACCGAGCATGGCGCGCACCTACTGACTGAATGTACGGCCGTGCGCCTAGAAGCCGACCGCACGCACATCCAGCAGGTGATCTGCGAGGACCGTTTCGGCACGCTGGCGCTTAAGGGCAAGGTGGTGGTATTGGCAGCCGGTGCGCTGGTCACGCCGGCCCTGTTACTCAACTCCCGTTCGGCCGATTGGCCTCGGGGGCTGGCGAACGGCTCAGACTTGGTGGGGCGCAATATGATGCGTCACCTAATCGACTTGATCGAGATCTGGCAACCTGACTTGAAGGTCACGACCCCCAACAAAGAGATCGGGATGAACGATTTCTATTTCTGGGAGGGTCAGAAATACGGCACCGTGCAATCCTTCGGCTCGATGCCGCCCATGGAGATCCTTACCAGCCGTCCCGGCGGGTGGCCAAAGATGTTGCGCCTCATGAATCCCGTCGTGGGCAGGGTGTACGAGCGGTTCCTCAACGGCGGACTTGTGCTGGCAGCGATGATGGAGGATCTACCTTATCTGGACAACCGCATCATGCCCTACGACAGGCCAAG
Organism: Mycolicibacterium tusciae JS617; assembly: GCF_000243415.2. The sequence goes on from NZ_KI912270.1 coordinate 2,486,371, forward strand.
CACCGATGGCCGCCAGCGGGTGCGCATGCAGTACCGCCTTCATCCCGGCGATATCGAGCGCCGAGAAGTGTTTTTACGCCAGGTGAAGGAAGTTTTGAAGCCCTTTCGCAAGCTCACTCTTCGAGGTGCCGAAGACAATAAGGCGTTGGCGCATATCTGCGGGACGTGCCGTTTTGGCGCCGACCCCAAAACGAGTGTGCTGGATCCACAGAACCGGGCACATGAGGTGGCCAACCTCTACGTGGTGGACACCTCGTTCTTCCCGTCCAGCGCCGGTCTGAATCCGAGCTTGACGGTTGCGGCCAACGCCTTGCGCGTAGGTGCACACATAAATCAGGCGCACTTTTCGAACTGACAGTTAGTCGCACCAGTTTCAGGTAGGCCGCCGAAGCGGAAGGCCCGCAGCGAGATAGATCGCGTCTATGACGCCCATCGTTTCGACCGCGTCTTCTGGCGATGTCTCTACGGGTTCTCCCCGCAGCACCGCGGCAGCGAAGGCATCGAGTTGATAGGCATACGAAGCTCGCCGCGAGAACCGCTCCACTCGCCTACCTTCAGTGGAGCGGACCGTCAGCCGATGAAAAGACTGCGGCATGACCGGATTGAGCACACTCAGCTTGCCGCGCTCACCAACCACCTTGGCGCTCAACTGCAGCACCCGCGCAGACCACATCGAGCATCGGACGCGCCCCGTGGCGCCGCTAACGAACCGCAGCTCTGCCGTCATCGCCCTGTCCACTTGCGGATCACGCAATTTCGCTTGCGCCGAAACGACTTCCGGCGTCGAACCGCCGAACGTGCGGACGATGTCGACCGCATAGCATCCGGCATCCATCGTCGCTCCACCGGCCAACGAATAGTCGTAGCGGATGTCGGAGAACTTCGGCAGGGGGAAACACACGGCTGCTTCCACCCGCTCGAGCGCTCCCAACTCCCCCGAAGCAATGATCTCCGCAACGCGCAGAGTCAACGGGTGGTAGCGGTAATGGAACGCTTCCATCACGACCTTGTCCGACTCTGCAGCGAATGAGGCAATTTCACGAGCCTCGGCAGCATTGGCAGCAAAAGGCTTCTCACACAACACATGTTTGCCCGCAAGGAGGGCGGCACGCGTCCACCTACCGTGCAAGCTATTTGGCAGCGGATTGTAGATGGCGTCAACGTCCGGATCACCAACCAGCGCCTCGTAAGTCTCGTGGACTCGTCCGATGTTGTGCTTGCCGGCAAAGGCCTGACCACGGACCACGTCGCGTGCCGCCACCGCGGTCACTTCGACTTCGGTGTTCTCTCGCGCTGGGTTGATAAGCGCCAGTGGCGCGATTCGGGCTGCGCCCAAGACGCCGATTCGCACCTTGGGTCCGCAAGACACGGGCCGATGCTAGCACTGGCCCACAATTCAAGGCTCAGGCGCGATCAGGGTCACCGCCAGACGCTGCGCCAGAACTCCCGCCGGTCTTTGATCCGAGCGCACGAGTTCCACAGTGTCCGCCAAAGGACCTGAAGGCAAGAATTTGCCGAGGCCGTTTGCGCCGCTGCTGAATCCGGGACGCTTACGCAATCTAGTCTGGCTTTGAGGAGGAACGGTCCTCTGAAGCTAGAAATTCGTCAAGGTAGGCGGGGGGTTTGAGATTGAGCAGCCGGACGCGGTCGGCCGCAAGATCCGCATAGCTCAGCGCCTCGATTTCCGCAGGCGAGTAATCCAAATCCGGCCCGGAATTCCCCCTGCGCACGACCCCCACTCCCCAGTCGCAATCAAGCACTGCGATTTGCAGGTCGCGTCGCGTGCTACGCAGTTCGACGATCGACTTCCAGACGTCGCCGCTCCAGTCGATCTCCCACCAGCGATTTTGCGCACGAAAGTCGGCGTACGATGTCGCGGGGCACGCGACCGAGGCCTTCGTCGGGTTGCAGTCGTGGATGAAAATTACGCCGTTTTCCCGCAGATAGCGCAAGGTGTGTTCTACGTCACGAACCACCTGCCCGTAGGTGTGAAGCCCATCGATCAGGGCGACGTCGACGCCGTGTTGCTCGAGAAAACCCGCCTGGCTCGTGAAGAACGCATCGCTGGTCGTCTCGAAGTAATGCGTAGCCTGCGCCTTGGCGTCTGCGCGCCTACGGGTCCGCGTCGAGAGCTTGAACGCCGGGTCTACGGCGATTTTCTCCTGGGCTGTGATGCGCCGAAACGCCGACCCGCGCGAAACGCCGATCTCCAGGTAGACACGGCTCGACCGCCTGCCCAGCGCCTGCTGAACGGCCTTGATCCGGTTCATGCGATAACCTCCCCCACGCTGCGGCCCGTGCTACTACGACGCCTGCATCCGAACACGAGCCCTAGTCTCCCTCTCCCAACTGCGCGTCTCCCGCTGATCGAATCGAAGGCAGCGCCGTTAACTCTCGCTTGTAACCTATCGCACCAAGGCTGCTGGAAGCAGCTCAAGGCTCGCCATTTGCACCAACCACAGGCGATGGACGGCCTGAAGAACGGCCCTCACAACTGACACTTTGGGCCGCTGCGACCCAGGGGACACTACTTCGAAAAGCTGCGCGACGGCGCGTGGAGTGGTGTGATTAGCACGCATTTCTGGCACCCAAGTAGTCCGAGGCGTGTTTGGCCTGCTCCGCGCTTTTAGGACTGCGGATTTCGCGGGAATTATGCCGCGAGCTGTGAATTCATGTATTCGATGCGGACTTCATGCGGCGTGCGGTAGCCCAACGCGGAGTGAAGTCTGCGCCGATTATAGAACAGTTCGATATAGCGGGCAATATCAGCTCTTGCTTTCTTCCGCGTCGGATACACCATGTGGTGCACACGTTCATTTTTCAGGGCTGCAAAGAATGATTCTGCGAGCGCGTTATCCCAACATATTCCGGTCCGCCCCAGCGAGGCTCTCATATCAAGGTCGGCGATTTTAATGGCGTAATCGGTCGAGGTGTATTGCGTCCCGCGGTCGGTGTGCATAATGCATCCCGGTTCCAGGGCGTGGTTGCGGGCAGCCATCTCCAGGGCGCCGGTGACCAGCTCGGTACGCATGTGATCGGCCATCGCGTAACCGATCACTTCTTTGTTGAAGCAGTCGATCACGGTCGCCAAATACAGCCACCCAGCCCAGGTCCGGATATAGGTGATGTCACCGACCAGCTTCACCCCGGGCCGATCCGCGGTGAAGTCACGGGCCACCAGATCAGGCACCGCGGTGGCGGACTCGCCGGCGATAGTGGTCCGCTTGTAAGGTTTCGGTTGCAGTGCAACGAGATTCAACTCGCGCATCAGTGTGCGCACCAACTCTGGGCCTACCCGTTCACCGGCGCGGACCAACTCGGCGTGGATGCGCCGATACCCGTACACGGCGCCGAAAGACGTGAACAGTGCGGCGATCTTGAGCTTGAGTTCCTCGCGGCGGCACATCGCCGCACTCGCCGGCCGGCCCCACCACTCGTAGAACCCCGATTTCGACACCCCCAGCCATTTCAGCATCTGCACGATCGTGGGAGCCATGCCCGCAAAGGTGGCACCGTCAGCGTGCTCCGCGGCGATGAACGCGTATTTCTGGCTCACCGTGGCTCCTTCGCGAAGTACGCTGCTGCTTTTTTTAAGAAGGCGAGTTCCATCGCCATTTCTCGGTTCTCGCGTTCCAATTCACGCAGCCGAGCACGTTCAGATAATTCCAGCGGCGGCTCGTCGGTGGCATGCGTTTCTCGATACTTCCGAACCCAGTTGCCGACAGTGGTATCACTGAGCCCGTGTTCGCGCGCGACCTCGGCGATGGACTTCTGCCCGTCCACCACCAGTCGGGCCGTTTCCTCCCGAAACTCCGGTGAGAACTTCTGATATTTCTTCGCCAATGCCGTTCATCCTTTCCAGTCGGACCCTATTTGGTCCGCAGTCCGGAGAACAGAGGGCACGCCAGTTGCCACGCGTACAATGCTTGGTACCGTCGCCGAGAGTGGCGGTTGATTGGGGGATCCGCGTTGAAATTTGCGCTTGCGAGCTTTGGTACCCGTGGCGATATCGAGCCGTCGGTTGCCGTGGGTCGGGAACTGCTGGCCAGGGGGCATGAGGTGCGCATCGCGGTGCCGCCGAACCAAGTGGATTTCGTCGAGGCAGCCGGACTTACGGCGGTGCCCTACGGCCTCGAAACGGAGGACGGGCTCCAGGAGGGGCTCGACGCCAACCGCGAATTCTGGACGTTGATATTCCACAAATTCTGGAAGATCAACGAACTTAAGACGGCATGGCACGGAGTCTGGGATCCGGTCGCCGACATGTGGGCACACATGAATACAACTTTGATGTCGCTCGCGGAGGGCGCCGATTTATTGTTGACGGGCTTGAATTTCGAGCAGGCCGCCGCCAATGTCGCGGAATACTACGACATTCCATTCGCCACCCTGCATTTCTTTCCTATCCGACCCAACGGGCAGCTGCTCGGGACCGTACCGTCACCTCTGACCCGATTTGGGATGTTGATGATGGGCACGGCGTCTTGGCACCTTTTCACGAAAAGGCTTGAGAATGTGCAGCGGCGCGAGCTGGGGCTGCCTGTGGCAACAACTCCCTCATGGCGACGGATATTCGACAGCGGTTCGCTTGAGATACAGGCTTATGACGAGGCCTGCTTTCCCGGGTTGGCGGACGAATGGGCGGAGGTGAATGATCAGCGGCCCTTCGTCGGACCGCTGACGATGGAATTGACCACCGACGTCGACGATGAAGTCGCGTCATGGATCGCCGCGGGACCGCCCCCCATTTGCTTCGGCTTTGGCAGCTTCGCGGTGGAATCTCCGGCTGCGATGGTGAAGATGATTAGCAGCGCCTGCTCAGAGTTGGGCGAACGGGCACTCATTTGCTCCGGCTGGACCGACTTCAGCGGTGTGCCCCATTATGACCACGTCAAGGTGGTCGGCGCGGTTAATTACGCAGCCACCTTCCCCCTCTGCCGTGCGGTCGTCCACCACGGTGGGGCCGGCACCACGGCGGCAAGCCTCCGCGCCGGGGTTCCCACGCTGATCCTCTGGACGATGCCCGACCAGCCCATCTGGGGAGCCCAGTTCAAGAGGTTGAAGGTCGGTGCGTCCCGGCGCTTTTCGACCACTACCCGCGAATCGCTGGTCGCGGACCTGCGACAAATACTTTCTCCGGACTACACACTTCGAGCCCGCGATCTCGCAAGCCGGATCACCAAACCCGTCGAATGCATCGTCAAGACCGCCGATATCGTCGAAAAGTTCGCCGCAGAGTCCGGGAGTTTTACGCGATCAGGACGGCGCACCTAGAGAGCGGCTAGGCCCAAGTCCCCTTGCGCCGGTTAGCCATTGCGGCCAGCTCGATCATCGGCTTGACAATGGCCGGGCGGAAGATTTTGGAGCGCAAATTGCTGGAGCGCCTACGGAAATCCTCGGACGCGGTACGGAAATCATGCTCGCTTGCCCGGTATGACTCGAAAACGCGGTTCAGCGTGGACTCGTCGACAGACTCGTCCCGCCCGGCCGCGCACAGCGCATCGTGCACGGTGGAAATCCAATCTGCGCCGAAGCGATCAGTCACCGCACCGGAGTACCGCTGGCGCCGTAGGTCGGGGGTGAGAAATTCATCGATTTCGCCCTCGTCCTTGATGGTCAGTTCAACGGGAAGCGCCGCGGAGATTCGTTTTACTTCGGTTCGCCAATCTTCCAGGAGGTTGGCGTACTCGACGAACACACGCGGCACGCCGCGAGTGTCGCGCTCAGCCAGCAGGTTGTACTTCAACCACAGCGCACTCGTTAGTTCCGGCGGGATCTGCCAGGACTTCGTGACCGAGGAGATGACCTCCTGCGGGTGGCGCACCGCAATCACGGCCGCAACCTGGAGTCCAGCAAGACGCGCCGCCTCGAACCACAGATCGGAGAGCACGGTAATTCGAGGGTCCTTGATGACAAACAGGGGCGCAGTCGGCAACGTGTCGAGATAGCGTTTGATCTTGGCTATGCCCGCGGCCTTCTCCTCCGCGCCGAAGGCACCTCCCTCTCGCAAGCGCAACGAAGGGTCGAACCAGGCGCTGCGCTGACGGTGCAGGATCGCCTCGTTGAGAGCGATGGCTTTGCGCGGCTCCCAGTTGCCACGCGGGTTGCCGGCATCGGCGCCTAACATCCCGGGCGGAAGCGAGCCACCGCACAGCGATAGAACTCGCGTGATGGCCGAAGTTCCCGACCGTTGCGTTCCCAGCACGAACACGACGACGGGCCGGGACGCCTTGTCGGCACCGGCGACGTCTTCCGAATGATAAGTGCTGGCAACACTTTTCGAAGGTGTAACGCTCCGGCCCGATCTCATTTCGAACCTAAACCTTTCCGTTGCCACTTCACAGACGACATGACGGTGTTGGGCCTTGCCACTTGACTCAGACTAACCCGTAGCACCTAGCAAATACGGGTGATGAACAATTTGATGCGGCTCGAAACCACGGTTGCTCTGAGGTTTTCAGTGATTTCAACACATACAACGTCACGCAGCCGAGATTGAATGGTAATAGAGGTTGTCCCGGGTCTCGTAGAAGTTGAGGTGGCGGTCCCCCGCTCGAAACCTGCCGTGTGGTAGGTATCGGGCGTTCCGCCAAGAACTCCTACAGCAAGGGGACCACCATGAAGAAGAGTAACCAGATTCAGTCCGTCGAGGTGAGCGCATCCGCGGTTCCCGAACGGGTCAGTGTGGCGATGAGCGAGATCGCCGAAAACATGAGCGAGGGCCTGCTGGCGTTGGCTGTCGGCGCGGGCCTGCAGGTGATGGCGGCGTTGATGGAGGCCGACGTGACCGCGTTGGCGGGCCCGAAGGGCCGCCATGACGGCGCGCGTCGGGCGGTGCGGCATGGTCGTGAACGCGGCTCGGTGACCTTGGGTGGGCGGCGGGTGCCGGTGACCCGGCCTCGGGTGCGCGCCGCCGACGGGACGGGCGAGTTGGCGGTGGCGTCCTATGAGCTGTTCAGTTCCACCGAGATCCTAGGCAAGATGGCGATGGAGAAGATGCTGGCCGGGCTGTCCACTCGCCGTTACCCGGTTGGGCTGGAGCCGGTCGGCGTCCAGGTCGCCGAAACGTGTTCGGCAACAAGCAAGTCGGCGGTTTCGCGGCGGTTCGTGGCGATGACCGAGACCGCGCTGGCCGAATTGCTGGCCGCTGATCTGTCCGGGCTGGATCTGGTGGCGTTGATGATCGACGGGGTGCACTTCGCCGAGTCGTGTTGCGTCGTGGCGATGGGGATCGGCATCGACGGGGTCAAGCATCCGCTGGCGTTGGTGGAGGGCTCCACGGAGAACGCCACGTTGGTCACCGAGCTGCTGGTGGACCTGCGCGAGCGTGGCCTGGACGTCACCCGCCCGATGCTGGTCGGTCTGGACGGGTCCAAGGCGCTGCGCAAGGCGGTGCTCGACGTGCTCGATCACCCCGTCATCCAGCGCTGTCAGCTGCACAAGATTCGGAACGTGAAAGACCATTTGCCCCAACGCCTTCGAACCACCGTAGGCCGCAGGATGACTGATGCCTACCACGCCGGATCAGCGTTGGAGGCCGAAGCCGCGCTGCTGGGGTTGGCCAAGGAACTCGACCGCACCCATCCCGGCGCGGCGGCGAGTGTGCGCGAGGGGCTCGATGAGACGCTCACGGTGCTGCGCCTGGGTGTGCCGCCCACCCTGGCCCGCACCTTGCGCTCGACCAACTGCATCGAGTCGATGATCTCGGTCTGCCGCGAACACGCCGGCAACGTCAAGCGCTGGCGCGACGGGCAGATGGCGCTGCGTTGGTGTGCGGCCGGGATGATCGAGGCCGGCAAGCAGTTCCGCCGGGTGAACGGCCACCTGCACCTGCCGTCACTGCGATCAGCCCTCGAACGCGAGACCGCCGAATCTGTCGTACCCGAAGTGCACAATGATCAAGTGAGCGCAGCCTGATGCTCACCGGACCGCCACCGAAGTTCCACGGAACTCGGGACATCCTCATGGTAATGCAACCGCGCGATCAGGCCAGGCGAGATGAATGTGGATGTCGGCAAAGGCGCCACGCACGCGAGCGCCCAGTCGACACTGACTGGCTTCCGGGTACTACAGACCTGAGTTAAATGTAACCCGGGCGCCGAGGCCATAAAGTCGACCGACCAGCGCACCGGGACGCCATCGGCCCGTTGGCGAGACTCGGCCAGGTTCCCCCGTGATCCGCATGACCGCGACGCGAGCAGTCCAAGCGGGTGACGCAGAGGAGCTGTGACGACCTCTCTGGCCTGCTAACGTTCGCGTCCAAGGGGATGAGCCGCACATGAATGGAGACTTGGCTTGCTGAGAGGTGCTGTCACCGCGCTCCGGCAGCAGTGCGCGGTCATGATCAGTCAGTCCGAGCGGACAATCATGCTCGGCACAATCCTACTGGCGACAGCGGTCTCGGGCGCAACGGGATTGGTTCTAGTCCAGTATTTCTCGGTGGATGCGCCTTCGTCGATGCTTGCCTTTTCCTATGCCGATTGCTTCCTCGACTGGGGCATGAACATCGGTCGACACTGCTTTAGTGATTACACAATTCCGGTGGGCTTCGGGATGCGACCCAATCCTTGGGATCCTTATCCGCTGTTTATGCCCCCGACTTACCAACCTGCGAGCAGCAATTATCCGGCGGCCGGAATGGTGCCGCAAGTGGCCTTCGGCCTACTAGGCAAGTGGCTGGGTATGCCGCTGCTCGGGTTGCTGGCGTACCTGCTCGCTTTAACAATCGCTGTCTTCATCCCCGCTGTCTGGGCCGCTCGAGGTGCCCGTGGTCTCGAACGGATCGTCGTTTTCGTGGCATGCGGCGCGGTGGCGATACCGGCGTGGGCCGTCATCGACAGGGGCAATTCGATCGGTTTCGTGGTTCCAATTACGTTGGTGTTCTTGGTCGCGCTGTGCCGGCAGCGGTGGGGACTGGTCGCGGTCATGGTGGTGCTCGCCGCGCTGGTGAAGCCACAGTTCGTCGTGCTGGCTGTTGTGTTGCTCGCTGCGCGCCAATGGCGGATGACTGGTCTGGCCGTCGTCGGAGCAACAGCGAGCAACGTGGTCGCGTATCTGCTGTGGCCACAAGACTTTCCGGGGACAATCGTTCAGTCCGCTCGCAACGTACTTGGCTTCAGTGGGTTTGATACTGGACTGGGTCCCGCAAACGTATCCTTCACGAGAGCAATTCTGCTGATCCCCGACACAGTCGCCGCGCTCAGCAGCGGCACCGGCCAGCCCCCGGAGGGCTTTCTTGCCGGCCCACGGTCGATCCTCGGCTATGCCATCCTCATTGTCGTCGTCGGTTCGGTGCTGGCTCTCGGACGGCGTATGCCCCCTGTCATGGCAGGTATCGTGCTGCTCGCCACCGCCTCCCTCTTTCCCGCCGTCAGCCTCCGCTACTACCTGGTGTTCGCGTTGCCGATTGCTGCGCTGATTGCCCGTGATCCTGCCGGGCCGCCCGGTTCCGGAATCTTCGACCGGCTCGCGAGCTGGGCAGGTCGCCGCCCTGTGGTCGGCATCTGCGTGAGTGTCGCCACGGCGCTCACCATCGCTCAAATCCCCCTGCCACTCCCGTACCAGGCGCAGCTCCTGGGACATATCCCCGGTACCGAAACGGCCGAGGTGGTTGGCACCACGTTGATGGTTTGGAGCACGGCGACTCTGACGCCTATTCTCTGGCTTGTCACGTGCATTGCGATCATCGCCTCGTACGCCCGCCGGCCGGCTCGCTACGAATGGACGCCAGCGGACGCGGTTCCAACGACGGCATCACCTGAACCGACATCGACGGCCACGACCTAGTCGCCCGTTACTTTTTGCGCCGTCCCATCCTCGCCGTCCCAAGCGCTGCGCCGGAACGAGAAGTGCCGGTGACCGAAGTAACTCAGTAGTGTAGTCGATAGCACGATGATCACCTGCGCCAGAATGCGGTGCAAACCAAACTCGACGAGCACCGGCAAGGCGACGAGGTTGATGGCACCCGCGGTGAGGTAGACACTCCAGAAGCGCATGAGATCGCGCACAACGTGGCCATGGACACGGAACACGAACCGCCGATGCATGACGAATGCGAACAGCACGCTGAGCACATGCGCGAGGACGACCGTCACCAAAGACCCGGCGACCGTTCCGAACCGGTCGTCGACGAAGTGGCCCACGGTCACCGAGAAAGCGACAAAGATCCCCAACCCGACAACGGTGTTGATGCCTCCGACGAGAAGGAAGGCCACACGCTGGTCTCGTACGAGCCGGATCAGCGGACCTGGCGGCGCCGTTTCCGGCGGCAGGTCGAATTCACTCATGCGAGGCCTTCGAAGGCGGCGATCTGCTCCCGGGTCACCGCAAGCGCGTCGCTTCCCTTGTAGACGCGACGCTCCCATTCGATGGTCCATCCCACGGCATCGCGGAAGCCCAGGCGATTGCGCCAGCCGAGTTCGCGTTGAGCTTTGGACGCGTCGAGGGCCAGCAGATCCGCCTCGCGTGGGTGGTCCCCGCCGTCCAGTTCCCAATGCGCGCCGCCGCCCCACAAGTCCGCCGCGAGCGTCGCGACCTGACCGACCTCGACGAAACTGTCGCGGCCCGGCCCAAAGTTCCACTGACCCAGGCCGCGGCCGGCTAACAGCGCGTCGACCAGGGTGAGATAGCCATTGAGGCAATCGAGGACGTGCTGCCACGGGCGAACCGCACGAGGGAATCGCAATCGTGGTGCCTCACCGTGCGCATACGCGCTAATGAGGTCGGGCAGCAACCGATCGCGGCTGACATCGCCGCCACCGATGACATTGCCGGCACGTGCGACCGCGGTCGGCGGGCCAGGAAAGCTGCGGACCCAGGACTGGGCCAACAGGTCGGCCATCGCCTTCGACGCGCTGTACGGGTCGTCCCCGCCAAGCGGGTCGGCTTCGTCGTAACCGTCCTCCTGGCCGACATTGCGGTACACCTTGTCGGTGGTGACGACGACGTGCGCTCGCACGGATGAGCTCGCCGCTACCGCTTCCAACACGTTGAGTGTGCCGATGGCGTTGGTCACGTAGGTGTAGTGAGGGTTGCGATACGACTCTCGGACCAACGGTTGAGCGGCCATGTGCACCACAACATCCGGGGCCGCCGCTGATGCCGCCGCCGTAGTGGCTTCGACGTCGCGGATATCGACACGAAAGTCGGAGACAAGCTGATCGGCAAGGCTGACTCGATCGAACAGGCTGCCCTCGACCGGATCGAGCGCCAAGCCGGATACCTGGTGTCCGCGGCTGAGGAGGAGCATCGTGAGCCAAGTTCCTTTGAACCCGGTATGCCCGGTAACCAGGTAGTGCATTGCTATCGCGCGGCCTCGCGCATGTATTCGCGGATGGAGTCCGCCAGGAAGTCGAGCATCGGCTTGGTTAGCCCCGGATACGTTCCCACCCAGAACGTCCGGTTCATGACGATATCGGTGTTCGTCAGGTCGCCGACGATCCGGAAGTCGACGTCGCGATAGGCGGGCTGTTTGAGGAGGTTGCCGGCGAACAGCTGACGGAACCCGATCTTCCGGTCGTCGAGGAACTGCATGAACTTGGTGCGATCCACGGGATGCGCGGGATCGAGGGTGATCGGGAACCCGAACCACGACGGATCGGATTTGGGCGTGGCGATGGGCAAGATCAGCCCGTCGACGCCGGTCAAGCGCGACGTCAGATAGTCGAAGTTGTCTTTGCGCGCCTGCACGAACCCGTCCAGCTTGGTCAGCTGCGACAGGCCGATCGCGGCCTGCATATCAGTGGCCTTCAGGTTGTAGCCGATGTGACTGTAGATGTACTTGTGGTCGTACCCCCTGGGCAGGTCGCCCAGTTGCCACTCGAACCGTTTCTGGCACGTGTCGGCCTCACCTGGGGCGCAGTAGCAGTCCCGGCCCCAGTCTCGGAACGACTCGACCTGCTTGCGTACCAGCGCGGATTTCATGAACACCGCACCGCCTTCACCAGTCGTGATGTGGTGGGCGGGGTAGAAGCTGACGGTGGCGGTGTCGCCGAAACTGCCGGTGCGCTGGCCGTTGTAGGTGGAGCCGAGCGCGTCGCAGGAGTCCTCGACCAACCACAGGCCGTGCTTGTCGCACAACTCCTGCACCGTGTCGAGATCGAACGGGTTGCCCAGGGTGTGCGCCATCATGATCGCGCGCGTCTTGGGCCCGACCGCTTCTCGGAGCCGTCCCGGGATGGCGTCGTAGGTGCCGAGTTCGATGTCGACGACGACGGGCCGCAGCCCATTCTGGATGATCGGGTTGACGGTAGTGGGAAATCCGGTGGCCACGGTCAGCACCTCGTCACCGGGCTCAAGTGGCCGTCGCGTACCGAACCTCTTGCCCAACTTCGAACTGGTGAGCGCACTCAACGCGCACAGATTGGCGCTCGAACCGCTGTTGACGAAGACGGCGCCGCGGGCACCGACATACCGGGCGAGCGCGCGCTCGAACAGGGGATGGAACCGGCCTGCGGTCAACCAGCCGTCGAGTGACGCGTCAACGAGTGCCGCGAAATCCTCCTGGTCAAGGACCTTGCCCGAAACCGGCACGGGCGTCGTGCCTGCGACGAACTCGGAGGCGGCAAGTTTGCGCTCCGCATAGCGGCGTACCGCCGCGAGGATGTCCGCGCGGTCTTGCTCGAGCACGTTTTCACCAGTTCCATCGGTTGTGAATCCTGAAATGAGATCCCCTCCGGCGTTTGCTTGAGAAACCCATATCCTATTCGTCGGGTCATGAAAACCCGCGGGCGCATGCCGCCATTGCTAGTGTGGCATGTGCGCTGATATGCGTCACCGGATACTGCGTCGGGGGAACGACAGCTTTGCGATTAGACGACTTGCCATGAAAGCCGTGCTGCTCGCGGGTGGTCTCGGCACGCGCATGCGTGAAGAGACCGAGTTCAGACCCAAGCCGATGGTCGAGGTCGGCGGTCGTCCCGTGCTCTGGCACATTATGAAAATCCTTGACCATCACGGAATTTCAGATTTTGTGGTGTGCACCGGCTACAAGAGTGAGTTCATCAAGAACTACTTCTCAAACTATGGTGCGACCAACTTGGACTTCACCATCACGCTGGGTGACCAGTCGAGCATCCAGTATCACGGTTCGCACGACGAGTTCAACTGGCAGGTCACGGTTGCCGACACCGGGTTAAGCACGATGACGGGCGGCCGTATCAAGCGCATCCGGAAGTATGTCCGCGACGAGACGTTCCTTTGTACCTATGGCGACGGAATCGCCAACGTCGACATTCCCGCGCTGCTCGACTTCCACCGCTCCCACGGGAAGATCGCCACTGTGACGGCCACCCAGCCGATGAGCCGGTTCGGGGTCATCGACCTGGAGCAGGACGGTGCCGTCGCAAAATTCCGGGAGAAACCGAAAACCGAGGACTTTATCAATATTGGTTTCTTCGTTTTCGAACCGGCTGTGTTCGATTATCTGAGTGGGGACGACACCGTGCTCGAGGACAAGCCGCTCCTTCGCCTGGCTGAGGACCGGCAGATCGCTGCGTTTCCCCATCACGGCTTTTGGCAGCCGATGGATACCTACCGAGAGTCGCAGATGCTGAACGAACTTTGGAACAACGGAGACCCACCCTGGAGGGTGTGGGAGTGAAGAAAAAGATCGCTGTAATAGCGCCGGCGTACAACGAAAGCGAATGTGTCGAAGAGCTGGCTCGCCAGTTGGCGAAAGTGTTTGACGGCGAGCCGGAGTACGACTTCGAGGCGATCATCGTCGAAAACGGCTCGAGCGACGACACGATGGACAAACTGCTCGCCATCCATGAGATGGACCCGCGGTTCAAAGTCTTGCAGCTTGCCCGCAATTTCCGGATGGACGGGGGACTGACGGCCGGGCTCAACGTCGTCGATGCCGACGCCGTCGTGCTCATGACCGCGGACCTGCAGGACCCGCCTGACCTCATCCCAGAGATGATCCGTAAGTGGGAAGAAGGCTACGAGAACGTATACGGCGTTGTCACCCAGCGTAGCGGCACCGGACCGATCCGCAAGATGAACTCCCAGCTGTTCTATTGGCTTGCCGGGAGGCTCACTGATGACCGAATCACCAGCAATGCCAGCGATTTCCGTTTAGTGGACCGGAAGGTCTACGAGGCCGTCCGCTCGATGGACGAGCGCAACCGGTTCATCCGCGGCCTGTTCTCCTGGGTGGGTTTCAATTCGATCGGCATACCGATGAAGCGCGTACCCCGCTTCGCGGGGGAATCTAAGGCATACACCCTCACCGTGCTTGACCTAGCGGGCAAGGGCATCCTCGCCCACTCCTATGTGCCGCTGCGTCTCATCACTCTCACGGGTTTCTTGATAAGTGCCATCGCGGCGATCACAGTATTGGTACTCGCCGCGCGCTTCGTCCTCTACGGGGTGCCTTTTCCGGGTTTCGGCTCGCTGATTTGCGTGACATTGATCGGCTTCGGTGTCATGTCACTGCTTCTCGGTGTCGTTGGCGAATATCTTGCGCTTATCTATGAGGAGGTAAAGCAACGACCCAACTTTGTCATCACCAGAAAGGTTGGCATATGACTCAACTAGACAATTCACAGAAATGCCGATAATCGCTCTGACCAGCCAAGATAAACGAAAATCGTTAGGCTCTGCTTACGAATGTCGCCTTGTGTCGACAGCGGTCGAAAGCCGGTCTACGAACGCAGATCCAGCGCACAAGAGGGCTGAGTGATGAGCGCCATGACTGTGGCCGATCTGCTGATCTCACGCATCGCTCGGGATGGCGTCGACACCGTCTTCAGCGTGACAGGCGGCGGGATCATGTTTCTGGTCGACGCGATCGCTCGGTCGCCGGACGTAGCGTTGATCTCCACCCATCACGAGGAGTTCGCCGGCGTCGCCGCCGACGGATATGCGCGTTCGGGCAAACCGTACGGGGTTGCTATCGGCACCACTGGCCCCGGCGCGGCGCATCTGTTCACCGCCGTTGCGGCTGCCTGGCAGGATAGTTCGCCCGTCCTGTTCATCGTGGGCCAGGTCAAGTCCGCGGATGCTTCGACAATTCAGGGGCTTCCGCTTCGCCAGAACGGCACTTTCGAGTTCGACACCACTCGCGCTTTCGCACCCATTTGCAAGTACGTCGTAGTACTTCGGTCCGCCGAGACAGCGTCCGAGGAAATCGAAACCGCCCTCCGCACCGCTCAGGAGGGGCGACCGGGCCCGGTGCTTATCGAGATGCCCCTCGACGTGCAAGGTGCCGCTGCGCCGGCACAGCGCCGGTCGCCGCCCACGGCCATTGTGGCCCGTTCCACTGAGGCCGACGTCGCCCCCGCGCGGGCAGCGCTCGAGGCCGCATTGGGCGACGCGAAACGTCCACTGGTTCTAATGGGCATCGGCGCTGTTCGCGCCGGCGTTCGGAACGGGCTATTGAAGGCGCTCGAAGCCGCAGGTGTTCCATACATCTGCACGCAGTTCGGGCGCGAAGCGGGCCGCCGCGACTCGCCGCTGTACATAGGCTCGCCCGGGATTAAGTCGAACCGCTCGGCCAATCTCGCAATGATGAATTGCGATCTGCTGATTGCGATCGGCACCAGTCTACATCAGCAGGTCATCGGATGGGACGCCGAGCAATTCGCCGACTCTCCGTCTCGCAAGTTCTGGTTCGAATGCGACCCGGACACTCTGGCCGCTCGCCGTGCTCTCGTCGACGACGCCTTTCAGCTGTCGGCGCAGATTGCCGCCGACGGGTTGATCGCGGCACTTGGTTACCTCGGCACGAACCCTGCGCAGTGGAGTGAATGGCGAGGTATTTGCGCCGATTGGCGCGAGAAATATTTGTTGCACTATCCCTCACACATCGAGGTATCCGGCCGAATGTGCCTTTACCGTGCGATCTCGACGCTAGATGCTCGCGCAGATCGATTTTCGGCCGCGGTCACGGATGCGGGCATCGTCTGGTATGCGCTCTCGCAGCATTATTTCCCCGCCGAGGGCGCACATTACGTCTCGTCAGGGTCTTTCGGCGCGATGGGAATGGCGCTCCCCATGGCCATTGGCGCCGCCGCCGCCACGCACAAGCCCGTTCTGGCGGTCACCGGCGATGGATCGGCGATGATGTGCGTCTCCGAACTTGCGACGCTGAAGGCGCAGTGCCTTCCCGTGCTATATGTGATCAACAATAATGACGGGTACGTCTCCATCCGGTCCACGCACGATCGCTATTTTGAGGGGCGGAAGCTCGGTACAGACGGATCGAACGGTGTCTTCATTCCGGCATACGAATCCCTTGCCGCAACGTTCGAATTGCCTTACCGGCGCGCACATTCGCAGGCTGAACTCGACGACGTATTGGACGAATTGTTGCTGCCAGGCCTTTCCGGTCCGGTCGTGCTGGAAATCTTCACTTATGTCGATCAGGCGGTCGAACCGCTTGTCGCGTCACGTCGCAACGCTCACGGTCAATTCGTCAGTTCGTCGATGGCCGACATGGATCCTCCGATCGACGCGACCCATGCCTGACACCGTGAAGCCTGAAGCGCTGGAGGCGGCCCTGACTAGCTTCCGGTTCGAAGCGGATAATTGGCGCTTCGTTGATCTGCGCATCGATATCCCGCCCGGATCATTCGGCAGCGACGCCATCAATCCACACACGCAGTATTCCAACCCGGTGGCGATTGCGGAGCGTGACGCGGGCACAGGGGTCGGCGCATCGTTTACGCTCGGCGCCGGCAACGAGATGATCTGCGCCGGCGCGGAATTCATCGTCAAAGAACTCGATGGGCTCACCGTCGGTGACCTCATGGCGCGCGGGGGTGGGTTTTACGAGACCTTGACCAACCCCCTTCAGCTGCGCTGGCTTTCGCCGAATGCGGGCGTGCCGTTGATGGCCGGGGGGCTGGTAGTGAACACGCTGCTCGACGCGGCCTCCAAGACCGTCGGGCTGCCGGCGTGGGAATTTCTCGCGCGGCTGCCGACCGAGGTTCTGATGAACTTGATCAACCTGCGCCATCTCGACGAGCGCTATGACGCGGCGACTCTTCGCCGGGTTTTCGACCTTGGTCTCCCAGACATCGACGCACGTTGCGCCCAGCTGAAATCGGAGGGTCTGCCGGTCTACTACACGACTTGGATCGGCCATGACGCCGACACGATTTCGAAACAGATCGTCGCCCAGTATTGCGAACGCGGCATCACCATGTTCAAGCTGAAGATCAGCCGAGACATCGAGAGCGATGCACGGAAGCTGGAGCGCATACGTCAGCTCGTTCCGGATGGCATTGAGCTCTGCGTCGACGCCAATCAGACGCTCGACGCCGACGAGGCGCAGGTGTGGCTACGGCTGCTCTCGGACGAAGGCCTTATGTGGCTCGAAGAGCCGTTCGCGCCTGACAATGCTCGCTTGTTCCAGGACCTCGTGCGATACAAGCATGATAACGGCCTGTCTTGCGAAGTCGTGACCGGTGAAAACTGCCCGAATCACTTCACTGCGTCGGCGCTCATCGATACCGGAATTGACCGATTTCAGGCCGACCCGTGTCGAATGCTCGGTCTCGTCGACGCGATCCTTGTGACAGTCGTGGCGGCGGTGCGCAATTGCACCGTGACGCCGCATGCCGGTGGCTCGGGTCTCGACGAACTCTCGCCGCACATCCAGCTTTTCAACCTTGCGCGCATCCGCACCGACTTAGCACCCTCTGCTTCGTTAACGGAGAATGTGGGATTCTGCTCCCGGTACTTCGCGGCTCCGACCATCGTGAAGCACGGGTGTGCATTAGCGCAGCAGGCCCCCGGTTTTCTGGTCGGGCTTGAAAGGGGCGCAATGCAGCGCGTACGCAGCTACAAGGAGGGCACTTCTTGGCTAACGCTCTGATCATCGGCTGCGGCGCGATCGGCCGCGGCTTTGTTCCCTGGATCCTGCAGAACTTTGACGTTGATTTCTACGACGCCTCGCGTGACCTGGCTGCGGGCATTTCCGCCCAAGGCGGGTACAGCTCGTATATGAGCGATGGCGAGAGTCTGTCGCACATGCGGGTTAGGCCGCGAACAGTTACCGCCGATTTCGGCGAACTGAACCTGGCGGATTACGACATCGTCTTCATATCCGTGGGGCCGCGAAACGTCGAGCGGCTTCCTGCCGGCGTGACGCGGATCACCTGCCCCATCTACAGCCTCGAGAACGATCCGATCACCGTCGAGTGGATCAAACGTGACTATCGGTTAGAGGCCGTCTATTTCGGCGTGCCGGACGTCATCACCTCATCGACCGCCTCGCCCGAAAACCTTGCCAAGGATCGCTATGCAATCCACACCGAAAACGGTGTCATGTACCTGCAGCACAGCGACCGTGTTTCCGACAGCCTGAAGGGGGCCCTGCCCGCCGTCAGGTGGCTGCCCGTGGAACGACTGAACCAGGAGTGGGACGCGAAGCTCTACATCCACAACACGCCGCACTGCATCGCGGCCTATCTCGGTTTCATGGCGGGCTGCACCTACCTGCACGAAGCGCTGGCCAAGCCCGAGATCCGACACGTGATCGACGGGGTAATTGAGGAACTGCTCTACGCCCTTAAGGTAACGACCAACTACGACCACCACTTCATCGAATCGTATGCCGAGAAGGAAGTTCGGCGCTTCTCGAACAGGCTGCTTTTCGATCCGATCAGCCGCGTCGCCCGCGAGCCGATCCGCAAGTTGCATCCCTCCGGCCGCCTCGCCGGGGCCTTACGGTTGCTTCTGTCTTCGGGAGTCCGGCCCGTCCATCTCACGATCGGCATCGGTGCGGCGTTGCACTACATGGCGACGGACGATAAGGATTTCCTCCAGCTGTCGCATCTTGATGAGTTTGGCCTGCCGGCATTCTTGAAATACCACCTGTCGCTCCAGTCCGACTCGCTTGAATCTCGTTACATCGAGCAGTCTTTCGCGGGAGTTAGCGCCTATCTTCGCCGGGAGATCGTATGAGCCTGCTATCCCTCGCCGCACAGGCCTGCAACGTGTTTGGCGCCGCCGAAGATGGCGCGCTGAGAATAGTGCAGAAGGTCAAGGACGATCAGGCGCGCGATGTCGTGTCGGCGCTAGACCAGCGCCTTCACGCAATGGCGGCAACGTATGTTGCTGACTGCATGCCCGGCTGCAGGCTGCTCTCGGAAGAGGGCGTCGCGCCCACGGATGGTCTCGCGGCGCTCGCGAAAGGCGAATGGCTTGTGGTCGATCCGCTGGACGGCTCGAATAATTATGTTCTGACACTGCCCGGCTATGGGTTCATGGCTGCACATCTCGTCGATGGCGTCATTGCCGGTTCCGTCGTGGTCCTGCCCGAGCACGACCTCTACATGGTGTCTGAGCGCGGCGACCTCTTGGTCTCTCAGCCTTTCGCCCCGGCATCGGCTGCGGCCTCGGCCCCGATTTACTACGCGTATCCGCCCCACCTGACCGATGCTGGGCGCGCGGCGCGTGCCGAGTTACTCGATCTCGTCGATCGACGATCGGCGGGCCTGTATCGCTATGGATCGGCTTGTATCGGAGCGTATAACTTGCTGCGCGGTCGGCATGGCGCGTTTATCGGTCATAGCGTGCGCGTGTGGGATGCGCTTGCCTATTTCCCGCTGCTGCATCGGTTCCGCCTCGCTGCCAAATATCACCTCGGCGCCTCCGGCCTGACTCTCATCGCCGGATTCGATGAGACATTCGTCGACGAAGCGTGCACGATCATATCCGCCAACGAAGCGATCACGTTCAATTCGGTTTCAGACGACTCAAAGCTTGTGATCTCGAAATGAGCGGAGCAATTGTCCTCTTCTGCGGCGGTCCGCCCATCTATTCGGGTGTACCCAAGCCGTTGCAGACTCTGCGCACGGGCGAGACGTTACTTGAACGCTTCCTGCGACATATTGAGCCGCGGGTGCCAGACGATGTCGTGATCCTTTCCGACGCCGCGTTCGCCACGGATTATGAAGCGGTTGCCGCACGTCTGGAGTATCGCGCTGCCCTTCGGGTGCACGCGTGCACGGATGGATCCACGACGCTGACCAAGCTCAGCGAGTTCCTCAACTCCGGCTATCCAGCCGACCGCGTCGTCGAGTTCAGCTATCCCGACGTATTCGTTAGCGGCGACATCGTGACGCCCGCGGATGACGATCCGCGCCTAGGCGATGGGGTCTTCATCAGTTACGCCCCCATCGTTTCCCGCTTCCCGCGCCTGGTGGTCGACGCCTATGAAGGAGCGATAAAAGGCATTTCAAATCACACCAGTCCCGTTCCTGCAAATCCACTGCACGTGTTCGGCGGTCACCTGGTAGCGCGCGTCGGCGTGATCAGATCACTGCTGGAGGCCTTTCAAGCCGAGCCAATGCCGCCGTCACCAAGCCTGGAGTACGACATGTTCTACTGGCTCATCAATACGTCGCGGATGCACGCGATGGCAATCGGTGGCAGGTGGATGCAAGCCGATTCGCCGCGTGAAATCGCGGCGGTTGTTAACCAGTTCTGATGCGAGAGTGATGGTGGGACACCGAACCCGCATTAGCTCACCTATCGCAGTCGAGGACGCCGGCCGAGGTGAGTTCAATCTGACGTTCCAGGGCTGCGCTCGTCAGCCCCCACCGCTGGCAGCGCCGTTCCCAGTCACGGCCATCGCTGTGGTAGCAGTCCGGTTCCGATGAGTCGACCTCACCACGGGTGACCGTGGCCTCAGGGCGCACCACCCCGACGACTCGCGCGGCAAGTTCACCCATCTCGACCAACTCACCGCCGCTGTCGATGGTGGCGGGGCCGACGCTGCCCTCAGCGAGCCCCAGGGCGAGTAGTTCCTCGGCGAGGACGTAGCGGCGAAATACCGGGCGGCGCGCCATGATTCGGATCGCCCCCGAGGCGGCATCCCGGATCATCGAACCCAGCGCATAGTTCTGCGGATTCTGTACGTGGGCCCCCGAGATGCTCCAGGCACGCATGACGACAGGCACCGCGTTGCTCTCGCTCGCGGCCTGCGCCAGACGGTGTTCGGCCTCGCGCTTGAGATAGCCGTATGGGTTGTCCTTGAGCGAGCCGTCGAGCGCGTCCCGCGGATGTACGGCCGCTCCGCTGGAGACCGTGAGTGCAAGACGTGCGCTGGGCAGCTTCGCCGCGTATGCCAGGCGTTGGGTAAGGATGCGGTTGGCCGCGACGTAGTCGTCGAGCGGCGTGTCAGCTACCCGGTCTCGGGTGAGAAACGCGCAGTCAAGGACGACGGTTGGCGCGAAGGCGGCCACCTCACTGTCGTCCCACACGCGGCAACTGATCTCCCGGTCGACCAAGTGGATGCTCCGGGCCCGGCTGGCCAGAGCCAGCGTCGGCAGCTGCAGCGGGGCGATGAGGTCAAGTGCCGTCCTTCCGAGCCACCCAGATGCGCCGGTAACCAGCACCCGGTCGTCGCCGAGCACCTGCGCCGCGAGCCCGCGCGCACTCGCGCTTACCCATCCGATCATGTGGCGGGCCAGGGATTCATGACCGGCAGCCTACGGCCTCGCAACGCCGTGGCGGCCGCGCGATTCGTTCGTCGTTGGGGCCTCCAGAAGAGGTCAGCCTTCGATGAGCGCGCGATCGGCCAGTGCACCCATCACCGGCCCCAGCAGCCGCGCGTATTCGTACGTGATGTGCACCCGGTCCATATAAACCAGAGTGTTGCCCACGATGGCCGGGCAACGTTCGGCGGTGCAGAAGAGGGGGCTGAGGTCCGCGTAATATCCGCCAACGGACCTGGCGGCCGCGGATTCGGCCGCGATACCTTGCTCGTTCAACGCGGCCGACGTCGGAGGCGAACAGACCGCGACGTCGTCGAGATGGCCGGACAGGCACATTGGCACGACTGATTGAGGGTCTGGGATCGGTCCGAGGAGCAGCACCTGCGCGCCGGTGCCGCGCAGCTCGCGCACGAGACGAGTCAGGCTCTCCATCCACGCGGAGTCGTATGACGTAAAGCCTTGATTGCCGTAGGTACGCGAGAGGCCTAAAACGATCAGTCGTGGGTGTTCGGACCCTAATCGCGCGATGATCCGATCGCGCCACTGCGCGCATTCGGTGTATTCGCGACGAAGGCGTGGCGTAGTGAGGGGACGGTCGAACAACGGGCAACCCGCCTTGACCATGGTCTCCAGGCGCCAGTGCCGCTGCTCGGCGACCCACTGAAACGCCGGGGTCCACATCGCGGCATTCGAATCGCCGACCAGGGTGACCGTAGTCGGCGATGCGGTGTCACCCGACGCACACTCGGGCTGATCGACTTGGAAGAAATCGCGCATGCAGCTATTGACGAACATGGCCGGTTGTTCCGCAGCCGCGCTGACTATAGGAGGTTCTAGGTTCGACGGGACAGCCCTCAGGTCGGCAGATGCTGCGACCGCAGCCTCAACTTGCGCGAATGTGCGCGCCACTTCTGAGTCGTACTCCTGAACATTTCCGCCCGCGTGGGGAGGCGCCGAAACGACTGTCAACGTTACGGCCGCCGGGCCGCGGCCGACCGGTACCGGTACCACCACCAGCAGCACCACGCCCACACAGACCGCGGCCGCGGTGACGCCACCGCCCAGCGCAAGACTGCGGGCAGCTGATCGACGCACTGGTTCAGCGAAACGGAAAGGGTCCTCGATGAAGCGCAAGGTAAGCACAGCCAGGCCCGCGGATACGAGGACCGCTACCAGCCTGCCTGCCAATCCCAACTCGTGACCGAGGAGTGGCGGTGCGAGCAACAACACTGGCCAGTGCCAGAGATACAACGAGTACGACAGTCGGCCTACGGCTCGCATCGGCGCCAAGGAGAGAACACGCCCGACTCCCCAGCTGGGCGCGGCGCAACCCGCGCCGATGATCAACGCGGCGCCGACTACGGGAAGCAACGCCGCGGTGCCAGGGAAGGGCGTGGTGGCGCTCAGTAGAGTGCACGCCACCAGGAGCACGGCGAGTCCAACCCATCCAACAATTGCAGCGGGTAATGACGGAAGTCGGCGCCATTGGCCGACCGTGAGCGCCAGCAAACCGCCGACGGCCAGTTCCCAGGCTCGGGTGGGCATCAGGTAGAACGCTGCAGGAGGCCAGGCCGTGGTCAGCACCAGCGACGCCGCGAACGATGCGGCCACGACCAGCAGGAGAATTGAGACGTACGGAGTCTTCGACAACGTGGCCTTCGCGCCGTCGCGGCGGAGCACGCGCCGGATGACCCATCCCGCGCCGAGGATGATTACCGGCCACAACAGATAGACCTGCTCCTCGACACCCAGCGACCAGTAGTGAAGAAAGGGCGACGCGGCGGCGTCGGAAAAGTAGTCGGTGGCCTGGACAAAGAACCAGCAGTTGCTGACATACAGGGCGCTCGCGATGGCGTCGAGGAAGACGGGTCGGGACTGCAACGGCGGTAGCAGGAGTGCCGCGCTAATCGCAATGATCACGCCTACGGTGGCTGACGCAGGCAGAAGTCGGCGTGCCCGCGCACCGTAGAACCGCCGCAGCCGGATGGTCCCGGCGGTCGACACCTCGCGCCAGAGGAGCCCGGTGATCAGGAAGCCTGAGATGACAAAAAAGACGTCTGTCGCCTGCCAGGAGCATGGGACCAGCGTGAGCTGATTTTGCCAGGGTGATGGGACCACCTGGATTGCCAGTTATGGGACCACCGGCGCGTCGCGTCGGTGGTCCCTTCATCTGTTCGTTTGATCGCCGTGACGGTTCAAGTCACGGAGGCGGCGGGCATGGCTTTTCGGGAGGTCAGTGTGAACGAGATCAGGGAAGTGCTGCGGGTGTGGCTGGGGGTCGCCGGGTTGCCGGCACCGGGTTACCGCACGATTGCCGCGCATTGCGGCGTGGACCGCAAAACGGTGCGCCGCTACGTCGAGGCCGCGCAGGCGGCTGGTTTGCGCCGTAGCGACAGCGTCGAGGCTGTCGATGACGGGTTGATCGGGGCGGTCGCCGACGCGGTGCGCCCAGTACGCCCGGATGGTCACGGCGCGGCGTGGGAACAGTTGGTGGGGTTCGAGCAGCAGATCACCGCGTGGGTAGCCGGCGACGGTGAACAACGTCCGTTGACGATCACCAAGATCCACACCCTGCTGGCTCGCCAAGGCTGCCTGGTGCCGTATCGCACGTTGAACCGATTCGCCGGTGAGCGTTGCGGTTTCGGTGCCAAGGACACCACGGTGCGGGTCACCGATGGGGATCCCGGGGTGGAATGCCAGATCGATTTCGGCTACCTGGGGATGCTCACCGATGCCGATGATGGGCGGCGCCGCAAGGTGCACGCGTTGATCTTCACCGCCGTCTACTCCCGGCACATGTTCGTGTGGCTGTCCTACTCCCAAACCCTGGCGGCGGTGATCGCCGGCTCTGAGGCGGCGTGGGATTTCTTCGGCGGCGTGTTCGCGGTGCTGATCCCGGACAACTTGAAGCCGGTGATCGCCGCTGCTGATGCGGTCAACCCGCGATTCACCCAGGGGTGGCTCGACTACGCCAGCCATGTCGGATTCCTCACCGACCCGGCCCGCGTGCGCTCTCCGAAGGACAAGCCGCGGGTGGAACGGGCGGTGCAGTACGTGCGCGGAAACTTCTGGGACGGTGAAACATTCACTAGCCTCGAGGAGGCGCAGCAGGCTGCGACGGCGTGGTGTGTGCGTACTGCCGGCACCCGCATCCACGGCAGCACCTGTGCACGCCCGCTGGAGGTGTTCACCACCGCCGAGCAGGCCCTGCTGCTGCCGGCGCCGGGTGTCTACGACGTGCCGGTGTTCAAAGCGGTGAAGGTGCACCGCGATTTCCACGCCGAGGCGGCCAAGGCGCTGTACTCGCTGCCCGAGCACTGGATCGGGCACACCCTCGACGTCCGTGCCGACAGTGAGCTGGTGAAGTTCTATCACCGCGGTGTGCTGGTGAAAGTCCATCCCCGCCAGCCTCCGGGTGGCCGCAGCACCGACCGCGCCGACTTACCCGAACACAAAGCCGTCTACGCGATGCGGGACCTGGCGGCGTTGATCGCTACGTGCGCTGCTCACGGCCCCAACATCGGGATCTACGCCGAACGCATCCTGGATGACCCGCTGCCCTGGACCCGGATGCGCACCGTTTACCGGCTCCAAGGCCTGGTCCGCCGCTACGGCGCCGATCGCGTCGAACGGGCGTGCTCACTGTCGCTGGACCTCGATGTCGTCTCGGTCAACAAGATCGCCTCCATGCTGGAGCGCGGCACCGAGAGCGCCGCCCCGCAACTGCCACGAGCAGTCGGACAGGCAACTACCCGTTTCACCCGATGCCCCTCGGAATTCAATACTCCAACAACATCATTGACCATCGTCACCGACGAAACCACACCGCAGGAGATCCGCTGACATGACGACTCACCGCGCACCCGCCGACCCAGTCGGCGCTGACCTGACCCGACTGCTCAAAGCCCTCAAACTCGGTGCTCTGGCCGACACCCTGCCCGAACGGGCCGCCCTGGCCCGCCAGCACAAACTCAGCCACATCGGATTCCTCGAAACACTTCTCGCCGACGAGGTATCCCGACGCGAATCCCGTTCAGCTGCCCTACGGGCGACCAAAGCCGGACTCGACCCGACGATGCGCTTCGACACCTGGACCGCACAAGACGACCTGCGCTACGACCGCACCCTGCTCGGCGACCTGACCTCGCTACGATTCCTCGACGCCGGACAGTCCGCGATCATCCTCGGACCCGTCGGCGTAGGCAAGACACATCTAGCAACCGCACTGGGACACATGGCGATTCGACGACGCTACACCGTACAGTTCGCCCGATCCGACAAACTGTTCACCCGGCTACGCGCCGCCCGCCTCGACAACACCGTCGACACCGAGATCCGTCGACTAACCGCCATCGACGTCCTCATCATCGACGACTTCGCACTCAGGCCCCTCGGCGCCACCGAAACCAGCGACTTCTACGAAATCATCGTCGAACGACACCGCGCCAAAACGACCATCGTGACCTCCAACCGAGAACCCGCCGAATGGCTGACCATGACCGCCGACACCCTGCTCGCACAATCAGCCATCGACAGACTCACCGCCACCGCCCACACCCTCGTCATCGAAGGACCGTCCTACCGGCAACGCACCCGACCCGGCCAGCTTGACCCAGACCACCCCGACGAGCATCCTCAATAACGCGCCACGGTGGTCCCATCCCCCTGGCAATCAGGTGGTCCCATCACCCTGGCAAGCGACAACGTCCACGCCGATGTAGCCACCACCGATTCCGGGTACGGCGGCATGGAAGAGGACGACGGCCAACACCGCAACGGCGCGCAAGCCCTCGATGTCGGCGCGGAATTTGGCCTGCGCCGGGCCAGACTCTGCAGCAGAGAAGACGTCGGAGTTGTTCGGGAGCGCATCAGTTCGGGATCGAGAAAGGTTGCGAATTCGCTGATTACGCTCCGTTGCGGGCACATCTACCAATTATGTTTCGTCCATTCGTGGCCCCCCAACGGCCCCTACTGTCCACCAACTCAATCGGCCCGCGGAATCGGCGACAAATGACGGGAGGACATGGGCAGTTTACGCGATGCCCTCCCGCCGGCGAAGATTCGCCGACGTCGTTGACCGCCTACCGCGAGTCGGTCCACTGGCTCTGTGCTCACTTTGCGAGCTACATCGGCGTCTCGGCATTTACGATGAAGCGGCAGCGCCCGCATGCAGTGAGGCCTGTAGCCCCCGGGGAAAGCTGGATGATGTGGTAGTGAGCACGCAGCGAAAGAAGTGGTAAGCCAGTGAAGCGAGCACTCATAACTGGGATCACCGGACAAGACGGCTCGTATCTTGCCGAACTGCTGCTGAACAAGGGCTATGAAGTCCACGGACTGATCCGTCGAGCATCGACATTCAACACGTCCCGAATCGATCACCTCTACGTTGATCCGCACGAGGAGGATGCACGGTTGTTCCTGCACTACGGCGATCTCACCGACGGTACGCGCTTGGTCACACTGCTCGGCACCATCGAACCCGATGAGGTGTACAACTTGGCGGCGCAATCGCATGTGCGCGTCAGTTTCGACGAGCCCGTCCACACCGGCGACACCACCGGCATCGGGGCGATTCGACTGCTCGAGGCCGTGCGCCTGGCCAAAGTGCAATGCCGCTTCTATCAAGCGTCGTCCTCAGAGATGTTCGGCGCATCTCCCCCACCCCAGAATGAGCAGACACCGTTCTATCCGCGCTCACCATACGGCGCGGCAAAGGTCTACTCCTACTGGGTGACACGCAACTACCGCGAGGCGTACGGCTTGTACGCGGTGAACGGCATTCTGTTCAATCACGAATCCCCTCGGCGCGGTGAGACATTCGTGACGCGAAAGATCACCCGTGCCGTGGCGCGCATCAAAGCCGGTATTCAGTCGAATGTCTATATGGGCAATCTCGATGCTGTCCGCGACTGGGGATACGCACCCGAGTACGTGGAAGGAATGTGGCGGATGCTGCAGGCCCCTGAGCCGGACGACTACGTTCTCGCGACGGGGCGCGGCTACACGGTGCAGGAGTTCGCCCGAGTCGCCTTCGACCATGTTGGTCTGGACTGGCAGAAGTACGTGAAATTCGATGACCGCTATCTGCGACCCACCGAAGTGGATTCGCTGATCGGTGATGCCGGCAAGGCCGCCCGAGCGCTGGGCTGGAAGGCCTCCACACACACCGCCGAATTGGCGCGGATCATGGTGGAGGCCGACATCGCAGCACTGGAGTGCGAGGGCACGCCGTGGATTGACAAGCCGATCATCTCCGACCGGGCGTAAGCGCGAACATGACACCCCCAGTCGGCGTCCTTGACCGAGATTCTTCGGTGTACATCGCCGGGCACCGCGGTCTCGTAGGGTCTGCGTTACATCGAAAGTTCCAGACCGAGGGATTCACCAATATCCTTGTGCGGTCACGTGATCGACTCGACCTAACGGATCGCGCCGCGACGTTCGACTTCGTTCTCGAATCAAGGCCGGAGATCATCATCGATGCAGCCGCCCGCGTCGGCGGCATCATGGCGAACAGCACCTATCCGGCAGACTTCCTCTCCGATAACCTCCGGATTCAGGTCAACCTGCTAGACGCTGCGGTTGCCGCGCGGGTACCGCGGCTGCTGTTCCTCGGTTCTTCGTGCATCTACCCTAAGTTCGCGCCGCAACCCATCGAAGAGAGCGCGTTGCTCACCGGGCCTCTAGAACCAACCAACGATGCTTATGCGATCGCCAAGATCGCGGGCATTCTTCAGGTCCAGGCGGCGAGGCGGCAATATGGTCTGTCCTGGATCTCAGCGATGCCGACCAATCTCTACGGCCCTGGTGACAATTTCTCCCCTACCGGTTCCCACTTGCTCCCGGCGCTCATCCGCAGGTACGACGAAGCCAAGGCGAATGGAGCGCGGGCGGTGACCAACTGGGGAACTGGAACCCCACGGCGCGAGCTGCTCCATGTTGACGATCTGGCCGGCGCCTGTCTGCACCTGCTGGAACACTTTGACTCGCCCGACCACGTCAATGTCGGCACCGGGGTCGACCACACCATCAGCGAGATCGCCGGAATGGTCGCCGAAGCGGTGGGCTACACCGGCGAAACCCATTGGGACTCAACGAAGCCGGACGGAACGCCGCGCAAACTGTTGGACGTTTCGGCCGTGCGGGATGCGGGATGGCTGCCCAAAATCGGGCTGCGCGATGGGATTGCGTCAACGGTGGCGTGGTACCGCGCGAACCTCGACGGGATAAGACAATGACCTGCGCTGCAAGCCCCGGCGGCACTGTCGCATCGACTGCCCGATACCCGGAGTCAAGCGCGTCACTCTCCGATTTTTCGCATGTTAGCGTTGGCCGGTGGATTTGTCTTACCGCGCTCGTTTGATCGCCCAACGCGCCGGTCTCGAAATATCGAGCTACTCTCCCCAGCTGGACTGGCCGCGAAATTTCATGACGCAGCTGCAACAACATCACGTCAACGTTGTCCTTGATGTCGGCGCAAACTCGGGTCAATATGCAACTGGGTTGCGCCAAGCGGGCTTCGAGGGTCGTATCCTCTCGTTCGAACCCTTGTCCGAGCCGTTCTCGCTCCTGGAACGGAAGGCATCTAAGGATCCGTTATGGGATTGCGAGCGGTGCGCTTTGGGCAACGACGATGGAACGATCTCAATCAATGTTGCGGCCAATGCTGGTGAAAGTTCTTCAGTATTGCCAATGCTGAAGAGCCATCAGGACGCCTTTCCGTGGGCGAATTACAAGGACGTCGAGGAAGTGCCGATTTTTCGGCTTGATTCCAAGGTGTCAGAAGTCTTGGGTCCCACCGATGTCGCGTTCCTCAAGATCGATGTTCAGGGCTTTGAAAAGGAAGTGCTTGCTGGTGCAGAGTCGACGGTGAATGATCGTTGCGTCGGCGTGCAGCTCGAGCTGTCGCTCATACCGTTGTATGAGGGCGCGATGCTCATTCGTGAGGCACTCGATCTGGTGCATTCGTTGGGCTTCACTCTGACGGGCTTGCTGCCGGCAGTCACTGATGTGCGCAGTGGTCGAATGTTGCAGGCCGACGGCATCTTCTTCCGTGAGAACGACTGACGGGCAGTGTATCCGAGCCCGCAGGCCTGAACATAGGGTAGAGACAACGCGAGAACTCTGATTCGGCACTCAAGGAAGAGGTGGGAGCAGCGCATGACGGAGCCACTCTTTTCAATCATCGTTCCCACGTTCAATGCGGCGGCAACCCTGCACGCCTGCCTTGACAGCGTTCGGCACCAGACATACGAAGACTTTCAGCTCGTCATTGTCGACGGTGGGTCGACGGACGGAACACTCGACACCGCCGACAGCTTTGCCTCCGACCTCGGAACTCGCCTGGTCATCCATTCTGGTCCCGACCAGGGCGCCTACGACGCCATGAATCGCGGTGTCAGCTTGTCTACCGGCAGTTGGCTTCTCTTCCTGGGTGCCGACGACACTCTCTACGAGTCCGACACCCTGGCTCGCGTCGCCGCGTTCATCGCAGAACATCAGCCGAGCGATCTAGTGTATGGCGATGTGCTGTTGCGATCGACGTCGTCGCGCCACGCAGGACCCTTCGACTTGGATCGACTGTTGTTCGAGACAAATATCGGTCACCAGTCGATCTTCTACCACCGCAAGCTGTTCGACGGCATTGGCCCCTACAGCTTGCGCTACCCCGTCTGCGCCGACTGGGATTTCAATATCCGCTGCTTCTCGAACCCCGCACTCGTCACCCGATATATGGACATCGTCGTTGCGCGATACAACGACATGACCGGTATCAGCATGAATAAGGATAGAGAGTTCAACAAGCGGCTACCGCTGTACCTATGGACGTCGAATTTAACCCGCGGTATGACGAGGGAGCGCCGCAGCGCGGTGTTGCAATCGTACCTTCGGTGGTTCCGCATCAAAGTGTTTCGGTCACGCAATGCCAACTGAACCTGATCTCGCGCTCCTTCGGTCCACCAACGGCCTGCCAACAATTGAACTCCGGAAGGAGTCCTACGCGTTGGATTCCGCGGCGTGCCGATAGCCGTGCACCGCGATCGGGATAAACACCACGAGCAGCACGATCACCCACATCAGAGTCATCGCCACGGGTCGTAGCAACGGCCCCCCGTGAGCCAGTGCCCGCATCGCCTCGATAGGTGGTGACATCGGTTGCCATTGAACGAAAGGTCGAAACCACTCCGGAAACATCGCGATGGGGGTGGTGCCGGGGTTGACGAAAGCCAAGGAGACGGTGATTGCGGCCAGCCAGGTCATGATGCCCTGATTGGCGCTGCGGATGGCCAAAGCCATTACCAGGGACGTGAAACCGACCACCACGATCACGGGGACCAGAACGTAGACCAGCGCACTTAACCAGCCGTGGCTAAACCGTAAACCCATCGCCACCCCGAGCGCAGTAAGGACGATTGTGCCGATGAGCGCACGTAGGGCCTCGGCGGTCAGCCGTCCTGTCAGCGCACTCGCCCGGTGTACCGGCAGCACCCACATCCTGCTGAGCAACCCCGAATCCCTCTCCCACGCAATCCCAACGGCGGTGCTGAAAGCACCGAACAACGCGGACAGCACAGCGCAAATCGGAACTAGACCGTAAACGCTCTCAACGCCGGTGACCTCATGCACCCGGTCGCCAAGCACAACTTCGTACGCAAGCAGGAGACAGATCGGAAAGATCAGCGAGCCCACCGCCACCGTTGCATCGCGACGCCATCGAATCAGGAGTCGACTTGCGTGCGCCCAATTCTGACTCAGGAAGGAGTGCTGGGGCCGAGCATGGGACGTCACCGGAGCCGCCTCTGCATCCGCAGCGTGATAGCGCCGAACACCGCGATCATGCCTGCGCACCAAGCCACGGTGACGCCTAAATTGTCGACATGACCCGAGGCCAAACCACGCAATGTTTCGGCGGCCTGTGACACCGGCTGATTGCGCACGACCGGACGCAACCACTCCGGGAAAGTGCTCTCCGGGGCGATCCCAGTGGACAACAAGAACAGCAGCAGCTGGGGAACGAACAACAGGTGGCTGGTCCCCACTGGGCTGGTTGCACGCGAACCAAGCGCATCGGCTCCCAATGCGGCGGCCAGGCACAGCAGCAACGTAATGACCGCGAAGGCCACTGCGTACACCAGCCCCCCGGTGATTCGGAATCCGAACGCGTAGCCGGCGATCAACGCCACCGCCGTCGCGAGCGCAGCGCGTATCAGGGTCGCCACCATTCTCGCGGTCACGGGGACCGCCGCGGCAATCGGCAGCGTTGCCAACCGTTCGCCCAGCCCACTCAGGTGATCGCGTGCCGCGCGATCCGCAGTAAGCAGCCCGATCAAGAGCACCGCCTGGACCACGACCGCGGGCACGAGATACTGCGCATAGCTGAGATCTCCGGTCTCCACGAGGCCTTGCAACGCCACGCTGAAGCCAGCGAGATACGCGACCGGGGACAATATCTCAACAGGCAGCGCACCGTCGCGCGCCGTCGACACCAGCGCTCGTTCGGTGAGGGCGCCCAGCGCGGTCATGATCGGCCGACAGTCCGTCCGGTGAGGTGCAGGAACGCCTCGTCGAGCGAGGGCTTGCGCAGCGAGATGTCGGCGAGTTCGATGCCGAGCGCGTCCACCCGACGAAATACCTCTGCCAGGGTGGCCACGCCATCGGGGGCAAAGATAGACACCGAACTCGTATCGGAGTCCAGATCGACCCCGTTGAGTCCGGCCAGCGCCGCAGCGACCCGCCGTAAATCGACCGGATTGGCCGGGGTCACCTGGCAATAACTCGTGCCCACCCGGCGCTTGAGCTCCTCGGCGGTGCCACTGGCGATCACTTGCCCGTGGTCAAGGACGACGATCGAATCGCTCAACACATCGGCCTCTTCCAGGTATTGCGTCGTGAGCAGCACGGTAATACCTTGCAATGCAAGCGAACTCACCAACGCCCACATGTCGCGGCGGCTCCGTGGATCCAGCCCCGTAGTCGGTTCATCGAGGAAGAGCACCCTGGGCAACACCACCAGAGCGCTGGCAAGGTCAACACGTCGCCGCATGCCGCCGGAATAGGTCGAGACCCGTCGGTCGGCGGCAGCGACGAGGTCGAATTGTTCGATCAGCTCGTCAGCGCGAGACTTGGCGTTCCGACGACGCAGGCCGCGCAGTCTGCCGAACAACATAAGGTTTTCCCTGCCGGTGAGCATCGGGTCCATCGCCGTGAACTGACCAGTGATCCCAATACTCTCGCGCACCTTCGCGGGCTGGCGCACCACGTCATATCCGTTGACAACGGCACTTCCGGAACTCGGGCGGATCAGCGTAGAGAGGATGTTGATGGTAGTCGTCTTGCCGGCGCCATTGTGACCAAGCAGGCCGCATACCGTCCCGGGGTCAACTGAGAAGCTCACGCCAGACAACGCAGGCGTGTTGCCCGCAAATTTCTTCGCAAGGTCGATAATGTCGATCGCCAATGAGCTCACCTTCGAGAGTATTCCATGATGGCAACCCGCCAAGCCGTTGGCACCGGGTGCAATCGCGCTATCGGGCGATGCGGGAGCAGCCTTCTCACTAGTGAGCTCTCGAGCGGTCTCGCCTGAGAATCACCTTGGAGCTGGCAAACTGATAGCCGGCGATGTCGGCCGAACTCCTACCATCCGATCCCCTGGCCGGACACTCGAATCAATCACGAACGCGCGACATCAATGCTCGCAGCCGCGCATTTGTCGCCAACAAGAGGCGAGAATCTCGACGAGCCGACAATTTGGATTCTAAGTCGGTAAAGGGATGCGTGATCGCCGCCGGCTGCCGCTTACGCCATTTCGTTGGCGATCCACCCTCCCGTAATCGTTCAGGAGCCGCGGCGTTTGTAACTCCTGGCGCAAGGACCACTAAATTGCTCGAAAGCCAAGGAAAGGTGGAAAGAGATCGCATTGCCAGGGAGTCGAACACGCAGGGATGCCAACCGGCTGAAGCGAACAACTCGAGCCAGTATGAAACCGACCGGTTATTGATCTGCTCATCTTCCGGATGCCCCTGGCCTACACTGCAGAAAACTATTCGATTGTGCGCATGCCGCACAATGCTGCTGACAAATCTGCTCTCCGCGCCCGCAGGAATGTCCTGAGCTACTCCCAAAGACATCACCACGTCGAAGGCTTCGGCCAACTCCAGCGGGTCGCGGAGGTCGGCGTTCACGTATTCTTCAACGTCCAGGTACGTCTTCTCGCGCTCAATACCGCCAACGCCTATCACTCGCTGAGATCCGTTGGCCGCGAAGTACTTCAGGTACTGTCCGGCTCCGCAGCCGATGTCCATAACCGAAAGGGGACGGTCACGTTCCGCGAGATAGCGGAAAGGCGGAAGGTCCATGTACAAGCCTGATTCCGGACCACCGTAGTGTTTGAATGGCAGAACAAATTTGCGCTGCTTCCTAGGACGTCGC
This sequence comes from Mycolicibacterium tusciae JS617, assembly GCF_000243415.2. The sequence goes on from NZ_KI912270.1 coordinate 2,520,249, forward strand.
CCTGCATTCCATAGGAATTCGGTGCTTGACGCGGGTCCAGAAATATCGTTTTCTGGATTAAAGATTCTATCGATCGATCTCACGACTTTTTGCAGCGGACCACTGCCGGTCAGCCGCCCGACGGTCAATTTGGTGTACGTCGGTTCAACCGGATCGCGGGTCACGTCGCGGGGCCACTCGTATTTCTTGTCAGATAGTTGTGCATATCTGAGTGCTTCTTGCGTCAAGTCATCCGACGTCAGCGCAGGGCCCCTGACAATGCGCTGATACGCGGTCTTCCAATGGATTGCGTGTCCTACGTCCAGTCGATATCGGTTTCGCTCCAGATTGGCGATCCACCCAACCAAGATCTTGCCGGTGAACTGATCGACGCTCCGAACCGGAAAATGCGCTATCGCGACGTCTCGCAGCTTTACTTTGCGGAGCGACCGACCAGCATACGTTACCCCGTGATTCCCTTGTTTGACCTTCAGCCTCGAATCGATCTTCGGATTGGTCACGACAATCGGTTTCCACCATTGCTGATCCTCGACTAGCTTCCGGTGAACGATACTTCTCAGCGGGTCTGAGGCATCGCCCGCCGGACCTGTGGGCGCGGGGATATAGGTGCGCCAGGAATATTGTGCCTCGGTGCCCGGGCGCAGCGCACGCAGCTGCTTGTACAAGTCCTCGCGCGACGACGTCACGACGAACTCATCGGCATCCAGCAAAAACACAAAGCGGGGCTCGAACTGCGGCACGACCTTCCGATATACCGCCGTCACTATCTCTGCCTGGAAATGGCCGACCAAGGGATCGTCGAACACAATGACTGGCAATCCCTCTTGCTGGAGCCGTACGAGAATTTCGCGAGTGTCATCGACGGAGTCGTTATCGACAATGGCCAACGCGTCCATGAACCCCAAGTTGTGGCGAACAAAGGCCTCGATGACATCGCCCTCGTTCTTCACCATGGAGATCCCGAGCGCTTCGATCATCTGTGAAACCTGCCCATGGCTTCTTTCGACCCCACGTGCCGCGATCCTAGAACGAGGGCCGGGGGATCTCGGTCGTCGGTGCGTCACCGTCATCGCCGCCGTTCGCGCGACGCCCCTCCCCCAGCAGCAAGGTCCGCACCATAGGCCGGGTTCCCAACGGCTCGAGCAAGGCACTGGCGGGACGGGGGCGTACACGTTGCGGCCACCAGAACCAGCGTCCGAGCAGCGCGGCGATTGCCGGCGTCATGAATGCCCGCACCACCAAGGTGTCGAACATCAGACCCAGGGCAATGGTTGTACCTATCTGACCGATGATGCGCAGATCGCTGACCGCCATCGAGGCCATCGTGAACGCGAACACCAAACCCGCCGTTGTAACTACCTTGCCGGTGCCCCCCATTGCGCGGATGATGCCGGTGTTAATGCCGGCGGCGATCTCCTCTTTCATTCGAGAGACAAGTAGCAGGTTGTAATCAGACCCCACCGCCAACAGGATGATCACCGACATCGCAAGGACCATCCAGTGCAGGTGGATGCCGAGAATGTACTGCCAGACCAGCACTGACACCCCGAAGGATGCACCCAGGGAAAGTGCGACCGTACCGACGATGACCAGTGCAGCGATGAAGCTGCGCGTGATGATGAGCATGATGATGAAAACCAGGCAGATCGCTGCGACACCCGCGAGCCATAGATCGTTGGTCGAGCCATCTTTCCAGTCCTTAGCGGTCGACGCGGCACCAGCCATATAGACACTGGCGCCAGAGAGAGGTGTCCCTTTCAAGGATTCTTCTGCCGATTGCTTTATCTGTTCAACGCGGGCAATTCCCTCTGGTGTCGCTGGGGCGCCTCGGTGCGAGATGATGAACCGAGCCGCTTTCCCGTCAGGCGACATGAAGGATGTCATGGCCTTCTTGAAGTCTTCGTTTTCGAAGGTTTCCGGTGGCAGGAAGAACGTGTCGTCGTTGTTGCTCTGGTCGTAGGCCATCCCCATCGTGGATAGGGCCTCATTTGAGAAATCCATCTGGCTGAAAAAGCCCGTCATCGTGGAATGCATGGTGAGGCTCATGTCCCGCATGAACTTCATGATCTCGATTTGCGGTGGGATCGTGGCCGCAAGCTGCGGCAGGATCACATCCATTTGATCGAGGTGAACGAGGAGTTTGTCCAGCTTCTGACTCACTACGTCAATACCGTCGAGACTGTCAAAAAGAGACCTGAAAGACCAGCAGACAGGAATATTTACGCAGTGAGGTTCCCAATACAAGTAATTTTTAATAGGCCGAAAGAAGTCGTCGAAATTGGCCATACTATCCCGAAGGTCATTTAATACTAGGTTGAGCTCGTGAGTCTTTACCACAGTCCGATGCGTCAGTTCATTCATCTGTGTCATCAAGGAATATTGCTCTCCCATGATCTTGATCAACTTGGACATATCTTCGGCCTGTTGCAGGAGGCTGTCCATGCTCTTGGACTGGTAGCGCATCACCTGGGTCTGGGTGGCATTCTGCAAGCTGAGCATAAACGGTAACGACGTGTTACCGATCGGTGTGCCCTCGGGACGGGTGACGCCCTGAACACGAGAGACACCCGGCACCTTGAAGACGGCTTTGGCTACTCTGTTGAGTACCAAAAAGTCTGCCGGATTTCGCATGTCATGGTCGGATTCGACCATCAGAATGTCCGGCATCAGCCGAGCCTGGGAGAAATGCTTTTCTGCGGCGGTGAATCCCTGATTCGCCGGGATATCTCCAGGTATATAGTCGCGATCGTTATAACTCGTCTTGTAGCCGGGCAATGTCAGCAATCCGAGAACGGCAAGCGCGAGTGTGGCGGCCAGGATGGGTACGGGCCAGCGCACCACGGCAGTTCCGTATCCTCGCCATCGATGCGCCGACAGTTTGCGTTTAGGCTCCAGTAATCCGAACCCGCTAGCCAGAGCAACACCTGCGGGAACCACAGTCACCGCGACCGCGACCGCAGCAAGCATGCCTACCGCGCACGGTATCCCCATGGTCTGGAAGTAGGGCAGACGAGTGAAGTGCAGACAGAAGATCGCCCCAGCGATCGTCATTCCGGATGCCAGAACAACCGGAGTAACGCTGCGGTACATCGTGAAGTACGCCGATATTCGGTCCTCGCCGGCCTGGCGGGCCTCCTGATATCGACCAAAAAAGAAGATGCCGTAATCGGTGCCTGCCGCAATGCTGAGAAAAACCAGCATATTGACGGCGAACGTCGATAACACAAAGGCGTCGTTATGACCAAGAAAAGCGACGACAGCGCGGGCTGCCGCCAATTCCATGAATACCATTAGCAACAGCACAATCACTGTGAGGAAAGAACGGTAAACGAACAACAGCACCGCGAAAATGATCACCACGGTTACCGCGGTAATCTTCAGAATGGACTGATCACCGGCGCGTTGCATGTCTGACGCCAGTGGCGCGGCACCTGTCACATAGACGTCAAGACCAGGAGGAGGTGGCGTCTCATTGACGATCTCGCGAACCGCGGCGACCGATTCTTCCCCCACCGCTGTGCCTTGGTTGCCGACCAAATTTAATTGGAAATAAGTGGCCTTGCGATCGGGGCTTTCGACGCTCGACGACGTGAGTCGGTCACCCCACAAATCCTGCACATGCTCCACATGTTCCGGGTCGTCACGGAGCTTCTGGACCAATCCGGCATAGTACTCATGCGCCTCGTCACCGAGCTCCCCCTGCGACTCCAGCACAATCATTGCTGAGCTGTCCGAGTCGGATTCTTGAAAGACCTTGCCCATGCGTGTCATCGCCACGACCGATGGAGCATCCCCGGGCATTACCGAAACGGAATGCTCTCGCCCGACCTTCTCCAGCGCCGGAATGACCGAGCGCCAACTCCCGCCGACCGCTATTAGCGTCAAGATCAGGATCAGCGCCACCCATGCCAGGATGATAAGCACCGATAACCTGCGAGTGGCGCGCGCCATGAAGGGCTGCCGAGGGCGTTCGTCGCTCATGTGGACTTCGCTAGTTCCTCAGCAGCAAGGCGCGCACCAGAGGACGCGGCCCGACGGAACGAAGCAGGCCACTGGCTGGGCGGGTACGTACCCGTTGCGGCCACCAGAACCAACGTCCTAGTAGCGCCGCGATGGCGGGAGTCATGAACGCACGGACCACCATGGTATCGAAAAGCAGACCGAGCCCAATGGTCGTGCCGACCTGACCGATGGTGCGTAGGTCGCTCACCATCATCGAACCCATGGTTGCGGCGAACACCAGGCCCGCGGCGGTCACGACTCTGCCGGTACCGCCCATTGCCCGAATGATGCCCGTATTCAAGCCCGCGCCTATTTCCTCTTTCATTCGTGATACCAACATCAAGTTGTAGTCAGATCCGACCGCCAGAAGAACAATCACTGACATCGCCACCACAACCCAGTGTATTTGGACACCTAACAGGTGCTGCCAAACGAGAATCGACAAGCCGAAAGACGCACCCATCGAAATCACCACCGTGCCGACGATGACCAGAGCCGCAACGAAACTTCGCGTCATTATCAGCATGATGATGAAGATGAGGCACAACGCAGCCACACCCGCAATCAAGAGATCATATGTCGACCCATCCACGAGGTCTTTTACCGTCGCGGCCGTGCCCGCAAGGTAGATGTTGCTGTTTTCCAGGGGTGTGCCCTTGAGCGCTTCCTCGGCTGCCGTCTTAATTGGGTCAACCCGTTCCATGCCCTCGGGCGTCGCCGGGTCGCTCTTCTGGGAGATCAGCATGCGTGCAGACTTCCCGTCCGGCGACATGAAAATGTCCATGACGCGCTTGAAGTCCGCGTTTTCAAATATCTCGGGCGGCAAATAGAACGTATCGTCGTTTTTGGCGGCGTTGAATGCCTTCGCCATGGCCGTCGAATTCTCTTGATCCGACATTGCTCCCATGGTGCCAGACATTGTGCTATGCATCGTGTACATCATGGTCTGCATACTCTGCATGATCGAAATCATCTGCGGGAACTGCGCGAGCATCTGGGGCAGAAGTAGATCCAGTTGGTCGAGGTTTTTGACCAGATCTTCCATCTTGACGGTTATCTGATCCACACCGTCAAATGCGATGAAAAGTGATCTTAACGACCAGCAAATTGGGATATTGACACAATGCGGTTCCCAATGGAAATAGTTGCGGATCGGCCGAAAAAAGTCATCGAAGTCGGAAAGTGAGTCCCGCAAATCCTCGGTGGTGTCCTGTAGCTCGTGAGTGACTCCGACCATGCTGTGCGTTGTGGCCACCATCTGCTGCATGAGTTCGTACATGTGCGTCATGATGCCGATAGTCACGCCCATTTGGTCGGCCTGTTCGAGCATATCGTCCATTCGCTGCATCTGGAACGGCAGATTCAGCAGCTGGCTGCCACTTGCAGAGCTAATCATGAATGGTATGGTCGTCCGCGCGATCTGCGTGCCTTCGGGCCGGGTGACGGATTGCACGGTGGCAATACCCGGAACAGCGAATACGGCTTTCGCCAATTTATTCAAAACGAGCATATCTGCCGGGTTACGCAGGTCATGATCGCTCTGAACCACCAACAGATCCGGTACGGTTAGCTTCGACTCCGGAAAATGACGCTCCGCGGCCGCATAACCGAGGTTGGCGGGGATGTCTTGCGGAATATACTTCTGGTCGTTGTAACTCGGATGGTATCCCGGCAAGGTCAACAACCCGATGAGTGAAATTGCCAGGGTCGCGGCAAGAATAGGTACCGGCCAGCGCACGGTTGCCGTTCCTATGCGCTGCCATCCATGCGACTTGATACGCCGCCGTTTGGGATCGAACATACCGAAACGACCGCCAGCAGCCATAATGGCGGGAACCAGAGTAAGGGCGACTGCGACGGCGACCAATATCCCGATGGCACCCGGGACGCCCAGAGGCTGGAAATACGGCAATCGAGTGAAATAGAGACATGCGATGGCTCCAGCGATCGTGACACCGGAGGCCAAGACAACCTTCGCGACCCCGCGATAGGTGGTGTAGTAGGCCTTTTCCCGGTCCTCACCAGCCTGGCGAGCCTCTTGATACCGTCCGACGAAAAATATCCCGTAATCGGTTCCCGCCGCGATACCTACCGAGACCAACAGATTGACCACGAAGGTGGTAAGTCCAACCAGCCCATGCAGGCCGAGAAACGCGACGATTCCGCGGGCAACCTGAAGCTCAATGAGCACGGTCAGCAATATGACGATTGTGGTGATGAACGACCGGAAGACGATCAGCAACATCAGGAAGATCACTGCGAATGTGACCACTGTGATGAGGAGGATTGTGTTATTGCCGCTGGCGCCCATATCGGCGATGATCGCGCCGGGGCCAGTGACAAACGCCTCGACTCCGGGGGGCGCTTGCGTCTGCTTGATGATCTGCTGGACGGCGACTACCGAGGCGACCCCTTCGGCGGAACCCGGGGCGCCGACGAGAGCGACCTGTACATAGACGGCCTTTCCGTCGGCGCTTTGCGCGGCGGCGGCGGTGAGGGGATCGCCCCAGAAATCCTCGACGTGCTTGACGTGTGCCGGATCGGCGTTCAGCTTACGAACCAGCTCGTCGTAGTAATCATGAGCGTCGCCGCCAAGAGCCTGCTGACCCTCCAATACAAGCACTGCCATGTTGCCGCTGCCGGAATCCGAGAAAGCTTCACCCATCCGCTCGGCGGCCTTGGTGGACGGCGCATCTGCGGCGATGAGCGGCACCGAATGCTCTCTCTCGACTACTTCGAGAGACGGAACGAAGAGAGTCAGGACGACCGTCAGGCCCACCCACAACAGGATGATCGGGATCGCAAGTCGATGGATCCATCGCGCAGCGAACGGCCTCACGTCTCGCTCCTCGGCCGAATGTGCGGTGCTCATGGGGCCGTCAGACTGCATGAGGTAAAGGCCCTGAAGTTGTCTTTGATCCTCTCGGACCTTACCTGTTTGTTCACGAGGATTCGGCAACCGATGTTGTCGGTATCACCTTGCGCCATCACGTTCCCCTGGGCCGTCGAGTCCGTGATGGGAAAATCCAACGACCAGGGCAAGGGTGCGCTCTCTATGAATATGGGGTTCGAGTTGGCGTCGAAGTAGCTGATGCTTGCGACTGTGCCCGGTGGTCCGAACACCTCATACGTCATGTGCTTGGGGTTGTACGACTTGTTGTCCGCGGACTGAGTGTCGGAGTACACAGGGCGGTCATCGGATCCGAAGATGCCGTGCAGCCGCGCGACGGTGAATGCCCCGGCAACGGCGACCACCAGAACGACCAGCGGAATCCATATCCGCTTCAAAACCCCGAGAATCACTGACCCCCACCTATCTCGATGCCAGCCACCGTGTCGGCGACCATGCAACTACACATCGGCCGCGCCCCGCAACAAATGATGTCTTGTACGCGGTGACATCGTCAGCTGGCCGTGCGACGTTACCGCAAACATTGCGGGCTCCAACGAGCGACAACTGATCCCGACGAGTAAACCATGCCGCCTGCCTCCGTATTTGGCCCGTTCTCAACGTGATATGGGATCGCAACGCAGATCGCGTGTCCAGGGGCACGGTACGGATATTCCGCGCCCCCCCGCAAATCAGTTCGGTCAGTTAACCTCAGGTGACGGTGAAGCTCACTGTTCAGGCCCCTAAGTCGCCCGCCAGGTCACCACGGTAACTCTGGAAGCCGCTTCACGCTTGCCATCTATAGGGCCGAAGATGACAAGACCATGACAAACCCCAGGCTTGGGGCTGTAACGCGACGCAGCGTTCGGCCGATGGGGATAGTGCGGATCGGCGAGGTTTGAAGCTGCTGAGATGATGGTAGCCGAGCACGCGGTAGACAAACTCAGCACAAACGTTCTGAACTGGGCTTTTGGCGCTTGGTACGAATCGGATAGGGACGGAGTCCACACATGATGAGATTGATGTTGACCAGACTGGCTGCCGGTGTTGGCGGTTTGGCATTGTCGGTGACTGCTGCGGCCGGAGTTGCATCCGCCCAGCCCAATATCGATGCGATGGTCAATTCGACGTGCACCTACGACCAGGCGATCGCGGCAGTCAACGCGGAGAATCCGACGGCCGCCAAGTACCTCAACGCGTCGCCGGCGAATCTGGAATTTGTGCGTGTGTTCCTCAGTTCCTCGGCGGATCAACGTGTATCGCTGCTCAACCAGGTCAAGAACAACCCAGGGATCGATCAGGCCATTCCGGTGTTCTCGCAGATGATGACCAGCTGCGTCAACTACTGAGCACAACATGCGGACATCCTCGTCACCGAGGGTGTCCGCATGCTTGTTGGGGCATGTAACCGGTGACACCACAAGCGGTCAGGCCAGAAGGCATACACGCTGGATTCGGGCCGGGTCCGCAGGGCTTGACTAGGGTCCATGCTCGCGCGCGCGATCGTGGCGCCTCTCGATCAACCGCGCGGTTTCGGCCACCATGGCTGCCGTCGTGAAACCGGTCAGCGCTCGCCGTAGCGCCAACTCCTCTGTAGTCGAACGTGATGACGCGGTAACCAGCTGCACCGAATGCTCGCACCTGGTGGAGATCTCACGTGCTGTCCGACAAGGCCCTTGGCGGCAATAAACAACACCGGCTCTCCGTCGCCTCGGTCGGGAAGGCCAAGAGGTTGTCCCGGTCTTCGTGGAATTTGAGGTGGCGGTCCCTCACCTGATGCCCGCCAGATGGTAGGTCTTCGGGTGAACGACCAAGTACACCTCGAAGAAGGAGTAAGGGACCGCCATGAAGACCGTACCTACTGTTCGCCTCGCTGACACGACCGACGCCGCCGGGTTGCCTGAGCTGCCGGAGGAGATCCGGCTGGCGATGACCAGCATCGCCGGGGCGGCCCGGGAGGGGTTGTTGGCGATGAGCGTGGCCGCCGGGATGGCGGTGATGCAGACGATGTTTGAGGCCGAGATCGCCGCGGCGTGCGGGCCGAAGGGCAAGCACGACGCTGACCGGATTTCGGTGCGCCACGGCAGTGGGAAGGGGTCGGTGACCCTTGGTGGTCGGCGGGTGCCGGTGGCCCGGCCGCGGGCACGCACTCTGGATGGGAGCGAGGTGGCGCTGAGCACCTATGCGCACTTCGCCGCCGATGACCTGCTGACCCAGGTGGTGATGGAGCGGATGCTGGCCGGGGTGGCCACCCGCCGGCACGCCCGCACTGCGGAGCCGGTGGGCGCCCAGGTCGGCGAGGAGGCGAAATCGACTAGCCGCTCGGCGATTTCGCGCCGATTCGTGCGCCAGACCGAGACCGCGCTGGGCGAGCTGATGAGCCGCGACTTGAGCGAGCTGGACATCAAGGTGCTCATGTTGGATGGGGAGCACATGGCCCAGCGGTGCGTGGTGGTCGCGCTGGCGATCACCGCCGACGGAACGAAGGTCCCGGTCGGGCTGTGGGACGGCTCCACGGAGAACAAGACCGTGGTCCGCTCGCTGCTGGCCGACCTGGTCGAGCGCGGCCTGGCCATCGACGATGGGCTGCTGGTCGTCTGCGACGGCGCCAAGGCGCTGTCCGCGGCGGTGCGTGAGGTGTTCGGCGCCAAGGCCCTCATCCAAAGATGTACCTTGCACAAGCGGAGAAATGTCGCTGATCATCTGCCCGACAAGGACAAGGCCTGGGTGGACACCAAGTTGGTCAAGGCCTTCGCCCACCCTGACCCAGACACCGGGTTGCGCAACGCGAAAAGCCTTGCCGGGCAACTTGGTAAGAACTATCCCAGTGCGGCCGCCAGCCTGCGCGAGGGGCTGGAGGAAATGTTCACTGTCGCCCGCCTCGGCATCGACGGCCGCCTCGCCAAGACGTTGACCACGTCCAATCCGGTCGAGTCGATGATCTCCATCGCCCGGACCACCAATCGCAACGTCACCCGCTGGCGCGACGGGCAGATGGTGCTGCGCTGGACCGCGGCCGGCATGCTCAACGCCGAACGATCCTTCCGTCGCATCAAGGGCCACAAGCAGATGCCCCAGCTCGTCGACGCCCTGCGCCGACACGCTCACCCCGACACCGGCGCCGACACCAAATCTGTCGGTGCCGCCGCCTAGAGTTCATCGTGGATCGTCACCCAAATTCCACGCGACTCGGGACATGCTCAAGGCCAAATTCACCACGATTGGGACACTACTCCCGACAGCAAACTCCCGTGGAGCGTGCCCCGGGGGTTAACCCCCGCAAAAAATTCTGGCAAACCCCTGGATAATCACCGAAGAAATTCCAGTTCTGCGCGGTTTGTGGTGGAGCGGCCGGCTATGAGTTGAAGCGGCAGGTGAGGCGCAGTGAGCTCGCAGAATCCGCACCCGGGGGTTAACCCCCATTCACTCGTCCGGTAAACGCAGTGTTGTTCCGCCACCGGGGTCCGTACGTTAAGCGCATGGTCGCAGTCGCGGATATACGAGAGGCTGAGCCGATGACGCCTAACACGACTACGCTGCCCACGCGCCGTCGCATCGGCTTCGGCCCCAGTGCATCAATGATCGCCGGTGCGGCGATCGCCGTGGTGTGGCTGTGGGTGCCGCTCATGATCGTGGTCGTAGGAATCTCGGCAATCCCGACGCTCATCGGACCTCTGGTCGCCCTCGTCGTGCTCGTCTATCTGATGCGCGGCGTGGAATGGCTCGAGCGTCTGCGTAGCGAGGCCGTCTTCGGCATGGGTATACCGGTCCCACCCCGGAAAATGTCGGACTACACCGGCCTCGCCGGCTGGATTGACCAATTGTGGCTCGACCTGAACAGTGCCCGGTTCTGGAAGGGCTGCACACACCATTTTCTTCGGATGGTCTACGACTTGGCAGCAGGTGGCCTCGCGTTTCTTCTGCTGGCCTTCGCGTTATTGGCCCCGGCCGGGGCGATCGCCGTAAGTCGCAGCGGCCCCGGCGCCGGAGTGACCTTTCTTCCGCCGGTATTAGCGTGGCCGCTGGCCGTGGTCGCATTCGTGGTCGCCGTCGCAATCGTGGTGTTCGCACCCAGTCTCGATGCGAAGATCGACCGCTGGTTTCTGGAACCCTCGCCGACCGCTGTGCTGCAGCACGAGGTAAACGCGCTCGCCCACGCGCGGCTCGGAGCAGTGACTTCGGCACAAACCGAGCGAAACCGCATCGAACGCGACCTACACGACAGTGTGCAGCCTCGGCTCGTGTCGCTAGCGATGACAATCGGCCTTGCCCAAACCAAGCTCGACACCGATCCTTCGACTGCCCGGGCTCTAATCACTGAGGCCCACGAAGATGCAAAAACCGCGCTGGTGGAACTGCGCAACGTCGTGCGTGGTATCGCGCCGACCATCCTCTCCGACCGCGGCCTGGATGCGGCGCTCTCATCGATGACGCAGCGCGCTGCAGTCTCCACAGCGTTGAACATCGACCTGCCCCGGCGGATCCGTCACGAGACCGAATCAGTCGCGTACTTCGTCGTCGCTGAGGCGCTCACCAATGTTGCCAAGCACGCACAGGCATCGCGTGCGGTCGTTACGGTCCGACTCGATCAGGCCGATAGCACGCTCCACGTCTCGGTATTCGACGACGGTTGCGGCGGCGCGCAGATTTCCGACAGCGAAACCGCCACCGGCCTGCGAGGCCTGGCCGAGCGGGTGCGTGCCGCCCGCGGCACGTTCACAGTATCCAGTCCTTTGACCGGGTCCACGACTGTCACCGCGGTGCTGCCGTGCGGATAGTGATCGCCGAGGACTCGGCGCTTCTCCGGGCGGGCATCGAACGCATCCTGACCGATGCAGGCCACGACGTTGTCGGCAGCGTGCCGGACGCGTCAAATCTGCTGCGCTTGGTCGACGACACCCGTCCTGATCTGGTGATCGTCGATGTCAGGATGCCGCCGACGTTCACCGACGAGGGAATCCGCTGCGCGGCGCTGCTGCGCAGCCAGAATCCCGAATCGCCCGTCCTGGTGTTGTCGCACTACGTCGAAGAGCGCTACGCCTCCGATTTGATCACCTCGGACACCCGCGGCTTCGGATACCTGCTCAAGGACCGCGTCGCCGACGTACCGGCATTCCTGGACGCAGTCACGGTTGTCGGCAGCGGCGGGACCCTGCTGGACCCCGAGGTTGTCTCCCAGATTCTCGCGCGATCGCATCGCCGCAGCGCACTCGATCAGCTCACCCCCCGCGAAATAGAGGTATTGCAGCTGATGGCCGAAGGCAGGACCAACTCGGCGATCGCCGCGACGCTGCACATGTCGACCGGTTCCGCCGAGAAACACATCGCCTCCATCTTCGCGAAATTGGCGCTGATCCAAGACGACACCGAGAACCGCCGTGTCCTTGCCGTTCTGCGCTACCTCGAGTCGTAGTCGAAAGGAATGCAACTCATGAATATGAATAGTGACCGAGAAATCATCGAGGGCGCCTTGGCACTCATCGAGATCGAGAATGGATGGACCCAGGGCGCCTACTGGCGCGACGCCGACGGCTATCAGGTGCTGCCCGCCGCGGACTCCCCGAGCGGATGGGTGCGGTTGCGCACCGAGCACGTCGGCGCGGGAGGGTACCGGACGCGTGCCGAAGCCGGTACGAAACCGTGCAGCTTCTGCCTGCAGGGAGCGCTGCGCGCGTCAGCCGATGGATGGCGCTTCGGACAGCCCGGGGTGGCACACGAGCAGGTCGATCGGCTGGAGAGCCTAGTGCTGCAGTTCGCGAATTCCGCGGCAGCGCCGGGCTGGGCCAGCTTGCCCGCCTTCAACGACGACGCGCGTACCACCCAGGCCGACGCAGTGCTAGCGCTCAAGCGCGCCGCCGCGCATTTCGAGGCGCAGGAGCACGAACAGCCGTGAGCGACATCGACGTCGCGCCTGGGCCCCCCGACAGTTCGGCCGAGACCGCCTCGACGCTGCCCGCGCTGTCCGGAGGCAACCGCACCGTGGCACGCGCCGTGCTCGTCCTCATCGGGGTCTTGGTTGCCATCGGCAGTTTGGTCAGCCTCAGCGTTCTTGCGTTCGGACTCAGCAGCGTTCACGTGGTGACTGACACACGGGCGCTGCCCGCCAACACACGATCGCTGATCGTCGACACCGGCGACATCCCAGTTGCCGTTCGTCTCATCACCGACGCCGACGCCCGGGAACCCCGTGTCGATCTGCGTATGGTCACACGGGGCGACGGTACGCAACTCACTGTCGTCGAGGACGCCACCAACAGCCGAATCACGCTCAGCGACAGCGGTTCTGGCTTCCTTTGGTTCAAGCGGACCGGCGAGATGAACGTCATTCTCCCGCCAGATGTCGCGCAACAATTGACCGTGACGGTCAACCAGCAGGCCCGCTCGCTAGCCAACACGGCCAGCCCCGATCAGTCGTCGTCGCCAAGACCGACGGCGACGTGAAAGTCGCCGACACCGAGAGGATCGCTCGGGAAATCCCGCATGCTGCTGGCCTTGGAAACGAATTGACACGACCAGACATGCGAATCGGTCCCCGCCGTCCAAAACTTGGCGCCGCAAGCTTCCGTTTCGTACGCTGGGTTGCCACCCGAGCCATGGCGCGCACGGATTTTCACGCTCTCGGCTCGGACTTCGCCACTCAGCGGATCGCATCGATCCAGGAGAAACTGAACCGCGGCGAGACAGTCTATCTCGCGGGCCTTGCCGCGCCCGGAACCCACAACACCGGCGTCGCGCTCATCGAGGTGACGCAGGCGAACGGTCCGCGCATCGTCGTCAACAACGAAGAAGAACGCTTTTCAGGAGACAAACACAGCACCGAATATCCGCGCCAATCCCTCGACGCGATGGTCGCCACGCTGCGCACCATGGGGCGCGACGTCGGCGACATCGCCGCCTTTGTCACGACCTGGGATTATCCGACGTTTTTCGCCACGCTGACGCGTACGGTCATCGAAGAAGCGCCGGCCAGTTTCAGATTGCTCGGTGTCTCCAATTTCGCAGGCATCGACAAGCGTCGCTTGGTCCAGATATGGCGCACACCACGAATTCTCGGCAGGCAATTGGGATTGGAAAAACCGGTGCCGCTGATCTCCATGCCGCACCATGACAACCACGCGTGGTTTTCGTTCGCGGCCTCGCCCTTCGCCGACGATAGGGAGCCGGTCGCGATCGCCGTGCTCGACGGCACCGGCGACCGCGGATCGGTCTCGCTGTACGTCGCCGAGCATGGCTCGATGCGTCAATTGTATTGCAATGCAAGCGTGTCCGACTCGCTCGGCGCCTTCTACGGCGTGATCTCCGCGACCCAGGGCGGCTGGAACATCCTCTCCAGCGAGGGGCGATACATGGGCGCCGCGGCCTGGGGCGATATGGATCGCGCGAGTAACCCGTACTACCGGGGACTCAAAGACGTCCTGCATTTCGGCGACGGCGGCGAAATCAAGCTCAACCGCACGATGGCCAACTGGCATTGCCAAGCCCTTGACGATCCCTACAAGGCCCCGCTCATCAAGATCCTCGGCGAACCGCTGACTGGGGAACAGATCTGGAACCCCGACGCGATGTTGCGCGTCGAGGACATCAACCATCGGCCCGACACCAAGGACCGCCTCGACAAGGCGGCGGCGACGCAACTGGTGTTCGAGGACGCCTTGATCCATATCGTCGATCATTTGCTGCGCGAGACCGGCGCCAACCGGGTGGTTCTGACCGGCGGCGTGGCGCTCAACGCCGTCGGCAACATGCGGCTGCTCGAACATTTCGACGAGGCGTGGTTCGCGAAGGCGCAGCAACGCAAAGCCCGCTTGCATCTGTGGGTGCCGCCTACTCCCGGCGACCCCGGCGTCACCATCGGCGCCGCCTGGCTGTTCGCCCACCTCGCCGGTGCGCCGCGCGGAGCAGCGATGACGCATGCATTTTACTGCGGCACCGCACCCTCCCCCGATGACATCGCGGCGGCGCTCGAGGCTGACGATGTTGCCGCGTGCCGGATCGGCGACGTCTCGACGCTCCAGGGCCGCGATGCCGTCGCCGACATGATGGCGTCCATGGTGGCGCAGAATGCCGTCATCGCGCTGTATCAGGGGCCGGCCGAGACTGGGCCCCGCGCGCTCGGCCATCGCTCGATTTTCGCGAACCCTTGCGATCCCCAAACGCGTGAGCGGCTCAACGAACGCGTCAAGTTCCGCGAGGCGATCCGCCCACTGGCGCCGATGGCGACCCTGGAGGCGGCGCACGAATATTTCGAGCTGCATCCTGGCGCATCCGATGCCGATTACAACGCCTACAACTACATGGTTTTCACGGCGCACGCGAAACCGGGTGCCCGCGAGAAGATTCCGGCGGTGATTCACGCCGACGGCACCGGCCGGATCCAGATCGTCCGCCATGAGGACGATCCCCTCACCTACGCCTACCTGAAGGCGCTCGGTCGTCACATCGGCGTGGAAATGTCCGTCAATACGTCCTTCAACGTCGCAGGCCCCATCGCGCAGACCCCGGCCCAGGCCATCGACACACTGCGCCGCTCCAAAGGTCTCGACGTGGTGCTGATGGTGGCAGACGACGGCGTCGTGCACGCGGCATGGCATCACGGCGCGCGCGACAGCGGCCGGTTTACGGGGTGGCTGGCGGCGTGGAAAAGACAGCGCGAACACGTTTGAACGGCCCGTCGATCACGAGCTGCCGATCACGAGCACACCGATAGTCACAGCAATGACCAGGGGGAAAGGTATGACGCACGCTCCGATCGCCATCACCGGTATCGGCTGCCGCTTCCCCGAAGCCGCGGGCCCAAAAGCGTTCTGGGGTCTGCTGACGAATGCCGGCGACGCCATCAAGGAGATTCCGGCGAATCGGTTCGACGTTGATGCCTTCTACGATGCGCGCCCCGGTATCCCCGGCAAGATCTACAGCCGATGGGGCGGATTCCTCGATCAGATCGATCAGTTCGATCCGTACTTCTTCGGCATCTCCCCGCGCGAGGCCGCGGGCATGGATCCACAGCATCGCCTGCTGCTCGAGGTCGCCTGGGAGGCGCTCGAGGACGCCGGACAGGTCCCGGAGCACCTGCTCGGCCAGCAGGTGGGCGTGTTCGCCGGCATGTGCACCAACGACTACCTGAACGCCGCCACCGACCTGTCGCTGATCGATATCTACTTCGCCGCAGGCAACGCGCGAAGCCTCCTGTCGGGTCGGCTGTCGTATGCGCTCGGGTTCGAGGGACCGAGCGTGGTCGTCGACACCGCCTGTTCCACGTCGCTGGTGGCGGTGCACCTGGCTTGCCAGAGCCTAAGGAGCGGCGAATCCGTGCTCGCGCTCGCAGGTGGCGCCAACCTGGTGCTCGACCCCGATCCGAGCATCGGGTTCTCTCAGGCGCAGATGCTGGCACGCGACGGCCGCTGCAAGGCCTTCGACGCGCGGGGCGACGGCTTCGTGCGCAGCGACGGGGTGGGGATCGTCGTGTTGAAGCGCCTCGACGACGCCCTGGCCGACCATGACCCGATCTATGCCGTGATCCGCGGCAGTGCCGTCAACAACGACGGCCGCAGCGGCGGCCTGCTGATGACGCCGAGCCGCGCCGGGCAGGAAGCCGTGCTGCGCGCGGCCTACGAGAACAGCGGAATCTCTCCGGGGCAGGTGCAGTATGTCGAGGCGCACGGCACGGGCACGAGCGTCGGCGATCCGATCGAAGCGATGGCGCTCGGTACCGTGCTCAACACCGATCGGCCGGCAGATCAGCCGTGCCGTATCGGTTCGGTGAAGACGAACATCGGTCACGCCGAGGGCGCGGCCGGCATTGCCGGTCTCATCAAGGTGGCGCTGGCGCTCAAGCATCGTGCGATTCCCGCGAGCCTGCACTTCGGCCAGCCGAACCCGGCCATCCCCTGGAGCGAGCTGCCGCTCACCGTGCAGCGTGAAATGACGCCGTGGCCGGCCGAGGCGACACCCGCAGTGGCCGGCGTGAGCTCGTTCGGCATCTCCGGCACGAACTCGCACGTCGTCGTGACCGACCTGTTCGAGGCAACGAACGGTCATCGCCGGAAGGCACGCGGCGCCGATGTCGCACACATGCTGCCGATCTCCGCGCACAGCGCCGCGGCGCTCGAGGCGATGGCGCGCACATATCGTGACTTTGCGCGTGACGGCCAGGGCGATCTGGGCGACATCTGCTATACCGCCGGCGTGCGCCGGACGCATCACGATCACCGCCTCTCGGTGCTCGGGCGCTCACTGTCGGAGATCGGTGAGCAGCTGGACGCCCATCTCGCCGGCGAAGCCAGGCGCGGTGTCGCCTCCGGGCGCAAGGTGCCGGACACGAAACGGAAGATCGCGTTCGTGTTCCCAGGCCAGGGGTCGCAGTGGCTCGGTATGGCGCGCCGCTTGATGGATCAGGAACCGGTGTTCCGCACCACCCTCGAGACCTGCGCGCAAGCGTTGAGCCGGTACGCGGACTGGTCGCTGTTCGATGAGATTCGCGCCGATGCGGCGACGTCGCGTCTCGAGGAGATCGACGTCGTGCAGCCGGTTCTCTTTGCGGTGCAGGTCGCCCTGGCCGCGCAGTGGCGGGCATGGGGCGTCGAGCCGGACGCCGTCGTGGGACACAGCATGGGCGAGATTGCGGCTGCTTACGTCGCAGGCATCATCGGCCTCGACGACGCGGCCCGCATCATCTGCCGCCGCAGCCAGATAGTCGGGCAACGTGCGTCCGGGAATGGGCGGATGGCAGTCGTGAGCCTGCCGCTCGAAGCGACCGAGGTGCTGCTCGCCGGCTATGCCGACCGCGTGGCTGTGGCGGCATGCAACGGGCCGACGACGACCCTTATTTCCGGCGAGGCAGAGGCGTTGGTGGCGCTCAGTCAGCTGGCCGAGCGCCGCGACATCTTCTTTCAGTTCATCAACGTCGACTACGCCTCGCACAGTCCTCAGATGGACCCGCTGCGAGACGAGCTGTTGGAATCGCTCGGCACGATCGATGCGCGGCGGGGCTCGATCGCGATGATGTCGACGTCGGGCCGGGCCACGTTGCTCGACGG
Organism: Mycolicibacterium tusciae JS617; assembly: GCF_000243415.2. The sequence goes on from NZ_KI912270.1 coordinate 2,538,177, forward strand.
ACCGAAATGTGATGCTACCTATTGGGTCGACAACCTTTGTCGCCCGGTAGCTTTCGCGCAGGCGATCGATGCGCTCACCGCCGACGGCTATGACGTCCTGCTCGAACTGAGCGCGCATCCGACGTTGGCGATGTCGATGTCGGATTGTCTGCGTCAAAGCCGGCGCCCCGGCATAGTGCTGTCGTCGATGCGACGCGGCGAGGACGACCGCAGCGTACTGCTGGAGGCCTTTGGTGCGTTGTACGCCGCTGGTTTCCCGACCGACTGGGCACGCCTGCATCCGACGGGCGGAGACGTGGTGCCGCTGCCCGCCTACGCCTGGCAGCGGGAACGATTCTGGGTCGAAGACAGCGGTCAGGCACCAGTTGCGCCGCCTGCCCGCAAGGGCGGACACCCGCTGCTCGCCAGGTACTTCAGGTCGGCAGCGGATCAGGGCACACATTTCTGGGAGACCGACCTGTGCGCCCGCGCGTTTCCGTACCTCAGCGATCACCGCGTGCAAGGGGCGACGGTGATGCCGGCCGCGGGCTTCGCTGAAATGGCGCTGGCCGCGGCGACGGAGGTGTTTGGCGCCGGCTGTCACACGGTGCGGCATCTGCAGTTCCAGAAGGCGCTCTTCGTCGCCGACGATCAGCCGAAGACGATTCAGCTCGCCCTTTCGCTGGTGACGCCAGGCGAGGCATCGGTGAAGTTCTTCACGGTGCAGCAGGGCGACGCGCGTGATCCGTCGGCGTCGACGCTGCACGTGACCGGCACGATCGGGATTGCCACGAACGGGAGTATCACGGCACCAGCCGGCGACACGTTCGAAGAGATTCGTGGGCGCTGTCCGGCGATCGTCTCGGCGCCGGAGTTCTACCGCGAGACCCACGAGCGCGGTCTGGAGTACGGCACGAGCTTCCAGGGTCTGGCGCAGCTCTGGCGGCGCGACGGTGAGGCGATCGGTCAGCTGCGCCTTTCGACGGCGGTCGAGACCGAAGCCGGCGCCTACCAGTTCCATCCGGCGTTCCTGGACGCGGCGTTCCAGGCCCTGGCCGCCGCGCTCCCGCGACGGGATGCCGATCAGTCCGAAGGCACTGTCTTCCTTCCGGTAGGCCTCGACACACTGCGCATGCACGCGCGTCCTGGCGCCGATCTCTTCAGCCACGCGGTCCTGCGCTCAGGAGCGGACGGACAGTCGGGCACCATCGAAGGCGACGTCCGCGTGATCGATGCCGAAGGGCACGTGATCCTCGAGGCGCTCGGATTCACCCTGCAGCGGATCGGACACGATGCAGCAGCCGTTTCGGAGAAGCAGCTGGACGAGTGGATCTACGAGACCCAGTGGCAGCCCAAGGCACGCCAGCCGGCGGTTGACGCGCAGCCCGGCGCGAGGCGATGGCTGCTGCTGTCGGATGACGAAGTCGGACCCGCGCTGTGCCGACGTCTCGAGGCCGCAGGTGACGAGTGCGTGGTCGTTCTCGCCGGCGACGCGTACGAGAAGGTGACGGCGGCACGGTACCGGATCAACCCGGCGCGGCCGCAGGACTATCGCCAGCTGCTTGCGCAGATCACCGCCGAGGACGAAGCCCCTTGTGATGGCGTCGTCCATCTCTGGGCCGCGGAACGCTGGTCGCCGGACGGGGCCACTCTCGCCACCGTGCAGGGAGCGCGCCGGCGTGGATGCGACTCGGCACTGCATCTGGTGCACGCGCTCGCCGACGTCACTCACGCGCCGGCGCCGCGGTTGTGGGTCGTCACCGTCGGAACGCAGCCGGTGGGTGATTCGTCCGAGCCGCTGTCGATTGCACACGCTCCGCTCTGGGGTTTGGCCGGCGTCATCGGCACCGAGCATCCGGAGTTGCGCTGCACGCGCGTGGATCTCGGCGCGTTGGGCGAGGGCGACGAGGTCCAGGCATTGCTGGACGAGGTGCGTGCCGGCGATGGCGAAGACCAAGTAGCACTGCGTGGCAGCAAGCGTTGGGTACCGCGTGTCGTGCGCCGGTCTGCCGAGGTCGTGGACGAGAAGTGCCGACTGGTCACGGCCGAGGAGCCGTTCCGCCTCGAGATCGCAACGGCCGGCATCCTGGAGAATCTGACACTGCGCAGCACCACCCGCGTGCAGCCAGTCGCGGGACAGGTCGAGATCCGAGTGCACGCGGCGGGGCTCAACTTCCGCGACGTCCTCGTCGCGATGGGTGTCATACCGCCGGTGCTCGAGCAGTCACTCGACCTCGGATGGGAATGCGCGGGAACCGTGGTCCGAACCGGCCCGGGCGTGGAGCACCTGCGGGTTGGCGACGACGTCGTCGCCTTGGCGCCGTCGTGCCTTGGCTCGTACGTGACGACCGACGCGACGCTGGTCGCGGGCAAGCCAGCGCACATCACCTTCGAAGACGCGGTCACGATCCCGCTCACGTTCATGACTGCCTACTACGCCCTGCATCATCTCGGCAGACTGAGCAAGGGCGAGCGTGTCTTGATTCATGCCGCGGCCGGCGGCGTCGGCCAAGCGGCGGTGCAGATCGCACAGCACGTCGGTGCCGAAATCTTCGCCACGGCCGGGACGCCGGAGAAGCGGGCATTCCTCAAGGAGCAGGGCGTCGAGCACGTGATGGACTCGCGTTCTCTGGAGTTCGCCGACGAGGTGTTGCGGATCACCGGCGGGGAAGGCGTCGATGTGGTCCTCAATTCCCTTGCCGGGGAGTTCATCCCACGGAGCCTGGCGACGTTGCGTGCCGGTGGACGGTTCCTCGAGATCGGCATGGTCGACATCCTGCAGAACACCCCGCTGGGCCTTCGCGAGTTCCACAAGAGCCTGTCTTTCTCCTCGGTGAACTTGGCCCACATGTTCGTGTCGCGCGCGGCGTTCTGCGGTGCGATGCTGACGGAGGTCCTCGACTACTTCCGCGACGGCCGCTTCGCTCCCCTTCCGCGGCACAGCTTTCCGCTCTCGGAAGCCCGAGATGCATTCCGATTCATGGCGCAGGCGAAACACATCGGCAAGGTCGTGGTCACGCTCGACGAGTCGGAGTTCCTCGTTGCTCCGTCATCGCAGCAGCCGGTGACGTTCCGCGACGACGGCACGTACCTGCTGACGGGCGGCCTCGGTGGCCTGGGCCTGGTACTCGCGGAATGGATGGTGGAGCGCGGCGCGAGGAACCTCGTGCTCGTGGGCAGGAGCGGCGCGACGTCGGAGGCGGCGGCCGATGCGCTGGCCGCGATGCAGGCGCGCGGCGCGTCCGTCGTGGTTGCCAAGGCCGACGTTGGCAGCGAAGTCGACGTCGCCCGAGTGATCGGCGACATCGATGCGACGATGCCGCCGCTGCGCGGGATCATGCACCTCGCCGCAGTGCTCGACGACGGGATCCTGCTGCAACTGGACCGGGAGCGGTTCCAGACGGTCCTCGGGCCGAAGGCCGACGGCGCCTGGAATCTGCACACCGCGACGCTCGACGCGCCACTCGACTTCTTCGTGATGTTTTCGTCGGTGGCGGCAGTACTCGCGTCGGCTGGGCAGGGGAACTACGTGGCGGCCAATGCGTTCCTCGATGCGTTGGCCCATCACCGGCGCGCTCAGGGACGTGCAGCACTTGCGATCAACTGGGGTCTGTGGGCCGAAGTCGGCGTCGCGGCGCGGCCCGAGATCACGAAACGCTTGATGCAGCAGGGCATTCTGCCGTTCTCACCATCTCAAGGTATGCAGCTGCTCGAGCGAGCACTGCAGTTCGACACGCCGCAGGCCATGGCGATTGCAGTCGACTGGAGCCGCCTGCTCGGCCTGATGTCGCCGCCCATCCTCTCGGCGCTCGCCGACGAGGTCACCCACGAGTCGGGGCCTGGACGAGCGCCGCGCTCGAACGACGGTCTCACCGGCGAGAAGCTCGGCGCGGCCTCCGCCGCGCAGCGGCAGCCAATGATCGAGGCGTTCCTGGTCGAGCAGACCGCCCACGTGCTGCGATGCTCGCCGTCGAAAGTCGACGTGCAACAGCCGCTCACCCAGCTGGGGATCGATTCGCTGATGGCGGTTGAGCTGAAGAACCGCGTCGAAGGCGACCTCGGGCTCACCCTGCCGGTGACCGCGCTGCTGCAGGGACCGAGCCTCGCGCACCTCGGCGCCCGGCTGATGACACAGCTGCCGGAACCCGTTGCGGTGCCTGCGAGTTCGCCGGTGGACGAACTCTCCGACGATGCCGTCCAATCGCTCCTCCGCGCCATCGGCATCAACGATGGGGCCGAAGCAAAGCCGTTGCGGCAGAAAGCGAGCAAGGATCTGTTCAACGGCGACCGGCTCGCGGTTAACGTGAGGGCGCTGTCCGATGAAGTCAGGCTCGATCCGACGGTCACGCCGGGGACACAGGCGGCGGAGCTCACCGATCACCCGCGCCAGGTCCTTCTGACCGGCGCCACCGGATTCCTTGGCGCATTCCTCCTGCGCGAGCTCCTGGATCGAACCGCCGCCGACGTGCACTGTCTGGTGCGCGCCGAGAGTGTCGAGGCGGGGCGGGCGCGTCTGCGCCAGACGCTGCAGACCTACTCGCTGTGGCACGACGCACTCGAGGACCGGATCGTGCCGGTGCCGGGCGACCTCGGCGAGCCGGGGCTCGGCCTGTCGGCGGCCACCAGCGCCGATCTTGCGGCGACCATCGACGTCATCTATCACAGTGGCGCGTTCGTGAACTGGATCTTTCCCTACGCGCGGCTCAAGGCGACGAACGTGCTCGGCACCGAAGAGATTCTGCGCCTCGCCACGCGCGTCAGGATCAAGCCGGTGCACTACGTGTCGAGCCTTGGTGTCTTTCCGCTCTTCGATTCGTCCGGCGAGGTAACCGTCATCCGAGAAGACGACACCCTCGACCACGACGGCTCGCTGCACGGTGGCTACCTCCAGAGCAAGTGGGTCGCGGACAAGCTGATGATGGAGGCGCGATCGCGCGGCCTGCCGGTCTGCATCTATCGGCCGGGCCTCATCACCGGGCACAGCGAGACCGGGGCCTGGAATACCGGCGACGTCATGTCACGCATGCTGAAGTCGTGGATCGAGCTGCAGAGCGCGCCACAATTCGCACACGACGAAACTGACATGACACCGGTCGACTACATCAGCAAGGCGATCGTGCATCTCTCTGGCCGCCGCGACGCGATGGGCAAGACGTTTCACATCGCGAACCATCGTCGGGTGCGGCTCGGCGCGATAGCCGACTGGATGCACGACTTCGGCTATCCGCTCAGGCAGGTGCCTTATGACTCGTGGGTGACCGAATTACTCCGCCGCACCACTACGCGCGGGGACGTCGTGTCGTCACTGGTGCCGCTGTTCTCGCTGAGCATGATGGGCGAGGTGTCGAGCAAGCTGAAGTCGTTGCCGCAGTTCGATTGTCGGAACACGCTGGCCGGTCTGGAGGGCACGGCGATCTACTGCTCGCCGATCGACGATCGCGTGCTCGGCAACTACTTCGCGCGCTTCATCAGCGATGGTTTCGTGGCTCCGCCGACGGCGATCGCCAGGGTGTGAGCGCGCGCATTCGCGTTCGGACATCATCATCCTCACTGCGGTTGACCGTTGGCAGCCGTTGCTCGACCCATTGCCAATCGATGCGCTCCTGTTGAGCGTGACGGTCAACCAGCAGGCCCGCTCAGCGGCTTAGCCCGACACGATCGGCTGGTCGCCGAGACCGACGACGGCAGCCTCAAACTCAGCGGGCTAGTCAACGGCATTTCACTGTTGAATTCGCCTAGTACGCAACCACTCTCATTACAGTGGCGGCAAAGCCGATCCTCGACGGGAGCCGGCTCGTTTGATTATCGCGACATGGACGATAGCAGCTCGTAGTTGACGCCGAGCACTCGATACGTCGGTTCGGCCCGTCGGTCGCACGTGATGAGCACGAGCTTGTGCCGGCGGGCAGCCGCACCAACGAGACCGTCGTAGATCGCGCCGCCGGTCAAACCTGCGTCGATCAACTCCCGTACTAGGTCCTTCGTATCAGTGGCCGACAGGAAGCGAGACTCCGGGAAATTCGTCTCTTCTAGGCGAAGTGCCGCAGCCGGACTCAGGCGGTGCGGCGGCGGCAGCCGCGTGAGGACTGACAGCAGCTCGACCGCAGCATGCCCGGACATCCCGCGTCGACATGTGCGAAGTCTGGCTCTGGCCGCATCGTGAAATGGGTTCTCACGCTGCGACAGTGCAAGTGCGGCGCTGGTGTCGACCAGCACGTGTTCAGCGTTGGTCGGCAAGCCGTAACTCCCGTAGCGCGTCAGCATCAAGCTCAGGCCCGCCACTTGGCAGCAGGAGAAGCCCACCTTCTTCGACAAGAGTGTCGGTCGCGACGCTCTCGATGCGGATCGCGGACCCATCGAGGCAGATTTCGACCTCTCCCGCGGTAATGCCCGACTGCTCGCGAAGTGCCTTTGGGATTACCAACCGGCCTGCCTTATCTATGGTAGTCCGCATACCATAACAGTACCATCATGCTGGCAAGCGATGTTCCGGCGTCTGACCGGCGATCTGACCCTCACCCCCGAGGGGTACATCCAGCGCAACGTGCGGGTGTCCGGATTCCTCTGGGAGCCCATCGACGCGCAATTCGCCGAGAAGTTGGCCAGGTTCGGCCCGGAGGTGATCGAGAAGTTCTTCGTCACCAACGCCGAGTTACTGATGCCCTAGAAATGGCATGAGAACGGCCCCCGGAGGTTCCTCCGGGGGCCGCTTCATTTAGTAGCGGGGACAGGATTCGAACCTGCGACCTCTGGGTTATGAGCCCAGCGAGCTACCGAGCTGCTCCACCCCGCGACGGGTGAACGCAAGGTTACCGACCCGCGGGTCCACCTCCAAATCGAGTGCTCAGCGGGTCGACTGGTACTTCTGCACCGCGTCGTCGAGACGTTGCAACGCCTCACCGAACTCGGCGAAGTCGCCACCCGTCTGAGCCCCTTGCAGTGCTTCGAGCGCGGTGTTGATTTCTTGCAGCGCTGCGGCTTTGGCTCCCGACAACTGCACGGGACCACCCGGCGGCACGGCCGCCGCCGGAACCTGCGCCTCGGGTGAGCGCTGTTCCCCGGGCGTTTGCGCGGCCGGCGGCTCCCCGTCAGCAGCGGGCGTCGCCTGCGGCTGGCCGTTCCCGGGCCCTGTCGGTGCCGGTCCGGTGGCGGTGGCGTCCGCACCGGCCCCGAACAGCTCGGTGAGCGCGTCGCGCACCGTCGGACCGTAGCCGACCTTGTCGTTGTACATCATCGCCACCCTGATCAGGCGGGGGTACGACGACGCCGCGTCGCTGGCGCCCGGTGACGCATACACGGGTGCGACGTACAGCAGGCCGCCCTGTGCCACCGGAAGTGTGAGCAAATTGCCCCACCGAATGCGGTTCTGGTTGTCACGACCGATGACACCGAGATCCTGACTCACCGCGGTGTCGGTGCTGATCGCGTTGAACGCCAACTTCGGGCCGTTCACCTGGCCGGGAATGGTCAGCACGGTGAGCCTGCCGTAGGTATCGGGGTCCGAACTGGCGCTGATGTAGGCCGCCAGGAAGTCTCGGCGGAACCGGTTCATCGCACTGGTCAGCTGGAACGACGCCGAATTATTGTTGGCCGCAAGGTTTTTGGCGACGATGTAATACGGCGGTTGATAGCTGCTCGCGGTCGGGTTCGGATCCAGCGGGACGTCCCAGAAGTCCGATGTGGAGAAGAACGTCACGGGGTCGTCGACGTGGTACTTGGCCAGCAGTGCGCGCTGAACCTTGAACAGATCCTCGGGGTAGCGCAGGTGCTGCTGCAGCTCAGGGGTGATCTCGCTCTTGGGCTTCACGGTGTCCGGGAACACCTTCATCCACGCCTGCAGCACCGGGTCGGCCTCGTCCTGGGCATACAGCGTCACCGTGCCGTCGTACGCGTCGACGGTCGCCTTCACCGAGTTGCGGATGTAGGACACCTGCTTGTCGATCTGCAACCGGTTGACGGCCACCTCGCTGGAGTCCGCTGTGGCGCTCGACAGCGTCGTCAGCTGCGAGTACGGGTAGTTGTCGAGCGTGGTGTAGCCATCCACGATCCACACCATCTTCTTGTTCACGATGGCGGGGTACACGGTGGTGTCGGTGGTCAGCCACGGCGCGGCCGCCTCGACGCGCTCGGCCGGATCGCGGTTGAACAGGATCTTGCTGTTCTCGCCGATCACGTTGGAGAACAGGAAGTTCCGTTCGGCGAACTTCGCGGCGAACACAGAACGAGCCAGCCAACTGCCGACAGGCACCCCACCCGAGCCCCCGTACGTGTAGTTCTTGGTCTCGGTGTTGGTCTCATAGTCGTATTCGCGGTCGGCGTCACCGTTCTTGCCGACGATCGCGTAATCCGCCGCTGCGCTGGCGATCACCGGACCGTAATAGATCCGCGGCTGATCCAGCGGGGCGGGACCGGGCGAGACGACGCTGCCGTTCGCGCCGACGACGCTGGCCAGGAACTCCGGGTAGCCACCGTTCTGGTTGGGGTCGTTAGCGACTCCGCGGACGGTGTTGGCCGGCGAGGCGATGAAGCCGTTGCCGTGCGTGTAGACGGTGTGCCGGTTGATCCAGTCGCGCTGGTTGTCGATCAGACGGTCGGGGTTGAGCTCGCGGGCGGCGACGACGAAGTCACGCAGGTTTCCATCTCGTCCCGTGTAACGGTCCATCGCGAGATGGTCCGGGAAGTAGTAGAAGTTCTTGCCCTGCTGAAACTGGGTGAACGCCGGGCTGACGATCGTGGGGTCGAGCAACCGGATGTTCGACGTCGTCGCCCGGTCAGACGCCACCTGCTGGGCCGTCGTCTGCGCATCCCCGCTGTAGTCGCGGTACGTGACGGTCTCGTCGGTCAGCCCATAGGCCTGTCTGGTGGCCGCGATACTTCGACTGATGTATTCGCTTTCCTTCTGCGCCGCGTTCGGCTTGACGCTGAACTGCTCGACCACCAACGGCCAGCCGGCACCGATCACCAACGACGACAGCAGCAGCAGGACCACGCCGATGGCGGGGATCCGCAAGTCGCGCAACACGATCGCGGAGAACACGGCCGCCGCGCAGATGACGGCAATGGCCATCAGGATCAGCTTCGCGGGCAGTACCGCATTGATGTCGGTGTAACCAGCGCCGGTGAACGGCTTACCGCCTCGGGTGTGGCTCAACAACTCGTATCGGTCCAGCCAGTACGCGACCGCCTTGAGCAGCATGAGGACGCCGACCAACGTGATCAGCTGGATACGCGCGGCCCGGCTCAGTGCTCCGCTGCGACCCGACAACCGAATACCGCCGAACAGGTAGTGGCCCAGCAGGTTCGCGATGAACGCAAGGAATGTGGCGACGAACAGGAAGCTCAGCACCAGCCGGTAGAACGGCAGATCGAAGGCATAGAAGCCCAGGTCCATGCCGAACTGCGGGTCGTTGATCCCAAAGCTGCCGCCGTGCAGGAACAGCTGGATGCGGGTCCAATAGCTCTGCGCCACGATTCCGGCGAGGACGCCGATGAACAGCGGAACACCGATGCCGACCAGCCGCAGCCGCGTCATCACCGCGGTGCGATAACGCGCGACCGGGTCGTTGGGGCCTGCGGTCGGGACGAACACCGGGCGCGTGCGGTAGGCCAGCGCCAGCCCGGCGAACACGATCGCTCCGATCAGCACCGCGGCGATCAGGAACACCACCAGACGGGTGAAGAGCTGGGTGGTGAACACGGAGCGGTATCCGAGCTCTCCGAACCACAGCCAGTCGACATACGTGTCGATCAGGCGTGGTCCGATCAACAGGACCAAGACGAATATCGCGGCAATCGCGATGAGAATTCGGCTACGTCTTGTCAGCTTCGGCATTCTTGCCGCTGGCCGCATACCCACTCGTCAACTCCAGTTTCTAACCGTTTCCACACGTCGGCACCGACGTGCCCCAACTCTACGCATGTCAACTGCAGCGATAGCTCAGCATGCGGGGCGTTCGCCACCGGCTGAGAGCGTCTTGAGGGCCGCCACGGCCCCATCGAGGTTCTCAACCCTGACCAGTTCGAGTCCGTCGTCCTGGGCCGTCTTGGCTTCCTCGCAGTTGTCGGCGGGGACCAGGAAGATGGTGGCACCGGCGTCCCTGGCCGCCAGCATCTTGTGGGTGATGCCGCCGATCGGGCCGACCTTGCCGTCGCCGGTAATCGTTCCGGTACCTGCGACGAACTTGCCGTCGTTCAGATCGCCGGTGGTGAGTTTGTCGACGACCGCGAGGCTGAACATCAACCCGGCTGACGGGCCACCGATGTTGGCAAGGTTGAAGTCCACGGTGAAGGGCGCCCACGGCGCGTCGAGCACGCCGATGCCCAGGAAACCCTGATCGCGGTCGGGGTGCTTACCCATCGTGATGGTGGCGGTGCCGAGGTCCCCGTTCTTGCGGCGGTAGTCCAGCACCACCGTGTCGCCGGGCTTGGTGTCCTTGATCAGGGCCTGGAACTCGTCGAGGGACGAGACCGGCTTTCCGTTGACGTAGTCGATCGCGTCGCCGTCGCGCAGCTTGCCCGCCGACGGGCCGTCGTCGTTGACCGACTCCACCGTCACGGCCATGGGGTATTTGAGGTAGAGCAGCGCGGCGTATTCGGCGCTGTCCTCGGACTGGCGGAAGTCGGTGTTGTTTGCCTCGTCCACCTCATCCTTCGACTTGTCCGGCGGGTAGACCAGATCTCGCGGCACCAGCTGTTCGCGGCCCGACATCCAAAACGCCAGCGCCTGCCCGAGCGTCAGTTCGTCCCGCTGCGACACGGTGGTCATGTTCAGGTGCCCCGACGTGGGGTGGACCTCGGTGCCCTCGATGTCGACGACCTCCTTGCCGTCGACCTCGCCGAGCGTGTTGAACGTCGGTCCCGGCCCCAGGGATACGAACGGAACCGTCACCAACGACAGCACAACTCCGAACGCAATGATCGGGACGAGCGCGACGAGCAACGTCAAAATGCGCCTGTTCACGCCGCCCAATGTAGAGGTTGGCCAGCACTTCGCTCTCGGCGTGACCTGCCAGCTCCCACGGCACGGGCCCGGTGAGTACCGTTGAGGGCATGGCTGACCTGCCTTTCGGCTTCTCCCACGGGGATGACCCGGAGCGAGACAAGAGTAAGAAGGACCCCGATTCGGGGTCCGGCGACAGTGGCGGTCCCACCCCTGGCGATCCGTTCGGAATCGGTATGGGCGGGTCCGAGTTCGACATGTCGCAGCTGGGTCAGATCTTCAGCCGTCTCGGGGAGATGTTCAGCGGCGCTGGAAACGTGATGGCCGACGGCTCGAAGTCGGGACCGGTGAACTACGACCTGGCACGTCAGCTGGCCTCGAGCTCTATCGGTTTCGTCGCGCCCGTTCCAGAGAAGACCAGCGCGGCGATCGCCGATGCCGTCCGGCTGGCCGAGACCTGGCTCGACGGCGTGACGGCACTGCCCGCGGGCACCACCAAATCAGTGGCATGGACACCGACCGACTGGGTCGACAACACCCTCGAGACGTGGAAACGGCTGTGCGATCCAGTGGCCGAGCAGATCTCCACCGTGTGGGCGTCGTCGCTGCCCGAAGAGGCGAAATCCATGGCCGGGCCGCTGCTGTCGATGATGACGCAGATGGGTGGCATGGCGTTCGGGTCGCAGTTGGGTCAGGCGCTGGGCACGCTTTCGAAAGAGGTACTGACGTCCACCGATATCGGGCTGCCCTTGGGGCCCAAAGGTGTTGCGGCGCTGATGCCTGCGGCCATTGAGTCACTCACCGAAGGACTCGAGCAGCCGCGTAGCGAGATCATCACATTCCTGGCGGCGCGCGAGGCCGCACACCACCGCCTGTTCAGTCACGTGCCGTGGCTGTCCAGTCAGCTGCTCAACGCCGTCGAGGCATTCGCCAAGGGCATGAAGATCGATATGAGCGGCCTCGAGGAGCTCGCGCAGGGGTTCAACCCCGCGGCGCTGACCGACCCGTCTCAGATGGAACAACTGCTGAACCAGGGCATCTTCGAGCCGAAAGCGACGCCCGAGCAGACGGCCGCGCTCGAGCGGCTCGAGACCATGCTGGCGCTGATCGAGGGATGGGTTCAGACCGTCGTCACCGACGCGCTTGGCGATCGGATCCCCGGCACGTCGGCGTTGGCGGAGACCCTGCGCAGGCGCCGCGCCACCGGCGGACCCGCCGAGCAGACCTTCGCCACCCTGGTGGGTCTGGAGCTGCGGCCACGCAAGATGCGGGAGGCCGCGGCGCTGTGGGAGCGGTTGACCGAGGCCGTCGGCGCCGACGCCCGCGACGGGGTGTGGCAGCATCCTGACCTGCTGCCCAGCGCGGAGGACCTCGATGAGCCGGCCGGTTTCATCGACCGCATGATCGGCGGCGACACCAGCGGTATCGACCAGGCGATCGCGGATCTCGAAAAAGACTCCGGGACAGGCGATTCCGAGCGCTGAACCAGCAGCCTGTGGATAACTCGACGGGTTCTAACGGATAACGTGTCAAACTCCTCGCATGGGACGCTACGTCCTCGATCCGGCGAGACCGGTGTTGTTGCGCCCCGACGGCGTCGTCCAGGTGGGCTGGGACCCGCGACGGGCGGTACTGGTCCGTCCTCCTTCGGGATTGACGCCCAGGGCGCTCGCCGACTTGCTGCGACGCCTTCAATCCGGCGCCACCGTGTCCGAACTCCAGACGCTTGCCGGCGAGACCGCCGCGGACGCCATGGCCGACCTGGTGTCATCGCTGATCGACGCCGGTGTGGTGACGAACACGGCGCGACGGCGTACCCGTGCGGCGTCCATCCGGATCCATGGGCGCGGGCCGCTGTCGGATCTTCTCGCTTCAGCGTTGCGCTGCTCGGGGTCTCACCTCACGCGTAGCAGCCGCACGCATGCCGGCGCGCCGGCCGACCTGGCGGTATTGACAGATTTCCTGGTGTCCGACCCCCGGGTCGTGCGCGACCTGCACGCCGCCGGGGTGCCGCACCTTGCGGTGCGGGTGCGCGACGGTGTGGGCCTCGTCGGACCACTGGTCCTTCCCGGGGTGACCAGCTGTCTCGGGTGCGCCGATCTGCATCGCAGCGACCGGGATGCCGCCTGGCCTGCGGTCGCGGCGCAGCTGCGCGACACCGTCGGCAACGCTGACCGCGCAACGGTGCTGGCCACCGCGGCGTTGGCGCTCAACCAGATCGACCGCGTCATATGCGCCGTCCGTCGAGGCCATGACGTCCTCCACACGTCCGAGCCGCCGCCCACGCTGAACACCACGCTGGAGTTCGATGTCAACGTCGGCTCCATCGCGGCACGACGCTGGTCGAGGCACCCCCGCTGCACCTGCTGACAACGTTTGTAGGCAAGTCGCTGCGGGGTGTTCCGCGATGTCGTGGATGATGGTCGTGTGAGTGAGATCAAGCGGGGTGGGGCGGCACGGAACGCCAAGTTGGCGGGCCTCGGTGCCGGTATGGCGGGCCGGGCTGCGCTTGGCTTCGGCAAACGGCTGACCGGTACGTCGAAAGACGAGGTCAACGCCGAGCTGATGGACAAGGCGGCTCAGCAACTGTTCACCGTTCTCGGTGAGCTCAAGGGTGGCGCCATGAAGGTCGGCCAGGCGCTGTCGGTCATGGAGGCCGCCATCCCCGAGCAGTACGGCAAGCCGTACCGCGAAGCGCTGACCAAGCTGCAGCGAGAGGCCCCGCCGCTGCCCGCCCCCAAGGTGCACCGGGTGCTCGACGGGCAGCTGGGCACCAAGTGGCGCGAACGGTTCAGGTCCTTCGACGACATCGCAGTGGCGTCGGCCAGCATCGGCCAGGTGCACAAGGCAGTGTGGTCCGACGGTCGCGACGTTGCGGTCAAGATCCAATACCCCGGCGCCGACGAGGCGCTGCGCGCCGACCTCAAAACCATGCAGCGGATGGTCAGCGTGCTGCGCCAACTGTCCCCCGGTGCGGATGTGCAGGGCGTGGTAGACGAGCTGATCGAGCGCACCGAAATGGAACTCGACTACCGGCTCGAGGCCGACAATCAGCGCGCGTTCGCGAAAGCCTATGAGGGACATCCACGCTTCGTCGTCCCGCACATCGTGGCCAGCGCGCCGAAGGTGGTGATTCAGGAATGGATCGAAGGCATCCCGATGTCGGTCATCATCCGCGAGGGCACGCAGGAGCAACGTGACCTGATGGGCACCCGTCTGTTCGAGCTCACGTACGACGCGCCCAAGCGTCTGGAGATGATGCACGGCGACGCGCATCCCGGGAACTTCATGCTGCTGCCAGACGACAAGATGGGCGTCATCGACTTCGGCGCGGTCGCGCCGATGCCCGGTGGTATCCCCATCGACATCGGGCTGGCGACCCGCTACGCGCTGCAAGACGACTACGAGAATCTGCAGGCGGCCATGCGGCGCATCGGGTTCATCCAGAAGGGCGAGCAGGTCTCGAACCGGGAGATGGACGAGATGATGAAGCAGTACGTGGAGCCGCTCGAGGTCGAGGTATTCCACTACACGCGAAAGTGGCTGCAGCGCATCACCGCCGCGAACATGAGACCGGACCGCGCAGCAGGTCAGATCAAGGCGGCGCGACAGATGGACATTCCGGCCAAGCTGGCGATCCCAATGCGGGTGATCGCGTCCAACGTCGCCATCTCCTGCCAGCTCGATGCGCACATTCCGGCCAGAGCGCTTGCCACGGAATTGATTCCGGGCTTCGCCGAACAAGCCGCCTGATCCGCCGGGAAACCCGGCAGCGCTTACGCAGCTGCCGGGCTGTCCTCGGTGTTCTTGCGCGGGCGACCACGCGGACGCTTACGCGCGATGACGGTGCCGCGGTCGAGAATCTCGCCACCCCAGACGCCCCACGGCTCCCCGCGCTCAAGCGCGGCGGCCAGGCACTCGCGACGGATCGGGCAATCCGCGCACAGCGCCTTGGCGCGTTCGAGTTCGACGGGAGTCTCGGCGAACCACATATCGGGGTCCTCCAGGTGACAAGGCACCGCCAGCCTCGTCTTCTGTCGGCATGTCTCCGATAGGGCACTCTTCGCGCGAGCGCTCATCGCGTTTGACATGACTCGTACCTCTTCTTCCTGGTCGAAGGTTGTCGCATCGGTCTTCTCGATGGATCTGTGACCTGGGAATCGGAGGGCTCCCAATGACTCCCAATAAAAATGGCCACGGATCCGGTAACTGCGGGTCCGTGGCCTTTTTGGGCGAAATCGTGGCTTACCTAGGTGGTGCCCCGATTCACGAACGTTCCAGTCGCGGTGGCGGTGCGGCGCTTGCGCTGCGGGGAAATAGCAGCTGCAACTCCCGCGGCGGCGTGCGCCTTGGCGGGATGCGCCGCCGCAGCGGCAGCCGGGACATGGGGGGTCCACGAACCGCCGGCAATGCGTACGCCGTCAAACGCATTCATGCTCAACATGTTCTCGGAACCCTCCTTCCGCACGACAAAGCACACGGCTGGTGTGTGCGATCTTGAGGCTAAGCGTAACAGGCGAAATCGACAACTGATTTTCTGACCTGCAGGTTTGGCATGATTTTTACGAGGTTTGGCGGTGTCCGATGTCGCCTGCCGGGCGGCCCCGGCCTTTGACCAACGCGATGATGTCGGCGCCGAATTGCTCGAGCTTGCGTGCGCCGATACCGGGAATCGCGACGAGTGCGGCGTCGTCGCCCGGCAACGTCTCTGCGATTGCGATCAGGGTGTTGTCGGTGAACACCACGTACGCGGGCACGCTCATCTCCTTGCTGGTGCGCAGGCGCCAGTCCTTGAGTTCGGTGAGCAGGTTCTCGTCGATATCGGATGGGCACCCTTCGCAGCGACGCAACACGATCGCGGCAGGGGCGGTCAGCGCGGCGTTGCACACGCGACAGCGCGGCGTGGCGCCCTTGGGGCGGCGGGGCCGGCTGGGGCTGTTGTCGCCGGACGCCTGCGGCGCCACGCCGTTGAGAAACCGCGACGGCTTCCGGCTCTGCCGCCCACCCGGGGCCCGGGCCAGCGCCCAGCTGAGCGCCAGATGCATTCTTGCCCTTGTGATTCCGACGTAAAGCAGGCGGCGTTCCTCTTCGACGGGCTCGCTGTCCGGACCGTGCGTGAGGGCGTGGGAGATCGGCAGCGTGCCGTCGGCGAGACCGACCAGGAACACCGCATCCCATTCCAATCCCTTGGCGGCATGCAGAGAGGCGAGCGTGACACCCTGGACGACGGGTGGGTGCCGCGCGTCGGCGCGCTGACGAAGCTCGGCGACTAGGGCAGGCAGGTCAAGCGACGGGCGCTGCGCCACTTCCTCTTCGACGAGTTCGGCGAGTGCGGTCAGCGCCTCCCACCGTTCGCGCGCCTTGGTACCCGCGGGCGGCTCGGCGGTCAGGCCCAGAGGCTCCAGCACAGCGCGCACGATCTCCGGAAGTGGTCCCTCGATCTCGCGCTCGGCCGCGCGCTGCAACGCCACCAGCGATTGGCGGACCTCCTGGCGGCTGAAGAACCCCTCGCCGCCACGGACCTGGAAGGGGATGCCCGCCTCGGTGAGCGCCTCCTCGTAGACCTCGGACTGTGCATTGATGCGGTACAGCACCGCGATTTCCGAGGCTGCGGTGCCCGCCGCGATCAGCCGCTTGATGTTCTTGGCGACGGCGGCGGCCTCGGCGACCTCGTCACGGTGTTCGGTGAAGGTGGGCGTGGGACCGGGATCACGCTGGCCGACCAGGTGCAGCCTGCTGCCTGCCATCCGACCGCGGGCCGCGGCGATGACGCGGTTGGCCAGCGACACCACCTGCGGGGTGGACCGGTAGTCGCGCTCCAGGCGGACGACTGCGGCATCCGGGAAGCGCCGCGAGAAGTCCAGAAGGTACTGCGGCGTCGCGCCGGTGAACGAATAGATGGTCTGGTTGGCGTCGCCGACGACGGTGAGATCGTCGCGGTCACCGAGCCATGCGTCGAGCACGCGCTCCTGCAGCGGTGTGACGTCCTGGTATTCGTCGACCACGAAGCAGCGGTACCGGTCGCGGAACTCCTGGGCGACGGCCGCATCGTTCTCGATGGCGGCGGCGGTGTGCAACAGCAGATCATCAAAGTCCAGCAGTGTCGTCCCGTCACGGCGGGCCTTGAGCGCCTCGTATCCCGTGTAGACGGCCGCGACCTTGGCCGCGTCGAACGGGATGTCACGGCTAGCCGCGGCAACGGCGGCGGGATAGGCCTCCGGACTGATCAAAGATCCCTTGGCCCATTCGATTTCATCCGCGAGGTCACGTACGTCGTCGGTGCTGGCTTGCAGACCGGCTCGGTTGGCGGACTGTGCGACGACCGCGAACTTGGTGTCGAGAAGTTCCCATCCGGTGTTGCCGACGACCCGCGGCCAGAAGTAGGCCAACTGGCGGCGAGCCGCGGCGTGAAACGTCATCGCCTGCACTGTCCCGGTGCCCATCCCCCCGGAAGCAGCGTCGAGGGCGCGCAGCCGGGCGCGCATCTCACCGGCGGCCCGAGAAGTGAACGTCACCGCGAGCACCTGCCCCGGTGCGACGTGCCCGGACGACACGAGGTGCGCGATACGGCGGGTGATGGTGCGCGTCTTACCGGTGCCCGCACCGGCCAGCACGCACACCGGACCGCGCGCGGCGAGGACGGCCTCACGCTGCTCGTCGTCGAGATCATCGATGATGCTCGAGCACGTGACCTCTGTCGGCATGCGGACCATCTTGTCAGTGCGGGCCGACAAAACCGGGGCACGCCGCGGGCATGTTCGGGTCATCAACTACGTTGACTGCCTTATGAGTGCTGAGTTGACCATGTACACCACCTCGTGGTGCGGCTATTGCGCGCGCCTGAAGAAGGTCCTGAAGGCCGAGGGCATCGCGTTCGCCGAGGTCGACATCGAGGCCGATCCCGCCGCGGCGCAGTTCGTGGCCTCGGCCAACGGTGGCAATCAGACGGTGCCGACGCTGAAGTTTCCCGACGGCAGCACGCTGACCAATCCCAGTGGAGCCGACGTCAAGAAAAAGCTCGGCCGCTAGTCCGGGAAGCGGCTGAGCGAGTAGAAGAACGTGTAGAGCCCGTCGGAGAGAGTGTCAGACACCGGTAGCGGCAGGACCCGGTCGACGTCGTCGGGCTCGCCCGCCGCCAGCGGGTCGATGACCTCCGCCAGCCATCCGGACGCGGCGGCGTCCTCCTCGATGTAGGACACCAGGATGCTCGATGCGAACGGGAGGCGTCGCTGGCCCGGCAGCACCGCGGCCAGCCGGCTGCGTAGCTCGTTGGGTAGCACCGTCCAGCGCTCGCCGGTGTCAGCTGAACCCCACGCGCCGGTGAACAGCGTTGCGCCGTCGACACCGATGTCGAGCTCGATCTCGTCGTCGCCGATGGCGTCCGGTCCGGACTCGTCGTTGACGAAGAACCCGGTCGCCTTGTCCAGTGCGAGATAGGTCAGCGGCGAATTCCAGAAGCACGTGAAGCCCGCCGCGTCGTAAGAGCCTCGTTTCATAGCGAACAACCGCACTTCATCGCCCGCGGCGTTGGCGACGAGGTCAAGGGACGACTGCGCGCCCTCCACAAAACCCAATTTGGTCAGCGCAGTGTCGGTGAGTGTCACCGACACGGTTTCACCCGTGCCGTTCCTGAACGTGAATGTCTCATCGTGCGGGGTCCCCGCGAAGGTCGTCGGGAACTTCGCCTTGAACCAGCAGACGTCGTCCGTTCCGAGCGGTTGTCCCGGTGGGAAGCTCGACCGCACCTCGACGTGGGGTGTCAGCCAGATCGCGCGCTCCGGTGCATCCCCGAGATGCTCGAACACCGCCACCGTTGCGGGTCCCGGGTCAACAGCGTCCAACTGCAGTGCGATGAAGAACGGCCGCCGGGTGGCGAAGGTGCTGCCTTCGGGATCGAGGGGCGCTTCGGCCACCCCTTCCTGAGCTCCGGGCGGAGTGTTGGTCACCAACAGCGTGTCCTTCATCGAGATGGGACTGCTCAAGTCGGTTTCCAGGAAAAGCCGCACCCGCACGTTGGGCGGCGCGTAGACGGTGAAGGTGCCGGGTCGGTCGACGTAAATCCATTGAAATGCCTCGATGTCGCGGAAGTTGACCTTGATCAGCCGCATCGTCGTCGGCTCACCCGCACCCGACACATACGGGTCGATGGTTTTCATTTCGATCGCCTGGGCCGGGCAGCAGTTCGGCGACCACCGCTCGATGACCGCCTCGAGGGCGAAATGGTCGCTCTGATCGCGCAGCCGCGTGAACATGTGGTGTGGCACCGCGCCCGTCGACGGCACGCCAGCTTGGGTGAAGCAGTGATAGTCCAGCCGTTTCTGCTTACCGTTCGAAATGTCGATGTTGGTGAATCCCGGATCCACCTCGTCGTCGCTCACCGGCGGATGCATGTACGAGCGCCAGCCGTCATAGAACGTCTTCTGGAACGGCGAACCCGAGCTCTTGAACGTCTTCGCCCATTCATTGGTCGTGGCACCCGCATCGCCCCGGACGTTGAGATCTCCGACCAGGATGACGTTGCGCCATTCGTCGTCATCAGATCCCAGCACCTGCGACAGCGCGGAGTGAATCGCGCCGAATTGTTTTGCGCGGATGTCGCGGTACTGACCCTCACTCGTGTACGACGCCTGTAGATGCGTGAACGCAATGGTGGTGGTCTCGTCAGGGCGCGGAACCTGCACAATGCCAACGCCTTTGGCGGCTTTCGCATCAGTATCGGCGCTGTCGCTGTAGAAGTGTTCGTAGAGCTTTCCGCCGGTGGGCAACGTCTGAAACGGCAACTTGCTGACCAGCATCAGCCCGGAGTCCTCATCGAGGATTCCGCCGTCATCCATCTTCACGACCATGTTCCCCCAGGCAGCCAGCATGTTCTGCAGCTTGTCGCGACCGTCCTCGCTGAACACCTCGTTGAAGGCGATGACGTCCGGCTGTTCGGCCGGTGGCAGGTCGAGGATGGCGTTGGCGACCCGTTCGGCGCGTTCCTCCGCGTCGTCGCTCGTACCACCCGTGAGCGCCGCTACCAGCGGGAGCATCTGCACGTTGAACGTCATGAGTCGCAAAGCGGACATGTGCCCTTCTCCCTTGTTCGAGGAATCGGGATCGTCGTCGCCGCAGACAATCAGCGCGTCGTGCGTAGCGCGTTACGTCATTTCCCCTCGGGCACCCGAATTCTCTATGCACCACCGTATGCGGGTACGCGCGGCAAGATCGTCGCTTCCCGAGATCATTCGGCGTGGGCGGCTAATCCAGCGCGGCCCAGGATTCAATGATTTCGCGGGCGATCGAAATCGATCCGGGCAGCAGAAGCCTCGATGGCGAGTCGCTGCTCCAGTCGCCGTCGGCCAGCGCAGCGCGTACCTCATCTTTGGTGAACCACGCCGCCTCGGCGATCTCGCCGTCGTTGAACGAGAACTCCTGTTCGGGGTCACCGATCGCGTGGAACCCGACCATCAGCGACCGCGGAAACGGCCACGGCTGACTGCCCAGGTATTCGACATCGGTGACGTGCAGCCCGATCTCCTCAGCGATCTCGCGGACGACACACGCTTCGAACGACTCCCCCGCCTCGACGAAACCGGCCAGCAGCGAGAACAGCCGCTGCGGCCACACCGTCTGCCGGGCGAGCACTGCACGGTCATGGCCGTCGTGGACGAGGCAGATCACCGCCGGGTCGATGCGGGGGAACTCCTCGTGGCCTGCGGTCGCGTTGACCCTGGCCCAGCCACCCTTGATCGGCTTGGTCGGCGCACCATCGATCGCACTGAACCGCGCGCTGTCGTGCCAATTCAGCAGCGCCGTGGCGGTCGCGACCAGCTGGGCGCTGACGTCGTCAAAGATCGGGCCGGCGCGGCGCAGGTCGAGCACCTCGGTCTCGGTGTGCGGATCCTCGGGGCCCTCCAGCGCCGCGCGGATTCCCCATACGTGTGTGCCGTCGGCCAGCCGTCCGAGGAACACCGCATTCTCCGGAGGCTTGGCACCTAGGGCGGCGGCTTTTCCGAGCACCACGCTGCCCTCGGAGATCAGCACCTGGTTGCGACGGTCGACGCGCAGCACGCGAGCATCCGCCCAACCGGCCAACGCTGCATCGACATCGGTGCGCAGCGTGTCGGAGCGGTCGGCGCCGACGCGGGACAGCAGCGGGACGTTGCGGAGCCGGAATCCTCCACTCATCGCAGTCTGTTCTTCGCGCAAGCGCTCACTGGTGCACCATCCTTATGTCGGTGACCTCAGATGGGTCACCGATGCACCCGAGGTGCCGTCGAGTTACCGCCACAAGCGCTTGACGCATCGATGTCCATGATGAGTTTCGCGGGACTCGGCGGTTACCCGGGGTGTGCCGACCGTCGACAGGGCTGAGCGCCATCGAGCGCCGAACAGTGAGCGAACCGGCAGCCGCACCCCGGCACCGAAGTTTGGGTGCCTCCCCACTGGGACTAGCAGCGAGGAGGCTGTGATGAAGTATGCCCCAACGGTCTTGGCGGCGGAACCCGCCAACGGATTGACCAGTGGAATCGATTGGGCCCGTGACGATCACGCGGTATCGATCGTCGACGACCGCGGCGTCGAGATCCACCGAATCCTCATCGAACACAACGCCGCGGGACTGCGCACGCTGGTAAGCACATTGGCCCGACGCGGGGTCACCGAAGTGGCCATCGAACGTTCCGACGGCCCCATCGTCGATGCGCTGCTGGCCGCCGGCATCACCGTGGTGGTGATCAGCCCCAACCAACTCAAGAACCTGCGGGGACGCTACGGGTCGGCCGGCAACAAAGACGACCGGTTCGACGCCTTCGTGCTCGCCGACACCCTGCGCACCGACCGCACCCGGCTGCGCCCCCTGGTCCCCGACACCGCCGAAACCATCGCGTTGCGCACTGCGTGCCGAGCGCGAAAGGATCTCATCGGCCATCGGGTCGCACTGGCCAACCAGCTGCGCGAACACCTCAACCGCGTCTTCCCCGGCGCCGTGGGCCTGTTCGCCGACCTCGACTCGCCGATCAGCCTGACGTTCCTGACCCGCTTCGACAGCCAAGATCGCGCCGACTGGCTCAGCCCCACCCGACTGGGCGCCTGGCTGGCCTCGGTGGGATACACCGGCGGCATGGATCCCGCGGTCCTGCACACCCGCCTGATCACCGCACCTCGAGGCGCGACTGGCGAGCAAGGCGCGGCCCACGCCCGCGTCACCGGCGCGCTCGTGGCCACCCTCAAAACCCTCGTCGAACAGATCAAGTCCCTCTCCGACGACATCGCCGAACAACTCGCCGCCCACACCGACGGACACATCTTCGCCAGCCTGCCCCGATCCGGGAAAATCAGAGCGGCGAAGCTTCTCGCCGAAATCGGGGACTGCCGCGGCCGCTTCCCCACCCCCGAATCCCTGGCCTGCCTGGCCGGCGTGGCACCCTCCACCCGACAATCGGGCACCATGCGAACCGTCGGATTCCGCTGGTCGTGCGACAAACACCTGCGCGACGCAGTCACCGACTTCGCCGCCGACTCCCGACACGCCAACCCCTGGGCCGCCGACCTCTACAACCGCGCCCGCGCCCACAAACACGACCACACCCACGCCACCCGAATCGTGGCCCGCGCCTGGCTCTTCGTCATCTGGCACTGCTGGCAAGACGGAGCCGCATACGACCCGGCTCAACACCGAGCCCTTCAAACCCTGCTCAACAACCAAAAAGCCGCCGCCTGACACCAGAGTTGACACAGGGCTACTCATCACCGCTCGGCGTCCGCGCTGCGGATGTACAGCAGCCGGTCCCCGTTTTCGAGCGCATCGACCTGCTCGTCATCGACGCGCACCAGCTTGCCGGCACGGACGACGCCGAGCACGATGTCGGTGTTGTGCCTCGGCGATCCGCCAACCTCTTTGGGGGTGACTTCCCGTTCGGCGATCGCGAAGCCGGCGTCGGGGGTGAGAAGGTCTTCCATCATCTCGACAACGCTCGGGGTCTGTACCGCTATGCCCAGCAGCCGGCCGGAAGTCTCGGAGGTGACCACGGTCGAATCCGCGCCCGCCTGCTCGAGGAGGTGTTGGTTCTCGGCTTCTCGCACTGCGGCGATGATCTTGGCGTTGGGCGCCAACTCACGCGCGGTAAGGGTGACCAGGACCGCGGCGTCATCACGGTTGGTCGCGACGATGATCGCCTTGGCGTGCTGGGCGCTGGCCAGCCGCAGAATCTCCGAGTCGGTCGCGCTGCCGCGCACGGTGACGAGGCCAGCACTCTTGGCGCGTTCGAGGGCGACCGGGTCCTCGTCGACGACGACGATATCCGCCGGTGCCACTTCGTCGCCGATCATCGCGGCGGCCGCGGTCCTGCCCTTCGTGCCGTAGCCCACGATGACGATGTGGTTGCGCACCTTGTTCCTCCATCGCTGGATTTGGTAGACCTGCCGCGACTGCGTAGTGAGCGTTTCGACCGTCGTCCCGATCAGCACGATCAGAAACGCGATCCGAAGCGGCGTGATGACCAGGACGTTGACCAGCCGGGCGGACGGGGTCACCGGGGTGATGTCGCCGTACCCGGTGGTCGACAGTGACACCGTGGCGTAGTACAGGCAGTCCAGGAACGACAGCGGGTCATTGGCGTTCGGGGTGGCTTCGACGTCGCGATAGCCGTGCCGGTCCAGGTAGACGATCAGAACGGCGGCGAACAGCGCACCAAGGGCGTAGAAGACCCGCCGGATGATGCGCTGTGTCGGGCTGACCTGTTCGGTCGGGATCTGCACCGTATCGGTCAGCGCGTGGACCGGCTGATCGGCCAAGGTCTGGTCGAATCGGCGGAGCCGACGCCGCAATCTTCCCTTAGCCATCCCAACCCGTCATCGCTCCGCAGGGGCGCACGCCATTATGTAACCATGACCACACCCGTACCCGAACTGCAGCAGATCGCCAATCCCAAGCGCGCACACCTGATGGGCGCCGGCCTGGTCGGCATGGGCGTCCTGCACTTCGTGGCTCCCAAGCCGTTCGACACGATCATCCCGGAGGAGCTGCCGGGCAGCGCCCGCTTCTACACCTATGCCTCCGGCGTGGCCGAAATGGGAGTGGGCGGCCTGCTGCTGGCGCCCAAGACGCGCCGCCTCGGTGCGCTGGCGGCCATCGCCCTGTTCGTCGGCGTGTTTCCGGGCAACGTGAACATGGTCCGGTTGTGGAAAGACAAGCCACTCCCGATGCGTATCGGGGCGATCGCCCGCCTGCCACTGCAGATCCCGATGATCACCGAGGCGTTCAAGATCTATCGCTCGACAAGCCGCGTGGAGCATTCGGCTGCGGTTGAGCCTTCTTGAGTAGTAAGACGATTTGGTTGAGGACAGCGTGGCGTCGAGGTATTCGCACCACCGGCGCGGTCGGCACGGCCAGCCGCCGCGCGCACGCTTGCAGGTGCTCCAGTCAGTGGATAGGTCGTCCGCGGCCACACACCCAAACGTAAATGTCGGTGGGCTCTGGGAGGTTGGCAGTTGATGAGCCGTCACACCACATTCTGCTACTGCCTGGACCCCGCCGTCGAGCAGAACGAGGTGCTGTCCCGGCATGCCGGAGCGTCGCGGTTCGCGTTTAACCAGTGCCTACAGATAGTGAAAACCGCGCTCACCGACCGCACGACCGATCCGGGCGTCGAGGTGCCATGGACGGGGTTTGATCTGATCAATGCGTTCAACGCGTGGAAGAAAACCGCCGACGCGGGCCGGGTCTTCACTGTCGACGTCGACGGCGTGGCCGACATAGTGGTGACCGGCTTGTCGTGGCGGCGCGAGGTGTGTCAGCAGGTGTTCGAGGAAGCCGCTGTCGACCTGGGCAGGGGCCTGAAAGCGTGGTCGGATTCACGCTTAGGCAAGCACAAAAGCAAGCGGGTCGGGTTCCCCCGGTTCAAGAAGAAAACCACGGCTATTCCGTCGTTTCGGCTGCGCAACAAACACCCCAAAGGCGCGCGTGCGGCCATCCGCGTCGGCGACAACAACAAGGTCCGGTCGGTCACACTGCCGGGCATCGGAGCGATCGCGGTGCACGATGACACCCGCCGGCTGCGGCGCATGCTCGCCAAGAACCGCGCGAAAATCCTGTTCGCCACTATCACCTGTCACGGCGGCCGCTGGTGGATCGCGTTGAACGTCGAGGCCGCCGATCTGCACCCCGACCACCAGCACCCGACTCGCCCTGGCGATGGTGGCGGTTCGGTGGGTGTGGACCGTGGCCTGTTGTTGTTTCTGGTCGCCGCCACCGCCGACGGTACCGAACTCGCCCGTATCAGCCACGCGCCCAAAGCGCTGGCCACCGGAATGTCCAAGCAACGACGGCTGGCTAAGTCGTTGTCACACAAGAAGAAAGGATCACGCAACCGCAAGGATGCCGCCGCCCGGTTGGGCCGGCATCATCATCGTGTCGCCAATGTGCGCCGCCATTTCCTGCACCAGGTATCAAGTGAGTTGGTCAAGACCCACGACCGGCTCGTCATCGAAAACCTCAACGTGGCAGGCATGCTGCGCAATCACCGGCTGGCTCGAGCCGTTTCCGATGCGGGCTGGTCAGAGTTCGCCCGGATGCTGCGTTACAAGCAAGCCTGGCGCGGCGGGCTGCTCATCGAAGCCGACCGCTGGTTTCCCTCGACCCGACTATGCCCGCAATGCGGGACGATCAACAGCGAGATGACGCTGGCCGATCGCGTCTTCACCTGTTTTTGCGGATATAGCGCCGACAGAGATACCAACGCCGCGCTGAATCTGGCCCGCTGGGGCGACACCCACCACGACGCCCATCGATACCCGGACCCCCAAGCAGGGGGCCGGGCCACCAATGCTCGCCGACGGGACGGCGCTGACCAACACCCCCGTGTTGGTGAAACCAGCCCGAAAGACGCGGGAACCGACGTTCACACCGCACCCGCGGCCTGAACTGACGACGCCCGAGGAGGGCGGTGCCGAACACTCAGTTCGACACGCTTTAAGCCGCGGTAGTCCCCAGCAGCGCCAGCAAGTCGTCACTGCCGGGTAGATCGTCGGGACTGACGGTCAGCCCGCTGCGCACGTAGTGAAACGACGCGCGAACGGATTCGACTGAGATTCCCTGCAGCGCCGCCCACGCCAGCCGGTAGACGGCGAGCTGAACGGCCGCGTGCTCCTTGCCTTCCGGCGTGCCGGGTGGGTCGCCTGTCTTCCAGTCGACGACGGTAGCGCCGCCGTCGTCGTCGCCGAAGACCGCGTCGATGCGCCCGCGCACCACTCGGCCGCCGAGCACCATGTCGAAAGGCACCTCGACGTCGATCGGGGTGCGCGCGGCCCATGACGACACCGCGAACGCGGCCTGCAGTTCGGCGAGTTCGTCGGTAACCGTGGCGTCGTGGTCCACGGCACCGGGCAGGTCGTCGAGATCGAACAGCCGATCAGCGTGATAGAAGCGCTGTACCCAATCGTGGAAAGCCGTGCCCAGCAGTGCATGTGGGTCAGGTCGGCTTGGCAAGCGGCGTCGCAGTCGTTGCGCTACCGCATCGGGGTCGCGGCCGAGTTCCACCAGCGTGATGACCGACAGCTGCGTCGGCAGTGGCGGGACCGGGCGGTCGTCGGATCGGTTGCGTTCGGCCAGGAGCGCATCGACGTCGGATGCCCATCCCTCTTCGCCGTCTGCGGGTTCACTACCTGACTCACCCGACATTGCGTTGGCGACCAGCGCGGCGCCTCGGCCCACATCGTCACGGCGCGAGCCCGCCGGATCGACGGGCCAGAGCGCTTCGGCTACGTTGTCGCGCAACGGATTGGGCTCACCGTCTGCCGGGGCGGGAGCCCACTGCTCGACGACACCGCAGGGCTCGCCTGCAGCATCCGCGCGCTCGATGATCTCCTTGAGCTCCTCGAGGAAGGTCGACGGGCCGCGCGGCTTGGATTCGGACGCTCCCCAGTGGTGACCGGACAGCAGCAGCGTGTCCTCTGCGCGGGTGATCGCTACGTACAACAGCCGTCGTTCCTCGTCGACGCGGCGCAGCGCCAAACTGTCCTTGTGGTCAGCGATCTTGTCCGACAGTGTCTTTCGATCATTGACATCCGACGTGTCCAGGACCGGTACACCGTGCTCTGACAACGTCGCCCGATCACCCCGCAGCAGCGGAGGCAGGTCGCCGGGGTCGGTAAGCCATGTCCGCGCGGACGCGGTCGATGGAAACACCCGGCCGCTGAGATGGGGCACCGCGACGACCCGCCATTCCAGGCCCTTCGCGGCGTGCACAGTAAGGATTTGAACCCGGTCGTCGGCGACGGACACTTCCGCAGGTGCCAGGCCGTTCTCCACCTGCTCGGCCGCATCGAGGTAGGCGAGCAGACCGGAAACCGTCGCGGCGGGACGGCTCGCGAAGTCAGCCACCACATCGGCGAACGCATCGAGATGCTCAGTGCCCGACCAGCCCGCCGACACCCGGCGTGCGGCCCGGACCTCGGTGTCCACTCCGAGTACCCGTCGCACCTCGGCGACCAGTTCAGGCAGCGGGTGCGTGAGATGACCACGAAGCGCGATCAATTCGCGACTCAGGTCCACGATGCGGGCGTACCCCGTCGCGGAGTACGCCGTCGGAGGGCCCGGATCGCCGACGGCATCCGTCAGGCATGCGGCGTCGGCGTCGGGTGCGGCTTGCGCGACGACCCGATCCGCCGCCGCACTGTCGGCCGGCTTGCCGAAGTCGTCGAGTTGGACGGCGCGCCGCCACAACGCTGCGACGTCGCGCGCGCCCAGCCGCCAGCGTGGTCCGGTCAGCACGCGCATCGCAGCCGCGCCTGCGGTCGGGTCGGCCACCATTCGCAGCGTCGCCACGACGTCGGCTACCTCGGGGACACCGAGCAGGCCGGCGAGTCCCACGACTTCGACCGGTACGGCGCGTGCGGTGAGCGCATCGGCAATGGGGCCGGCATCGGCGTTGCGGCGCACGAGCACCGCCGCCGTCGGTGCCGCGGCGCCCTCGCCGCGAGCCTGGTGATAAATGCGCGCGAGGTGGTCTGCCACCCAATTGCGTTCGGAGACCACATCTGTCAGCAGTGCGCAGCTGACGGTGCCCTGGGCCGCGTCGGGCTTGGGCCGCAGCTCCCGCACCACCACGGAGCGGCGCCGCGCCTCGGCGGACACCGCGTTCGCCAGATGCAACGTGCCCGGCGGGTTGCGCCAGCTGGTGCGGAGCTCCAGCGTCGGGGCGGGGCTACCGTCGGCGAGGGGAAAGTCGGTGGTGAACCGCGGCAGGTTGGTGGCCGATGCGCCGCGCCAGCCGTAGATCGACTGGATGGGATCACCGACGGCGGTCAGGGCCAACGCGTCGTCGACCCCGCCGCCGAAGAGCGCCGACAGCGCGACTCGTTGGGCGTGGCCGGTGTCCTGGTACTCGTCAAGAAGTACGACCCGATACCGGTTTCTCAGCTGCTCGCCGACCTGCGGGAAGCCCGATGCCAACCGCGCGGCAGAGGCCATCTGCATGCCGAAGTCCATGGCCTTCTGCTCACGCATGCTGCGGTGCAGCGCATCGATGAGCGGGACGAGCTGCGTGCGTTCCGTCTGCGTGGCCAACATGCGGAGCAGCCACTGACTGGGACCGCGATCCCGTTGGTAGGGGCCCGCGGGCAGGGTATGCACGAGCCGCTCGAGCTCGACATGGGTATCTCGCAACTGCTCGGTGTCGACGAGGTGTTCGGCCAGCTGCCCGGCCAGTCGCAGCACCATCGCGGTCACAGCCGCCGGGGTCTTGTCGGTGTCGAGGTGCTGTGGATGCTCGCATACGACCCGAAAAGCCAACTGCCACAGGTCGGTTTCGCTCAGCAGCCGAGTATCGGGTTCGACCGGGAGCAGCAGACCGTATTCGCGCAACAGGTTGCCGGCGAACGCGTGGTATGTGCTGACGGTGGCGGGATCGTCGGTGAAGTCGGGAACTCCGGGTCCGGCGGGAACCAGGCCCGACCCCGCGAGGCGGGCCAGCCTGGTGCGGACGCGGCGCAGCAGCTGTCCGGCCGCTTTGCGGGTGAACGTCAGGCCGAGCACCTCGCCGGGTGAGGCGTAGCCGTTGGCGACCAACCAGACCACTCGGGCGGCCATCGTCTCCGTCTTGCCCGCCCCGGCCCCGGCGATGACGACCATCGGCCCCGGCGGCGCCTCGATCACGGCCGCCTGCTCGTCGGTGGGGGCGAACAGTCCGAGCGCCGATGCGAGTTCGTCGGGACTGTAGCGCGGGCTCACTGCTGACCTCCTGCACGCAGCTGAGCCGGGCACATCCTGCGCACGGGGCAGTGTGCGCAGCCGTCGTTGATTCGCGCGACGAATTGCGGCCCCTGGGTTGCCGCCGCCGCACCTTGCACCTTCTCCCGCCACGCCGCGTGCAACTCCGGTGTCAGCGCGTCCTGTTCGCGTTCGACGGCGCCGCCACCGCTGGTCTTGCCGAGGTACACCAGCAGACCGCCGCCGGGTTGTTCTCCCTGCGGCATCAGCCCTTCGGCAATGGCCAACTGGTACATGGCGAGCTGGGCATGTCGCTGAGCTTCGTCCTTGGTGACTGGGCTCTTACCGGTCTTGACATCGACAACCACCAACCGTCCTTCGCTGTCGCGTTCCAGCCGGTCCAGGCGACCGCGGACGCGAACCCCAGGGCCGTCGTCGCTGGGGCAGACCTCACCTGCGACCTCGATCTCGGTGCCCACCTCGGTGAGCTCGTTGCGGCTCTGCGCGCGCCACTCCGCGAAAGTCGCCAACATGGTCCGGTGCCGGTCCAGCTCGTTGTCCGAATGCCACCGGGCATCGAACGGGAGTTTCTCCCAGACCTTTTCGAGCTCGTTGAGCATCTGGTTCTCGGTCTTGCCCGGATCGGCGACCAAGGCGTGCAACAGCGAGCCGATCGCCGACCGCACGTCGCGTGCGTCGCTGCCGCCGTGACGTTCGAGCAGCCAGCGCAGCGGGCAATCCGTCAGCATCTGCAGCGTCGACGGTGACAGCGTCACGTTATGGTCGTCACCGCCCCACAGCGGTTCGTCGGTGGACAGCGGCGTCGAGGCATACCACTGTCCGGGGTCCGCACCCGGTACCCCCCCCTGCGCCAAACGCGCCAGTTGCGTTGCCGCGCAGGCACGCACGCTGTCTTCGACGTCGTCGCGCGGGGCGCAGACCACCGCACGCAGACGCCCGACCAGGGCTGTCGGAGCCAGCATCCGCGGCGCGCGCACCGGAGCCGCGGGCTCAGGGTCGGGGTCGGTGGCCAGCGAGGTCAATTCG
Source organism: Mycolicibacterium tusciae JS617 (assembly GCF_000243415.2). Next base: position 2,568,332 of record NZ_KI912270.1, read on the forward strand.
TAGCAGAACGATGACGGCAACATCGACTCGTCTCCGGAGTCGCTGTCGACCGCGCTCACCAGTAGCCGACTGCGGGCGCGGCCCATCGCCGCGATGAGCAGCCTGCGCTCCTCGGCGAGCAGCGGTGCCCGCGTCGACACTCCCCTGTCGTTTTCAGTGACAACGCCGTCCAGCAGGTCGACCAGCCGCTGAGTACCGAGCACACCTCCACGCGGAATCACGTTGGGCCACAGACCTTCCTGAAGGCCTGCTATCACGACGAACTCCCATTCACCGCCGAGCGCCGCGTGTGCGCTGAGCACCCGCACCGCCTCGGAGCACGGATGGTCATCGCGGGACGCCGAGGGCAGGCCAAGTGCGGCGACGTGATCGAGGAGACCGCGCAGCGACGCTCCTGTGGTGCGGTTGACGTACTGCTCGGCGACATCGAAAAGCGCGGTGACCGCGTCGAGGTCACGGTCGGCCTGCGCACCTGCGCTGCCGCCGCGTTCGGAGGCCGCGAGCCAGCGCCGCTGTAGGCCGGACCGGTGCCACGCTTGCCACAATGTGTATCGCGGATCGCCGCCGTCGGCGGCGGTGCGCCGTGCGGCGGCCAGCACGGCACGGACGCGCTTGAGCGGGCGCGCCTGATCGGGTGAAAGCCCCCGTGGTTCTCGCCTCAGCGCGTCGATCAGCAGGTCGCCGAGCTCGCGGGGCGGTTGGTTGCCGTCGGCGCGTCGCAGCGCCCGCCGCAGTTGTCGCAGCGACACCGGGTCGACCCGGCCGATGGGCCCGGTCAGCAGTGAGAGCGCCTGCGTACCGTCGAGTTCGCCAGCTGTAGCTTCGAGAACCGCCAGCAGGGCCCGCACTGCGGGCCTCTCGGCCAGTGGCGCACTTGGCGTCGGCAGGTCCACGGGCACGCCCGCGGTGGCCAGGGTGTGCGCGAGGGCAGACCCCAGCCGCGGCACCGACCGCACGATCACCGCCATCTGAGACCACGGCACGCCGTCAACCAGATGCGCGCGACGCAACGCATCCGCGATCAACGCGGACTCTGCGTGTGGCGAAGCGGCGATGCGCACCGTGACCGAGCCGCGCTGCACGCCCGAGCCGTCAAGCCGGCGTGCCCCATCAGCACCCGGCAGCCGTTGAGCGACTCCGGTGATGGCGCGGGCAACAGCGGGAGCGCAGCGGCGTGACTCGGTAAGGACAAGCACCGGCTCGTCGCCGCGCAACAGCACCGGATCGGCTCCGCGGTAACCGAATACCGACTGGTTCAGGTCCCCTGCGAGGACCGTGAGCCCTGCACCGGCAGACAACACACGGACAAGGCGGGCGGCTTGTGGATCCAGATGTTGGGCATCGTCGACCAGAAGCAATTTGATTCGTGCGCGTTCGGCCGCGAGCAGGTCGCCGTCTGTTGCCAACGCTTCCAACGCAGCGCCGACCAGTTCGGCGGCGCCCAGTGCGGGCACCGTGGCCTGCGGCGCCGCCATTCCGACCGCGGAACGCAGCAGCATGATCTGTTCGTAGGCCTGGGCGAACCGCCCGGCTGCCAGCCACTCGGGTCGGCCCGCACGCCGTCCGATGCGTTGGAGCTCCACAGGATCCACACCGCGTTCGGCACACCGTGCCAACAGGTCCCGCAGTTCGGTGGCGAACCCCACAGTGCTCAGCGCGGGCCGCAGCGGCGCAGGCCATGCCACGGCGGACCGGTCACCGTCTTCGAGGTCCCCGGCGAGAAGCTCGCGAATGATGCCGTCCTGCTCGGCCCCGGTGATCAACCGCGGCGGCGGATCACCCTTGCGCTGCGCGGCGAGACGCAGCACGGCGAATGCATACGAGTGCACCGTGCGGACCAACGGCTCGCGGACAACCGCGCGGGTGCCCGACTCGAGCAGTGCCGACGTGATGGCGGCGCGCGTCTGCGTGCCGAGCCGGGCCGAACCCGTCAGCAGCAGAACCGATTCCGGATCGGTCCCCGCGGCGATGTGCGCGGCAGCGGTTTGGATCAGCAGGGTGCTCTTACCCGTGCCCGCACCCCCGAGGACTCGCACCACGCCACGCATTCCAGGTTCGGTGAGCGCCTTCGGCGTCAGATCGGTGTGCGGTGCGGACATGGGAGAAATGACACCACGGGGGTCCGACAAGTCAGTGCGACCCGCTCCTGCCCACCGCGGCGGCGGGAACATCGTCGACGTCGTCGGCGCCACGATCCTGGCGTGGAACTCGGTGTCGCCACAAGGGCCTCAATTCATTGCCGAGCCACCGCCCACCGGCGCAAGGACCCCCACACAGCCCATACCATCGATGTCATGACCGATCTGCACGTCCACCGCTACGGGCCGCCGGGTGCGATACAGGTGCTGGCCATCCACGGGCTCACCGGCCACGGGCAGCGGTGGCAGACCCTGGCCACCCGGCACCTGACCGAATTCGCGGTCGCCGCACCGGACCTGCTCGGCCATGGACGTTCGTCGTGGGCTGCGCCGTGGACGATCGATGCCTATGTCGCGGCGCTGGCGGCGTTGCTCGATGCTCCCACGGTGGTCGTCGGGCATTCGTTCGGCGGCGCAGTGGCTTTGAAACTCGCCGCGGCCCATCCGGACCTGGTGTCCGCACTGGTGTTGCTCGACCCAGCCGTTGGCCTGGACGGCGGATGGATGCGCGACGTCGCCGACGACATGCTGGCCTCGCCGGACTACACCGACCGCGCCGAGGCGCGCGACGAGAAGGCGTATGGCTCATGGGGCGACGTGGACGCCGGCGAACTGGACCGCGAACTCGACGAGCACCTCGTCGATCTACCCAACGGCCGTGCCGGTTGGCGAATCAGCATCCCTGCGATGATGTCCTACTGGAGCGAGCTGGCCCGTCCAATCGCATTACCGCCCAGCACAATCCCCACCACAGTGGTCCGGGCTGCCAGGACCGACCCGCCGTATGTCACCGATGAGCTGCTGGCCGCCGTCGGGACCGCACGCGACTTCGAACTGATGGATTTCGACTCTGACCACATGGTCGCCCAAACGCTGCCAGCCGAGACGGCGGCGGTGATCCGCAAGGCGCTCGGTAGATGACGGCCGTCACCGACGAACAGGTCGAAAGAGTACGTACCCTCGTCGCCTCCATTCCGCCGGGACGCGTCTCGACATACGGGGACATCGCCGATGCCGCCAGCCTTTCCAGCCCCCGCATCGTCGGCTGGATCATGCGCACCGATTCGTCGGATCTACCGTGGCACCGGGTCATTCGCGCGTCGGGCCGTCCGGCGCCGCACCTGACCACGCGACAGCTCGCGTTGTTGCGGGCCGAAGGCGTGCTCGCCGAGGACGGCCGCATCCCCCTGCGCGACGTGCGCCACACATTCTGAGCGCGAGTGCACGCTGGTTGTACACGAACGCCGAGTGCGGGCGTAAACGGGCGTGCGCTCGGCGCCGCGAGCTAGAGAACCAGGCGCACCAGCGCGGCCGTGCGCGCCAGCCCCGGGAAGGCCGCGGCCGTCGACCGTGGATGAAGCGCGTGCACCGCGAGTCGGAATATCAACGCGCGCAACAGCATCTGCGGCCACTCCGGCAATGGGTTCCATCGCTCGATGAGCCCGTCGTCGGCCTCACCCCATGACAACGAATCAACAACGACCACCCCGGCCGCCCACGAGGCAGGCCGCCAGTACGGCGTGATGTCGGTGATACCCGGGGCGGCCGTACCTGCGAACAGCACTGTGCCGTAGAGATCTCCGTGCACCAGCTGGCTCGGGCTCTTGGTCGGCCTACGTAGGGAGGCGAGCTGACCGATCAGCTCAACGGACCGCTGCCCGTCCGCCGAGCCGGGAGACACCCGCGCCCCCTGCGGCAGCGAGTGCAGCGGACGTTCCTCCCACGCCGCCCGGTCGGCCGCGATGAACACGTCGACATCGGACCACGGCGCAACCGGCGGCTGGGTCAAAAACCGCGGACGCTCGAGTTTGGCCGTCGCCTCATGCAGTCGCACGGCGGCCGACACCACCTCGTCATGACGCGGCTCCGGGGTGCCCGCGACGAAGGTGTCGGCCCGCCAGCCCGCCACCACATAGCGGCCGTCGGTCGACCGCACCGGCCGGGCCAACCGCACACCGTCGACGAAAAGCGTCTCGCGCACCTTCGCCGACCACGCCGCGCGCGCATGATCGGCGACCATCGACAGCACGACTTCGCCGCAGCGCCAGCCGCCCTCCCAGCTCAAGCCGAGCGGTTCCGGTTTGACGCCGGTCAATCCGAACCCCGCCAGCACATGATCAGGCGGCAGCTCGACACTCATTACGTCAGCGTAAAGGCAGGTCCGGCAAACGAGCGGTTAGTACATCACCATGTCGGGTTCAAGTTGATTTCCCCAGGCGACGATGCCGCCTTGCACATGTAGCGCGTCGGAGAAACCGGCCTTCTTCACGATGGCCAGTACCTCAGCGGAGCGCACGCCGGTCTTGCAGTAGAACACCGGGGTGCGGTCGACCTGCAGATTGGCCAGCGCCTCCCCTGATTCGAACGCGCCCTTGGGTATCAGCTGCGCACCCTCGATGCGGTTGATGTCCCATTCGACGGGTTCGCGCACGTCGATCAGGGCAACCGGCTTGCCGGCATCTATCAGCTCGCGCAGTTCACGAGGGGTGATCGTCGAGTCGGCGGCCGCTTGGGTGGCCTCGTCCGATAAGACGCCACAGAACTCCTCATAGTCGATGAGCTCGGTGATCTTCGGCGTCGACGGATCCTTGCGGATCTTGATCGTGCGGTACGTCATGTCGAGTGCGTCGTAAACCATCAGCCGGCCCAGCAGGGGCTCACCGATGCCGGTGATCAGCTTGATGGCCTCGGTACCCATCACCGACGCGATGGAGGCGCACAGAATGCCGAGGACGCCGCCCTCGGCGCAGGACGGAACCATGCCCGGCGGCGGCGGCTCGGGATACAGATCCCGGTAGTTCAGGCCCAGACCGTCGGGCGCGTCCTCCCAGAACACCGAAACCTGACCCTCGAAGCGGTAGATCGAGCCCCACACATACGGCTTGCCCGCCAGCACTGCCGCGTCGTTGACCAGGTACCGGGTCGCGAAATTATCGGTGCCATCCAGGATCAGGTCGTACTGCTCGAAGAGCTCGACGGCGTTCTCAGGTTCCAGCCTGAACTCATGCAGCCGCACCTCCACCAGCGGATTGACCTCCAAAACGGAGTCTCGTGCGCTCTCGGCCTTCGGCCGGCCGATGTCGGACTGACCGTGGATGATCTGACGCTGCAGGTTCGATTCGTCGACCACGTCGAACTCGACGATCCCGATGGTTCCTACCCCGGCGGCGGCCAGGTACAGCAGGGTCGGCGAACCCAGCCCGCCCGCGCCGATGACAAGCACCTTGGCGTTCTTGAGCCGCTTCTGCCCGTCTAGACCCAGGTCAGGGATGATGAGGTGACGGCTGTAGCGCTGTACCTCTTCGCGCGTCAGTTCTGCCGCCGGTTCTACCAGCGGCGGCAACGCTGTGGTCACCGAATACTCCTTGTTTGGCTGTGCTGCCCCAACTATAGGCACTTTTCACAACAGTGAACGCATCGTCATGCTTCCCAGGCAGCGCGCGTGGATCGATGCTCAGGCGATCGGGTACGGCCAGGGGTTGAATCGACAGGTCTTGCCGTCCGGATTGATCGTGCCAGGGTCGAAGCGGGCGGCATCGTTGTTGTTGGTGGAGAACGTCTGCTGCATCATGATCGGCGCCAGCTCGCCGTTGGCGCCGCACGCCTCGTGCCGCTGATAGCCGATCGCGTGGCCGACTTCATGGTTGACCACATACTGCCGATATGAACCGATGTCGCCCTGGAAGGGAACCGCTCCGCGCACCCAGCGCGCCTCGTTGATGAACACGCGCGGCTGCCCGTCGGCGTACGCCGGGTTGTAGCACGACGCCTCGAGCGGGATGTCGTAGCCGCACCCCTCGCGCACGGTCATCGGCGAGCTGAGCGAGATCCGGAAATCCGGTTCACCTTGAGCCGTTCCGTCGATGCGGGTGAAGGCGAATTGCGGGTTGTGGGTCCAGCTCTTCGGGTTCGCCAGCGTCTCGCTCACCATCCGGGCGAACCCTTCGTCACCGCCGAATGTTGTGGTGTCGGTACCGTCTTCGACCTCGACGGTGTAGGTGAACACTTTGGCCGTGCCCTCACCAACCTGGGACGACGCGCCCGGAACGATGTGCCACGTCTTGGCGCCGGCCACGGTGAACGGACCGCCGTCAGGCAGGATCCCGGTCGGCAGATTCGCGTCGAACTGGGTCAGTCCCTTTGGCGGGGCGCCGATGATCGCGGTGCTGGCCACGCCGATCGTGGGTGGGCCCTGCACCGGTCCCTCCGGTTCGGCGGTCTCGGTCTCGGTGGTGCCGGCGAACGTCATGTAAAGAGCGACGGCCGTCCAGACGACGAGCATGGGTAGCGCGTAGGCCCGCCACCCGTAGGTAGACACGAAACGGCCCACCTTGGTCTGCTTGCGGGCATTGCGGTGCTCTTCACGATTGGACCTTGGCCGGCCGGAGTCATTCGCCAAGGGGTCGCGCTGGGCGCGCAGTGGCTCACGCCACTCGTTGCGCAGCGCAGGCACGCCGCCCCCGCGACGCTCCGAGTCGTAGGTCACCGACACAGGATGACACAGGCCAGAGTGCGCATACCTCCGGCGCGCCACCGCAACGGTGAGTGTGCATCGCACCCCGCCGACAGCGCCGCGACCGCGACATTGCGCGCCGACTCTGCCAACGGTAGTAATCTCGTTGCGAAACCGGGGCCAGATGAAGGATGTAATGAGCGAACTCGCCAACCCCGCGGCCAGGCGTGGCGCGCAGGGCAGCGGTGAAGGGCCGAGCCGACGCGGCAACCGGCTGCCTCGCGATGAGCGGCGCGGGCAGTTACTCGTTGCTGCGAGCGAGGTTTTCGTCGATCGCGGATATCACGCCGCAGGCATGGACGAGATCGCCGATCGGGCCGGTGTGAGCAAACCCGTTCTCTATCAACACTTCTCGTCGAAGCTGGAGCTGTACCTGGCGGTACTGCAGCGCCACGTCGAGAATCTGGTGTCCGGTGTGCGGCAGGCGCTGCGGACCACCACGGACAACCGGCAGCGGTTGCGCGCCGCGGTCCACGCGTTCTTCGACTTCATCGAGCACGACAGCCAGGGCTATCGGCTGATCTTCGAGAACGACTACGTGACCGAGCCTCAGGTCGCCGCGCAGGTCAAGGTGGCTACCGAAGCTTGCACCGACGCGGTGTTCGACCTGATCAGCCGCGATTCCGGCATGGAGGCGCACCACGCCAGGATGATCGCCGTCGGACTGGTGGCGATCAGCGTCGACTCGGCGCGGTACTGGCTCAACAATGATCGGCCGATCACCAAGGACGATGCCGTGGCAAACACGGTGCTGTTCGCCTGGGGCGGCCTGTCACACGTGCCGCTTACGCGTTCTTGACGGCCTCGGCGCCGACCACACCGAAACCGACGCGCCGCACGTCGGCGGCACCGATCTCGACATAAGTGATCTTCGACGTCTGGACCAGGAAGCGCCGGCCCTTCTCGTCGGTCAGGCTCAACACGCCCGAATCCTTGCCCAGCGCGTCAGTGATCAGCTTCTCCACCTCGGTAGGCGTCTGCGCGCTATTGAAGACGAGCTCGCGCGGGCTGTCCGTGACACCGATCTTGACCTCCACGCTGTAAACCCTTTCCGTAACGCCTAAATCGAAGAAACGACCTTGAGGCAAGGCTAGTGGACGCGAACGCGATGACGCCGCGCCGGTGAGTTCGCGGTCAGCGAAGCCCGAATGCAAACGGCGACCGAACCGAGTCCCGACCGTGACCGCACACACCCACCGCTAAACCTCATCTGTCACTTGCGCATCGATAACATCGGCCGGGTACATGAACTAGACAACCTGGGGAACCCCATATGAACAGGCCTTATACCGCTGATTCTCCGTATTCACTGACCCCGACCGAGCGTATTGCCACCTACGCCGGTGAAGACGTTGGCGAATTCGGGTACGACGGGCTGCTGGAGTACCCGGATGACGGCGACGAAACCGACATCCTCGAGTACGACGTCCAGTACGACGAGGAGAGCATCGACCGTCGCTGGATGTGGATCGCCGGGATCGCCGGGGTGATTCTGTTTGTCGCCATCGGCACGACCGGCATCATCCTCGGCGGCGGCGACAGCGGTTCGGTAACGGCCACCGGGACCTCTTCTGACCCGATGTCGGCCCCGGCGGCCCCGGTGGCAACGTCAACGCCTGGGGCGGCTCCCTCGTTGCCTGCGGAGACGGTCACCACGGTGAGCCCGACCGCAGAGGCGACTGCAGCTCCCCAGCCGGAGTCTGCGCTGCCCGTCGCACCCCCGGAGGCTGCCGTCCCCGCGCCCTCGCCGCGCACCATCACCTACCGGGTGACCGGCAACCGGCCGCTGCTCGACCTTGTCACCGTCATCTACACCGATCAGCGAGGCGCGCTGCAGACCGACGTCAATGTTGCACTGCCGTGGGCGAAGACGGTCGTACTGGACCCGGGCGTCGAGCTCAAGTCGATCACCGCGACGAGCGTGGGCGGTCAGCTCAACTGCGGCATCTACGACGCGACGGGCACGCTCATCGCCTTTCAGAGCAACAACACGATGATCGCCACCTGCACGCAGTAGCCGGGCAGTCAGGCCAGGCCCAACTCCTGCATGCGCGACATGTGCGTGCGCTGGAGACGGTCGAAGAACTCGGTCATCTGGACCAGACCCTCGCCGCTCGTCATGACCAGGTCGACGAGTTCGTCGTGATCGGCCAGCACGTACTGCGCCTGCGTGATCGCTTCGCCGAGCAGCCGCCGCGACCACAGGGCCAGCCGGTGACGTTGTTTCTCACTCGCCGTCACGGCGGCCTGGACCTCCGCGACGACGAATTGCGAATGACCGGTCTCCGAAAGCACCGCGCGCACGACGTCGGCGACCTCGTCGGGTAACGACGTCGCGATCTCTAGGTAGAAATCGGCGGCCAGCGCATCGCCGACATACGTCTTGACGAGCGCCTCCAGCCACGTGCTCGGGGTGGTAAGCCGGTGGTAGTTCTCCAGCGCCGAGGCGTATCTCGTCATCGCAGGCACCACGTCGACGCCCCTGCGCTCAAGTGAGTCGCGCAACACCTCGTAGTGGCTCATCTCCGCTGCGGCCATGCTCGCCATGTTGATGCGGCCACGCAGGTTGGGCGCCATTCGCGCTTCGTCGGTCAACCGATAGAACGCCGCCACCTCGCCGTATGCCAGCAGCGCGAACAGCTCGTTGACACCGGGATGATCGGCCGACACACCCGAGCTGACCGAGGCGGTCATCTGCTCAGCGGGTTCCGGTGGCGCCGGAAACATGGGGGCAGTCATGGCTCAACTCTAACGTCGACCGGCGCGCACCTCTTGTGACGAACCCGGCCAGCTATCATGGAGGTAGGCAGCGGCATCTTGATGGTCGAAATGACCAGGCTGTTACCCAAAGAAATGTGCGTGCACGCAGTCGGCCCGCCTACCTCAGTGCAGGGCCCCGGCAAGCTTCGTCGAACTCGTGCGCGCGTGGACGCCATGAGGAATCGACACTTGAAAGGCTAAGCCTGCGTATGACACATCTCAATCCCACCTTTGCTGAGCTCGGAGTCCGCGACGAAATCGTCCGTGCACTTTTGGAGGACGGCAAGGAACACCCATTTGCTATCCAGGAACTGACCATGCCGATGGCGCTGGCAGGCGATGACCTGATCGGCCAAGCCCGCACTGGCATGGGCAAGACGCTTGCCTTCGGCGTGCCGCTGTTGCAGCGGATCACCACCGACCCGCAGCGCGAGCTTTCCGGCATCCCGCGCGCACTGGTCGTCGTCCCCACCCGCGAGCTCTGCCTGCAGGTGTACAGCGACCTCGAGATCGCGGCCAAATACCTCACCGCCGGCGACCGCAGGCTGACCGTCACGTCGATTTACGGCGGCAGGCCTTACGAGCCGCAGATCGAGGCCCTGCAGAAGGGCGTCGACGTGGTCGTGGGTACGCCGGGCCGGCTTCTCGACCTCGCTCAGCAGGGTCACCTGCAGCTCGGCGGGCTTTCGATGCTGGTGCTCGACGAGGCAGACGAGATGCTCGACCTCGGCTTCCTGCCCGACATCGAGCGCATCCTGCGCCAGATTCCGACCGATCGCCAGGCAATGTTGTTCTCGGCGACCATGCCGGACCCGATCATCACGCTGGCGCGTACGTTCATGAACCAGCCGACCCACATCCGGGCCGAGGCCCCGCATTCGGCGGCGACCCACGACACCACCGAGCAGTTCGCCTACCGGGCCCACGCGCTGGACAAGGTCGAGATGGTTGCCCGCATTCTGCAGGCCGAGGGTCGCGGCGCGACGATGGTCTTCACCAGGACCAAGCGCACCGCACAGAAGGTGTCTGACGAACTCGCCGAGCGCGGTTTCAAGGTCGGCGCAGTGCACGGCGATCTCGGCCAGGGCGCGCGCGAGAAGTCGCTCAAGGCGTTCCGCACCGGTGATGTTGACGTGCTCGTTGCCACCGACGTCGCCGCCCGCGGCATCGACATCGACGACATCACCCACGTCATCAACTACCAGATCCCTGAGGACGATCAGGCCTACGTGCACCGCATCGGCCGCACCGGCCGCGCGGGTAAGACCGGTATCGCGGTCACGCTGGTCGACTGGGACGAGTTGCCCCGCTGGACGATGATCGACAAGGCGCTTGGCCTCAACACTCCCGATCCGGCCGAGACGTACTCCAGTTCGCCGCATCTCTACGAAGAGCTGAACATTCCCGCCGACGTCACGGGCACCATCGGCGGACCACAAAAGACGCAGGCCAAGCGCCCGCCGGCGGAGAAGTCAGCCGAACGCCCCGCCCGCAACCGCGACCGCACCCGCAGGCGCACCCGCGCCGGCGAGCCGGCCACGGCACACGCGACAGCGGCGCCGACCGATCAGGCCTCACCCGACACCGAGGCGAGCACCGACGGTGCACCCAAGCGCAGGCGGCGTCGCCGTCCGCGCAAGGCCGCGGCCAGCGCGGGCTAACACAGAGGCCAGACCACCCGATGGTCAAACCCGAACGCCGCACACGTGCCGATGTGGTGGCGGCAATTGCGATCGCCGCGGTCATCGCCGTCACGGCCGGTCTCGTCTGGTTGACGAGCGACGCCAGGGCGACGATCAGTCGGCCCGCGGCGACTGCGGTTCCGCCGTTGGCCACCGCCACGGCGGTACCTTCGTCGCTGCGGCAGTTATGGACCGCCCACAGCCCCAAGACCAGCGCACCTCTGGTGGTCGCCGCCAGCGTGGTCACCGGCGACGGCCACACCGTCGAGGGCCGCGACCCGGTCTCCGGCAGCCCGGTGTGGAGCTACGGCCGAACCAACCTGGAGCTGTGCGGTGTCAGCTGGGTCTACCAGTACGCCGTCGCGGTGTACCCCGACAGCCGCGGCTGCGGTCAGGTCAGCACGATCGACGCCAAGACGGGCAAGCGCGGTCCCGCCCGCACCGCCTACGCGGACCCCGAGGTACGGCTGTCATCGGACGGCACTGCGGTTCTTTCAGCCGGGGACAGCCGGCTCGAGCTGTGGCGGTCCGACATGGTCAGGATGCTCAGCTACGGCTCCGTGGACGCCAAGATCAAGCCCGGCACTCCCGCGTCGCCGCTGTGCAGGCTGACCTCGGCCGCCGCCAGTTCTTCCGCCGTCTCGGTGCTGGAGGCCTGCCCGAACGAGGAGGACCTGCGCCTCACCCTCTTACGGCCGTCCGACGAAGAGGACACGCCCGAATTGAAGTACGTGACGCAATCCGGTGTGAGCGTGGATTCCGACGCCCGGGTCGTGGCCGTTTCCGACACCGCGACCGCGGTCTACGTGCCGACACCCAAACCGGCCGTGACCATCGTCGACGAAACCGGCGCGACGATACAGACCACGCCCCTGCCCAAGCCTGCGTCGCCGAACGCGACGATGTCGCGCGCAGGCGACCTGTTCACGTGGTGGACCGGGGACAGCTTAATGGTGTTCTCCGCCAAGGAACTTCAGTACAAATACACGGTGACGCCAGCGGGGGCCAACATCCCGATCGGACCCGCAACGGAGATGGCCGGCCGTCTGCTCGTCCCGGTCACAGGGGGTTACGACGTGTTCGATCCGGACAGCGGCAAGGGCGATCGCCACATCCCGGTGCCGCGACCGCCGAGTGCGGATCCGGTCGTGCCGGCGGTGGCGGGATCGACGGTGGTTGAGCAGCGGGGCGACGAGCTGGTGGCCCTCGGCTAGACGTCGGGCGTGTAGGTCCCCAGCGCCTTGCCGCTCTTCCAATGCTTGAGCAACGCGTCCGCCAGCTCGCGATACGCAATGGCGCCCTTGTTCTTACGACCCGCCAGCACCGACGCTCCCGACGCCGTGGCCTCGGCGAACCGCACCGTGCGAGGGATCGGCGGCGCGAGCACCGGCAGGTCATATCGATCGGCGACGTCGAGAAGCACATCGCGGCTATGGGTGGTGCGTGAGTCGTAAAGCGTCGGCAGAGCGCCGAGGAGCTTCAAGTCACTGTTGGTGATCTGCTGGACGTCGTTGATGGTGCGCAGGAACTGACCGACGCCGCGGTGGGCCAAGGTCTCGCACTGCAAGGGCACGATCACGTCGTCGGCCGCTGTCAGTCCGTTGAGCGTGAGCACGCCCAGCGAGGGCGGGCAGTCGATGATCACGACATCGAACTGATCGGCCACCTTGGCCAGCGCGCGCTTGAGGGCATATTCGCGACCGGCCCGCATCAACAACATCGCCTCGGCCCCGGCCAGGTCGATGTTGGCCGGCAACAGCGTCATCCCCTCCGACGTCTCGACCAGCGCCGCCTCCGTCTCGACGTCTCCGAGCAGCACCTCGTGGATCGACATCGGCAGCTTGTCGGGGTCCTGGCCCAGCGAGAACGTCAAACACCCCTGAGGATCGAGATCGACGAGCAGCACCCGTCGACCCTTCGCCACCATCGCCGCACCCAGCGACGCCACCGTCGTTGTTTTGGCGACCCCACCCTTTTGATTGGCGACCGCAAGTACCCGCGTCACGCTTTCATCCTGGCACGTCCACGAACACCATGACCGAACGTGGGGCAGAATCGCCAGGGTGAGTGTCGAGCAGCACCGGCTGCTACTGCTTCGTCATGGGGAGACGGAATGGTCGCTCTCGGGCCGGCACACCGGCCGCACGGAACTCGAACTGACCGAGGCGGGCCGCGAACAGGCCAAGCTGGCCGCCGATGCACTGGACGTGCTGAGTCTGGACACCCCGCTGGTCGTGTCCAGCCCACGGCAGCGCGCGCTCGTCACCGCCGAGCTCGCCGGATTGACGGTGGACGAGGTATCTCCCCTTCTTGCCGAATGGGATTACGGCGACTACGAGGGCCTGACCACCCAGGAGATCCGGCAGACCGACCCCGACTGGCTGGTGTGGACGCACGGATGCCCGGGTGGTGAATCGTCGCAGCGGGTCAGCGACCGAGCCGACCGCGCCATCGAGTTCGCGCTGGAACAGATGAAGTCACGCGACGTCCTGTTCGTCGGCCACGGCCACTTCTCCCGGGCGGTCCTGACGCGCTGGGTCGAGCTCGAAATCTCCGAAGGCATCCGGTTCGCGATGGTGGCCGCGTCGATCGCAGTGTGCGGACATGAGCACGGCGTGCGACAGATCAGCGCACTGGGACTGACGGGTCACCGCCACCCGTGCCTGCCGGCATGACCCGCGAACCGTCCTTCGTCCTCGCCTCCGGCGGCAGCGCCGTCATCGCCGAGGGCGTGCACACGGCTTTTCCGAGAGTCGCAGAGGCACGGGCTGCACTGGCCTCGCATAGTGCCCCAATCATTTTGGGCGCCTTGCCGTTTGACATGTCCAAGCCGGCGGCGCTCATCCGCCCGCAGGCGGTTCAGTTCCTCGACGCGCTACCCGAATGGCCGTTACGCACGCTTCCGTCGGTGCACGTCGCCGAGACACTTCCCGAGCCCGAGCAGCATCGGTCCCGCATCGCCTCCGCGCTGGAGCGCCTGCGCGACCCGGCGAGCGGCCTGCACAAGGTGGTACTGGCCCGCGCGCTGCGGCTGGTCGCCGACGGCCCACTGGATGCACGCACGCTCCTCAATCGACTGATCGCCCACGACCCCGCGACCAATGCCTTTCTCGCGGACCTGACCGCGGCGGGCGGAGGGTATTCGGGGACCGCTCTCATCGGCGCTAGCCCGGAGCTGTTGGTGGCGCGGCAGGGCGACCGCATGTTCTGCGCGCCGTTCGCCGGGTCGGCACCGCGACTGCCCGATGCGGCGGCCGACGAGGCGAGCGGTGCTGCGTTGGCGGCGTCGGCGAAGAATCGGCACGAACACCAGCTCGTCGTCGACGCGGTGCGCGTGGCACTGGAACCGCTGTGCGCCGACCTGGAGATCTCGGCCGAACCGAAGTTGAACAAGACGGCTGCCGTGTGGCACCTTTACACCCCGATCAGCGGGCGCCTGCGTGAAAACTCTACTACCGCATTGGACTTGGCGATCGCGCTGCATCCGACGCCTGCGGTGGGCGGGGTGCCGGCGGAGGCGGCGTCAACACTGATCAACGAATTGGAAGGCGACCGCGGGTTTTACGCGGGCGCAGTGGGCTGGTGCGATCAGCGTGGCGACGGCCGCTGGGTGGTGTCCATCCGCTGCGCACAGCTGTCGGCCGATCGCCGTACCGCATATGCCTATGCCGGCGGTGGGATCGTCGCGGAATCCGAGCCGGACGACGAAGTCGACGAGACCACAACGAAATTCAAGACGATGTTCGCGGCCCTAGGTGTGGCGACATGACCGAACTCATCCGCCTCGCACGACCGGGCGACGAGGCCGAATTGACCGCAATGGTGTACGAGCTTGCGGAGTTCGAGCATTCCGCCGACCAGTGCACGCTCACCGAAGAGCGGTTGAGGGCCGCGTTGTTCTCCGATGCCCCGACCGCTTGGGCGCATATCGCGGAGGTGGACGGCATCGCCGCCGCGTGCGCGATCTGGTACCGCACCTTCTCCACCTGGGAGGGCGTAGCCGGCATCTATCTCGAAGATCTGTTCGTGCGGCCCGAGTTTCGCAGGCTGGGCCTGGCTCGAAAACTACTGTCCGCGCTCGCGCGCCAATGCCTCGACGCCGACGGCACCCGGCTGGAGTGGGCCGTGCTGGACTGGAACGTCAACGCGATCGCGCTGTACGACGCCGTTGGCGGCAAACAGAAGAACGACTGGATCACCTATCGGGTGTCCGGCCCGGAGTTGTCGGCGCTCGCCGAATCCTGAGCCGCCGCCCACTGCAGGGCTGACGGGCTGAACAGCAGGGCCAATACGGCCAGCACCACGACCGCAACGGCGACACCGGCCAGCCACTGTCCCGATCCGGTCCCGACGTACCAGGCCACCCCCAACAGGATCAGCTGGGCGAACACCGCCAAGCCACGACCCCATTGCCGGCCCGTCCACAGCGCCCATCCCGCGGCCAGAACCGCCGAGCCCATCACCGCGAACCACCCTGCGGTGCCGAACTTGTTCATCCCGGGCTCGGCGGTTCCGAGCACCCCACTGATCACGTACCAGACCGCCGCGATCACGCCTGCAAGGCCTTCCAAGGACACCGCGATGGCTGCCTGACGCACGGTTGCCGGTGAGGGAACGGTCACGACCTCGAGCGTAGAGGTTCGGCTTGCACCTTTAGATAGGGTCGTCCTCTGTGCGCGCCGTGCTGATCGTGAACCCCAATGCGACGTCGACGACCCCGGCGACGCGGGATCTGCTGGCCCACGCGCTCGAGAGCCGGGTCAAGCTGACCGTCATCCACACCGATCATCGCGGCCATGCCGTGGAGATCGGCCGTGACGCCGCCGCCGATGGCGTCGACGTGCTGATCGTGCACGGTGGCGACGGCACGGTGAACGAGGTTGTCAACGGAATCCTGGAGGTCGGCGGGCCGCGGGTGGGCACGCCTGCGGTCGGCGTCGTTCCCGGCGGCTCGGCCAACGTCTTCGCCCGCGCGCTGGGGATCAGCCCGGACCCCATCGAGGCGACCAACCAACTCATCGACCTGCTGTCTGCCTACCGGCGGCGCAAGACCTGGCGGCGAATCGGACTGATGGACTGCGGCGAACGGTGGGCGGTGTTCACGGCCGGGATGGGGGTGGACGGCGACGTCGTCGCCGCCGTCGAGGCCCAACGCGCCAAGGGCCGCAAGGTGACGGCATCGCGGTACATCCGCGTGGCGATCCGCGAAATGCTGTCCAGCGCCCGCAGGGACCCCTCGCTGACGCTGCACATGCCCGACCGTGAACCCATCGAAGGCGTGCATTTCGTCTTCGTCTCGAACTCCAGCCCGTGGACCTATGCAAACGCCAGGCCGGTGTGGACCAATCCGACGACGTCGTTCGAGACCGGCCTGGGGGTATTCGCTATCACCAGCATGAACGTTTGGGCCAATCTGAGGCTGGTGCGCAAGATGCTGGCGCGACGGCCCCGCATCGATGCCGACCATCTGGTTCGCGACGATGACCTACCACAGCTGCGGGTGACGAGTGACACACCGGTCGCCTGCCAGATCGACGGCGACTATCTCGGTCTGCGCGACACGATGACGTTTACGGCGTATCCAGATGCTTTGGCGGTAGTCGCACCGCCGGCAGACACAGGCCCTGACCAGCGATAACGGCAGGGAATCGCCCGATTGAGGGCGCAGATTAGACGAGTGTAGTACAACGGAATACGAGTTTAGATAACGGGGCCCACTAGTGAGGTTGCCCACTTGTTAACTCATCAGTATTGACATCTGTTCAGCCTGTGAAAAACTCGGATGCAACAGTGCAGAAACATTTCATGCGCACGCGTTAACAGCCGAAGAAACGTAC
The DNA here is from genome assembly GCF_000243415.2 of Mycolicibacterium tusciae JS617. The sequence continues at coordinate 2,585,262 of NZ_KI912270.1, forward strand.
GTGCGCTGTGCTGCGCACACGTGACATTTTGACAAGGAGATTGATCTTATGGATTGGCGCCACAAGGCGGTCTGTCGCGACGAGGATCCGGAACTGTTCTTCCCGGTGGGAAACAGCGGCCCGGCACTCGCCCAGATTGCTGACGCGAAGCTTGTCTGCAACCGCTGTCCGGTGACCACGGACTGCCTCACCTGGGCATTGGAGTCTGGGCAGGACGCAGGCGTGTGGGGCGGAATGAGCGAAGACGAGCGACGCGCACTGAAGCGACGGAATGCCCGTACCAAGGCCCGTAGCGGGGTCTAGGACTGGCAACCCACAGATAGAACGTTTTACGGCCCCGACGAAAGTCGGGGCCGTATTTTTTTGCAGATCCAGTTCACGAAGTGCGTCAAGCACTCCCTTTCATTAGTTGTCAGATCAGTTACTGGGCCAGCCGGGCTCGCCGCCCGATCGGCACCCGCAGCACCACATCCGTCCCGCCGGTGTCCACCTCGTGCATGCCCAGGGAGCCGTCCAGCTCCGCTGACACCAACGTCCGCACGATCTGTAGGCCGAGCCGATCGGATTTCTCGAGGCTGAAGCCGTCAGGCAGCCCGCGACCGTCGTCGTGGACCACCACATCGAGCCAGCGTGCCGAACGCTCGGCACGAATCGTCACACAGCCCCGCTCGGACCCCTCGAAGGCGTGCTCGATGGCGTTCTGCACCAGTTCGGTGATCACCATGATCAGGGCCGTCGCCCGATCGGCGTCGAGAACACCCAGTTCACCGACGCGGCTGATGCGGATTGGGGAGTCCGAAACATCTGGGGTTGCAACGTCATTCATGATCGGAAGAATCCGGTCGACCACCTCGTCGAGGTTCACCTCTTCGTCCACCGACATCGACAAGGCATCGTGCACCAAGGCGATCGACGAAACCCGGCGCACCGACTCGATCAACGCCTCACGCCCCTCGGCGTTGTTCGTGCGGCGCGCTTGGAGGCGCAGCAGCGCCGCGACTGTCTGCAGGTTGTTTTTCACGCGGTGATGGATCTCGCGGATCGTCGCGTCCTTGGACAGCAAGGCGCGGTCGCGGCGCTTCACCTCGGTCACGTCGCGAATCATCACCCCAGCACCGACAGCGTCGCCGTGCACCACGAGCGGCAGCGTGCGCAGCAGCACCGCGGCCCCGCCGGCATCGACTTCCATGCGCATGCTCGAACCACCCGCCAGCGAGTCGCGAATGTGGTCGGCCAGTTCCTGGGCCTCGAACGGGTCCGAGATCAGCGGGCGGGTAACCGTGACCAGGTTGTGGCCCTCCAACTCGGCCGCAAGGCCCATCCGGTGGTAGGCCGAGATGGCATTCGGGCTGGCGAATGTGACGATGCCGGCGCCATTGAGGCGGATGAACCCGTCTCCCACGCGCGGGCTCGATCGCGACATCGCGACATCGCCGACATTGGGGAAGGTGCCTTCGGACAACATCAGCAAAAGGTCGCCGGC